>NZ_JBITJF010000003.1:539692-1031726 GCF_044459705.1 Nonomuraea sp. NPDC050227 | reverse complement strand
GTAAGGCTCCCGGTAGACGACCGGGTTGATAGGCCGGAGGTGGAAGCACGGTAACGTGTGGAGCTGACCGGTACTAATAGGCCGAGGACTTGACCACAAAGCATAATGCTTTGGTGTGTGCTGCGCTCTGTTACTCTTCGCCGGGTCCGGAGCTGCGCCACACCAAGGAAATTCTTGCCCGCGTCCACTATGCAATTCTGAAACAGCAAGCGGCAGTTCGCTTGACAGTTTCATAGAGTTACGGCGGTTATTGCGAGAAGGAAACACCCGGTTACATTCCGAACCCGGAAGTTAAGCTTCTCTGCGCCGATGGTACTGCACTCGGGAGGGTGTGGGAGAGTAGGTCACCGCCGGACAATCTTTCAAAGAAGCCCCACACGGGATCGTGTGGGGCTTCTTTGCGTTGTACACGTTTTCCGATGAAGAGCTCAGATGGCGCGCAGCACAGCACGGCTTGGGAGTTCGGTTCCGTGTAACGCGGCTGGCCGCCAGTCGCGTTGTGCCAGCCGGCTCGCGAACACGGAGCTTCCTGTCAGGGCTGGCGCGCGGTAGGAGACCCCATGTGTTGATGCGCTCTCCGCACTTGGCTTTCCCCCTGTTGGATACGAGCACATCGACTCCAGCGACTTCCCGTTCCGAAGCCTGGAGGCCGGGCGCGACACCTTATAGCCTCGTGAGCCTGCCATGAGTGATGGCGGTGAGCCAATTGCTGTGCACACGGGTCGAACCGGCAATTCCTCGGCCGCCTCCGCTGGATGTCGTTCTGGTGCCTCCTCCAACGCCTCCGGAGACACGTGCACGAGAACGTCCGCCAGATGTAGATGAGGAGACTTCCTGTTCTTGTGTTGCGCGATTTCGACTATGAGATCACTACCGCGTCTTTCTAGTGAGCGGCGTTCTGTGGGGGGAGGCGAAGCTGGGATCGTCGTGGGTGGCTGGAGGGCTCGTTAACGGTCGGGGGCTTGCTAGGCTGGGGGGAGCGGGCCACCCCCACGGGTGGCCTTCGTCGCGTAAGGCCCGAGGGCGGGCGGCGACCAGCCACGGTGGACCGCCGTTGTGAGTCCGCTGAGTGAGCCAACGAAATGGACCAGAAGTGAACAGTGATAACGGATCGGACGGCGGACAGCGCGGGCGCGGCGACTACGGGGACAGGCGCTCCAGCGGCGGCAGGACTGGCGGATACGGCTCTCGCGGGCGTGATTCCGGTAGCGATCGTCCGTTCCGTTCAGAGGGCCGGCCGCGGCCGTACAACCGCGAGGACAGAGCGCCCCGAAGCGGGGAGGGTTCCCGCGACGAGCGTGCGCCACGGCGCGAGGGCGGTTTCCGGGACGAGGGCCGCTCCTACCGCGACCGCGACGACCGCGGACCCCGCCGCGAGGGCGGCTACGGTGAGCGCCGTGAAGGCGGAGGCAGCTACGGCGAGCGTCGCGAGGGCGGCGGCGGCGAGCGTCGCGAGAGCCGGTACGGCGATCGTGGTCCGCGTCGTGAGGGTTTTGACCGTGGTCCGCGTCGTGAGGGTTTCGACCGTGGTCCTCGCCGGGAGGGCTTCGATCGCGGGCCGCGTCGTGAGGGTGAGGAGCGTCCTCCTTACCGGGACCGGGATGATCGCGGGCCGCGCCGTGAGGGCGATGACCGCCGTCCGTACCAGGACCGGGGGCCGCGCCGTGAGGGCGGTGGCTACGGTGACCGTGGTCCGCGTCGTGAGGGATTCGACCGTGGTCCTCGCCGGGAGGGCTTCGACCGCGGGCCGCGTCGTGAGGGCGACGAGCGTCGTCCCTTCCAGGACCGCGGACCTCGGCGTGAGGGCGGCGGCTATGGCGACCGTGGGCCGCGCCGTGAGGGCGGCGGTTTCGGTGACCGTGGGCCGCGTCGTGAAGGCGGCGGTTTCGGTGACCGTGGGCCGCGTCGGGAAGGCGGCGGCTACGGTGACCGCGGTCCGCGTCGGGAAGGCTTTGACCGGGGCCCGCGTCGTGAGGGCTTCGAGCAGGGGCCGCGTCGTGAGGGGTTCGACCGAGAGCGTGGGCCGCGTCGCGAGGGCTTTGACCGCGGTCCGCGCAGGGAAGGCTTCGACCGCGGGCCGCGTCGCGAAGGCTTCGACCGTGGTCCGCGCCGTGAGGGCGGCGGGTACGGCGAGCGCCGCGACGACCGCTTCGGTGACCGGGGCCCGCGCCGGGAAGGCTTTGACCGTGGTCCTCGCGGTGAGGGCTCCGAGCGTGGTCCTCGTGAGGGCTTCGACCGTGGTCCTCGTGAGGGCTTCGACCGTGGTCCTCGTGAGGGCTTCGACCGTGGTCCGCGCCGTGAAGGCGGCGGTTACGGTGACCGTGGGCCGCGTCGCGAAGGGGGGCCGCGCCGAGAGGGCGGGTTCCGTGATGACCGCGGTGGCGGGCAGCGTCGTGAGGGGTTCGACCGGGGGCCGCGTCGCGAGGGTGGCTACGACCGTGGCCCGCGTCGCGACGACTCCTACGGGCCTCGTCGCGAGGGTGGCGGCTACCGTGAGTCGCGTCCGTTCTCGCGGGACGACCGCGGGGAGCGTCCGGGCGGCGGCACCCGCGCCAGGTACGGCCGCGAGGAGCGCGACTCCGACGCCCCGCAGCGCGAGAGGCTGCCCGAGGTGGCACCGGACATCACCGCGGAAGAGCTCGACAAGGAAGTGCGCGAGGAGCTGCGTTCGCTGCCCGGTGACCTCTCCGACCTGGTCGGCAGGCACCTGGTCGCTGCCGAGCGCGCCCTTGAGGAGGACGATCCCGACAAGGCGCACGAACACACCAAGGTGGCGCGTCGGTTCGCCGCTCGCATCGGTGTCGTACGCGAGGCTGCGGGCATCGTCGCCTACCGGGCCGGACACTTCTCCGAGGCGCTCAGCGACCTGCGTGCGGCCAGGAGGATGACGGGGTCCGACGCGTACCTGCCGGTCATGGCCGACTGCGAGCGCGGTATGGGCCGTCCGGAGCGGGCCATCGATCTCGTGCGTTCGCCGGAGGCCGAGCGCCTCGACCGGGCCGGACGCATCGAGCTGACCATCGTCGAGTCGGGTGCCAGGCGTGACCTCGGCCAGCAGGACGCGGCCGTGATCACCCTTCAGCGCCTGCCCGAGCTGCGTGACCCGCAGCCCAAGCCGTGGTCGGCGCGCCTCGCGTTCGCCTATGCGGACGCCCTGGCCGACGCCGGGCACCAGGAGGCGGCGACCGACTGGTTCGCCCGTGCGATGGCCTTCGACGAGGACGGGGAGACGGACGCGGCCGAGCGCTACGCCGAGCTCACCGGAGCCGTCATCGAGGACGTCGAGGAGGACTTCGAGGAGGACCTCGACTCCGAGGACGACTTCGACGACGCCGGCGCCGCCGACGCGGGCAAGCTGGCCGAGGAGGAGGAAGAGGACGACGAGGCCCTGGCCGAGGCGGACGACCTCCTGGAGCCCGAGGCCGCCGAGCGGCCTGCCGAGCCGGTCGAGCCTGCCGAGCCGAAGGACGCCGTCGCTGCTGAGACGGCCGAGGTCCCTGCTGAGACGGCCGAGCCGGAGGCGGGCGAGCCCGCCGACGGTGGCGAGGAAGAGAAGCCGGCGGAGGCCGGGACGCCGGGGATCACGCCCGCGTTCATCGAGCCGGACTTCGGTGACGTGCTGGAAGTCGAGACGGACGAATCCGCTAAGGACCGGCCGAAGAAGAACGACGAGTAGGTGTTGCCGCTCCGCCGTCCCCCTGATGATCAGGGGGACGGCGGAGTTTTTTGTGTCACATGGGGTGTGATCGGCCGGTCGTCATCGTTCGACGCGGTTGAGCCAGTGGAGGATGCCCGCGACGTTCGACGGGGCGCCGCTCAGCAGCTCGAACTGCTCGGCCGTCACGTCGTCCGACTGCAGGGCGGTGTAGCGCTCCTTGGTGCGGTCGCGGACCATGGCGACCGCGTGATCGAGGTCGAGGCCCTCGGAGTGTGCCTGACGGGTGAGATCCACCCAGACCCGGAGCTCTTCGGCGGACCGCTCAAGGGTCTCCTGGACGGCGCCGACCGGTCCGTAATGGCTGAACAGCAACCGTTGCGGACCAAGTGCCTGGAACAGGGCGATCGAGTCGAGAGCCGTCTGAAGGTCGAAGTCCGGCGGCGGGGTGGCGGGGCGCAGGTCGCCGGTCTGGGGCAGGTACACGCCCGCGGCGTCCCCGACGTAGAGGTCTCCGGTGGCGGAGTCGATCAGGCCGACGTGGTGCTTGGCGTGGCCGGGCGAGTAGTGGCTGCTCAGCGTGCGGCCGTTGCCCAGGTCGATGGCGCCGGTGTCGCCCAGGGCGACGATCCGCTCGGCCTCGGTGGGGGACAGCTCGCCGAAGAGGGTGTCGAGCTGGTCACCCCAGACCATCCGGGCGCTGGCCATCAGACGCGACGGATCGGCCAGATGGCGCGCGCCCTTCTCATGTACCACCACCTGCGCGGACGGGAAGAACTTCGCGATGTCGCCCACACCGCCCGCGTGGTCCAGGTGGATGTGGGTCACCACCACGGTGGCCAGGTCGTCCGGGCCGACGCCGAGCGAGGCGAGCGCGTCGCGCACCACGGGGGACGAGGTCGAGGTGCCCGTCTCCACCAGGCACGGCCGATCTCCCAGGATCAGGTAGCCGGCGGTGATGCCCGCGTATCCGGCCATCTTGGTGTCGATCTCATAGACGTCGCCGCCTAGTGCGGTGATGTTGTCCACAGGCACTCCCGCGCGTACATCCGTCATCCCCAGAACGACGTTCGTATCGATCCGGGCTTCCCTTCATCGTAGAGAGTGATCTCCTCCGGAACACAAACGGGAGGACGACAATGGATCGGAACGAGGTCGTGCTGGTGGGGCGGCTGTCGGCGGCGGTCGAGGAATACGCGATGCCGAGCGGCGACATGGCCACGAAGTGGCGCGTCATCGTCCGCCGCCGGCGCAGGCACCGGCGAGGCCCGGCTCTCACCGACAGCATCCCGTGCGTCACGTTCGATCCCGAGGTGGCGGAGATCGTGCGGGGCCTCGAACCGCGCAACTTCATCGAGGTGACGGGCGCCTTCCGCTGCCGGGTCTTCGGCCCGGCCGCCGCCAAGATCTGGCGGTACGAGGTGGAGGTCAGTGCCGTCAGACCTGTCGAGGAGACGGTTCCTGAGCCATCTGAGCAGGTGGTTCCGAGCCGGGGGCCGCGGCAGGTGGCTCAGTTGGCCGGGGCGGGGTGACCTTGTCGGCGATGGCGAGGCGCCGCCCCGGAGAGCGCTCGGAGGTGGGCAGGGGAGGCGCGGCCACGCGGCAGGGGCGGCGTCAGTCGATGGCGAACGTGCGCAGGACCAGGCCGGTACGCGGTTTGGGGCCGAAGGAGGTGGACTTGCGGGGCACTCGTTCGCCGCCCGCGGCGACCGCCAGCACGTCATGGACCATGAGCGGCTTGAGGATGACGGCTGTGCCGCCCGTCTGGATCGCGAGCCGCAATGCCGCCTCGGTGTCGTGGTGGACGATGCGTACGGCCCGCTCGTCGTCCTCCATGCCCCACACCTTGGGCAGGATGAACTCGCTCAGGATCGAGGTGTTCAGCGAGTTCCAGCGGTCCGAATGCTGGTCCGGCATCGCCAGGTTCAGCTGCACCGGGTCGGGATCCGTGAGCAGATGGGTGCCGCTCTGGCCGGCGAGCAGGAAGGCGGGCTCGGCCGCGTTCTGCAGTGCCTCCAGGCCCTGCGCCAGGTCGTCGAAGTCGTGCACCTGCCAGGCGCCCCTGGCCCGGGCGGCGGCCTCGGTCAAGGGGAGACCGGGGATGACGCGGTGGATGGCCTTGAGATCGGGTGGGTAGGCGGTGGAGTCGACGATCAGGGCCAGCCCGAAGTCCCAGGGGCCCAGCGCCTGCCGGGGGTCGGCCGGGGCGGAGGCCGGTTCGGCTGACGGATGGGCCAGGTGATCGACCAGCTCGTGCCGGAACGAGGTGACTGGGCTGGGAGAGGGCGTTACGGGGCGGTCCGGCGCGGTGGCGTGTTCGGGGGGCGGGGGCGATGCGTCCTGGGAGATACGGGTGGGCGGGCTCAGGGGCGCGTTGAAGGGGGCGTGCTGAGAAGCCTGGGGGGCATAGGGCGTGGCCTGGTGCGTTCCGTCCCGCAGGGCTTGGCGGGCGGCGTGCTCCTGACGCTGGAGGACGCGGTAGGTGGCGTACCGGTGGTGGCCGTCGGCGATCAGGGCCTGACGGTTGCGCAGGTCGGCGTTGATGGCGTCTATCTCGTCCTGGTCGGTGATCGCCCACAGCCGGTGGGTGAGGCCGTCCTCGGTTCCGGCCGTGACGAGGGGCGGTCGTTTGGCGGCCACCTCGTCCACCAGGCGGGTCGCCTTGCCGTTGTCGCCGTTGTAGAGCAGGAAGATGGGTTCGAGGTTGGCCTCGGTGGTGCTCATGAGAGCCAGCCGGTCGGCGATGGGGCCGGGCATGACGTCCTCGTGGGGGAGGATGACGCGTTCGGCGGGGTCGACCAGGCCGACGTCGCCGATCAGGCCGCGCTGGAGGACGTGCGGGCCGCTCTGCTCGTACACGTACAGGGCAGGAGTGTCGTCGGCCACGAGGACGCCGGCGTCCAGCCAGGCCCTCAGGGTGTCCCTGGCCTCGGAGTAACGGGCTTCGAGCGGCACCTCGGTCCGGTGGCGGAGTCTGGACGGGGTACCGGCCGGGCCGCCAGGGGTGCCGGGTTCGGGGGCGGGTGTCGCTTCGGGGTTGCAGGGAAGGATGAGGCGGACGACGTTGTTCGGGTGGGAGGCAAGGAGGGCTTCGACGTCCGCATCGCTGATCAGGTCGTACGGTGGGGAGGTCACCTTGGCGGGATCTTCGACATCGAAACGTACGCCTCGGAAGGGCCGTAGCACCAGTCCGTCAGGCACCGGCAGTTCAGGAGTCCCCATACCGGGCATGCTCCCATAAATGCTTGCGCCTACCAGGAGTTGCCCCAATCGTTTGCTGTCGCGCCCCTTACGCGGCGGAGCGGGAGCGAGGTTCGTCGTCCAGCGATGAAGGAGTCCTCACGCATGGTTCAGGGCGGAAATGGTCACGATGAGTCCGTGGGTGGCGTTCCCGGGGGCGGTGTTTACGACTGGTATCAGCGTGGTGTGAAGTTGCTGAAGGAGGGGAGTCCGGCGGCTGCCGCGGCGTTGCTGGAGCGGGCCGCCGCTGCTGAGCCGCAGTCCCGGAGCATCCTTGAGGCGCTGGCTCGGGCGCAGTTCAACTCCCGCCAGTACGCGGAGGCCGCGGCCAGCTTCCGGCAGATCGTGGATGCGAATCCGGCTGAGGATTATGCGTACTTCGGGCTGGGCTTGTCGTTGTGGCGTACGGGGGATCTGGAGGGCGCTCAGGAGCCGCTGGCCATCGCGGTGGCCATGCGGCCGGACGAGCGGCATTACGTGTCGGCCTTGAAGAGTGTGCGGGCGACGTTGAGGGCTCGCCGGGAGATGTAGGGGCAGACGGGCGCGGGAGCCGGCCATGGCGAACGTCGCCTCCCAATCGACTGTGTCAGCTGGGCGTTTCGATCCTCCCTGGGGCATCAGCTCGGACGGGAGCCCCTGCGCTGTTTGCTCGCGGCCCGTCGTGCCGAGCGGGCGTCGTCGCAGCAGAGCGCTTCCTTGGCCTGGCCCCGTGCTGGACGGCGTGTGTCCGTGGCCCAGCACGCGACTGTGCCGTGCCCTGGTCGGCCCATAGGGGTGACGCTGTCGCTGAGGGCCTTCCGGGGCCGCGACGAGGCGTTCATGCCGTCGAGGCGTTCATGCCGTCACGCATGGGCGGCCATGTCTTCGCGTTCCCCAGCCCCTGACGGCGGCCGAGGGACATCGCGGCACGTGCCCGCCGTCGACCCCGAGCACCTGGCCGACCGTGACGACTCCGCCCATTACCGGAGAAGTGGCTACCCCACTGCTGGGCGACCGACTCGGGTTGTGTGGAGAACACGACCTGCTGGGACATGAGGGGCCTGTGCGGCGGCTTCCCAGCCGAGTGCCCAGGGGGCGTGGTGCGGCGAATGCAGTCGTCGTGGCTGCCCAGGCCGTCCCTGTTTGAGCGTGCAGGCATGCCGCGGCTGCAATCTGGCTGCCCTTGCGTAAGGGAACGGGCATGCCGTGGCCGTATTTGGCTGCTCCACCCCCATGGGAGCGGCGCAAGGCTGCCGTGAGGGACTTTGCCCGGGTTGCGTGGCAGAAACGGCGCCTTGAGGGCCGTGCCCCCAGTTCCGGGCTTGTCGGCCGTCGCCTTCCACGCGCGGCATCACGTCCCTTCGACTGGTCAGGTGGCAGGGGTCAGCCGTGGCGGGTGGCGTTGGCGAGGATGGCGGATCGGAGGTAGGCGGCCAGGCCGGGTGAGGTGCGGTCGAAGGCGGCGGTGAAGCGGGGGTCGGAGACGTACAGGTCGGCCAGGCCGCGGTGGATGTCGTACGTGCAGTCGTAGAACCAGCGGGAGAGGTGGGCGCGGTGTTCCTCGGCCAGGTCCATGGCGAGGTCGCCGTCTGCCGGGACGTCGGCGTGCATCGCGTCGGCGAGGCGGGCCGAGAGGGCGGCTGCCTCGGCCTCGTGTCGCCGCCAGTCCTCCCGCGTGTAGGTCGAGGTGCGGCGTGCGGATTCGGCCCAGGCGTGCGTGTCGCCCCAGCGTTCCTCGGCCTCCGCCGCGTACTCGTCATGGGCGGGAGCGCCGAGCAGTTCTATGCGTTCCTCGGTCGTGGCGTCGGGCTCGCGGGACATGGTCGTCCTTCCGGTGTCGGGTACGGGTTTCCCGATCCACGAGGAGAGGGCTTCCTGTGGCGGGGTACGAAGGCGACGCTAAAGTCTCACGCGGCGTGAGAGTCAAACGGGAAGAGGCGCTGTGCTGATTGACGGCTATGACACCCTGCTGCTCGACCTCGACGGTGTGGTCTATCTCGGACAGCACGCGGTTCCCGGGGCGAGGCAGGCGCTGGAGGAGGCGCAGGGCAAGGGGGTCCGGCTCGCCTACGTGACCAACAACGCCTCCCGGACGCCCGCCGCCATCGCCGCCCACCTGCGGGAACTCGGCGTCCCGGCCACGGCGGCCGATGTGGTGACCTCGGCGCAGGCGGCCGCGCGGCTGGTCGCCGAGCGGGTGGCTCCGGGCGCCGCGGTGCTGGTCGTGGGCGGGTCGGGGCTGCGGGTGGCCGTACGTGCTCATGGGCTCAGGCCGGTGTCCGTCGCGGCCGAGTCGCCCGCGGCGGTGGTTCAGGGGATCGCTCCCGGTTTGTCGTACGCCCTGCTGTCGGAGGGAGCGCTGGCCGTACGGCAGGGCGCGCTGTTCGTGGCCTCCAACGCTGACAGCACCATGCCGACCGGGCGGGGCGAACTGCCGGGGAACGGGGCAATGGTCCGGGTCATCGCCGCCGCCACCGGGGTTGAACCCGTGTACGCCGGTAAGCCGGATCCGCCGTTGCACCGGGAGTCGATGATCCGTACGGGCGCTCGGCGGCCGCTGGTCGTGGGGGACCGGCTGGACACCGACATCGAAGGGGCCTCCAACGCGGGGGTGGAGAGCCTGCTGGTGTTCACCGGGGTGGCCACCCCGCTCGACGTGCTGACCGCTGCGCCCCGGCACCGGCCCACGTACCTGGCCGAGGACCTCGGCGCGCTGGTCCAGCCCTATCCCGACGTGCGCGAGGGCGCCTGCGGGGGATGGCGGGCCGAGTGGCGCGACGGGACGCTGCGCCTCGAAGGCGACGGCAGCCGGATCGACGGCCTGCGCGCGGCCTGCGACGCCGCCTGGACGGCCGCGGGCGAAGGCCAGATCGGGGAGGACGCGATCAAGGACGTCCTGAAGCGCGTGGGGTGAGGCGACCGGCGCGGGGGCCGCCTCGGCAATGCCTCTCCCGCCCTGCAGCGGCCAGCAGCCCACGAGCCCTGCCGTGACGGCGTCCTTCTTCCACGGCTCGCGACACGACGGGCTCGTCCACGCGCAGGGGCAGCGCCATGATCGCGGGGGGTCTGTGGGGAGAAGCGTCAGATGGGGGCGACGTGGCCGCCGGAGGGCGGCTCAGTCGGTCGGGGGGCGAGGGGCAGGGTCGCTGTTCGCTTGTCGCCTAACAGTTAACGCACGCGCCGAGTAGTCGCCTGACAGCGAACACCCGCGCTGCGCAGCTGCGTAGGACATCGAACAGCCGCCTGAACAGAAACGGTCAGATCAGCTTGCGCAGGCGCAGCAGGTCGCCGAAGCTCGCGTCGATCTTCACCCGCCCTCCGAGCAGCGCACGGGCCAGATCCAACTCGCCGTCGACCAGCGCGATCAGGTCGTCGCTCGCGATGGTGATCTTCACATCGGCCGGTTTGCCGCCCGCCGGCGGCTCCTCGGTGAACGGGTCGAGCCCCCCGTGGTGCAGCCGCCCGTAGAAGATCACGTCGAGGTCGGAGACCCGGGCGCTGACCGTGCGCTCGACCACGTGTTTGGCACGATCCTCCGCGCCGATCTCGTCGAACTGGGCGACGAGCCTGGCCAGTGCCGCCCGGCACTCCTCGACGCTTGCCATGTTGGGCATCCTTTCTTTCCCTTTGCGGTCGGTAGCGTTCCACATCACTAGCACCCCCGTATGAGTCTCAACGCGTGACACGCCTGCCAAGGTCCCGGGCGCTCGCCCGAGGCGTTACGGTCGAGTCATGAGTGAGCTGCCGGAGGAGACCGGTGACGAGCGGGTCGACGCCATCGTGGCCGGTCTCGGTCGTGTGGGCGAGCTGCCGGTGAACGAGCACGTGGCCGTGTTCGAGGAGGCGTTCGCCGGGCTGGAGTCCACTCTCGCGGGTGCGGGCGACGAAGCGCTGGGCGAGCGGTGAGCCGCAGGATCCGTCTCGACAGCGAGCTGGTGCGCCGCGGGCTGGCCAGGTCGCGCGAGCAGGCCGCCCAGCTCATCGAGGCCGGGCGGGTCAGCGTGGGCGGCCAGCAGGCGCACAAGCCCGCTACCCAGGTCGACACCGCCTCGGCCATCGTCGTCGCCGAGTCGGCCGACGGGCCCGACTACGTTTCGCGGGGAGCGCACAAACTGCTCGGGGCGCTGGAGGCGTTCAAGAGCCTGTCGGTGGAGGGGCGCAGGTGCCTCGACGCGGGAGCCTCCACGGGAGGTTTCACCGACGTGCTGCTGCGCCACGGCGCGGCCCATGTGCTCGCCGTCGACGTCGGCTACGGCCAGCTCGCCTGGTCACTGCGCACCGACGAGCGGGTGACCGTGATGGAACGCGTCAACGTGCGCGACCTGACCCCCGACATGGTCGGCGAGCCGCCCACGCTGGTCGTGGGCGACCTGTCGTTCATCTCGCTGCGGCTCGTGCTGCCCGCGCTGGCGCAGGTCGCCGCGCCGCGGGCCGACTTCGTCATGCTGGTCAAGCCGCAGTTCGAGGTGGGCAAGGAGCTCGTGGGCGCGGGCGGCGTGGTGCGCGACCCCGAGCTGCGGGCCAGGTCGGTGCGCGAGGCCGCGGCCAAGGCGCAGGAGCTGGGGCTGAGCGTGCGGGGCGTGACCGCGAGCCCGCTGCCCGGCCCTTCCGGAAATGTCGAATACCTGCTGTGGCTGGGCAAAGGAGAGGGTGATCCGCCCGTCGCCGAGCTCGATGCCGAGATCCAGCGTGCCGTCGCGGAAGGGCCGCAATGAACCGGACCGTGCTGGTCGCCGTCCACACTGGGCGGGGCGCCGCCGTCGAGAGCGCCCGTCTGGTCATCAACCGGCTGGTCGGGGCGGGCATCAACGTGCGCGTCCTGGACACCGAGGCGCGTGACATCGGCTGTGGCGGGGTGGAGGTCGTCCCCAGCGACGACCCCGGCTCGGCCAAGGACGCCGAGGTCATGATCGTGCTCGGCGGCGACGGCTCGCTGCTGCGCTCGGCCGAGCTGGCCAAGCCCGCCGGCACGCCGCTGCTCGGGGTCAACCTCGGGCACGTCGGGTTCCTGGCCGAGGCGGAGGTGGCCGACCTGGCCTCGGCGGTCGACAGCGTGGTCGCCGGGCGCTACGACGTCGAGGAGCGCATGACGATCGACGTCCTGGCCAGGCAGAACGGCCGGGTGATCGCCGACACGTGGGCGCTCAACGAGGTCACCGTGGAGAAGCAGGAACGCATGCTGGAGGTGGTCGCCGAGATCGACGGGCGGCCGCTGTCCCGCTGGGGCTGCGACGGCGTGATATGTGCCACTCCTACGGGTTCGACGGCGTATGCGTTCTCGGCCGGCGGGCCGGTGGTCTGGCCGGAGGTGGAGGCGCTGCTCCTGGTGCCGATCAGCGCCCACGCGCTGTTCGCGCGGCCGCTGGTGGTCTCGCCCCGGTCCACGATGGCCGTGGAGATCCTGCCGGACACTCCGGGCGGGGTTCTGTGGTGCGACGGCCGCCGCCGTTTCGAGTTGCCCTCCGGGTCACGTGTGGAGGTGCGCAGGGGCGCCGAGCCGGTGCGCCTGGCCCGTCTGCACGGCGTCGAGAACACCGGCGCGCCCTTCACCGACAGGCTGGTCGCCAAGTTCGAACTACCGGTTCAAGGATGGCGCGGGAGAGTGCGACCCTGAATGAATGGAGGGCGGAGCGCGTAGGATCCCATGGGCAACAGGTGTCCGGAGACAATCGACCGGCCATCAGGCACGGCAGTGACGGGAGTGGGCAGTGCGACCAAGGGTCGAGGAGGTCCGCATCCAGGGGCTCGGCGTCATCGACGAGGCCGTACTCGAGCTTTCGCCGGGCTTCAACGTGGTCACCGGCGAGACCGGCGCGGGCAAGACGATGGTCGTCACGGGGCTCGGGCTGTTGTTCGGCGGCCGGGCCGATCCCTCGCGCATCCGTCCGGGGGCCGACAAGGCGACCGTGGAGGGCACGCTCGTCGTCGAGCCCGGCGGCCGGGTCGCCCAGCAGGTCGAGGACCTCGGCGGTGAGGTCGAGGACGGCGAGCTGATCATCTCGCGCACCGTCTCGGCCGAGGGCCGCTCCAGGGCCTGGCTCGGGGGCCGTACGGTGCCCGTCGGCACGCTGACGTACCTGGCCGACGACCTGGTGGCGGTGCACGGGCAGATGGACCAGCAGCGGCTGCTGCAGGCCGCCAGGCAGCGCGCCGCGCTCGACCGTTACGCCGGAAACGAGCTGGTCAAGCCGTTGCGGGCGTATTCACAGGCGTACAAGCGGCACAAGCAGGTCGGGGCGCTGCTCGACGAGCTGACCACCCAGGCCAGGGAGCGCGCCCAGGAGGCCGACCGGCTGCGGTTCGGCCTGGAGGAGATCGAGAAGGTCGACCCCAAGCCGGGCGAGGACGCCGAGCTGCGCGAGGAGGAGGAGCGCCTCTCGCACGCCGACGCGCTGCGCAGCGCCGCCACCACGTCCCACACCGCGCTGCTCGGCGACCCGATGGAGGCCGGCGGCGGCGCCCGTGACGTGATCTCGCTGCTCGGGGAGGCCCGCGCGGCCGTCGAGGCCGTGCGCGACTACGACCCCCAGCTCGCCGGCGTGGCCGACCGGCTCGCCGAGGCCGGATACCTGATCTCCGACGTCGCCACCGACCTGGCCGCCTACGCCGAGTCCATCGAGGCCGACCCCGCCCGTCTGGGAGCCGTGCAGGAACGCAGGTCCGTGCTGGGCAGCCTGATCAGGAAGTACGCCGAGGACAGCGCAGGGGTGCTGGCCTGGGCCCAGCAGGCGGCCGCCCGCCTGGGCGAGCTCGAAGGCGACGACGAGCGCATCGAGGAGCTCACCCGCGAGCACGAGGAGCTCACCACCAGGCTCACCACCCTGGCCGCCGAGCTCACCAAGGTCCGCGAGGCCGCCGCCGAGCGGTTCGGCCAGGCCGTGACCGAAGAACTGACCGCGCTGGCCATGCCCCACGCCCGGGTCGTGGTGCAGCTCACCCAGAGCGCCGAGTTCGGCCCGGAGGGCGTCGACGAGGTGGAGCTGCGGATGGCCGCCCACCCGGCCGCGCCGCCGCTGCCGCTCAACAAGGGCGCCTCCGGCGGCGAGCTGAGCCGCGTCATGCTCGCCATCGAGGTCGTGTTCGCCGGTGCCGACCCGGTGCCGACGTTCGTGTTCGACGAGGTCGACGCGGGGGTCGGCGGCAAGGCCGCGGTCGAGATCGGGCGCCGGCTGGCCCGGCTCGCACGCACCGCGCAGGTGATCGTCGTCACCCACCTCCCGCAGGTGGCGGCCTTCGCCGACCAGCATCTGGTCGTCGAGAAGGCCAGCGACGGCAGCGTCGTGCGCAGCGGGGTCGTCACGCTCAACCACGAGGGGCGCGTCCGCGAACTGTCGCGCATGCTGGCCGGTCTGGAGGACTCCGAACTGGGCCGGGCGCACGCGGAGGAGCTGCTCGGGCTCGCAGCGGCCGACAGGTGATTCAGCGTGACATAGTGGACACGCGGCGTAGTGCTTGGCCTCCGCGCTGTTTCCCTCTGGCAGGATGGTCATGATGAAGGTTCCGGGGAGCAAGATGCCGGGCCTCCGTGGCAGGAAGGTCGGTGACCTTCCCGGTGTGACGGCAGTGGCGAGAATCGACCGGCGAACCAAGAGGCTGACCAAACGCCTCCAGCCCGGGGAAATAGCGATTATCGACCATGTCGACGTTGACCGGGTCAGCGCGGAGGCGCTCGTCGCGTGCGGCGCGGCGGCTGTGGTCAACGTCGCCGCCGGCATCAGCGGCCGCTATCCCAACCTGGGGCCGCAGATCCTGCTCGACGCGGGCGTGCCGTTCGTCGACAACGCCAACCCCGAGCTGTTCGAACGCGTCAAGGACGGCGACGTCATCCGCCTCCACGAGGGCGTCATCTACCTCGACGACGACGTCGTGGGCAAGGGCGACGAGCAGACGGCCGAGGCCGTCGAGGCCGCCATGGCCGAGGCGCGCGCCGGGCTGGCCGTGCAGATCGAGGCTTTCGCCGTCAACACGATGGAGTACGTTCGTGGTGAGGGCAAGCTTCTCATCGACGGAGTCGGCGTGCCTGAGATCCGCACCCCGATGGAGGGCAGACATGTCCTCATCGTGGTGCGCGGATATCACTACAAGGAAGACATCGCCACTCTTCGCCCCTACATCAGGGAATACCGTCCCGTCCTCGTCGGCGTCGACGGCGGCGCCGACGCGCTGCTGGAGGCCGGCTACCTCCCCGACGTGATCGTGGGCGACTTCGACTCAGTCTCGACCAAGGCCCTGACCTGCGGCGCCGAGCTCGTCGTGCACGCTTACCGCGACGGCCGCGCCCCCGGCCTGGAGCGGGTGCACCAGCTCGGCCGCGAGGCGGTCATCTTCCCGGCCACCGGCACCAGCGAGGACATCGCGATGCTGCTGGCCGACGACAAGGGCGCCGAGCTGATCGTCGCGGTCGGCACCCACGGCACCCTGGAGGAGTTCCTCGACAAGGGCCGCTCCGGAATGGCCAGCACCTTCCTGACCCGGCTGATCATCGGCAGCAAGCTCATCGACGCCAAGGGCGTGAGCAGGCTCTACCGCAGCCGCATCACCACCTCCCAGCTCCTGATGCTCGTGATCACCGCCCTGATCACCATGGGGGTGGCGCTCTTCCTGTCGCCGCTCGGCCAGACCTGGCTGAACGGCCTGCAAGACGTCTGGAACGCATTCATCTTCTGGCTGGTCGGACTCTTCTCGTGATCGATTTTCGCTACCACGTCGTCTCCATCGTCGCGATCTTCCTGGCGCTGGCGGTCGGGATCGTCCTGGGCACCACGCTGCTACAGGAGCCCGCGGTCAAGTCCGCGCAGGAGATCTCCGCGCAGCTCACCAAGACCAAGGACGAGCTGCGCGTGCAGATCGACCAGCTCCAGGGCCGCGAGGCGGGCAACGACGCCTTCGTCACCAGCGTCACTCCGAAGCTGGTGGCCGGCGAGCTGACCGGCCAGCGCGTGCTGCTGGTCGAGGCGCCGGGGTCGAGCACCACGTTCCGCGAGGCCGAGCAGCAGGTGCTGGAGGAGGCGGGCGCCGAGGTGAGCGGGCGCGTCACGCTGACCGAAAAGTTCTTCGACCCCGACCGCAGCGGTGTGCTCGACGGCCTGGTCAACCAGCTCAAACCGGTCGACATGGTCTTCCCGTCCACGGCGACCGTCTGGGACAAGGCCGGCGCACTTCTCGCCTCCACGCTGCTCACCACCGACCAGGCCCAGGCGGGCACCCCCAATGCCGCGACCGCCGCCGTCATCAGCGGGTTCGAGGCGGGCGGGCTGGTCAGCACCGACGGCGACCCCGCCAAGCGGGCCATGCTGGCGGTGATGTTCGCGCCGGAGAAGGCGTACGAGGGGGAGCAGGCCGAGACCCAGCTGGGCGCGCTCGTCTCGGTCGCCGACCGGCTCGACGCCGCGGGCAAGGGCGCGGTGCTGGCCGGCAGCGCCGCCAACGCGGCCGTCACCGGGGGCGCCGTCAGTGCCCTGCGCGACGACGGCGACGTCGCCAAGCGCGTGTCCACCGTCGATACCGTCGATATGCCCACGGGCCGGGTCGTGGTCGTCTACGCTCTCCGGGAGCAACTGAGCGGGCGGGCCGGCCAGTACGGCATCGGCAAGGGGGCCTCGGCCACCCAGCCCGCCCTGCCGACCACCACACCCTCACCGACCCAGTCAGGGAGCTGACATGGCCCGTGGCCTGCTCTACGCGCTGGCCGGCGCCGCGATCGGTGCCGCCGCCGCCCGTGCCGCCTACTCCGCCTTCACCCGGAACCGTCCGGCCGACCTGGGCGGGCGCTGGACGCGCAAGAACCACCGCGGCGAGCCCATCACCCTGCTGGAAGGGCCCGCGTTCGTGGCGGGCTCCGGCGCCGCGGCCGCGCTCACACCCGGCCTGGCGCCGCGTACCCGGCTGGCCGCGGTGCTGGCCGGCGTCGGCACCGGCGCCCTCGGGGCCTACGACGACCTCTACGGCACCACGTCCTCCAAGGGGTTCAAGGGCCATCTGACGGCTCTGGCCCGCGGCGAGGTCACCAGCGGCGCCGTCAAGATCCTCGGGATCGGCGCCACCGGGCTGGGCGCCGCCGCCCTCGTCTCCGACGGGCCCGTCGACACCCTGGTCAACGGCGCGGCCATCGCCGGCGCCGCCAACCTCGCCAACCTGTTCGACCTGCGTCCCGGCCGGGCGATCAAGGTCGGGCTGCTGGCCGGCGGGCCGCTGCTGGCGGTCTCGCTGCTGCGGTCCTCGCCCGCCGCCGCGGCCCTGGCCGCCGTGCCGCTGGGCGCCGCCGCGGCGCTGCTGCCCGACGACCTCGGCGAGCGCGCCATGCTCGGCGACGCGGGCGCCAACTCGCTCGGCGCGCTGCTCGGGCTGGCCGCCGTCACCAAGCTCGGCAGGCCCGGCAGGCTGGTCCTCCTGGGCACGGTCGCGGCGCTCACCGCGGCCTCGGAGAAGGTCAGCTTCACCAAGGTCATCGCCGCGAACCCGGTGCTCAACCGGCTCGACATGCTCGGGCGGCGTCCCGTCGACCACGTGTGACCCTCCGCGCGCGATTGTCGGTGGCACCTGCCAGGATGTCCGCGTGACCGGATACTGGGCGGGGGAGGCCGGGTGCGGAGCGTGACGGCGCGGGGCGTGGCGGGTGGCGCCCTGCTCATCGGGGCGATCACCGTGCTGGCCCGGATCGCCGGCTTCGCCAAGCAGTACGCCTTCGCCCAGACCGTCGGCACCAACTGCCTGTCCACCGCCTACATGACGGCCAACCAGATCCCCAACATCGTCTTCGAGGTCGTCGTCGGAGGTGCGCTGGCGGGCATGGTGGTGCCGGTGCTGGCCGGGTCCGCGGCCTCGCGCGAGCGCACCGCGCACATCAGCTCGGCGCTGCTGACGTGGGTTGTCGTGGTCCTGGTGCCGCTGGGGGCGCTCACCGCGCTGTTCGCCCGGCCGGTCATCGGCCTGTTCCTCGGCGAGGCCGTCAACGGGTGCGACACGACCCAGCTCGTCGCCGTCGCCACCCGGATGCTGGTCGTCTTCGCCCCCCAGATCCCCCTGTACGGCGTGGCCGTCGTGCTCTACGGCGTGCTGCAGTCGCACAGCCGCTTCGCCGGGCCTGCGGTCGCGCCGCTGGTGTCCAGCATCGTGGTCATCGTGGCGTACCTGCTGTTCGTGCCGCTCAGCTCGGGGACCGTCGACCCGGCTCATCTGCCCGGGCCGGCCGAGCTGGCGTTGTCGGTGGGCACCAGCCTGGGCGTGCTCTCGCTCGTGCTGACCGTGGTCGGGCCCGTGTCGCGGCTGGGGCTGCGGTGGCGGCCCACCTTACGCTTCCCCGACGGCGTGGCGGGGCAGGTGCGCAGGCTCGCCCTGGCCGGGATCGCGGCGCTGCTCGCCCAGCAGGCCGCCATGATCGTCGTCGTGCTGCTGTCGAACAAGGCGATCGGCAACGGGGCCCTCACCGTCTACAACTACGCGTGGGCGATCTACCTGGTGCCGTACGCGGTGCTGGCCGTGCCGATCGCCACCAGCGCGTTCCCCCGGCTGTCGGCGCAGGCGGGCGACGCGGTCGCGTTCTCGGCGCTGGCGGCGCGGACCACGCGGGCCGTGGTGCTGGTCACGGGGCTGGCGGCCGGGGTGCTGGCCGCCGCGTCGGGGCCTGGGGCGGTGGTGTTCCTGGGAGGCAGGAGCGAGGTGCCGCCGCCTCAGCTCGCCCTGGCGATCGCGCTGTTCGCGCCGGGCATCGTCGGCTACGGGCTCATCGCCCATCTGAGCCGGGTGCTCTACGCGGCCGGGCTCGGGCGGGCGGCCGCCACCGGGACGGTGGCGGGGTGGCTGGTCGTCATCGTCGCGCAGACCGTGCTCGTGCTGCTGCTGCCCGCCGGGTGGAAGATCGGCGGGATGGCGCTGGGGATGAGCGTCGGCATGACCGCCGGTGGGGTGTTGCTGCTCGGGGCCGTGGTGCGGGCGCGCGGGAGCGTTGCCGCGGCGGGGCTGCCCCGGGCCGCGGGGGCGGCGGTCGCCGGTGGTGTGCTGGGGTACCTGGCGGGGGCTGGGGTGGTGAGGTGGCTCGGCGTCTCGGGCATCTGGCCGAACGTGGGTGCGGTGGTGCTGGCGGCGGTGGTGGCCGTGGTGGTGGGGGCTGCCGTCGTGGCGGTGGTGGACCGGCCGGATGCCAGGGTGGTGGCCGGGCTGCTCCGACGGGGCGGCTGATCCACGGCCACTGATCCTCTGCCTGTTGTGCGGTAGGCGCGCTCCGGCGGTTCCTGGTCGTCGCGCACGGCTTCGGGGGGCGGATGGCTGGTCGCGCATGGGTTCGGGTGCGGTCGGCTGGTCGCGCTTGGCTTAGGACGCTCGGTCGGCTGGTCGTGCGCGGCTTCTGACGCTCGGCCGGCTGGTCCCGTACGGCGGGTTCGGGCGCTCGGGCGGCTGGTCGCGCTTGGTTTCGGACGCCCGGTCGGCTGGTCGTGCGCGGCTTCTGACGCTCGGCCGGCTGGTCCCGTACGGCTGGTCCTGTACGGCGGGTTCGGTACGGCTTCTGGGGCTTGCACGGCTGGGTCGCGCTTCCGGGGCTGGAGGGCTGGTCACGCGGGGCTTCTGGGGCTGGCACGCCTAGTGGCGCGGGGTTCGTGGTGGCGTGGCTTCTGGTTTTCTGTAGTTTCTGCTCTTCTGCCGCGTGTGGCTTGCAGTTGGTGCTGGTTCCGCGGTGCGAGGTCTTCTGTGTGAGGCAGGGCTTCCTCGAAGGCTTGCCTTCGAGGGGCTGGCCTGTGTTAGGTGACGGGCCATGCAGGGCCAGGAGCCATCTGGGGGGTGGCCTATGGAAGGTTGCTGGCTTTGAAAGGGCAGCAGGGCATCGGGCACATGGTTCCGGTGGTGCTTGACCTCTTGCGGGCCAGGCACTCACGGGCTGGTCGGGCTGTGAAGGTGCCCACATTTGGGTGCTTGGCCCGTGAGGTTCAGTGATTGAGCTGCCCGGCATCAAGAACGTGCCATGGGCTTGGGAACCGTGGATCGTGGCTGGGGGCACAGGGTCCTGCGCGGTGGGTTCTTGGTTGGTGGTCATGGCGGACCGAGGCGTGGTGGTCGGGAGCCTTTGAAGCTCAGGTGCCTGTGGGGGCCGGTACGGGGCGTCGGCTGGTTGGGTGGGGGAGATCGGGAAGCTGCGGCGTGACTCGGGTTACGGTTTCAGCTTTGAGGTGTGGCTGCGGTTTCCGGTGAGGGCCTAGGAGGGGTCGTGCGGGTGGCTTTTGTGATGGGGACCACGTCGGGTGGGACCGGGCGGCATGTACGGATGCTCGTCGAAGGGCTGGTGCAGCGCGGCCACCAGGCGGCGGTGGTGGGGCCGGGGAGTGTCGAGGAGGCGTTCTCCTTCCGGGCGGCGGGAGCCGCGTTCGCCGAGGTGCCCGTGTCCGACCGGCCGCACCCGCTGAACGACCTGCGCGCGGTGCTCGCGATCCGGCGGCTGACGCGCGACGCCGACGTCGTGCACGCCCATGGCCTGCGAGCGGGGGCGTTGGCGAGCCTGGCACTGAGGGCGTTCAGAGCTCCGGGGAAGCGAAGGGGCGACGGTCGGGAGGGGCCGGGGGTGGTGGTCACCTTGCACAATGCGCTTACCGCCGGCGGTTTCGTGGGGTTCGTCTACGGGGTGCTGGAGCGGATCGTGGCGCGGCGGGCCGACCGGGTGCTGGTGGTCTCGCCGGATCTGGCGGAGCGGATGAGCATCCTGGGAGCTCGGGAGGTGGCGGAGGCGGTGGTGCCCGCGCCCCCGCTCCGGCCCGCCCGGCGCGGGCCGGAGGAGGTGCGGGAGGAACTGGGGGCGGGTGATCGTCCCCTGGTGCTGACGATCGGCCGGCTCGCCCAGCAGAAGGGGCTCGACACCCTGCTGGACGTGGCGGCCGGGCCGTGGGAGTCGCCGGCCCCCCTGTTCGCCGTCGCGGGTGAGGGACCGTTGCGGGCGGAACTGGAGGACCGGATCCGGTCCCGGAACCTTCCCGTCCTGCTTCTCGGAGACCGGGACGACGTCCCCGACCTGCTGGCGGCCGCGTCCGTCGTGGTCAACTGCAGCCGCTGGGAAGGGCTGCCGCTCAGCCTCAGCGAGGCACTGATGGCGGGCAAGCCGGTGGTGGCCTCGGACGTCGGCGGGATCCCGTGGCTGGTCGGCGACGCAGGGGTGCTGGTGCCGTACGGGGACGCCGAAGGGCTGCGCAGCGCGTTGCGCGAGGTCCTGGACGAGCCGGGGGCCGCGCGGACGCTGGCCGAGGCGGCCGCCCGGCGCGGACGGGAGTTGCCGGACGGTGACGATGCCGTGGAGAGCGTCCTCGGGGTGTACGAGGGGGCAAGATCGAATGGATGATGAGATCAGAGTGTCGGCGTATACTGCGTGGGTTAGGGAGGGGAGTATCCCTTCGCGACAGCCTCGTCATCACGGTGCAGCCCCGCTCCACGGGGCCCCCGGGGCTGCCGGTCCGCGTTGTCCGCGGGCGGGAGAGACCTCCGGCAATGAGTCATGCATGCCGGAGGGTTTGAATCGTGACCGTACCCGTGTGGGCCTGGATCGCCGTCATCGGCGGTCTGCTGGTCGTCCTCGCCTTTGACCTTTGGATCGTCGACCGCGGTGAAGCCCGTGAGTTCTCCATGCGGCAGGCCGGATATTGGGTCACCTTCTATGTCGCCCTGGCCGCGTTGTTCGGTGTGGGGTTGTGGGCCACCTTCGGGGCCGACAAGGCGGGAGAGTTCTTCGCCGGTTACATCACTGAATACAGCTTGAGCGTCGACAACCTGTTCATCTTCTTCATCATCATGAGCAGGTTCGCGGTGCCGCGGCCCTACCAGCACAAGGTGCTGCTCGTCGGCATCGTGCTCGCGCTGGTCATGCGCGGCATCTTCATCGCGCTCGGCGCCGCGGCGCTTGAGCGGTTCAGCTGGCTCTTCTACGTCTTCGGCGCCTTCCTCGTCTACACCGCCGTCAACCTGATCCGGCAGCACCTCAAGGGCGAGGAAGACGAGTTCAACGAGAACATCCTGCTCAGGTGGGTGCGCCGGGCGTTCCCGACCACCGAGGGGTACGTCGGCTCGAAGGTCAGCGTCAAGATCGACGGCCGCCGCATGGTGACCCCCATGCTCATCGTGATGGTCGCCATCGGCACCACCGACCTGCTGTTCGCCCTCGACTCGATTCCGGCCATCTTCGGGCTCACCAAGGACCCCTACGTCGTCTTCACGGCCAACGCGTTTGCCCTGATGGGGCTGCGTCAGCTTTACTTCCTGCTGGGCGGGTTGCTGCAGCGACTCGTCTACATCAGCTATGGTTTGGCGTTCATCCTCGGGTTCATCGGGGTTAAGCTGATAATGGAGGCGTTGCATGCCAGCGGCGTCTCCTGGGCACCCGAAATTCCCATCTGGGTGTCGCTCACGGTCATCGGCTCCACCATGGCGATCACCACGGTTGCGAGCCTGATCAAAGCCCGCATGACGAGCGGCGAAGGCGAGCACACGCACCCGGAGCAGGTCTAGCGGAACGGCTATCGAGGCGCTTTGCTTGTGAAGTTGCGCCGTGTAATAGTTGCGAGTTCCGTAACAGCATGGCAAAGCGCCTAGTCCAGTCACCACCAAAGGTTGTACGTGTCAGACGATTCTGCTAAGTCGAGCCGCGTCCGGCTCGCGCGCGGGGTCTCCCCGTGGCTCCTCCCGACGGCGGCCGCGGCGGCCGCCACCGCGCTGCTGACGCGCCGAGACCGGCGCTGGGCCCTGGCTGCGGCCCCGCTGGGTGCGCTCACGGGCGGCATGCTCTGGTTCTTCCGCGACCCCGAGCGCACTCCTGGCGAGGGGCGCATCCTGTCACCCGCCGACGGCGTGGTGCAGAGCATCGACCCCTGGCCGGACGGCCGCACCCGCGTCGCGATCTTCATGAGCCCCCTGAACGTGCACGTCAATCGTGCCCCTCTTGCGGGAAATGTCACGTCCGTGCAGCATGTCGCAGGTGGGTTCCTGCCGGCGTTCAACAAGGACAGTGACCAGAACGAGCGCGTGGTGTGGCATTTCGAGACCGCGCTGGGCGACATCGAGATGGTGCAGATCGCGGGCGCCGTGGCGCGCCGGATCGTGCCGTACCTGAGCGCCGGGGCGAAGGTGGCGCAGACCGAGCGCATCGGGCTCATCCGGTTCGGCTCGCGGGTCGACATCTACCTTCCCGAAGGCATCTCGCCCGCGGTCACCGTGGGGGAGAAGACGGTTGCGGGGGTGACCAGAATTGACCACGGCTGACGCCGGCAGCTGGCAGGCGGGCGAGGAAGAGCCTCGCGGTCCCGTGGGCAAGGCGTTCCGCCTGTCCGCCGCGGACTCGCTCTCGCTGGGCAACGCGGTCTGCGGGTTCCTCGCCGTCTGCGTCCTGGCCTACTCGGCGATTCAGCAGCTCACGGTCGCCGACGGCAAGTTCACGCCCACGCCGAGCTACTTCGCCACCGCCATCGTCCTGCTGCTCATCGGCGCGACCTGCGACCTGTTCGACGGGCTCGTCGCGCGGCGCTTTCGCGCCTCGGCGATGGGCGCCGAGCTGGACAACCTGGCCGACGTGATCAGCTTCGGGTTCGCGCCCGCGTTCATGGTCGTGATCTGGGGTGTCGGCGCGCCGCCTTCGGTGCCGTTCATCGCGGTGGTCACCGCCGCGGCGGCCGTGCTGGTCGCCGGTGTCGTACGCCTGGCGCGCTTCGCGTGCGTCAAGACCAAGAGCGGCGACTTCATGGGCCTGCCCATCCCCATGGGCGCCATGACCGTGATCTCCATCGTGCTGCTGTTCCAGCCCAGCATCTGGGCGCTGTTCGCGGTGCTCGGCGTGGCCTGGCTGATGGTCAGCCGGATCGAGTACCCCAAGCCGAAGGGACAGCTCGCGGCGGTCGTCCTCGGGTGGATCATGGTGAACGTGGCCTTCCTCACGTTCTGGGTGGCCTGGCCGGAAGGCGGCGACCTGCCGATCAAGATCGGCGCGACCATGCAGATCGCGCTCGTCGCGGCCATCCCGCTGCGCATGTTGTTCTACAAGCGGGAGCTGCGCAAGGAAGCCGAGCGAATCGGCAACTAGGGGATTTTTCATCCATCTTCGGTTTTGATGGATTCATGTCGGCCATGCCGCGCGAGCACACGCGTACGTACTACCTCGGCAAGCTGGCCACCGAGCTGGAGCAGCGCGGGCTGACCGCCACCCTGCGGGCCGACCCGCCCGCGCTGCGGATCAGCGATCCCGACACCGCGCTGCTGGCCGAGACGATCGACTGCGTGCCGCTGCCCGAAGGGTGGTTCTACCGCTGGTCGTGGGGCGAGCTCGTGGGCCTGGCCGACGATCCCGCCCTGGCGGCCGGGCGCATCGTGCGCGTGCTGGCCGCGGGCAGGTGAGCTACCAGCCTCTGGCCTTCCACTCGGGCAGCGAGGGACGTTCGGCGCCGAGCGTCGTGTCCTTGCCGTGGCCGGGGTAGACCCAGGTGTCGTCGGGCAGGCGGTCGAAGATGCGCTCGGTCACGTCGGTGTAGAGCCGCTCGAAACGCTCCGGGTCCCTGCCGGTGTTGCCCACCCCGCCGGGGAACAGGGAGTCGCCGGTGAACAGGTGACGGCCGTCGGGGCCGCCGTCGTAGAGCAGCGCGATCGAGCCCGGGGTGTGGCCGCGCAGGTGGATGACCTCCAGGGTGACCGGGCCGAGGGCGATCGTGTCGCCGTGGTCGACCGTGCGGCCGACCGGGACGGGCAGGGCGGGCGCGTCGAGCGGATGGGCGATCACCTCGGCGCCGGTGACCCTGGCGACCTGTTCGAGGGCCTGCCAGTGGTCGCCGTGCTGGTGGGTGGTGACGATCGCGCCGAGCGGCTGGTCGCCGACGAGCGCCAGCAGCCGGTCGGCGTCGGCCGCGGCGTCGATCAGCAGCTCGTCGCCGGTCTCGGTGGAACGCAGCAGGTAGGCGTTGTTGTCGTGAGGGCCGACCGCCAGCTTGGAGATGGTCAGGGCGGGCAGCTCGCGCACGTCGGCGGGGCCGCCGACCCGGACGTCGCCGGTGTAGGTCATGGGTAGTCCTTCGGGGGCGTCGCGGGCAGATCAGCGGGGGCCGGCATCGTCAGCCACGGCGGCGGCTCGGGAAGGAGCGCGCCACCGTCACCAGGCGGCGACGGCTGTCCCGCGGGCACCAGGGTAACGCCCTCGCCCTCCGACCTTCCCGTCAACCAGGCCAGCATGTCGGCCGGTCGGCCCTGGACCGCCGGGCCGTGGCCGAGGTTCTGCCACCTTTGCCCCGGCTCGCCGGTCAGGACGACCTCGCTCACCGTGCTGCGGTCGTACGGCCAGGATCGGCGGAGGTCGTGCAGTTCGCGGCGGACGAACGTCTCCGGCCAGTCGCGGGGGCCGTACCCGGCGCCGAGGTCCACGTGGTGCATGCCCACCTCGCGCAACCGGCGTACCAGGACGTACCAGGCGGGATGCGACGGCGGCCGCATGCCGCGTACGGGCGCCGGCCACGCCTCGGCGGGCAGATCGCGGATCGCGGCGGCCAGCCGCGCGGCGCTGCCGGCCAGGTCGGCCAGGTGGCGCGCGGCCGGACGGGCGGCGGCGGCCTCGATCTCGGCGGTCCTGGCCTCCAGGGAGGGGTACTGCGGGGTCTCGACGCCCGTCCTGGCCCAGGTGAGCAGGCGGAGGTGGGAGCGGGCGTTGCCGGCCAGGTGGGCGAGCACGTGCCCTCTGGTCCAGCCGGGCAGCAGGGACGGGGCCGCGACGTCGGCGTCCGACAGGGACGCGGCCGTGGCCAGCAGCCGGTCGGTCGCGAAGGCGAGTTCGGCCTGTATCGCGGGTAGAACAGTCATATCCGGATATTTCATCACTTTGGTGTCCAAGGTCGGGTGCGGGCATAAAGCGGCAGGTCAAGTGGTTGACTCCCAAAGGGCTCCTGCCGACGCGGGAGATGGCCGTAACCTGTGAAGGACGGATTTTCGGGGGCCGGGGATCGGCTCGCCGAAAATGTCGGTGCCCCCGTCTACCATCCCCCGTGGACCTATCCGCCTTTCGACCTCCGGGATCGCCGTGGCAGACCGCCTGATCGTGCGTGGTGCACGAGAACACAACCTCAAGGACGTCTCGCTTGACCTGCCGCGAGACTCGCTGATCGTCTTCACCGGCCTCTCCGGCTCCGGCAAGTCGAGCCTGGCCTTCGACACGATCTTCGCTGAGGGCCAGCGGCGCTACGTCGAGTCCTTGTCGGCCTACGCCCGCCAGTTCCTCGGCCAGATGGACAAACCCGACGTCGACTTCATCGAGGGCCTGTCGCCCGCGGTGTCCATCGACCAGAAGGCCACCAGCAAGAACCCCCGCTCCACCGTCGGCACCATCACCGAGGTCTACGACTACCTGCGCCTGCTGTGGGCGCGCATCGGCAAGCCCCACTGCCCGGCCTGCGGCCGTCCGATCGCCCGGCAGATGCCGCAGCAGATCGTCGACCGCGTGATGGACCTGGAGGAGGGCACCCGGTTCCAGGTGCTCGCCCCCGTCATCCGCGGCCGCAAGGGCGAATACGCCGAGCTGTTCCGCGAGCTGCAGACCAAGGGCTTCGCGCGGGCCAGGGTCGACGGCACGGTCGTGCGGCTGGAGGAGCCGCCGACGCTGAAGAAGTACGAGAAGCACGACATCGAGGTCATCGTCGACCGCCTGTCGGTCAAGGAGTCCTCGCGCCGCCGGCTCACCGACTCCGTCGAGACCGCGCTGCAGCTGTCCGGCGGCACGATCACGCTGGAGTTCGTCGACCTGCCGGAAGACGACCCGGGCCGTGAGCGCTTCTACTCCGAGCACCTCTACTGCCCCTACGACGACCTGTCGTTCGAGGAGCTGGAGCCGCGCTCGTTCTCCTTCAACTCGCCCTTCGGCGCCTGCCCCGAGTGCACCGGCCTCGGCACCAAGATGGAGGTCGACCCCGACCTGGTGGTGCCCGACCCCGAGCGCACGCTCGGCGACGGCGCGCTGCACCCGTGGTCGGGCGGCCACACCAGCGAATACTTCGTCCGGCTGATCGAGGCGCTCGGCCACACGGTCGGGTTCACCCTCGACACGCCGTGGGAGCGGCTGCCCAAGAAGGCCCAGAAGTCGCTGCTGTACGGCCACGACGAGCAGGTGCACGTCCGCTACAGCAACCGCTACGGCCGCCAGCGCTCCTACTACACCACCTTCGACGGCGTCATCCCCTGGGTGCAGCGCAGGCACGCCGAGGCCGAGAGCGACGCCACGCGCGAGCGCTTCGAGGGCTACATGCGCGAGATCCCGTGCCCGGCCTGCAAGGGCGCCCGGCTCAAGCCGGTCACCCTCGCCGTCACGGTCGACGACCGGTCGATCGCCGAGGTCGCGGCCATGTCGATCGGCGAGTGCGCCAAGTTCCTGGCAGAGCTCAAGCTGTCCGACCGTGACATGCACATCGCCGAGCGGGTGGTCAAGGAGATCAACGCCCGCATGGGCTTCCTGCTCGACGTCGGCCTCGACTACCTGACCATGGACCGCGCCGCCGCCACCCTCGCCGGTGGCGAGGCCCAGCGCATCCGGCTGGCCACGCAGATCGGCTCCGGGCTGGTCGGCGTCCTCTACGTGCTGGACGAGCCGTCCATCGGCCTGCACCAGCGTGACAACATGCGCCTGCTCGACACGCTGATCAGGCTGCGCGACATGGGCAACACGCTGATCGTCGTCGAGCACGACGAGGACACCATCGCCGCCGCCGACTGGGTGGTCGACATCGGTCCCGGCGCCGGCGAGCACGGCGGCCAGGTCGTGGTGTCCGGCACCGTCCAGGAGCTCCTCGCCAGCGAGGAGTCCATGACCGGCCAGTACCTGTCGGGGCGCCGGAGCATCCCGATCCCGGCCAAGCGTCGCAAGCGCGACAAGAAGCGGCAGATCACGGTCAAGGGCGCGCGCGAGCACAACCTCAAGGGCGTCGACATCGAGTTCCCGCTGGGCGTGTTCACGGCGGTGACCGGCGTGTCCGGGTCGGGCAAGTCGACGCTCGTCAACGACATCCTCTACAACGCGCTGGCCAAGGAGCTCAACGGCGCCCGCACGGTGCCGGGGCGGCACTCCCGCATCAACGGCATGGACCAGGTGGACAAGGTCGTGCACGTCGACCAGTCGCCGATCGGCCGTACGCCGCGCTCCAACCCGGCCACGTACACCGGGGTCTTCGACCACGTGCGCAAGCTGTTCGCCCAGACGGCCGAGGCCAAGGTGCGCGGCTACCAGCCCGGGCGGTTCAGCTTCAACGTCAAGGGCGGGCGCTGCGAGGCGTGCGCGGGCGACGGCACGATCAAGATCGAGATGAACTTCCTGCCGGACGTCTACGTCCCCTGTGAGGTCTGCCACGGCGCCCGGTACAACCGGGAGACGCTGGAGGTCCACTACAAGGGCAAGACGATCGCCGAGGTGCTCGACATGCCGATCGAGGAGGCGCTGGGCTTCTTCGACGCGATCCCGGCGATCAAGCGGCACCTGCAGACGCTCAACGACGTCGGCCTGGGCTACGTGCGGCTCGGGCAGCCGGCGACCACGTTGTCCGGCGGCGAGGCGCAGCGCGTCAAGCTCGCCTCCGAGCTGCAGCGCCGCCAGACCGGCCGGACGATCTACGTGCTCGACGAGCCCACCACCGGCCTGCACTTCGAGGACATCCGCCGGCTGCTCGGCGTGCTCGGGCGGCTGGTCGACGGCGGGAACACGGTGATCGTCATCGAGCACAACCTCGACGTCATCAAGACCGCCGACTGGATCATCGACATGGGCCCCGAAGGCGGGTCCCGCGGCGGCACGCTCGTGGCCGCGGGCACGCCCGAAGAGGTGGCGCTGGTCAACGAGAGCCACACCGGCCGCTTCCTGCGGAAGATCCTGTCGCTCTGAGTCAAGGGCCGGCTCGGGTGCGGCTGTGTCTCGCTGTGAGGCTGGTGGTGGCTCGGTGCGGCTGGGGCTCACCTGGGTCAGGTGGTGGCTGGGGTTTCGCCGGGAGTCAGGGCGGTGGCGCGGGCGCGGCGGCGGCGCTTGGCGGCGTCGCCGCGCTCCAGCCACCACTCGGCGAACAGCAGCGGCAGCACCCAGCCCAGCCAGGCGCTCAGCGCGCCGACCGTGGCGGCCAGCAGCGCCTGGTCGCCGTGGAAGGTGGTGTCGAGCTGCGGTGACAGCGTGATGACGAACACCGCGCCCCACAGGCGGTTGGTGATGATCGACATCGTCAGGGCGAAGCTGCGGATCATCCACCTGCGATGATCGACGAACCTGCGCTGCCTGGCCATCCGCCAGCCGGCCAGGGTGCAGCCCAGCCAGAGCAGCGCCAGCACCACCCCGCTGGCCCTGGTCACCGGGCCGAAGGGCGTGGCCAGGCTGACCACCAGTCCCAGCAGGCCGCCGGGCAGGCAGCCGCCGAAGACGTACACCCGGCCGATCACGCGGTGGGCCCGCGGGTGGCGAGCGCGGAACCACGGCCAGACCTGCAGGCAGCACGAGATCATCGCGATCGAACCGAAGATCACGTGCAGGGAGAGCACCGCGAAGTGCGGCGGGAAGAAGTCGGGCGCGGGCACCCGCGACCGGCTCGGGTCCAGCGACAGGTAGGGCGGCAGCGAGAAGGCGACGAACGCGATCGCCACCACCACGAGCGGACCCACCCATGGACGCCGCCACCAGCGCGGCCCGGACGTCGTGGGCTTGGGAGTCTCGGTGAGTGTCATGAGCGACACGCTCGCGCCCGGCGCTGACCGCGGGCGTACCGTCCGCTGACCGTGCGCCGACCGTGCGGCCGACCGCTCTTTGCCGCGACGGTGACCGTATCGGTCACCCGATGGGCGGACCGAGGGGTGGGGCCAATAAAGTTGAAGCACGGGTAACGGCTTGACCTGCTGGGGGTCGGCGGAGACGCGAAGGGTCGGCTAATTCATGACGGTGACGAATCAGGGCGAAGCCATGCCCGAAAACGGTGGCGGCATCGGGCGGCGCGAGATGCTCGGCGTGGCGGGGGTGGCCGCGTGCGGGCTGGCGCTGGCCGGCTGCGGGGCGGGGGACGCCAAGGCGCAACCCGTGTCGGGGATCAAGGGCAAGGTGCTCGCCAAGACGGCGGACGTGCCCGTCGGCGGCGGCACGATCGTGCAGGAGTGGCGGATCGTGATCACGCAGCCCACGAAGGGCGTCTACAAGGCGTTCAGCGCGGTCTGCACGCACAAGGGATGCACGGTGGGCACGCCTAAGGACAACGTCATCACGTGTGCGTGCCACGGCAGCGAGTTCGCCGCCGACAGCGGCCAGGCCACCAAGGGGCCCGCGACCGCGCCGCTGACGGTCTACCAGGTCAAGGTGGAGGGCGACGGCATCGTCGTGGTCTGAGGACGTGGTCTGAGGCCGGGGTCTGAGGCCGTGGCTCAGGACACGGTCTGAGGGGGCGGGCTGAGGGCGGCGCTCGGGGGCGGGCCGGGGAAGGCTTGTTCTGGGTAATTGTGCGTGGTTTCCGGGATTGGGGGCGTGCAGGCTGAACCGGTGCGGGGGCGCCGGCCGTACCTGCATGTGAGACCGAGACCTGGGAGGACGCACCATGACAGAAACGACGCGCCGGACGGTCATGCTCGGCGCCGGAGGCGCCGGGCTCGCGGCGGTTCTGACGGCGTGCGCGAGCTACGGTTCGCCGACGACGGCGGCGAACGAGGCGCCGGCCACCGAGGAGACGGCCGCCGGGGAGCCGTCGTCGGAGCCCAAGAAGAAGGCGAAGAAGAAGGCCAAGGCGCTGGCCGACACCGGCGACATCCAGGTCGGCGGCGGCGCGGTCTTCAAGGACCAGAAGGTCGTGGTGACGCAGCCGACCGAGGGGGAGTTCAAGGCGTTCACGGCGATCTGCACCCATGCGGGATGCACGGTGGCCAGCGTCTCGAACGGCACCATCAACTGCCCCTGCCACGGCAGCAAGTTCAAGATCGAGGACGGCTCGGTGGCCGACGGCCCCGCCGGCGCGCCGCTCGCCGAGAAGAAGATCACCGTGGACGGCGACAAGATCAGACTCGCCTAATCCCCGTCTCATGAATTTCTCACCTGCCTCCGGTTGGGTGGAACGCATGGGAGATGACCTTCGAAGCCGTCGGGCAGTGATAGCGGGCGTGGGCGCGGGCGGGCTGGCCCTGGCGATCAGCGCCTGCGGCGGAAGCACCGAGACCCCGGCGGCCACCGCCGCCGACGCGGGCGGCCAGTCGAGCGCGGCGCAGCCGGGCGCATCGCAGTCCAGCGCCCCGCAGTCGAGTGCCCCGCAGGCCGGCGGCGCGCTGGCCAAGACCGCCGACATCCCCGTCGGCGGCGGGACGATCTTCAAGGACCAGAAGATCGTGGTGACGCAGCCGACGGCCGGCGAGTTCAAGGCCTTCAGCGCGATCTGCACGCACAAGGGCTGCCCCGTGGGCAGCGTCGCGGACGGCGCGATCGTGTGCCCGTGCCACGGCAGCAAGTTCAACATCGCCGACGGCTCGGTCACCAACGGCCCGGCCGACAAGCCGCTGGCCGCCCAGCAGATCAAGGTGGAGGGCGACCAGATCACCCTGGCCTGACCGCCGGCGTGATCCATGGCTTGACCCGAGAACGCGGTGAGCCCCGTCGTGCCGTCCGAAGGCTCGGCGGGTCACCTTGTCGGTGGCGCCTACTAGTCTTTGACCGTGGCGAGAGCAGCGGGCAGCCCCTTGAGTTTCCGGCCCAGACCAGGTTCGATCCCCGAGTCGCCGGGGGTCTACCGGTTCAGGGACGCGCACGGCCGGGTGATCTACGTCGGCAAGGCCAAGAGCCTGCGGCAGCGGCTCAACTCCTACTTCGCCGACTTCTCCGCGCTGCACCCGCGCACCCAGTCGATGCTCACCACGGCCGCCGACGTCGACTGGACCGTCGTCGGCACCGAGGTCGAGGCGCTGCAGCTCGAATACTCCTGGATCAAGGAGTTCGACCCGCGCTTCAACGTCAAGTACCGCGACGACAAGTCCTACCCCTACCTCGCGGTGACGATGGGGGAGGATTTCCCGCGCGTCCAGGTCATGCGGGGCGCCAAGCGCAAGGGCACCCGCTACTTCGGCCCCTACTCGCACGCCTGGGCCATCCGCGAGACCGTCGACCTGCTGCTGCGCGTCTTCCCGGTGCGCACGTGCAGCGCCGGGGTGTTCAAGCGGGCCGGGCAGATCGGCCGTCCGTGCCTGCTGGGCTACATCGACAAGTGCTCGGCGCCGTGCGTGGGCCGGGTGACCCCGCAGGAGCACCGCGAGCTGGCCGAAGACTTCTGCGACTTCATGGCCGGCAACACCACCCGCTTCATCAAGCGCCTTGAGAAGGACATGCGCGAGGCCGCCGCCGAGCAGGAGTACGAGCGGGCGGCCCGGCTGCGCGACGACATCCAGGCGCTGCAGCGCGCGCTGGAGAAGCAGGCCGTGGTGCTCGGCGAGGCCACCGACGCCGACGTGATCGCGCTGGCCGAGGATCCGCTGGAGGCCGCCGTCCAGGTGTTCTACGTGCGCGGGGGCCGCATCCGCGGTCAGCGGGGCTGGGTGGTCGACAAGGTCGAGGAGACCTCGCCCGGTGAGCTGGTCGAGCAGTTCCTGCTGCAGATGTACGGCGAGGCCGGCCCCGAGTCGATGCCGCGCGAGGTGCTCGTGCCCGCGCTCCCGCCCGACGCCGAGGCGGTCGCCGAGCTGCTGACCGAGCAGCGCAGGGCCCGGGTCGAGGTGCGCGTCCCGCAGCGCGGTGACAAGAAGGCGCTGATGGAGACCGTCGAGCGCAACGCCAAGGAGTCGCTGGCCCAGCACAAGATCCGCCGCGCCGGCGACCTGACCACGCGCAGCAAGGCGTTGCAGGAGATCGCCGACGCGCTCGACCTCGACCAGGCGCCGCTGCGCGTCGAGTGCTACGACGTCTCCCATCTGCAGGGCGAGAACGTCGTGGCGTCCATGGTGGTCTTCGAGGACGGTCTGGCGCGCAAGAGCGAGTACCGGCGCTTCGCGATCAAGACCAAGGAGGGCGACGTCGCCTCGATCCACGAGGTGATCATGCGGCGGTTCCGGCGTTACCTGGAGGAACGTTCGGCCACCGGCGAGCTGGCCGCCGAGGACGACGACGGCCACGGGCCCATCGACCCCGAGACCGGCAAACCGCGCAAGTTCGCCTACCCGCCCAACCTGGTCGTCGTCGACGGCGCGGGCCCCCAGGCGGCCGCCGCGCAGCGGGCGCTCGACGAGCTCGGCATCGACGACGTCGCGGTGTGCGGCCTGGCCAAGCGGCTGGAGGAGGTGTGGTTGCCCGGCGACGACCAGCCAGTGATCATGCCTCGTTCAAGTGAGGGTCTCTACCTGCTGCAACGCGTCCGCGACGAAGCACACAGGTTCGCCATCACCTACCATCGTTCCAAGAGGTCCAAGTCAGTGAAGGAGAGCGCGCTCGACGGCGTGCCCGGCCTCGGGCCGGCGCGCAGGCAGGCGTTGCTCAAGCACTTCGGCTCCGTCAAGAAGCTACGCGAGGCCAGCGCGACCGAGATCTGCGAGGTTCCCGGCATCGGGCCGGCCCTCGCCGAGGTCATCGTGTCGACGCTGAAGGGAGATACATCGTGAACACCCGCGAGGGAGCGCAGGGTGTCGGCGAACGGAGTGAGGCCATGAGCACCGAGCCGGCGTTCGTCATCGTCACCGGCATGTCCGGGGCGGGGCGCAGCACGGCCGCCAAGGCGCTGGAAGACCTGGGCTGGTTCGTCATCGACAACCTGCCGCCGGGGCTGCTGTTCGCGATGGCGGAGGAGGCGGGCAAGGTCAAGCTGGCCGCCGACAAGGTGGCCGCGGTCGTCGACGTGCGCAGCCTGGCCTTCACCACCGACCTCAACGCGGCCATCGAGGAGCTGGAGGGCCGCGGCGTGCGCGTGCGGGTCGTCTTCCTCGAGGCCAGCGACGAGGAGCTGGTGCGCAGGTTCGAGAACGTCCGCCGGCCCCACCCGCTGCAGGGCGAGGGCCGCCTGGTCGACGGCATCACCCGCGAGCGCGGCATCCTGCGCGAGGTGCGGGCCAACGCCGACCTGGTGATCGACACCTCGTCCCACAACGTGCACGACCTGCGCAACAAGATCGTCGCCTACTTCGGCGGCGATGACCGTCCGGGGCTGCGGCTCAACGTCGTCTCGTTCGGGTTCAAGTACGGCCTGCCGGTCGACGCCGACCTCGTCGTCGACTGCCGTTTCCTGCCCAACCCCCACTGGGTGCCCGAGCTGCGGCCGATGAACGGCCTCGACGCGCCGGTCAGCGACTATGTGCTCGGCCAGCCGGGCGCCAAGGAGTTCCTCGACGCCTACGAGGAGGTCCTGCAGGTCGTCGCCACCGGCTACGCCCGCGAGGGCAAGAGCTACGCGACCCTGGCCGTGGGCTGCACGGGCGGCAAGCACCGCAGCGTGGCCATGGCCGAGCAGGTCGCCGCCCGCCTGCGTGACCGCGGCATGGAGGTCCAGGTCAGTCACCGGGATGTGGGGCGGGAGTGACCCATGAACGTATGGAGGCGGGGCTGCCGCATCCGCTGAACGGCCCCCGTGTGGTGGCCCTCGGCGGCGGCCACGGGCTCTACGCCTCGCTGTCGGCCTTACGGGTCGTGACCGACCGGCTGACCGCGGTGGTGACCGTGGCCGACGACGGCGGCTCCAGCGGCCGGCTGCGCCGCGAGCTCGGCGTGCTGCCGCCCGGCGACCTGCGCATGGCGCTGGCCGCGCTGTGCGGCGACGACGAGTGGGGCATCACCTGGAGCGAGGTCGTCCAGCACCGCTTCCGCAGCGAGGGCGAGCTCCACGGGCATGCCGTCGGCAACCTGCTCATCGTGGCGCTGTGGGAGCTGCTCGGCGACTCGGTGGCCGGCCTCGACTGGGTGGGCCGGCTGCTCGGCGCGCACGGCAGGGTGCTGCCGATGGCCTCGGTGCCGCTCGACATCGTGGCCGAGGTCGAGCTCGACGGCGTCACCTCGACCGTGCGCGGCCAGGTCGCCTGCGCGCTCACGCCGGGCCGGGTGCAGGCCATCTCCCTGGTGCCGGAAGACCCGCCGGCGCGTCCCGAGGCGGTCGCCGCGGTGCACGAGGCCGACTGGCTGGTGTTCGGGCCGGGCTCGTGGTTCACCAGCGTGCTGCCGCACCTGAAGGTGCCCGAGCTGGCCCGCGCGCTGCACGACAGCAAGGCCAAGCGGCTCGTCACCCTCAACCTGGCCCCCCAGCCGGGCGAGACCGACGACTTCTCCCCCCAGCAGCACCTGGAGGTGCTCCGCCAGCACGCCCCCGACCTGGCCTTCGACGTCGTGCTGGCCGACACGGGCGTGGTCGACGACCTCGACGCCCTGGACAAGGCCGCGGCGGCGCTCGGCGCCCGGCTCGTCCTGGCCGACGTGGCCGCCGCCGACGGCTCGCCCCGGCATGACCCACGACGTCTTGCCTCCGTCCTGGACGAGATTTTCCTCCAGAAGCGTTGATCCTGGTCGGCGTGGCGCGAAGGTGCGAGAGACTGGCGGGAGCCGGTCTGAATGGGGGAAGGACTAACGCTTATGGCGATGACAGGTGTGGTGAAGGACGAACTGAGCCGCCTGCCGGTGCTGAAACCGTGCTGCCGCAAGGCGGAGGTGTCCACGCTGCTGCGGTTCGCCAGCGGCCTGCACCTGGTGGGCGGCCGCATCGTGATCGAGGCCGAGCTCGACACCAACGCCACCGCGCGGCGGCTGATCAAGGACATCGGCGAGGTGTTCGGCCACAAGGCCGAGGTGCTCGTGCTCGCGCCGGCCGGGCTGCGCAAGGGCTCGCGCTACGTGGTGCGCGTCTACCGCGACGGTGAGGCGCTGGCCCGCCAGACGGGCCTGATCGACAACCACGGGCGCCCGGTGCGCGGCCTGCCCCGGCAGGTCGTGGCCGGTGCGGCCTGCGACGCCGAGGCGGCCTGGCGGGGCGCCTTCCTGGCGCACGGCTCGCTGACCGAGCCGGGGCGTTCGATGTCCCTGGAGGTCACCTGCCCGGGGCCGGAGGCCGCGCTCGCGCTGGTCGGCTCGGCCCGGCGGCTGAAGATCCATGCCAAGGCCCGGGAGGTGCGCGGCGTCGACCGCGTCGTGGTCCGCGACGGCGACGCGATCAGCGCGCTGCTCACCCGCCTCGGCGCGCACGACAGCGTGCTGGCCTGGGAGGAGCGCCGGATGCGCCGCGAGGTGCGGGCCACCGCCAACCGGCTGGCCAACTTCGACGACGCCAACCTGCGGCGTTCGGCGCGGGCGGCCGTCGCGGCGGGCGCGCGGGTGCAGCGCGCGCTGGAGATCCTCGGCGAGGAGGCGCCGGACCACCTGGTGGTGGCCGGGCGGCTGCGGGTGGAGCACAAGCAGGCGTCGCTGGAGGAACTGGGCCAGATCGCCGACCCGCCGCTGACCAAGGACGCCATCGCCGGGCGCATCAGGCGGCTGCTGGCGATGGCCGACAAGCGCGCCTCCGACCTGGGCATCCCCAACACCGAGGCCAACCTCACCGTCGACATGCTGGCGCCGTAGCGGGCTCGCCGCCGTGCGGGCGGCCGCGGCGCCGTCCGGGAGACCCCCATCCCGTACGGCTCCGCGCGGTGGCCCGCACGCGCCGACGTCCCTGCACGCCCGTCATGGCCGGTCGTGAGGGCTCACGGGCCGCTCGCCGTGACGAAGCGCGCTGTGGGCCGCCCGGCGGCTGCTGAGCGGGCGTCCGTCAGTCCCTGGCGGGCTTGCGCGGCGTGAACAGGTCCGCGGGCGCGGCCTGCTGCCCGGGCGACTGCGCGAGCACCTGTGCGGACGACTGTGCAGGCGACTGGGCGGGCGGTTGCGCGGGCTCGAAGGGCGCCCGGTACTCCTGCCCGGCCTCCTCCGCCGCCTCCTGGGCGGCCAGGGCGGCCCGGTCGGCGCGGCGCACGCGGAAGACGCGCAGCGTGACCAGCAGGAGCGCGGCCACGGCGGCGACGGCGATGTACAGCCACATCTGCCACGTCTGCGCGAGCGGCTCGCGGTAGACCGCCAGGGCGCGGGGAAGCCCCTCGCCGGCGTTGGCCACCGTGATGTCGCCGAGCTGCGGGGAGAAGGGCGTGCCGGTCGCGGAGGTGTGCCGGGCGGCGCCGAGGATGATGGACACGCCCGAGATCTGGCCGCCGGCGACGGCCGCCGCCGCGTACAGGGCGGCCACCACCGGCAGCGCCCGGTTGCGCGGGCGGGCCGCGCCCACCGCCAGGGCGACCAGCAGCGCGATCAGGAGCGACAGCGTCACCGACAGGGCGTGGCCGTTGCCCAGCGTGGCCACGGCCTTCGGCAGCCGGTCCTGGAACAGCACCGCGAGCCCCAGGGCCGCCGCGCAGACCAGCGCGGCGACCAGCCCCGCGATCAGTCCAGGAAGCAGGCCGGACCGCTTATGTGACATCTCAGCCCCCAGAGAATGCACGAATTTACTCCGACGAGTCGGGCACTTTACTCGAAGCTCGCAAATTGCGCCCCCTGAACGGGGATACGCAGGGCGGTACCTGCAGTGGTCTAAACCAATTTGGGTCCGATAGTGTTCGTGGTTGAGATTCAACCGCCATCTGTTCGAGGAGATCGGTTTCCGTGAGCATCCGCGTAGGCGTCAACGGCTTCGGCCGCATCGGTCGCAACTTCTGGCGCGCGGTCGCCGCCAGCGGCAAGGACATCGAGATCGTCGCGGTCAACGACCTGACCGACAACGCGACGCTCGCCCACCTGCTGAAGTACGACAGCATCCTGGGCCGTCTGCCGTACGAGGTGAAGGCCTCCAGCGACGAGATCACCGTCGACGGCAAGGCGATCAAGGCGTTCGCGGAGCGCGACCCGGCCAAGCTGCCCTGGGGCGACCTCGGCGTCGACGTCGTGGTGGAGTCCACCGGCCTGTTCACCGACGCCTCCAAGGCCAAGGTGCACGCCGACAACGGCGCCAAGAAGGTCATCATCTCCGCGCCGGCCAAGAACGAGGACGTCACCATCGTGATGGGCGTCAACGAGGGCGTCTACGACCCGGCCAGCCACACGATCATCTCCAACGCGTCCTGCACCACCAACTGCCTGGCCCCGATGGCCAAGGTCATCCACGACACCTTCACCATCGAGAAGGGTCTGATGACCACCATCCACGCCTACACGCAGGACCAGAACCTGCAGGACGGCCCGCACAAGGACCTGCGCCGCGCCCGCGCCGCCGCCCTCAACGTGGTGCCCACCTCCACCGGCGCCGCCAAGGCCATCGGCCTGGTGCTGCCCGAGCTCAAGGGCAAGCTCGACGGCTTCGCCATGCGCGTGCCGATCCCCACCGGCTCGGCCACCGACCTCACCGTCGACGTCAGCCGCGAGGTCACCGCCGAGGAGGTCAACGCCGCGGTCAAGGCCGCCGCCGAGGGCCCGCTCAAGGGCATCCTCAGCTACACCGAGGACGAGATCGTCTCCTCCGACATCGTCACCGACCCCCACTCCTGCATCTTCGACGCCGGCCTCACCAAGGTCATCGGCAACCAGGTCAAGGTCGTCGGCTGGTACGACAACGAGTGGGGCTACTCCAACCGCCTCGCCGACCTGATCGAGCTGGTCGGCCGCGACCTGTGAGCGTGACCGAGGCCGCTGCGGGAACAGGAGCATGAGCATGCGCACGCTCGACGATCTCGACGTCAAGGGGCGGCGCGTGCTCGTGCGCGCCGACCTCAACGTCCCGCTCGACGGGGAGAAGATCACCGACGACGGCCGCATCCGCGCGTCGGTGCCGACGATCCAGGCGCTGGCCGGGCGCGGCGCCAAGGTCGTCGTCTGCGCCCATCTGGGCAGGCCCAAGGGCAAGGTCAATCCCGAGTACTCGCTCGGGCCGGTGGCCGCCCGCCTGGGCGAGCTGCTCGGCCAGGACGTCGCCTTCGCCACCGACGTGGTCGGCGACAGCGCCCGGCAGACGGTCGAGGCCCTCCAGGAGGGCCAGGTCGCCCTGCTGGAGAACCTGCGCTACGAGCCGGGCGAGGAGTCCAAGGACGACGCCGTCCGCGGCGCGTTCGCCGAGAAGCTGGCCGGCCTGGCCGAGCTCTACGTCGGCGACGGCTTCGGCGCGGTGCACCGCAAGCACGCCAGCGTCTACGACGTGCCCAAGCTGCTGCCGCACGCGGCCGGCGGGCTGGTCGTGGCCGAGGTCGAGGTGCTGCGCAGGCTGACCGAGGACACCGAGCGTCCCTACGTGGTCGTCCTGGGCGGAGCCAAGGTCTCCGACAAGCTGGGCGTCATCGCCAACCTGCTCACCAAGGTCGACCGGCTGCTGATCGGCGGCGGCATGGCCTACACCTTCCTCAAGGCCCAGGGTCACGAGGTGGGCCGGTCGCTGCTCCAGGAGGACCAGCTCGACCAGGTGCGCGGCTTCCTCGCCGAGGCCGGCAAGCGGGGCGTCGACCTCGTGCTGCCGGTCGACGTGGTGGCGGCCGTCACCTTCGCGGCCGACGCCGAGCACGAGGTGGTCGAGGCCACCGCGATCCCGGCCGACCGCGAGGGGCTCGACATCGGCCCCAGGACGCGCGAGCTGTTCGCGAGCAAGCTGGCCGACGCCAAGACCGTCTTCTGGAACGGCCCCATGGGCGTGTTCGAGTTCGACGCGTTCTCCGGCGGCACCAGGGCGGTGGCCGAGGCGCTCATCGGCTCCGACGCCTTCACGGTGGTCGGCGGCGGCGACTCCGCGGCGGCCGTGCGCAGGCTGGGCCTGCCCGAGGACGGTTTCTCGCACATCTCCACCGGCGGCGGGGCCAGCCTGGAATACCTTGAGGGCAAGACCCTTCCCGGACTCGCGGCTCTGGAGGACTGAGGTGGCCCAGCAGCGCAAGCCGCTCATCGCCGGCAACTGGAAGATGAACCTCAATCACCTTGAGGCCATCGCCCTGGTCCAGAAGCTGGCGTTCGCGCTCAGCGACAAGGACTTCGACAAGGCCGAGGTGGCCGTCCTGCCGCCCTTCACCGACCTGCGCAGCGTCCAGACGCTGGTCGACGGCGACAAGCTGCGCATCGTCTACGGGGCCCAGGACCTGTCCCAGTACGACGGCGGCGCCTACACCGGCGAGGTGTCGGGCGTCATGCTGGCCAAGCTCGGCTGCACGTACGTGGTCATCGGCCACTCCGAGCGCCGCCAGTACCACGGCGAGGACGACGACCTCGTCAACGCCAAGGTGCAGGCGGCCTACCGGCACTCGCTCACGCCCATCCTGTGCGTCGGCGAGGGGCTGGCGGTGCGCCAAGAGGGCGGCCACATCGCGCACAGTCTCGGCCAACTCGACGGCGCCCTGCGCAAAATCAGCGCCGAGCAGGCAAAATCGATAGTGGTGGCCTACGAGCCCGTGTGGGCGATCGGCACGGGCGAGGTGGCCACCCCGGAGGACGCCCAGGAGGTCTGCGGAGCGTTGCGGGTGAGACTCGCGGAGCTCTACGACCCCGAAGTGGCCTCTGCGGTCCGTATCCTTTACGGTGGCTCGGTCAAGTCCGGCAATATCGTGGGGATCATGGCTCAACCCGATGTCGACGGCGCGCTCGTGGGCGGTGCCAGCATCGATGCCGGGGAGTTCGCCAAGATCTGCCGATTCTCCGAATTGCCTGGCTAACTGAGTCGTTCTGAGGGTGCGACTTGACACCAGGCCGTACCCTCAAGAGGCAAGTTTGAATCGTCACGCGTAACAGAGCACTGAAGGAACAGGCATACCGTGGAAATCGGAATCTCCATCGCCCTCATCCTGGCGAGCGGTCTCATGATCCTGCTCGTCCTGCTCCACAAGGGCAAGGGTGGCGGCCTGTCTGACATGTTCGGCGGCGGTTTCTCGTCGAACTTCGGTGGTTCCTCGGTGGTGGAGCGCAACCTCGACCGGCTGACCGTCATCACGGGCACCGTCTGGTTCGTCTGCATCATCGCTCTCGGCCTGCTCATGCGGCCTTGAGACAACTGATTAACGCGTGACAGTGATTCTCCCCCCGTGTCACGACGCGGGGCGATCGAGCGAGGAGTTCATCCGTGGGTAGTGGCAACGCGATCCGTGGCAGCCGAGTCGGCGCCGGCCCTATGGGGGAGGCCGAGCGCGGCGAGGCAGCTCCGAGAGTGCGGGTCTCGTTCTGGTGCGCCAACATGCACGAGACGCGCCCCAGTTTCGCCAGCGACGCGGCGGTCCCCGAGATGTGGGATTGCCCACGTTGCGGCCTCCCAGCCGGACAGGACGAGGAGGCCCCGCCTGCCCCGCCCAAGAACGAGCCGTACAAGACGCACCTGGCCTACGTGAAGGAGCGCCGGAGCGACAAGGACGGCAAGGCGATCCTCGAGGAGGCACTGGAGCGCCTGCGCAACAACAAGTCCCCCTGGTAGGCGAGCCGGCGGAAGGGCCCTGGTGCTGGTCACCGGGGCCCTTCGCGCGTCATCGGCCGTGCACCGCCACGCCGTCGACGAACGTCATGCGCACCCGCGTCGTCCAGATGTCGGCCGGGGGCAGCTCGAAGGGGTCGCGGTCGAGCACCACCAGGTCGGCCGGGCGGCCGGGCGCGATCACGCCCGCCGGCGAACGGTTGATCCAGGCCGACCCCTCGGTGTACGCGCTCAACGCCGTGGCCAGGTCGAGGCGCTGGCCGGGCAGGAACGGCGTCTGCGCCGTCGGGTAGCCCGCGTGCACCGATCCGCCCGGTTCGGTACGGTTCACCGCCACGTGCATGCCCTGGATCGGGTCGGCGTCGGAGACCGGCCAGTCGCTGCCCGCGCAGAACCGGGTGCCGTGCGCCTGGAGATCCTTGAAGGGGTACTGCCACGACGAGCGCGGCTCACCCAGGAACGGCAGCGTCAGCTCGTCCATCTGGGCGTGGTGGGTGGCCCACAGGGGCTGCAGGTTGGCCGTGACGCCCAGCGCGGCGAAGCGCGGCACGTCGGACGGCTCGATGATCTGCAGGTGGGCGATGTGGTGGCGGTTGGCCGGGTCGGTGCCCTCGAAGCTGTCCAGGGCCTCGCGCACGGCGCGTTCGCCGATGGCGTGGAAGTGCACCTGGAAGCCCAGCCGGTCCAGCTCGGCGACGTACCGCTTGAGCTTGCCGGGATCGACGTAGGACAGGCCCGTGCCGCCGCACCGGCAGTACGGCTCCAGCGTCGCGGCGGTGAAGTTCTCCGTGATGCCGTCCTGCATGATCTTGACCGAGGTGGCGGCGAACCGGTCCAGCCCCTCGGCGGCGGCCCGCCTGCGGACCAGGTCCTCGATCTGGTCCTCGCCGCGCGTCCTGTCCCACCACAGCGCGCCCACCACGCGGGCGCGCAGCCGGCCCGCGCGGGCGGCGTCGAGGTAGGTGGGAAGCTGGTCGTCAGAGCCGGCGTACGAGCCGACGATGGCGTCCTGCCAGCCGGTGACGCCCAGCGAGAACAGGTGCTGTTCGGCCTCGGCCAGGGCCCTGGCCTGGTCCTCGGCGGTGGGCCGGGGGGCCAGCAGGCCGACGAGGTCCATCGCGCCCTCGTGCAGGACGCCCGACGGGGTGCCGTCGGCGTCGCGCTCGATCCTGCCGTCGGCGGGGTCGGGGGTGTCCCGGGTGATGCCGGCCAGGTCGAGGGCGCGGGAGTTGACCCAGGCGGCGTGGTGGTCACGCTGGATCAGGTAGGCGGGCCGGTCGAGGAAGTCGAGCTGGGAGCGGTGAGGGAGGCCGTTGGGGAAGGCTGACATGTCCCAGCCTCCGCCGTCGATCCACTCTTTTTCTGGATTTTTCGTGGCGTAGTCGGAGATCTTGGCTATGTAGGTGTCTAGGCCGAAGATCTCTGACAAGTCGCACTTCGCTCTTTCGAGTCCGGCTTGTACCGGGTGCATGTGCGCGTCGATGAAGCCCGGGGTGAGCAGGCCGCCGTCCAGGTCGACGGTGTCGTGGCCGGGGGCGCTGCGGGACAGCTCGCCCTCCGGGCCGACGGCGGCGATCACCCCGTCCCGCACCAGCACGGCGTCGCGCCGCACGGCGCCGCCGATGAAGGCGCTGCCACCACGGAAGAGGATGTTCAAGGAGGTTCTCCCTTTCTCAGTGCGGTTCTCAGTGCGGGGTCAGTGGCCGGTGATCAGGTCGGCGAAGCGGGCCAGGGCCGAGGTGCGGGGCATGGAACGCTCCCGATGATCGGCCACCCGGTACAGGCGGTACATCGCGTGCACCCCCATCCAGCGCAGCGGCTCGGGCTCCCAGGAGCGCACCTTGCGCCCCACCCACGGCAGGGACGTCAGCTCCGTCTCCTCCCCGAGTATGAGATCACGCAGGGTGCGCCCGGCGAGGTTCGTCGTGGTCACGCCGTGCCCGGTGTAGCCGCCGGCCCAGCCCAGGCCGGTCGCGCGGTCCACGTGCACGGTCGAGCACCAGTCGCGCGGCACGCCCAGCACGCCCGACCAGGCGTGCGCGACCGAGGAGGAGCGGGCCGCGGGGAAGAAGTCGACCAGGAGCCGCCACAGGGCCTCGACCGTCCACTCGTGGGTGCGGCCGCGGGCGTCGATGCGGGAGCCGTACAGGTAGGGACGGCCCCGGCCGCCGAAGGCGATGCGGTCGTCGGCGGTGCGCTGGGCGTACATGTAGTAGTGCGCGAGGTCGCCGAGCAGTTCGGCGCCCCGCCAGCCGACCTCGTCCCAGAAGGAGGCGGGGAGCGGCTCGGTGACGATCATGGAGCTGTTCATGGGCAGCCACTGGCGGCGCAGGCCGTTCAGGCGGGCGGTGAAGCCCTCGGTGGCGCGGATGACGTACGCCGCCGTGACCGTCCCGTACGGGGTCACCGCCCGGCCGGGGGCGATCTCGGTGACCGGGGTGCGCTCGTAGACCGGGACGCCGAGGTCGCGTACGGCCCTGGCCAGCCCCTGGGCCAGCTTGGCGGGCTGGATGCGGGCGCAGTGGGGGCTCCAGGAGGCCGCCAGGGCGCCCGCCACGCGGACGTGCTCCGAGGGGTCGGCCAGGCGCAGGTCCGCCTCCTCGATGCCCCAGGCGCGGGCGGCGGCCACCGAGGCGCGCAGCCGGTCGGCCTGGGCGGGGGTGCGGGCCACGTTCACCACGCCGCCCTTGACGATGTCGCAGTCGATCGACTCGTTCTCGCAGACCGCGATGACCTCGTCGATGGAGGCGTACATCTCGCGCTGCAGCCGGCGGGCGTCCGAGCCGTACCGTTCGTGGGAGCCGGCCAGGTCGCCGGTCAGCCAGCCGCCGTTGCGCCCCGAGGCGCCGAACCCGGCGAACTCCTGCTCCAGCAGCACCACCCGGAGTGAAGGGCGGGCCTTCTTGAGGTAGTACGCGGTCCACAGCCCCGTGTAGCCGGCCCCGACGATCGCCACGTCGGCCTGCAGGTCGCCGTCGAGCCGCGGACCGGGCTCCGGCACCCCGGACGAGCGGTACCAGAAGGACACGTCACCGTTGACGAATCCGGACGACAAGGGAACTCGCGCATTCATGGCCCCATATCCTGCTATATCGGGATTAGGTGGCGCATCTCACGACGAAATTCGTGATGAAACCCGTCGTTAGCGGGCATGTAACACGTCCCAGGCATGCTCCTCCCATGGGATTCTTGCGCATCCGGACCACGGTGGACGAGCGACCCGGACGGCTGGCCTCGCTGGCCTCGGCCCTGGCCGCCAGGGGCGGCAACATCCTCGGCCTGAGCGTCCAGTCCGACGCCGACGGCACGGTCGACGAGTTCGTGGCCGACATCCCGGCGAGCCCTGAGGCCGTGCGCGAGGCGCTGGAGGCCGCCGGCGGCCGGCGCGTCCAGGTGGTGCCCGCCACCGCCCACGAGCTGACCGACGAGCCGACCAGGGCGCTGCTGCTGGCCTCCCGACTGCGTTCCACGCCCTGGCGGCTGCCCGAGCTGCTGGCCGAGCTGCTGCGCGCGGACGACGCCCGGTGGATCTATGGTGAACCGGTGAGCGATCTCCCCGACCCGACCCTGCTCGTCGTGCCCGTGGCGCGGCGGCGCGCGGTCCGGCTGCGCCGCACCGGGCTGCCGTTCACGCTGACCGAGGCCGCCCGCGCGGCCTCCTTCGCCCGGCTCGCCCAGCCCGCGCCCGAGCAGACCCCGTCCGAACGCGCACTGAAACTGGCCGACGGCGCCGAGATCACCGTGCGGCCGCTCACCACGATCTACCGCGAGGCCGTGCGCGACCTGCACGACAGGTGCTCGCCCGAGGCCCGCAGGTTCCGCTACTTCACCTCGATGCCCGCGCTCCCGCCGCGCGCGTTCGACCGGCTCTGCGACCGCGGCAGGGGCTTCTCGCTGGTCGCCGGGCACGACGGCCAGGTCGTGGCGATGGCGAACCTCATGTTCACCCCCGACCCCGGCATCGCCGAGATGGCCTTCCTGGTCGAGGACCGCTGGCAGGGGCGTGGCCTGGGCGCCGTGCTGGCCCGGATGCTGGTGCGGCAGGCGCGCGACCTCGGGTACGCGGAGGTCAGGGCCACCCTGCTGGCCGACAACGCGCGGATGCGCGGCCTGCTGACCACGCTGGGCGCCTCGCTCGGCCGGACCGAGGACCCGGGCGTCGTGGAGGCGCGGCTGCCGGTCGGCGCGCGGGCCTCAGCCTAGGCCCTCCTCGGGCTCGCCGGACTCGGGGTCGGCGGCGGCAGGGTCGGCGGCGGCAGGGCCGATGCCCAGGTGGCGCTCGATGCGTTCCAGGCTCTCCTCGATGCGGGTGAGCCGTTCGGCGAGCACCGAGCCGCCGCCGAAGTACACCTCCGTAGGACGTTCCCTGGTGCCGCGGCCCACCCGGTCGAGCAGGCGCTGCCGGACGTCGGTCAGGTCGGCGCCGGTGTCCGCCAGAGCCTGGGCGGCCAGCCCCTCGCCTTCCCTGATCAGCCCGAGCAGGATGTGCTCGGTGCCGATGTAGTTGTGGCGCAGTTGCAGGGCCTCGCGCAGGGACAGCTCCAGCACCTTCTTGGCGCGCGGGGTGAAGGGGATGTGCCCGCTCGGCGAGCTGGCCCCGCGGCCCACCTCGCGCTCCACGAAGGCCCGTACGTGCTCCAGCTCCACGCCGCAGCCGTCGAGCACCAGCGCGGCCAGCCCCTCGCCCTCGCGGATGAGGCCCAGCAGGATGTGTTCCGTGCCGATGTAGTCGTGGCTCAGCTGCCGCGCCTCCTCCTGGGCGAGCACGACGACCCTGCGCGCACGGTCGGTGAAGCGTTCGAACACCGGGGCCTCCGTTCGACTGGGGCTGCCTCCACTATGCGCTACAAACCCCGCCGTGTGGGGTATTTGTCCTGTGTGGATCTTGACGAGGTGGCCGGCCGCCTCTACGCAGTCCCGCCGGCGGAGTTCACCGCCGTCCGCGCGGCCGAGGTCCGCGCGGCCAAGGAGGCGGGCGACGTACGGCTCTCGCGGGACATCGCGAAGCTGCGCAAGCCCACCGTCTCGGCCTGGGCGGTCAACCGGCTGGCCCGGCAGCACCCCGCCGAGCTGGCCGAACTGCTCGGCGTGGGGGAGCGGCTGCGCGCGGCCTGGCAGGCGCAGGACGCCGGGGCGCTGGCCGAGCTGACCCGGTCGCGTGGCGAGGCGACCGCCAAGGTGGCGAGGCTGGCCAGGCAGGCCGGCGGCCTGTCGGCGGCGGCCGCCTCGGAGGTGGACCAGACGCTGGACGCGGCCGTCGTGGACGCCGGCGCCGCCGAGCAGGTGCGGGCCGGCCGCCTGGCCAAACCGCTCAGCTACAGCGGCTTCGCCCCCGCGCCAGCGCCCGCCGCTTCCACCGAGCCCGCCACCGCCGCCTCCAGCGAGCCCCGGCCCGGGGCGCGTGGGCGGGGGCGGGCCGGGAAGGACGCGGCGGCCGAGGCGCGGGCGGAGGTCGAGGCGAGGCAGGCCCGAGAGGCCAAGGAGGCGAAGGAGGCCAGGAAGGCGAAGGAGCGGGCGGAGGCCGAGGCGGCCCACCGGGAGTGGGCCGAGGCGCTGGAGTCGGTCACCCGCGACTACGACGAGCGCGCCGAGAAGGTCGCCCGGCTGGAACGCAAGCTCGCCAAGGCCCGCAAGCGGCTGGAGGAGGTCCGGCAACGTCTGGAGGTCACGCGCCGCGAGGAGCGCCAAGCCCGCCGCCGACTGGACTAAGGTGCACGAAACGCGTTCGTACACCTGCAAGGAGGGGCGATGGCCCCCTGGACGCCCGCTGACATCCAGGACCTAACCGGCACAACGGCCATCGTGACCGGCGCCAACAGCGGCATCGGCCTGCCCACCGCCCGCGAGCTGGCCCGGCACGGAGCCCGCGTCGTCGTGGCCGCCCGCTCGGCGGACAAAGGCGAGACCGCCGTGGCGGAGATCCGGCGGGCCGTGCCGGGGGCCGACGTCGCGTACGGCGCCCTCGACCTGGCCGACCAGTCCTCGATCCGGCGCTTCGCCGACACGGTGGACAAGGTGGACCTGCTGATCAACAACGCCGGGATCGGCCTGATCCCCCGTCAGCTGACCAAGGAAGGCTGGGAGCTGCAGTTCGGCACCAACCACCTCGGCCACTTCGCGCTCACCGGGCTGCTCCTGCCACGGCTCCTGGCCGCTCCGCACGCCCGCGTGGTCACCGTCTCCAGCGACGCGCACTCCATGGGCAGGCTCGACTTCGACGACCTCGCCCTGGAACGCGGCTACGGCCGGATGAGCGCGTACGGACGGTCCAAGCTCGCCAACCTGCTCTTCACCCTGGAGCTCCAGCGGCGGGCCAGCAGCGCCGGTGCGGGCCTGATCAGCGTGGCCACCCACCCAGGTGCCACCGCGACCCGCTTCGTCAAGCTGGGGCCCCTGCAGCCCCTCCTGCACTTGTTCCTCCAGTCGGCCGACGCCGGTGCCGCCCCCTCGCTGTACGCCGCCACCTCGCCGGACATCACCGGCGGCGAGTTCGTCGGCCCCCGGCTGAAGCTGCTCACGCCCTCGGAGACGGCCAGGTCCGAGGAGGTCGCGCGGCGGCTGTGGGAGGTGTCCGCGCAGCTCACTGGCGTACGGTTCGAGGAGATCGCCCACCGCTGAAGGGCGTGCCGCCGGGAGCGCAAGCACTCGCCGCTCATGGGGCTGTCCTCGACGCTTCCACACGGCGGTCGGCGTGCGTGCCCTGGTCGAGCGGGCCGGAGGGCGCGGCGAGCTCGACGCGGACGTCGCTCCCGAGTCTGATGTGGTAACCACGATCTTCACTGGGCCGCCCTTCGGCGAGGAGTCGGTCGGCGGCGTGCGGCTGCCGCCGGTCCTGGGCCCGGTCAGCGCAGGCCGCGGGCCAGGTGGGCGCAGACGGGGAAGCCCGTGCCGGAGTACGGGGCGGCCAGGCGGTCGTAGCAGGCCCGGACGCGGGCGTAGGTCTCCGGCGGCTGCCGGGCGATCGTCTCGAAACGCGGGCCGCCCGCCTCGACCACGCCGCTCCACCAGGCGGCGACGTCCACCCGGTGCCGCCAGCGCAGCGTCCGCACGTCCACGGACGTGAAGCCCGCCTCCTCCAGCAGCCCGGCGAAGCGTTCCGGCCGTTCCACGACGGCGAAGGGGCGGACCGGGGGTTCGTACGGCACCCCCGCCGCCGCCAGGGCCTCGGCGAAGACGTTCGTGGCCGTCATCTCGTCGGACTTCCACCAGGTCAGCGCGACGGCGCCGCCGGGACGCAGCACCCGGCGCAGCTCCGCGAGCGTCGCCGGGACGTCGGCGACGTGGTTGACGACGAAGTTGCCCGCCACGGCGTCGAAGGAGGCGTCCTCGAACGGCAGGACGGGCAGGGTGGCCCGGCGGACGGTGGCGGCGGGGTGGCGGCGGGCGACCAGCTCCAGCATGGCGGGGTCGGCGTCCACGGCGGTGACCTCGGCGCCGGTCGCGAGCGCGGCCGCCGTGACCACGCCGGTGCCACATCCGACGTCAAGAATCCGCTCCCGACGCCCCTCTGGAACACCGACCTCAGGACGCCGCTCCACCCGGCCTTCCGAGTATGGGGTCACGTCGGCGCCTGAGGTCGCGGCGGCACCTCGGGTCGCGGTGTCGCTTGGGGTCGGGGTGTCGCTTGGGGTCGGGGTGTCGCTTGGGGTCGGGGTGTCGCCTGGGGTCGGGGTGTCGCCTGGGGGTGCGGTGTCGACTCGGGTCACGGCGGCGAGCAGGGGTTGGACGGTGTGCGAGCTGAGCCGCGCGAAGCCGCGGTCATAGGCCTCAGGATCCCTCACAACCCCGAAGCCTACCCCGCAGCCCGAATCCTGACATCTTAAGGTGAAATTTCGCCCGATTCCCTGTTTTAGAAGGAAATCTCAGGCTTATGGTCTTCGCCATGACCATCGACGCCTTCATCGACGCGCTGCCCAAGGTGGAGCTGCACGTACATCTGGTCGGATCGGCCTCGGTCGACACCGTGCTGGAGCTGTCCCGGCGGCATCCCGGCAGTGAGGTCCCGACCTCCGAGGAGGAACTGCGCCGCTTCTACACCTTCCTCGACTTCCCCCACTTCGCCCGCGTGTACCAGGCCGTCAACAGCCTGGTCCGCGAGCCCGAGGACGTCGCCACCCTCGTCCTCGGCCTGGCCAGGGACCTCGCCGGACAGGGCGGCCGGTACGCCGAGCTGCAGGTCACCCCGTACGCCCATCACGTGGTCGGCATGCCCATGCGCGAGGTGACCGAGGCCCTCGACCTGGCCGCCCGCCGCTCCCTGACCGACCACGGCGTGGAGATGGCCTACATCTTCGACATCCCCGGCGAGTACGGCGAGGAGGCCGCCCGGATCACCGTCGACCACGCTCTGCGCGAACCTCCCGCCGCATTGGTAGGTTTCGGCATCGGAGGCATCGAACAGGACCGTCCCAAATACCGCGACGCCTACCGCGACGCCTTCACCGCCGCACGCGCCGCCGGCCTGCACAGCGTCCCGCACGGCGGCGAGATGAGCGGCCCCGAGACGATGTGGGAGGTCATCGAGGGCTACGGCGCCGAGCGCATCGGCCACGGCATCAACTGCCTGTCCGACCCCCGCCTGGTCGCCCACCTGCGCGAGACCCAGCTCCCCCTGGACGTCTGCCCCACCTCCAACGTCTGCACCGGTCAGGTGCCCGAGCTCGCCGCCCACCCGCTGCCCCGGATGCTGGAGGAGGGCCTGTACGTCACGCTCAACAGCGACGACCCGCCCATGTTCGCCACCACGCTGGCGGGGGAGTACCGCGCCGCCGCGCACGTGCTCGGCCTGGGCGCCACCGAGCTGGCCCAACTGGCCCGCAACGCCGTCAACGCCTCCTACCTGGCCGCCGACCGCAAGCAGACCCTCCTCAAGGAGATCGACACCCTGACCGCCGACCTCTGACGGCCAGGAACGTCGTGTGCCCGCGACCCGCGTTCGAGGTCAGGGGGAGGCCAGGCGGCCCAGTTCTGGGGGGATCTTGGCGGCGGCGGCGCGGTCGAGCAGGAACAGGGTGCCGGCCCGGCCGCGGGCGCCGGCCGCCGGCACCTGGACGTGCCCCGAGTCCGACAGGGCCAGGCGTACCGCGCCCGACTTCTCCTCGCCGGCCGCCACCACCCACACCTCGCGCGCCGCCTGGATGGCGGGCAGCGTCAGGGAGATGCGGGTGGGGGGCGGCTTGGGGGAGCCGTGCACGGAGACGACCGGGCGCGTGTCGTACAGGGCGGGCATGCCGGGGAACAGCGAGGCCACGTGCGCGTCGGGGCCCATGCCGAGGAGCATGACGTCGAAGGCCGGCACCGGGCCGTGGTCCTCGGGGCGGGCCGCGGCGCGCAGCTCGGCGGCGTACGCCTCGGCCGACTCCTCGGCCGTCATGCCGGAGTCGGGGCCGCGCATGACGTGGATCCGGCCGGGGTCCAGGTCCACGTGGTCGAGCAGCGCCTGGCGGGCGCCGGTCTCGTTGCGTTCCTTGTCGCCGGTGGGCACGAAACGTTCGTCGCCCCACCAGACGTCCAGGCGCCGCCAGTCGACGGCGTCACGGGCGGGCGTGGCGGCGATGGCGGCCAGCGTGGCGATGCCGACCGTGCCGCCGGTCAGCACGATCGAGGCCGACCCCTTGGCCGACTGCACGTCGACCAGGCGCGTGATGATGCGCGCCGCCACGGCCTTGGCCAGGACGTCGGCGTCGCGGTGCACGACAACGTTGGGAACGCTCACGACACTTCTTTCTCAAGTGGAGGGGGGTCAGCCCTTGTACGTACGGGCGAAGCGCTTGACGGCGGCCTCGTAGACCTCGTCGCTGTCCAGCCGGCGCAGCTCCTCGGCCATCAGCTCGGAGGTGTGCCGCCGGGCCAGGGCCACGTTCCGGTCGGGCTGGCCGGGCCGCGACAGCGTGGCCAGCCGCGCGTCGGAACGCATGACCGACAGCTCGCCGTCGCCGGTCTGCAGCCGTACGGCGGTCAGGCCCGGACCGGCCGACTCGCCCACCTTGACCGGCGCCCCCAGCCGCTCCGACAGCCAGGCCGCCAGTAGCGGCGCGCTCGGGTGCCCGGCGCTGGCCTCCACCACGCCCTTGCGCACCTTGCCCACCGGCTGGTCGAACGCGGCGGCCAGCAGGCTGCGCCACGGCGTCAGCCGGGCCCAGGCCAGGTCGGTGTCGCCGGGGGCGTACCCCTTGGCGCGGGTGACCAGCGACGCGGCGCCGCCGTTCTCGAAGCCCTTGGCGTCGGTGATGCGCCGCTGGGCCAGGGCGCCGATCGCGTCCTTGGACGGCACGTCGGGGGCCGCGCCCGGCCACCAGGCCACCACGGGGGTGTCGGGCAGCAGCAGGGGGCTGACGACGGAGTCGGCGTGCTGGGTCAGCTCGCCGTACAGGCGCAGCACCACGACCTCGCCCGGCGTGTTCTCGCCGATGCGCAGCTCGGCGTCGAGCCGGTTGGGCTCGGCCTCCTCCCGCTTGATCACCACGATGATGCGCGAGGGGTGCTCGCGGGCCGCCTCGGTGGCGGCGCGCAGCGCGTCGTACTGGTGGCGCTCCTCGGAGACCACCACGAGGGTCAGCACCATGCCGATGGCGGGCGCGCCCATCTGGTGGCGCAGCAGCATGAGCTGCGCCGAGATCTTGCCGGCCGTCGTGTCCGACAGCATGAACGTCGTCACTAGAGTCTCCTCCACACGCGGCCGTCGCGCGCCATCATCGCGTCGGCCGACTCCGGGCCCCACGAGCCCGACTCGTACCCCTCGGGCTGTCCCTGCGTGGCCCAGAAGTCCTCGATCGGGTCGAGGATCGTCCAGGACAGCTCGACCTCGCGCTGGTGCGGGAAGAGCGGCGGGTCGCCGATCATGACGTCGAGCAGCAGCCGCTCGTACGCCTCGGGCGAGGACTCCAGGAACGACTCGCCGTAGGCGAAGTCCATGGACACGTCGCGCACCTCCATGGCGGTGCCCGGGACCTTCGACCCGAACCGCACGGTGATGCCCTCGTCCGGCTGGACGCGGATGACCAGGGCGTTCTGGCCCAGGATCTCGGTGTCGGTCTTGCTGAAGGGCAGGTGCGGCGCCCGCTGGAACACCACGGCCACCTCGGTGACGCGGCGGCCCAGCCGCTTGCCGGTACGCAGGTAGAACGGCACCCCGGCCCACCGCCGGTTGGCGATCTCCAGCTTGATGGCCGCGTACGTCTCGGTGGTCGACTCGGCGGAGATGCCCTCCTCCTGGAGGTAGCCGACGACCTTCTCGCCGCCCTGCCACCCGGCCGCGTACTGGCCGCGCGCGGTGTTGAGCCCCAGGTTGGACGGCAGCCGCACCGCCTTGAGCACCTTCTCCTTCTCCCGGCGCAGCGCCGAGGCGTCGAAGGAGGTCGGGTCCTCCATGGCGACCAGCGCGAGCAGCTGGAGCAGGTGGTTCTGGATCACGTCGCGGGCCGCGCCGATGCCGTCGTAGTAGCCGGCGCGCCCGCCGATGCCGATGTCCTCGGCCATGGTGATCTGCACGTGGTCGACGAAGCTGCGGTTCCAGATGGGCTCGTACAGGTTGTTGGCGAAGCGCAGCGCCAGGATGTTCTGGACCGTCTCCTTGCCCAGGTAGTGGTCGATCCGGAAGATCGAGCTCTCCGGGAACGCCGACGTGGTGATCTCGTTCAGCTCGTGGGCCGACTTCAGGTCGTGGCCGAACGGCTTCTCGATGACCACCCGCCGCCACGACCCCTCGGGCGCGTCGGACAGCCCGGTGCGCTTGAGCTGCTCGACCACCACGGGGAAGAACTTGGGCGGGACGGACAGGTAGAAAGCGTAGTTGCCGCCCGTGCCGCGGGTCTGGTCGATCTCCGCCAACGCCATCGCCAGCGCGTCGAAGGCTCCGTCGTCGGAGAACTCGCCCGGCACGAAATGGATGCCTTCGAGGATCTGCTTCCAGACCTCCTCGCGGAACGGCGTACGCGCGTGCGCCTTGACCGCGTCGTGCGTCAACTGCGCGAAGTCCTGGTCCTTCCAGTCGCGCCTGGCGAAACCGACCAGCGAGAAACCGGGCGGCAGCAGGCCGCGGTTGCCCAGGTCGTAAATGGCCGGCAGCAGCTTGCGCTTGGCCAGGTCGCCCGTCACGCCGAACAGCACCAGCACGCACGGCCCCGCCACCCGCGGCAGCCGCTTGTCACGCGGGTCGCGCAAGGGGTTGGCCTCGGCGACCTCCAATGTCGTGGCGGTGTTCGCCACGGCCGCCGCCACCGCGACGACCTCCTCCTCAGGAGATGCTTCGTCAGTCATCTCAAACCTCCTGTGCGGCTGCGAGCAAATGCGCGACACCCGTCGCGCGGTCCGTCAAGTGCAGGCGTACGGCGGGCCGTCCGCGGGTCTCCAGCGCGGCCAGGTCGCCCAGCGCCTGCGCGAGCTGGAGCCGCCCCAGCGTGTACGGCTGCCCGGGGACGGCGACGTCGTCGGCCACCGCACCCGTGATCTGCAGGAACACGCCGTTCTGCGGCCCGCCCTTGTGGTATTGGCCGGTCGAGTGCAGGAAACGCGGCCCCCACCCGAACGTCACCGGCCGGTTGGTGCGGATGGCGAGCAGGGCGCGCAGCGTGGCCGCGTCGGCCATCATCCACGCGTCGGTCATCTGCTCGAAGTCGGCCCCCTCGGGCACCGGCGCGTCGAAGGCGGCCAGCCGGTCGAGGTAGGCCATCACGGCCAGGTAGCCGTCGTGCGGGATGGCCTTCAGCAGCTCGGCCAGCACGCCGGGCAGGTCGTGGGAGCGGACCGCGCCGTAGACCTCGACGGGCCCGTCGACCAGCGCGGGCGCGCCCAGCGGCAGGTCGGGCAGGGCCAGCAGGGCCGCGGTGTTCTCCTTGGACTCGGCCACGTTCGGCTGGTCGAACGGGTCGATCTCCAGCAGCAGCCCGGCCACGGCGGTCGCGTACTCCCAGACCAGGAACTGGCCGCCGAGCGGCCCGTCGACGCGTACGGCGCCGTTGTCGGACTCGATCGCGACGACCAGCTCGTCGCTGGTGTGGTTGGGGTCGGCGTTGACGATCGGCAGGATGCCCCGGCCCTGCTTGCCGGTGGACTCGGCGACGAGCTGCTCGATCCAGTCGGGCAGCCCGTTGATGCCCGAGAGCTGGTCCTCCAGCACGAGCTTGTCGCGCCCGGCCAGCGCCGCGCCGCCGAGGGCCGCGCCCAGGTCGAGGCCGGGGTTGCCGGTGTCCAGGGACAGCAGCGGCAGCACCTCCTCGGCGTCGTCCAGCAGCCGTTCGACGTCGGCCCCGGCCAGCGCGCTCGGCACCAGCCCGAACGCCGACAGCGCCGAATAGCGGCCGCCCACGTCGGGGACGGCCAGCACCAGGTGGTAGCCGCCGTCGACGGCCCGCTGCTCCAGCGGTGAGCCGTGGTCGGTGACGACCACGATCCGGTCGGCGGGCGAGATGCCCGCCTCGGTGAAGATCTGTTCGTAGATGCGCAGGTGGCAGTCGGTCTCGACGGTCGAGCCGCTCTTGCTGGCCACCACCACGACCGTGGACTCCAGCAGGTCGGTCAGCGCCCGCCGGACCTGCGCGGGGTCGGTCGTGTCAAGCACGGTCAGCGGCACGTCGGCGGTCTGGCAGATCACCTCGGGAGCCAGCGACGAGCCGCCCATCCCGGCCAGCACCACGTTCGTCAGGCCCTCGGCGCGCGCCCGCTCCACGAGCTTGCCCAGCTCGGGAAGGAGCTCGCGGGAGGTGCGCGGCAGCGTCAGCCAGCCGAGCCGGACCGCCGCCACCGCCTCGGCGTCCTCGCCCCACAGCGTGGGGTCGCCGCCGGCCAGCCGCGCGGGCACGCCGTCGGCGACGAGGCGCCCCGCGACGGAGGAGGCGGCCGCGGCCACCCCCTCCTCGCGGTAGGACACCTCGATCATGGCACCAGATTCTTGGTGACGCTCTCCAGCAGCTCGTTCCAGGACGCCTCGAACTTCTCGACGCCCTCCTCCTCCAGCACCCGCACGACGTCGTCGTAGTCGATGCCGGCGTCCTTGAGCGCGGCCATGGTGTTCCAGGCCTGCTCGTAGAAGGGGCGCACGGTGTCGCCGGTGACCTGGGCGTGGTCGGCGGTGGCGTCGAGGGTCTTCTCCGGCATCGTGTTGACGGTGCCGGGGGCGACGAGCTGGTCGACGTACATGGTGTCGGAGTAGTCGGGGTTCTTCACCCCGGTCGAGGCCCACAGCGGGCGCTGCGGACGGGCGCCCGCGGCGCGCAGGCGCTGCCAGCGCTCGGAGCTGACGACCTCCTCGTAGGCGGCGTAGGCCAGGCGCGCGTTGGCGATGCCGGCCTTGCCCTTCAGCTCCGGCTTGCCGAGCTTGTCCAGCCGCTTGTCGATCTCGGTGTCGACGCGGCTGACGAAGAACGAGGCCACCGACTCGATCGTGGCCAGGTCCAGGCCCTTGGCCTGCGCGGCCTCCAGGCCGGCCAGCCAGGCGTCCATGACCGCGCGGTAGCGCTCCAGGGAGAAGATCAGCGTGACGTTGACGCTGATGCCCTCCGACAGCGCCTGCGTGATCGCGGGCAGGCCCTCAAGGGTGGCCGGGATCTTGATGAACAGGTTGGGCCGGTCGACCATCCACCACAGCGCCCTGGCCTCGGCCACGGTCTTCTCGCTCTCGCGGGCCAGCCGCGGGTCGACCTCCAGCGAGACGCGGCCGTCCACGCCGCCGGTGGCGTCGTAGACCGGGCGCAGCACGTCGGCGGCCCAGCGGATGTCGTACGTGGTGATGGCGCGGACGGCCTCCTCCACGGTGACGCCGCGGACGGCCAGGTCGTGGAGCTGGGCGTTGTAGGCGTCGCCCTTGCTGAGCGCGCCGGCGAAGATCGTCGGGTTGGAGGTGACCCCGACGACGTTCTTCTCGCGGATCAGCTGGTCGAGGTTGCCCGTGCGCAGCCGTTCGCGGCTGATGTCGTCGAGCCAGATGGAAACGCCCTGGCCGGACAGCTTGTTGAGGTTCTCGCTCATCTTCTTCTCAGTTTCCCGTCGTCTCGCCCTTGTCCTGACCCAGCTTGGCGAGGCTCGCCTTGGCCGCGGCCGCCACGCGCTCGGCCGTGAGCCCGAACTGCTCGTACAGCGTCTTGTACGGCGCCGAGGCGCCGAAGTGCTCCAGGCTGACCACTTCGCCGCACTCGCCGACGAACTGGTGCCAGCCGAGCGCGACGCCGGCCTCGACCGCGACCCGAGCCCTGATCGAGCTCGGCAGGACGGTCTGCCGGTACGCGGAGTCCTGCCCGTTGAACCACTCGACACACGGCATCGACACCACTCGTGCCGGGATGCCCTGCGCCTCCAGCAGCTCGCGGCCCTGCACGGCCACCTCGACCTCGCTGCCGGTGGCGATGATGATCACGTGCGGCTGGCCGTCGGACGCCTCGCGCAGCACGTAGCCGCCGCGGGCCACGCCGTCGGCGCTCGTGCCCTCGTAGACCGGCACGTTCTGCCTGGTCAGCGCCAGGGCGGCGGGACGGTCGGTGTGCTCCAGGATCGTCTTCCACGCATGCGCGGTCTCGTTGGCGTCGGCCGGGCGGACGACGTCGAGGCCGGGGATGGCGCGCAGCGCCCACAGGTGCTCGATCGGCTGGTGGGTGGGGCCGTCCTCGCCCAGGCCGATGGAGTCGTGCGTCCAGACGTAGGTGACCGGCAGCTTCATCAGCGCCGCCAGGCGCACCGAGGGGCGCATGTAGTCGGAGAAGACCAGGAACGTGCCGCCGTAGGGGCGGGTGCCGCCGTGCAGGGCGATGCCGTTGAGAATCGCGCCCATGGCGTGCTCGCGGATGCCGAAGTGCAGCGTGCGGCCGTAGCGGTTACCGGGGAAGTCCTTGGTCTGGTACTCCTCGGGGATGAAGGACGGCTCGCCCTTCATCGTGGTCAGGTTCGACTCGGCCAGGTCGGCCGAGCCGCCCCACAGCTCGGGCAGCACCGGCGCCAGCGCGCCCAGCACCTCGCCGCTGGCCTTGCGGGTGGCCATCGAGGAGCCGGTCTCGAACTCGGGCAGGGCCGTGGCCCAGCCGGCGGGCAGCTCGCGGTGGGAGATGCGGTCGAACTCCTTGGCCCGCTCGGGGTTGGCCAGGCGCCATTCGGCATATCCCTTGTCCCACTCGGCACGCTCGGTACGGCCGCGGGCGACCACCTCGCGGGCGTGCTGCAGCACCTCGGCCGGCACGTCGAAGCTCTTGGCCGGGTCCATGCCCAGGATCTCCTTGGTCGCGGCGATCTCCGCCTCGCCCAGGGCCGCGCCATGGATCTTGCCGGTGTTCTTCTTGTTCGGCGCCGGCCAGCCGATGATCGTGCGCAGCCGGATGAAGGAGGGCCGGTCGGTCTCGGCCTTGGCCGCTTCCAGCGCCTCGTACAGCGCCTGGACGTCCTCTTCGTACTCGCCGCCGGCGGTCCAGTCGACGCTCTCGGTGTGCCAGCCGTACGCCTCGTAGCGCTTGACGACGTCCTCGGACTTGGCGATGAGGGTGTCGTCCTCGATGGAGATGTGGTTGTCGTCGTACAGGACGACGAGGTTGCCGAGCTTCTGGTGGCCGGCCAGGGCGCTGGCCTCGTGGCTGATGCCCTCCTCGATGTCGCCGTCGCTGACGAAGCACCAGATGTGGTGGTCGAACGGCGAGGAGCCGCGCTCGGCGTCGGGGTCGAACAGGCCGCGCTCGCGGCGGGCCGCCATCGCCATGCCGACCGCGTTGCCCAGGCCCTGGCCGAGCGGGCCGGTGGTGGTCTCCACGCCGGCGGTGTGGCCGTGCTCGGGGTGACCCGGGGTCAGGCTGTCCCACTGGCGCAGCCGCCGCAGGTCGTCGAGCGTCAGGCCGTAGCCCGACAGGTAGAGCTGGATGTAGAGCGTCAGGCTGGTGTGGCCGCACGACAGCACGAACCGGTCGCGGCCCGCCCAGTTGGGGTCGCTGGGATCGTGGCGCATCACGCGCTGGAACAGCAGGTATGCGGCGGGGGCCAGGCTCATGGCGGTGCCGGGGTGACCCGAGCCCGCCTTCTCCACTGCGTCCATCGCCAGGGCCCGGACGACGTCGACGGCCTTCTTGTCGAGGTCGGTCCATTCAAGGGCTGGCACGAGTTCGGTGCTCAAGTGCTCGATCTCCGGAATCTAGTTGTCATTTGGCAGTACCTGTTGGCTATCCCGCCCACACGGGACCCTAACCGAGTGGAGCTGGCGATCGATTCCCATTCCACCCTCGCGTGTCCATGAATGGCGCAAGCCCCCCATTGGCCGGACCGTCCGCCCCTGCGACTACAGTTTGTTTGTTCGCAGAGGCGCCACGGCGCCACTCATCGATCCGCTCTAATCAGAGGTTACGCGTTGACTCCGCACAGGCTGGAAGCGCCTTGACGGTGCTGACCAACAGGCAGGCCACGACCCCCTCGACCGAGCCCGGGGCGCCGCGCACGTTCGGCATGGTCGTGAAGGCCTACGTCGCGCTCACCAAGCCGCGGATCATCGAGCTGCTGCTGATCACGACCCTGCCGGTGATGTTCCTGGCGGCCGGCGGCCTGCCGCCGCTGTGGAAGTCGATCGCCGTCATGGTCTTCGGCACCCTGTCGGCGGGCAGCGCCAACGCGCTCAACTGCTACGTCGACCGCGACATCGACCAGAAGATGCGGCGCACCCGCCGCCGGCCGCTGGCCAGGCACCAGGTGTCGCCGCGCGGCGCGCTGATCTTCGGCATCGTCCTGGGGATTTTGTCCACTGTTGGCCTGTGGCTCACCACCAATTGGCTGGCCGCGGTGCTGTCCACCGGCGCGATCCTGTTCTACGTCATCGTCTACTCGATGGTGCTCAAGCGCCGCACGGCCCAGAACATCGTCTGGGGCGGCATCGCGGGCTGCATGCCGGTCATGATCGGCTGGGCGGGCATCACCGAGCGGCTCGACTGGGCGCCCCTGGTGCTGTTCGGCGTGGTGTTCTTCTGGACGCCGCCCCACACCTGGACCCTCGCCATGCGTTACAAGGAGGACTACGCGGCGGCCAAGGTGCCGATGCTGCCGGTGGTGGCCACCGAGCGGCGGGTGATCCTGGAGTCCGTGGCCTACACCTGGGCGACCGTGCTGTGCTCGCTGGCCCTGTGGCCGGTGGCCGGCACCACGCTGTTCTACCCGGTCGTCGCGGTCGTGCTCGGCGTGGTCTGCCTGTGGGAGGTCCACCGCCTGCTGGCCCGGCTCAACGCCGGCAAGAGCGGCGTCGACCTGCGCCCGATGCGCTTCTTCCACTGGTCCAACGCCTACCTCGCGCTGCTCTTCCTCGCCGTCGCGATCGACCCGCTGCTGGCCTGAGCGCCGTGACCGTCCTGACCGCCGTGCGCGAGGCCCGCGACGCGCGTGTCCGGACGGTGAGGAGTGGCTGTCCCGCGCGGGCGGTCGGCACGGACCCCGGCCCTTCGATCCGTTAAAGTCACGGTATGGCGACCCGTGATCCACGCTGGGTGTTGAAGGACCGCCCGTCGTTCGCGTTGATCACCGGGCTGGTCCTCACCGGCATCTGCGCCCTGGTCTCGTTCTCCTTCGACGTGATCAACGGTGAGCCGGTGCAGTTCTTCATCGCGCTCGGGCTCGCCCTGGCTCCGGTGCCGCTGCTGCTGGCCGCCGTGCTGGCGCTCGACCGCATGGAGCCGGAGCCGCGCAGCAACCTGATCTTCGCCTTCGCCTGGGGCGCGGGCATCGCCGTGCTGGTCGCCGGCGCGATCAACTCGCTCAACCTCCACTACTTCATCGACACCGCCAAGCTCTCGCCGACCAGCGCCCGCAACCTGGCGGCCACCTTCGGCGCGCCGGTGGTCGAGGAGACGATGAAGGGCCTGGTGCTGCTCGGCCTGCTGAAGTTCCGCCGGGCCGAGCTCGACGGCCCCACCGACGGCATCATCTACGCCAGCATGGTCGGCCTCGGCTTCGCCATGAGCGAGAACGTCAGCTACTACCTGTCGGCGCTCAACGGCAACGGCGTCAGCAGCCTGGCGGTCACCGTGGTGCTGCGCGGCATCCTGTCGCCGTTCGCCCATCCGCTGTTCAGCTCGATGATCGGGGTGGCCGTCGCCTACGCGGCCCAGCGCCAGGGGCCCGAGCGGGTGTTCCTGGTGCTGGCCGGCTGGTCGGGGGCGATGATCCTGCACGGCCTGTGGAACGGCCTGGCCTCCTACGGCGGCTTCCCCGGGCTCGTGGTGGCCTACCTGGCGCTGCTGGTGGTGCTCGTCGTGCTGATCGGCGTGGTGTTCAGGGACCGGCGGCGCATCGTCGCGCTCATCCAGACCTACCTGCCGCCATACGAGCCGACCAGGCTGGTCGGGCCGGCCGACATCTACATGTTGTCCACGTTCGCCAGGCGCCGCCAGGCCAGGCAGTGGGCCAGGGCCTACGGCGGCAAGCGCGGGGTGCGCGCCATGCGCGACTACCAGCTCGCCGCCACCGAGCTCGGCCTGCTGCACGAGCGGGCGGCCCGCCACATCGTCGACGAGCAGGCCTTCCACGAGGAGCAGCGGGCCCTGCTGGAGTGCATGAGCACCGCCCGCGCCGACTTCCCGGTGCCGCCGGTGCACGCCCGCCGGATGGCCAGGGGCACCCCGCCGCCCGGCTACGCGCCCGGCGCGCCCCGCTGAGCCAGGATCTGGGTCAGCGAGACCTCGCGCGGCCCGGGGAAGACCGGGTCGGAGTGCAGCAGCAGCGCGTCCACCACGGCCTTGCCGGTGGCCAGCAGCTCCCGGGTGGCGTAGACGTACGTGGTGGCCGCCCACTGGCGGGTGGAGTCGTCGCCCACGCCGAACGTCTCCAGCCCGGCCGTCCGGCACAGCGCGACGGCCCTCGGCAGGTGGAAGACCTGGGTGACGACGGTGACCCGTTCGGCGCCGAACACCCGGCGGGCCCGTACGCACGAGTCCCAGGTGTCGAACCCGGCGTAGTCGAGCACGATCACGTCGGCCGGCACGCCCCTGCGCAGCAGGTAGTCGCGCATGGCGGTGGGCTCGTCGTACTCCTTGCGGCTGTTGTCGCCCGACAGCAGCAGCGCCCGCACCTTGCCCGCCCGGTAGAGCTCGGCGGCCACGTCGAGCCGGCGGGCCAGCATCGGCGTGGGCTGGGTGCGCCACAGCCCGGCGCCGAGCACCAGCGCGGCCTGCGCGGGCGGCACCCGGCCCAGCCAGCCGCCGCTGTCGGCCACCACGCGGTGCGGCGAGCTGTCGAGCCAGGCCCAGGTCATGGGCGCCAGCGCGAGCACGCTGACCAGCACCAGCCCCTGGTACGTACGGCGCAGCAGCCTGCGCGAGAGCCTAGGGAGTCGCAGCACACCCCATACCATCGCACAACGGTCAGACCGGAGCGGGCGCTTCCGTGTGAGCGGCGGCGGCCGGGACCTCCAGCGGGCCTCTGCTGCGCAGCGAGGTGACCACCCGCAGCGCGGCGATCCACACCAGCGAGGCGCCGAGCACGTGCAGCAGCACCAGCGCGGCCGGCACGGCCAGGAAGTACTGGGTGTAGCCGATCACGCCCTGGCCCAGCTCCACGACGAACAGCCCGAGCGCGGCCCGCCTGGCGGCCCGGGGCGCGCCGGTCACGCGCAGCGCGAACAGCAGCGCGAACGTCAGGCCGACGACGACGTAGACGATGTCGGCGTGCAGCCGGGCCACGGTCTCGATGTCGAAGCCGAACCGGGAGGCGATGACGTCGCCCGAGTGCGGGCCCGTGCCGCTGACCACCACGCCCGCCACCAGCAGCACCGCCGTGGCGGCGAGCAGCGCGTGGCCGAGCCGCCGGACGTCGCGGTGGGCGATCCCGGCGGCCGGGCCGTCGCCCTCGCCGGCGCGCGCGTAGAGCATCCAGCAGGCGGCGATCAGCGCCATGGAGATCAGGAAGTGCATGCCGACCGTGAACGGGCTGAGCGCGGTCCTGACCACCAGCCCGCCCCACAGAGCCTGGGCCAGCACGCCCGCCGGCTGCAGCAGCGCCAGGCGCACCAGCGCCCGCCTGCGCGGGACCAGGCGCAGCGCCGCGACGACGCACGCCGCGCCCACCGCCAGCACCAGGAACGTCAGCAGCCGGTTGCCGAACTCGATGAGCATCGTGAGCATCGACATCTCGGGATGGGCGACGGGCACGAAGCTGTCGGGCGTGCACCTCGGCCAGGTCGGGCAGCCGAGGCCGGAACCGGTCACCCGCACGCCCGCGCCGGTCACCGCGATGCCCGCGTTGGCCACCACGGAGGCCAGCGCCCAGCCGCGCATCGAGCGCGCGGTCGGCGCCCAGAACGAGCGCAGCGCGCGGGCCAGGACATTGGGGTGGCCGGTGGATTCCTTCACGTCAACGATGGTACGGGCCAGGTGGGACGGTCCCGTCAGGGGCTTCTCCGGAACGTGACAATGTGACATGTTACTCCTGGCGGCTTTCCCGACCCGGTCCGGAGGGGCTTCGAACTGTGATCACAACTGTCGACTACCACACGGGCGGCGAGCCGTTCCGGATCGTGACCGGAGGCGTCCCCGGCATCCCCGGAGCGGACGTGCTCACCCGGCGGGAGAACGCGCCCGCCCACGCCGACCACGTCAGGCGGCTGCTGTGCCACGAGCCGCGCGGGCACGCCGACATGTACGGCTGCTTCCTCGTCCCGCCCGACGACGCCGGGGCGCATCTGGGCGCGCTGTTCTGGCACAAGGACGGCTTCTCCACCGCCTGCGGGCACGGCACGATCGCCCTGGGGGCCTACGCGGTGCAGGAGGGGCTGGTCGAGGCCGACCCCGACGGGGAGACCGACGTGGTGGTGGACGTGCCGTCGGGGCGGGTCAGGGCGCGGGTGCGGTGCTCGGGCGGGCGGGTGGCGGGAGTGACGTTCGTGAGCGTCCCGTCGTACGTGATCGCGCGGGACGTGGCCGTCGCTGGAACGAAGGTTGATATTTCGTACGGCGGGGCGATTTATGCGTCTATTTCGGCGGGGGAGTTGGGGCTGTCCGTCGAGCCCCGCCACCTGACCGCCCTCGTCGGGCACGCCCGCCGCATCAAGGCCGCCCTGGCCGGCCACCCCGCCACCCGCCACCCACGCGACGACCGCCTGTCCGGCGTCTACGGCGTCATCTTCTACGACGACCTGCCGGCCGACGCCGTACCGGACGGCGAGCTGTCGGGTGACGGGCTGAACGTCCGGCAGCGCAACGTCACCGTCTTCGCCGACGGCGAGGTGGACCGGTCGCCGTGCGGGTCGGGCACCGCCGCCAGGGTGGCGCTGCTGCACGACGCCGGCCTGCGCGGCACCCTGGTGCACGAGAGCGTCGTCGGGTCCGTCTTCCGGGCGCGGGTGGCCGGGGTGACGGCCGAGGGGATCGTGCCGGAGATCGAGGGCATGGCCTACCGCACCGGCCGGCACGTCTTCGAGCTCGATCCCGACGACCCGATCGGAACGGGGTTCACGCTGCGATGAGCGCTCTTCCCTACATCGACGGGCCCGTGCTGGAGCGGCTGGTGCCGGTCGGCCGCGCGGTGGCCGTCCTCGAACAGGCCCTGCGCGACGGGCTCGACCCCGAGTTGACGCCCCGGCGGCCGGCCGTGGACCTGCCGGCCGGGCAGCTCCTGCTCATGCCCGCCGCCGCCGGCCGCTACGCCGGGGTCAAGGCCGTCACCGTCACGCCCGACAACCCCGGGCGCGGGCTGCCCCGCATCCAGGGGACGTACCTGCTGCTGGACGGCCCGACCCTGGCCCCGCTCGCCGCCCTGGACGGCATCGCGCTCACGTCCCTGCGCACGCCCGCCGTCTCCGCCCTGGCCGTCGCCCACCTGGCCGAGCCGGACGCACGCCGCCTGGTGGTGTTCGGCAGCGGGCCGCAGGCGTACGGGCACGTCCTGGCCCTGCGCGAGGTGCGGCCCGTCGAGCACGTCACGGTCGTGGGCCGCGACCCCGCCCGCGCCGCCGCCCTGGCCGCCCGCTGCCGCACCCTGGGCCTGGCCGCCGAACCCCTGACCACCGGAGCTCCCACCGCCGAAGCCCCCACCGCCGAAGCCGCGGTGGTGCCCGGCGCGGTGGCGGACGCGATCCGGGCCGCCGACCTCGTCGCCTGCTGCACCACGGCCGCGCAGCCGCTGTTCCCCGGTAAGCTCGCCCGGGACGGCGTCACCGTGGTCGCGGTCGGGTCGCACGAGCCCGGCGTCCGCGAGCTCGACGGCGACCTCGTCGCCCGCGCCACCGTGGTCGTCGAGGCCAGATCGGCCGCCCTCGAGGAAGCCGGCGACGTGATCATCCCGATCCGCCACGGTACGATCACCTCTGGTCATCTCGCCGGGAACCTCGCCGAGCTGATCGCCGGGAGGGTGGTGGCCGGTCCCGGCCCGCGGGTGTTCAAGAGCACGGGCATGGCGTGGCAGGACCTGGTGGTCGCCGCGGCCGCGTACGAGGCGTGGAAGTAGGAGGGAAGGCGGATGGCTGCCGAGGACCGGCTCGACCTGCCGATGGTGGGGGAGCGGCAGAGTCTGCGCGAGCAGGTCGCGCACGCGCTGCGGGCCGCGCTGATCACCGGTGAGATGCGGCCAGGGGTGGTCTACTCCGCGCCCGTGCTCGCCGCGCAGTTCGGCGTCTCGGCCACGCCGGTCCGCGAGGCCATGCTCGACCTGGCCAAGGAGGGCCTGGTCGAGGCCGTGCGCAACAAGGGCTTCCGGGTGACCGAGCTGTCCGACCGCGACCTCGACGAGCTGACCCAGATCCGTGAGCTGATCGAGGTGCCCACCGTCTCGCGGCTGGCCGACAGCGCCCGCGCCGAGGAGTTCGAACGGCTGCGCCCGATCGCCGAGGAGATCGTCTCGGCCGCCGACCGGGCCGACCTGCTCGCCTACATCGACGCCGACCTGCGCTTCCACCTGGAGCTGCTGGCCCTGGCGGGCAACGTCCACCTGGTGGAGGTGGTGCGCGACCTGCGCAACCGGGCCCGGCTCTACGGTCTGTCGCAGCTGGCCGAGCGCGGCTCGCTGACCGACTCCGCCAGGGAGCACCTGGCCATGCTCGACGCGCTCAAGAGCGGTGACGGCAAGGCGGTCGGCCACCTGATGGGCGAGCACATCGGCCACGTCCGGGGGATCTGGGCCGAGCACTGACGCCTGCCGCGTTTCTTTACCGTCCGAATTGAGAGGGTTTGTCCGTTTTGGGGTAATGTGTTGGTGAAAGCTTTCACGAACTGATCTTCCTGAGAGCCGCACAAGCCCGGTCACGCGGATGCCCGCATCCGTTGACCTTCACCGGGCTCGGCGACCCGCCCACCTCAAGCCGAGCCCTCCGCCGCGCGCCCGAGAGATCCCCATCCCCGCGGGCGCGCGGCGGCACCTCCTCGGTACTCCCTACCGCCCGGTCATCAGCGCCCGGTCATCCTGGTCGAGCCGAGGCTGGCGGCCACGACGCACACGATCGCCGCCCACTGCTGCGCGTGCAGGACCTCGCCCAGCACCAGCACGCCCGCCAGCGCCGCCACGGCCGGCTCCAGGCTCATCAGAATGCCGAACACGTGCTTGGGCATGCGCCGCAGCGCGTGGAGTTCCAGCGAGTACGGGATCACCGACGACAGCAGCCCCACGCCCAGCCCGATCAGCAGCAGCGACGGCTGCAACAGGTCGGCGCCGCCGGTCGTGACGCCCACCGGCGCGATCACCAGGGTCGAGACGATCATCGCGAACGACAGCCCGGTGGTGCCGGGGAAACGCCGCCCGGCCGCCGCGGACAGCAGGATGTAGGCCGCCCAGCACGCGCCCGCCACCAGGGCGAACCCGATGCCGAGCCACCAGGCCGCCGACGCCTGCTGCCCCCAGGGCGCCAGCAGCGCCACGCCGAGGCCGGCCAGGCCGATCCAGGCCAGGTCGAGCCTGCGCCGGGAGGCGGCCACGGCCACGCCCAGCGGGCCGAGGAACTCGATCGCCACCGCGACGCCCATCGGCAGCCGCGACAGGGCCTCGTAGTACGACAGGTTCATCAGCGCGAGCGTCAGGCCGAACCCGGCCCCGACCGCCCAGTCGCGCCACCCCAGCCCGCGCAGCTTCGGCCTGGCCACCGCGGCCATGATCAGGCCGCCCGCCGCGATGCGCAGGAACACCACGGCGCTCGGCGGCAGGACGGCGAACAGGTTCTTGGCGAACGCGGCGCCGAGCTGCACCGAGACGATGGACAGCAGGACCAGCGACGAGGGCGGGATCGAGTCCGCGGCCTGGCGCAGCAGGCGGCCAGGCCGGGGCAGCGCCGGGCGGCGATCGAAGGGATCGTCGAGGGCGAAGTCGGTCACGGAACTCCTCGCGCGGAAGGTGGGGCGGTCGTCCAGAGCGTACTGACCTCGGACGACATCTCCGCACGCGGGGTGGCGCGCCCCCCCCCACTCCCGGCGGAACAGCCTCACCCCCAGCGGAACAGCCGCCTCACTCCCAGCGGAACAGCCGCGAGACCAGCGCCAGGGTCAGCACGGCCCAGCCGGCCAGGACGAGCACCGGCCCCAGCGGCAGCGCCGCCCCCTGGGCGAGCACCGCGCGCAGGCCGCCGGTCAGCGCCGAGATCGGCAGCAGCTCCAGGACCGGCCGCGCGCCCTCGGGGAACTTCGAAAGCGGGAAGATCACCCCGCCCGCCCCCAGCAGCACCAGGTAGACCAGGTTGGCCGCGGCCAGCGTCGCTTCGGCCCGCAGCGTGCCCGCCATGAGCAGGCCGAGGCCGCTGAAGGCCGCCGTGCCCAGAACGACCAGCACCGCGGCGGCCAGGAACGACCCGTGGGGCCGCCAGCCCAGCGCCAGCCCCACTGCCACGATCACGGCTGCCTGGATGACCTCCACGGCCACCACCGCGGCCGTCTTCGCCAGCATGAGCCCGGCCCTGGACAGCGGGGTCGCGCCCAGCCGCTTGAGCACGCCGTAGCGGCGCTCGAAGCCGGTGCCGATGGCCTGACCGGTGAAGGCCGTGGACATGACGGCCAGGGCCAGCACGCCCGGCACGAGGAAGTCGACCCGCCGGCCGCCCCCGACGTCGACCAGCGGTGCCAGCGAGAAGCCGACCAGCAGCAGCACCGGGATGATCAGGGTGAGCAGGAGCTGCTCGCCGTTGCGCAGCATCGTGCGGACCTCCGAGCCGGCCTGCGCGAGCACCATGCGCGGGAACGGCGCGGCGCCCGGCGCGGGCGAGAGGTCGAGCACGGGGGTCATCGCAGCTCCCTGCCGGTCAGTTCGAGGAAGACGTCTTCGAGGGTACGGCGCTCGATGCGCAGGTCGTCGGCCGTGACGCCCTCCGCCGCGCACCAGGCCGTGACGGTGGCCAGCAGCTCGGGCCCCACCTGGCCCTCGATGATGTAGTGGCCGGCCGGCGACTCCTTGGCCGCGCTGCCCACCGGGAGCGCGTTGAGCAGCTCCTCCAGCGTGAGCCCCGGCCTGGCCCTGAACCTGAGCTGCCGCTCGGCCCCGGTCAGCGAGGCCGGGCTGCCCTCGGCCACGACGCGCCCCCTGTCGATGATCACGACGTGGTCGGCCAGCCGCTCGGCCTCCTCCATGTGGTGGGTGGTCAGCACCACCGACACCCCGGCGCCGCGCAGCTCGCCGACCAGGTCCCAGCAGGCGTGCCGGGCCTGCGGGTCGAGCCCGGCGGTCGGCTCGTCGAGGAACACCAGCTCCGGCCTGCCGATCACGGCCGCGGCCAGCGACAGCCGCTGCTGCTGCCCGCCCGACAGCCGCCGGTAGGGGGTGCGCGCGTGCTCGGCCAGCCCGAGCCGGGTCAGCAGCGCGCCGGGATCGTGCGGACGGGCGTAGAAGCGCGCGACCAGGCGCAGCCACTCGGCGCAGCGCATCGCCGGCGGCACCCCGCCCGCCTGGAGCATCACCCCGACGCGCGGCCGCAGCTCGGGCAGCGTGGGCGACAGGCCGAGCACCCGAACCGTGCCGGAGTCGGCCTTGCGGAACCCCTCGCAGATCTCGACCGTGGACGTCTTGCCCGCGCCGTTGGGCCCGAGGACGGCGGTGACCGCGCCGCGGCCGGCCCGCAGGGTGAGGCCGTCGAGGGCGGTCCGGCCGCCGTAGCGTTTGACCAGGTCGACGATCTCGACGGCTGGGGAATCCATGGCCACGAGTTTAGGGACTGCGCCGGGCGGTCCGGCCCCCAGGTACGCGCCCGGCGAACGCCCGCCGGGCGGCCCTGCCCGGAAATGGACGGCTCTTGACCGGACCGTTCCCCGGAAAGACGTGAGAACCGGGGGAAGGACGGCGATGAGCTCCACATGTCGCGACGCAGTGGATACGACCCAGGAGTTCCGTGCTGGGTGGACCTGGCCAGCACCGACGTCCCCGGCTCGGTCCGGTTCTACGGGGATCTGTTCGGCTGGCGGGCCGACATGGTCGACGACCCGGCGGCCGGCGGCTACGGGATGTTCGTCCACGAGGGCAGCAAGGTCGCCGGGATCGGCCCCGTCCGCGACGGCGGCTCCACCTCGCTCTGGAACACCTACGTCGCCACCGACGACGCCGCCGCGCTGGCCGGCCGGGTCAGGGACGCCGGCGGCACCGTCGTGGCGGAGCCCATGGCGATCTTCGACGAGGGCACCATGGTCGCCCTGCGGGCCCCCGACGGCTCCTACGCCGCCGCCTGGCAGGCGGCCGCCCACGCGGGTGCGGAGCTGGTCAACGAGCCCGGCGCGTTCTGCTGGAACGAGCTGTGCACCCGGGACGCGCCGGCCGCCGAGCGTTTCTACTCGGCGGTCTTCGGCTGGACGTCCCGCACGTCCGACCTGGGCGGCATGGCCTACACCGAGTGGGTGGCGGGGGAGGCGGCCGTCGCGGGGATGATCCCGATGCCCGACGAGGCCCCGGCGGAGCTGCCGTCGTTCTGGCTGACCTACTTCGCGGTCGCCGACCTCGACGCGGCCCTGCACGCCGCCGCCGACGCGGGCGCCGACGTGCTCACCGGCGTGACCGAGGCGCCGCCCGGCAGGTTCGCGCAGCTCATCGACCCGCAGGGCGCGGCGTTCGGAGTCATCCAGCTCAACGAAACGTCATGAAATATCTGATAACCGGGAATTAGGAGGACCGAATCCCGGTTTGATCCCTCGGCCCTCGTGGGTCATCGGCCTGCGAGGGGAAGGGGTTCGCGCATGTCCGTGGCAGAAGCCGCGTCCGCCGCCATTGGGAGCAAGGGCGAGACCAAGGGCGGGAGGCGGGGGCTGCTGCTGGTGATCCTGGGCGCGCTGTCGGCGATCGGCCCGCTGTCCATCGACATGTACCTGCCCGCCCTGCCCGCCATCACCGAGGAGATGCTCAGCGCTCCCGCGCAGGTCCAGCTCACCCTCACCGCCTGCCTGATCGGCGTCTCCGTCGGCCAGGTCGTCGCCGGCCCGGTCAGCGACGTGCGCGGGCGGCGCGTCCCGCTGATCGTGGGCGTGTCGGGGTTCATGGTGGCCTCGCTGCTGTGCGCGTTCGCGCCGTCGGTGCCCGTGCTGATCGTTCTGCGGCTGCTGCAGGGCATTCTGGGCGGGGCGGCGCTGGTCATCGTGCGCGCGGTCGTCCGCGACCTGTACGACGGCGCCGCCATCGCCCGCATCTTCGCCACGCTCATGCTGGTCAGCGGCCTGGCGCCGATCCTCGCGCCCATCGCCGGGGCCCAGCTGCTCGCCTTCACCTCCTGGCGCGGCGTGTTCGTGGCGCTCAGCGTCGCCGGGCTCGTGCTGCTGCTGGCCGTGCTGCCGGGGGTGCGCGAGACGCTGCCCGCCGACCGGCGCGAGAGCGGCGGGCTGGGGCACACCGTGCGCACCTTCTGGCAGCTCCTGCGCGACCGCGCGTTCATGGGCTGCGCGCTCACCGCGGGGCTGGCCTTCGCGGCGATGTTCGGCTACATCTCCGGCTCGCCGTTCGTGCTCCAGCAGGTGTACGGCGCCACCCCGCAGCAGTACTCGCTCATCTTCGGGCTCAACGCGCTCGGCCTGACCGCGATGGCCCAGCTCGGCGGCCGCCTGTCGGGCCGCGTGGAGCCCTCCCGCCTGGTCGTCATCGGGCTGGTCACCGGCCTGGTGGGCGCCGGGCTCCTGCTGACCGCCGCGCTCACCGGGCTCGGCCTGGCCGGCATTGTGGCGGGCCTGTTCGTCATCATGCTGGGTCAGGGGCTCGTCCTGCCCGGCACCGGCGCGCTCGCGCTGGCCGGGCAGCCCGCCCAGATCGCCGGCAGCGCCTCGGCGCTGCTCGGCGTGCTGCAGTTCGCGCTGGGCGCGCTGGCGGCCCCGCTGGTCGGCCTGGCGGGCGAGGGCACGGCCGTGCCGATGGCCTGCGTGATGCTCGGCCTCATCGTCTGCTCCACGCTCGCGTTCGCGATCCTGGGACGCCGAAAAGTTAGGTAAGCCTTACCTGCGTGAGCAATTCCATTGGTGGCCTGCTCCGATTCGTTTGTGCAGCGGGAAGGAATTACGGCACACTGATGTTGTGAAAAACATGCCCACGATCGAGCCCGGTAGCGAGCGCGGCACCCGCGCGCGTGTCGCCAGGCTGATTCTTGAGCATGGTCCCGTGACGGCCGCCTCGCTCGGCGAGCGGCTGGGGCTGACGCCCGCCGCGGTGCGCAGGCACCTCGACGCGTTGCTGGCCGAGGGAATGATAGAGCCTCGCACGGTCAGGCCGCGCGGTCAGCGCGGGCGCGGACGGCCCGCCAAGCTGTTCGCCATCACCGACGCGGGGCGCAGTGCTTTCGAGCACGCCTATGACGACCTCGCCGGGAGCGCACTCCGCTTCCTGGCCGAGCGCATGGGGAGAGAAGCCGTGACCGACTTCGCCCGCTCGCAGGTGTCGAGCCTGCTGACGCGGCTGGAGCCGGTCATGCGGACGGTGCCGGCGGACCAGCGCGTACAGGTGCTGGCGCAGGCGCTGTCGGCAGAGGGGTACGCCGCCTCGGCCAGCAAGGCCAAGTCGGGCGGCGACCAGCTCTGCCAGCACCACTGCCCGGTGGCTCACGCGGCCGCGGAGTTCCCGCAGCTCTGCGAGGCCGAGACGGAGGCGTTCGCGCAACTGCTCGGCACCCCGGTGCAGCGCCTGGCCACGATCGCGCACGGCGACGGGGTCTGCACGACCCACGTGAGCCCCAAGTCGCTGGCTGAATCCGCACACAGAGACAAGAGCAAGGAGACCGGAAGGTGACTGTCACCGACCGCCCGGAGCTGGAAGGCCTCGGGAATTACAAGTTCGGCTGGGCCGACCCGGATGCCGCGGGCGCGGCGGCCAAGCGTGGCCTGTCCGAGGAGGTCGTCCGCAACATCTCCGCGCTCAAGAACGAGCCGGAGTGGATGCTCGACCTTCGCCTGAAGGGCCTCCGCCTGTTCGCCAAGAAGCCGCTGCCCACCTGGGGCTCCGACCTCACCGGCATCGACTTCGACAACATCAAGTACTTCGTGCGCTCGACCGAGAAGCAGGCCGCTTCCTGGGACGAGCTGCCCGCCGACATCAAGAACACCTACGACAAGCTCGGCATCCCCGAGGCGGAGAAGCAGCGCCTCATCGCCGGCGTCGCGGCCCAGTACGAGTCGGAGGTCGTCTACCACAAGATCCGTGAGGACCTTGAGGAGAAGGGCGTCATCTTCGTCGACACCGACACGGGCCTGAAGGAGCACGAGGAGCTCTTCAAGGAGTACTTCGGCTCGGTGATCCCGGTCGGCGACAACAAGTTCGCCGCGCTCAACACCGCCGTGTGGTCCGGTGGCTCGTTCATCTACGTGCCGCCGAACGTCGAGGTCGAGATCCCGCTGCAGGCCTACTTCCGGATCAACACCGAGAACATGGGCCAGTTCGAGCGGACCCTGATCGTCGTGGACGAGAACTCCTACGTCCACTACGTCGAGGGCTGCACCGCGCCGATCTACTCCTCCGACTCGCTGCACAGCGCGGTCGTCGAGATCATCGTGAAGAAGAACGCCCGCTGCCGTTACACGACCATCCAGAACTGGTCGAACAACGTCTACAACCTGGTCACCAAGCGCGCCGTCGCCTACGAGGGCGCGACCATGGAGTGGATCGACGGCAACATCGGCTCCAAGGTCACGATGAAGTACCCGGCCGTCTACCTGATGGGCGAGCACGCCAAGGGCGAGACGCTGAGCGTCGCCTTCGCCGGCGAGGGCCAGCACCAGGACGCCGGCTCCAAGATGGTGCACCTGGCGCCCAACACCAGCTCCAGCGTCATCTCCAAGTCGGTGGCGCGCGGCGGCGGCCGCACCTCCTACCGCGGTCTCGTGCAGATCGAGGAGGGCGCCCACGGCAGCGCCAGCACCGTCAAGTGCGACGCGCTCCTGGTCGACCAGATCAGCCGCTCCGACACCTACCCGTACGTCGACGTGCGCGAGGACGACGTCTCGATGGGCCACGAGGCCACGGTCTCCAAGGTCAGCGAGGACCAGCTCTTCTACCTCATGAGCCGCGGGCTCGGCGAGGACGAGGCCATGGCGATGATCGTGCGCGGCTTCGTCGAGCCGATCGCCCGCGAGCTGCCCATGGAATACGCGCTCGAGCTCAACCGGCTGATCGAGCTGCAGATGGAAGGAGCCGTCGGCTGATGGGCCTGAACGAGAAGCCCCTGTCGACCCTGCACGAGAAGGCGTCCTACGACCTGGACGACTTCGAGGTCCCGACCGGGCGCGAGGAGTCGTGGCGCTTCACGCCGCTGTCCCGCCTGAAGGGCCTGCACAACGGCAAGGCCGACCCCGTGGGGCACGTGCGCCTCGACGTCGAGGCCGCGCCCGAGGTCGTCGTCGAGACGGTCGGGCGCGACGACGCCCGCGTCGGCAAGGCGTTCACGCCCACCGACCGGGTCAGCGCGCAGGCGTGGAACAGCTTCGAGAAGGCGACCGTGATCACGGTGCCGCGCGAGGCCGTCACGTCGAAGCCGACCGTGCTCACCCTGACCGGTGAGGGCGACGGCGCCGCCTACGGCCACATCGTGGTCAAGGTGGAGCCGATGGCCGAGGCCGTGGTCGTGCTCGACCACAAGGGCAGCGCCGTCTACGCCGACAACATCGAGTTCGTCGTCGGCGACGGCGCCAACCTCAAGGTCGTGAGCCTCCAGGACTGGGACGACGACGCCGTGCACGTCTCCCACCACCACGCCCAGCTCGCCAAGGACGCGACCTTCCGCAGCTTCGTGGTGACCCTCGGCGGCGACCTGGTCCGGCTCTCGCCCAGCGTGGCCTACACCGCGCCCGGCGGCGACGCCGACATGTCCGGCGTCTACTTCGTCGACGCCGGCCAGCACCTGGAGCACCGCCTCCTGGTCGACCACTCCCAGCCCAACTGCAAGAGCAACGTCGACTACCGCGGCGCGCTGCAGGGGCAGGACGCGCACGCCGTCTGGATCGGCGACGTGATCATCAGGGTCGAGGCCGAGGGCACCGACACCTACGAGCTCAACCGCAACCTCATCCTCACCGACGGCGCCCGCGCCGACTCGGTCCCCAACCTGGAGATCCTCACCGGCGAGGTCGCCGGAGCCGGGCACGCCTCGGCCTCGGGCCGCCTCGACGACGAGCACATCTTCTACCTCCAGGCCCGCGGCATCCCCTACGACGAGGCCCGCCGCCTGGTCATCAGGGGCTTCCTCGGCCAGCTCATCGAGAAGATCCAGATCGAGGAGATCCGCGACCGCGTGCTGGCCGCGGTGGAGGCGGAGCTCGCGCGATGAGTTTCGAGAAGGTCTGCCAGGTCGCCGACATTCCCGACGGCGGCGTCATCGGCGTCGAGGTCGGGGAGACCCCGGTGGCGCTGGTGCGCAAGGGCGCCGACGTCTTCGCCCTGCACGACGTCTGCTCGCACGCCGAGGTGAAGCTCAGCGAGGGCGAGGTCTACGACGGCACGCTGGAGTGCTGGCTGCACGGCTCGTGCTTCGACGTGCGCTCCGGCAAGCCCACCGGCCCGCCCGCCACCAAGCCCGTGAACGTCTACACAGTCAAGATCGACGGCGACGACGTCCTCGTCTCGCTCTCGAAGGAGTCATAAACGTGTCCACCCTAGAGATCCGTGACCTCAAGGTCGCCGTCGAGGACAAGGAAATCCTGCGCGGCGTCAACCTGACGGTGAAGTCCGGCGAGACGCACGCCATCATGGGCCCCAATGGCTCGGGCAAGTCCACCCTCGCCTACGCGATCGCCGGTCACCCCAAGTACACGATCACCGGCGGTCAGGTGCTGCTCGACGGCGTCGACCTGCTGGAGCTGTCGGTCGACGAGCGCGCCCGCGCCGGCCTGTTCCTCGCCATGCAGTACCCGGTCGAGGTCCCCGGCGTGTCGGTGTCGAACTTCCTGCGCTCGGCCGTCACCTCGGTCCGCGGCGAGGCGCCCAAGCTGCGCGAGTTCGCCAAGGACCTCAAGGCCGGCATGGACGCGCTGTCCATCGACGCCGCCTTCGCCCAGCGCAACCTCAACGAGGGCTTCTCCGGCGGTGAGAAGAAGCGCCACGAGATCCTCCAGCTGGAGCTGCTCAAGCCGAAGATCGCCGTGCTCGACGAGACCGACTCCGGCCTCGACGTCGACGCGCTGCGCGTGGTCTCCGAGGGCATCAACCGCTTCCGCTCCACGGGTGAGACCGGCGTGCTGCTGATCACCCACTACACCCGCATCCTGCGCTACGTGAAGCCCGACTTCGTGCACGTCTTCGCCGGCGGCCGGATCGTCGAGGAGGGCGGGCCGGAGCTGGCCGACAAGCTCGAGGCCGAGGGCTACGAGCAGTACACGAAGGCATCTGCATGACTTCCACCAGCTTGGACGTGGAGAAGATCAGGAAGGACTTCCCGGTCTTCTCCCGCGAGCTGCCCGACGGGCGCCCGCTCGTCTACCTCGACTCGGGCAACTCCTCGCAGAAGCCCAACCAGGTCATCGACACCATGCGCGACCACCTGGCGCTGCACTACAGCAACGTCGGACGGGCCATGCACGTGCTCGGCGCGGAGTCGACCGAGGCGTACGAGAGCGCGCGCGACAAGGTGGCGGCGTTCGTCGGGGCGGGCTCGCGCGACGAGGTGATCTTCACCAAGAACGCCTCCGAGGCCCTCAACCTCGTGGCCTACTCCTTCGGCAACCCCGCGGGCACCGACCCGCGCTTCGCCCTCGGCCCCGGCGACGAGATCGTCATCTCCGAGATGGAGCACCACTCCAACATCGTGCCGTGGCAGATGCTCGCGCAGCGCACCGGCGCCACGCTGAAGTGGTTCGGCGTCACCGACGACGGGCGGCTCGACTTCGACCCGGCCGTCGTCACCGAGCGCACGAAGATCGTCTCGATCGCCCACCAGTCGAACGTGCTCGGCACGGTCAACCCGGTCACCGCGGTGGCCGCGCGGGCGCACGAGGTCGGCGCGCTGATCATGCTCGACGCCTCGCAGTCCGTGCCGCACCACCCGGTGGACATGGCCGCGCTGGGCGCCGACTTCGTGGCCTTCACCGGTCACAAGATGGTCGGCCCTTCGGGCATCGGCGTGCTGTGGGGCCGTACCGAGCTGCTGGAGGCCATGCCGCCGTTCCTGGGCGGCGGCGAGATGATCGAGGCGGTCTGGATGGACCGCTCGACGTACGCGCCGATCCCGCACAAGTTCGAGGCCGGCACGCCGCCCATCGTCGAGGCCATCGGCCTCGGCGCGGCGGTCGACTACCTCACCGCGGTCGGCATGGACGCCATCGAGGCGCACGAGCGCTCGCTGACGGCCTACGCCCTCGACGCCCTGCGCGAGGTGCCGTCGCTGCGGCTGATCGGGCCCGACTCCCTCGACCAGCGCGGCAGCACGCTGTCGTTCACGCTGGAAGGCATACACCCCCACGATGTGGGGCAGATCCTGGACGACCAGTTCGGGGTCGCCGTCCGCGTCGGGCACCACTGCGCGCGCCCGCTGCACCTGCGGTTCGGAATACCGGCGACCACGCGGGCGTCGTTCTACCTGTACAACACCACGGGCGAGATCGACGCCCTGGTGCGCGGCCTCCATCACGTTCAGAAGGTGTTCGCATAGCCATGATCGGCGAGTCGATGTACCAGGAGCTGATCCTGGAACACTACAAGCACCCGCAGGGGCGGGGGCTGCGCGAGCCGTACGACGCCGAGGTTCACCACGTGAACCCGACGTGCGGTGACGAGATCACGCTGCGGGTCAGGGTGGGCGACGCCGGTAAGATCGAAGACGTCTCCTACGACGGCCAGGGCTGCTCGATCAGCCAGGCGGCCGCCTCCGTGCTGCACGAGCTGGCCACCGGCTCGACGGTCGAGGAGTCGCTGTCGGTGGTCGACGAGTTCACCCGGCTCATGCAGGGCCGGGGGCAGGTCGAGGCCGACGAGGAGGTGCTCGGGGACGCGGTGGCGTTCGCGGGCGTGGCCAAGTTCCCGGCCCGCGTCAAGTGCGCGCTGCTGTCGTGGATGGCCTACAAGGACGCTGTGGTGAGGAGTGCCCAATGAGCAAGCCTGTGGAGACTCCGACCGGCTTCGACGGTGACACCACCGTCGAGGAGGTCATGGAGGCGCTCAAAGACGTCGTCGACCCCGAGCTCGGCATCAACGTCGTCGACCTGGGGCTGATCTACGGGCTCAACCTCGACCCGTCCGACGCCGGTCAGCCCGTGGCCACCATCGACATGACGCTGACCAGCGCGGCCTGCCCGCTGACCGACGTCATCGAGGACCAGGCCCACTCCGCCCTGGAGGGCATGGTCTCCGACGTGAAGATCAACTGGGTCTGGCTGCCCCCGTGGGGCCCGGACAAAATCACTGACGAGGGGCGTGAGCAGCTCCGTATGCTAGGCTTCAACGTCTGATCTTTCTAGCTGTAACGGCTGGCGTTGGGCGTCAGCCGTTTCAGTGTGCCAAGGAGGGGTTTCGGAAGGTCCGTACCCGGCCAGGGAATATCCGATACCATCCCCGGCGTTGGCACCAGGTATACACCAGACGCCTCATCTCGCGTCATCGCGCCGCCTGCGGCCGGTGCCCCGGTGTATCCCCCCTGTGAAGTCCCGCCTCGATGGCGGGCGTAAATGCAACGTGTACGGCATCAGGCCGTATGTCCCGGCTCGTCCTTTCGCAGAAGTGACGCGCCACTTCGACTGAAAGGCACGAATTTCGTGACCATGCTTGACTCTGTCATGCCCGCGTTCGACGAGACCGCCCCCGAGACGGGCCCGTCGGAGTTCGAACTGCTCGGCCTTCCCAAGCCGCTCATCAGCGGTCTGGCCAAGCAGGGCATCGACAGCCCGTTCCCCATCCAGAGTGCGACGATCCCCGACGTGCTGGCCGGCCATGACGTCCTGGGCCGTGGCCAGACCGGCTCGGGCAAGACCCTGGCCTTCGGTTTGCCGACCATGGCTCGCATCGCGGGGGTGCGGCCCGCCGCCGGACACCCGCGCGCGATGATCCTTGTGCCCACCCGTGAGCTGGCCCTTCAGGTGCACGACGCGCTCGAACCGCTCGGCCGCGGCCTCGGGCTGCGGATGAAGGTCGTCGTGGGCGGCATGTCCATGGGCAAGCAGATCGAGGCACTGCGCCGCGGCGTCGACATCGTGATCGCCACCCCGGGCCGCCTGGGCGACCTGATCCGGCAGGGCGAGTGCTCGCTGGCGCAGGTCGAGGTCTCCGTCCTCGACGAGGCCGACCACATGTGCGACCTCGGCTTCTTCCCCGTCGTCACCGAGCTGCTGGCCCAGACCCCGACCGACGGGCAGCGCCTGCTGTTCTCGGCCACCCTCGACGGCGACGTCGACAAGCTGGTGCGCCGCTTCCTCAAGGACCCGATCACCCACTCCGTGGCCCCGGCGACCTCGCCGGTCGACACCATGGAGCACCACGTGATGCAGGTCACGCGGGACGACAAGTTCGACGTCACGGCCGAGATCGCCAACCGCGAGGGCCGTACGATCATCTTCGTCCGCACCCAGCACGGCGTCGACCGGCTGTGCAAGCAGCTCGCCCGGGTCGGCATCAAGGCCGGCGGCCTGCACGGCGGCAAGCGCCAGAACCAGCGCACCCGCATCCTGGCCGAGTTCCGCGAGGGCTCGATCAACGTGCTGGTCTGCACCGACGTCGCGGCCCGCGGCATCCACGTCGACAACATCAGCCTGGTGCTGCACGTCGACCCGCCGCAGGACCACAAGAGCTACCTGCACCGCGGCGGCCGTACCGCCCGTGCGGGCGAGAAGGGCACCGTCGTCACCCTGGTGCTGCCCAACGAGCGCCGCTCGACCGACGCCCTGACCAGGCGCGCCGGCATCCACCCGTTCCGGCTCAAGGCCACCCCGGGGCACCCCCGGCTGGCCGAGGTGGCCGGGGCCAGGACGCCGAGCGGCGAGGCCATCCCCGTGTGGGAGCCCGACGTCCGCAAGCCGCTGCGCCCGCGCCGTGAGGGCGGTCACGGCGGCGCCGAGCGCCGGGGCGGGCGTCGTCCGCGCCGCGAGTTCGACGGCGAGCGCCGTCCGCGCCGGCACGAGGACGGCACCTTCGCCGGCGGCGACGACCGTCGTCCGCGCCGGCACGAGGAGTCCGGTGAGGACCGTCGTCCGCGCCGGCACGCCGAGGGCGAGCGGCCGTTCGGCGGCGGGCAGCGTCCGGCCGAGCCGCGCACGTTCGGCGACGACCGCAGGCGGGGCGACCGGCCGCGCGGCGGTTTCCGCTCCGACGACCGTCCCGCCCGTCAGGACGACCGCGGTGGTTTCCGTTCCGACGACCGTCCTGCCCGTCAGGACGACCGTGGTTTCCGTTCCGACGACCGTCCGGCGTTCCGCCAGGACGACCGCGGCTACCGGGCCGAGGCGCCCCGTGGCGGCGGGTACCGTGACGGCCAGCGTGGCGGCGGCGGTTTCCGCTCCGACGACCGCGGCCGCTTCGGCGCCGACCGTGGCCGCCCGTTCTCGGGCGACCGTGACCGGCCCGCCCGCTCCGACGAGCGCGCCCCCCGCGACGGCTTCCGCTCCGGCGGCGGCTTCCGTTCCGAGGAGCGCGGCAACGGCGGGTTCCGCCGCAACAACGGCGGCCGCCGCTTCGAGCGCTGACGCCGGCTGAACGACCGACTGCCCGTCGCACCTCCCGCAGGGGAGGCGCGGCGGGCTTCGTCGTTCCCGGGCGAGCTACGAGGTCAGGACGTCAAGAGCGCGGTCGACGTCGTCGACGGTGTTGTAGACGTGGAAGCCCGCGCGGACCCGGCCGGCGCGCACCGCGGCGCGGATGCCGGCCGCCGCCAGCCGCTCGCCCGGCGCCTCCACCGACACGATCGCCGAGTCGGACGGTTCCAGCCCCAGCCCGGCCCTGAACCGGTTGGCCAGCCCGACGTCGTGCTCGTGGACGCGCTGGGCGCCGATCTCGTTGAGCAGTTCGAGCGCGGGCGCCGCGCCGACGTAGCAGAACCAGGCCGGCGACAGGTCGAAGGCGCGGGCGTCGGAGGCCAGCCGCAGCGGCGGCCCGTAGTAGGAGCCGCCCGGATCGTCGCCGGCGTACCAGTTGGCCGCCAGCGGGCGCATCAGGGAGCGCACCCGTGGCGACAGGTACCCGAACGCGGCCCCGCGCGGCGCCATGAGCCACTTGTAGGCCGCGCACGCCAGCACGTCGATGCCGTCGGCCACCGACACCGGCAGCCACCCGCACGCCTGGGAGCCGTCGGCGATGACCAGCGCGTCGTGGGCGCGGGCGGCGGCGACGACGTCGTGCAGCGGCGTCACGTAGCCGGTCGCCGACTGCACGAGGCTGAAGGCGACGGCGTCGGTCCGGCTCGTGACGGCGTCGGCCAGGCGCTCGGCGGGCACGGTCTCGACGTCGGCCGCCACCGCCCACGGGAACAGGTTGCTGGTGAACTCGATCTCCGGCACCAGCACCCGCGCCCCCGGCGGCAGCGCGGTCGCCACCGTGGACATGATCTGCGACACCGTCGAGCCGACCGTCACGTCGGCCGGCTCGGCGCCGACCAGGTGGGCGAAGGCCGTGCGGGCCCGGCCGACCGAGGCGTCCCAGGGCGCCCAGTCGCCGCTGCCGTGCCGCCACTCGGTGAGCACGGCCTGCAATTCCTCGAAGGCCGGGCGGGGCGGAAGGCCGTACGAAGGGGTGTTGAGCCAGCCGGGGTCGGCGTCCCAGAGCTTGCCCACGGTCGTGATGTCCATGACCACCAGCCTAGAACGGCACTCCGGAGACCAAGCGGCGCCCGGACGACGGGCAGGAAGCGGCCGTCTCGCGTGGCGGACTCCGGGCGGCGTCACCGTCGCGCGCAGACTAGGCTTGTCAGGCACGCCAACCGACCGACGAGAGAGACCATGAAGACCTTCGAAGAGCTGTTCGCCGAGCTGTCAGACAAGGCGCGTACCAGGCCCGCGGGCTCGGGCACCGTGGCCGCGCTCGACGCCGGCGTGCATGCCATCGGCAAGAAGGTCGTCGAGGAGGCCGCCGAGAGCTGGATGGCCGCCGAGCACGAGTCGAACGACAGGGCGGCGGAGGAGATCTCCCAGCTCCTCTACCACGTGCAGGTGCTCATGATCGCCAAGGGCATCGGGCTCGACGAGGTGTACAAGCATCTCTAGGGCGCCTCGCGCCCGCCCCGGCGTCCCATCGACCATGAGTGAGGAAGAAGACCCGAACATGCTGCGTCTGGCCGTACCGAACAAGGGCGCGCTCAGCGAAGCCGCCCAGAACATGCTCAAGGAGGCCGGCTACCGGTCCCGCAGGGACAGCAAGGAGCTCGTCGTCGTCGACGAGGACAACGGCTGCGAGCTGTTCTTCCTGCGTCCCCGCGACATCGCCGTCTACGTCGGGGAGGGCACCCTCGACCTCGGCATCACCGGCCGCGACATGCTGATCGACTCCGGCGCGCCGGTCGAGGAGATCATGCCGCTCGGGTTCGGCGGCTCCACCTTCCGCCTGGCCGCCAAGGCGGGCACGATGTCGTCGGTCAAAGACCTCGACGGGCAGCGCATCGCCACCTCCTACGCGGGGCTGCTCGACAAGTACCTGTCCGACCAGGGCGTCGACGCCCGTGTGATCAAGCTCGACGGCGCCGTCGAGACCGCGATCCGGCTCGGCGTGGCCGACGCGGTCGCCGACGTCGTGGAGACCGGCACCACGCTGCGCAACGTCGGCCTGGAGGTGTTCGGCGAGCCGATCATGCGCTCGGAGGGCGTGCTGATCAAGCGGCAGAGCGCGCCGGAGACGCCGGGCATGGGCCAGCTCGTCCGCCGCCTGCAGGGCGTCGTGCACGCCCGCGACTTCGTGATGATGGACTACGACATCCGCGCCGAGCGCATCGAGGAGGCCATCGCCCTCACGCCCGGCATGGAGGGGCCCACGGTCTCGCCGCTCCACCGCGAGGGCTGGGTCGCCGTCCGGGCCATGGTCCGGCGCAAGGGCCACCAGCAGGTGATGGACCAGCTCTGGGACATCGGCGCGCGGGCCATCCTGGTCACCGACATCTACGCCTGCCGCCTCTGACAAATGTCACCGTCAACCCCGGAAGGATCACACTAACGGGGGAAAAGCCGCGCCCGTAGCGTTTGCTGACATGAACGCCATCGTGTTCGACCAGGTCAGCAAGCGCTACGGGGACGTGCTTGCCGTCGACGACCTCTCGCTCGCCATCGAGCCGGGCAAGACCGTGGCCCTGCTCGGCCCCAACGGCGCGGGCAAGTCCACCTCGATCAACATGCTGCTCGGCCTGCTCCGTCCCACCAGCGGCACGATCACCATCCACGGCCGCACGCCCGACCACGCGGTGCGCTCCGGCGAGCTGGGCGCGATGCTCCAGAACGGCGCCCTCATCCCCGAGCTGTCGGTCAAGGAGCTCATCGACCTCGTCCGCCGGCTCTACCCCGACCCGCTGCCGCTGGCCGAGATCCTGAAGCTGGCCGACCTGTCGGACCTGGTCAAGCGGCGCGCGAACAAGCTGTCCGGCGGCCAGACCCAGCGCGTCAGGTTCGCCCTGGCCATCGCGGGCGCGCCGAAGATCCTGCTGCTCGACGAGCCGACCGCGGCCATGGACGTGGAGTCCAGGCTGCGGTTCTGGGCCAGCATGCACGACTACGCCGCCGGCGGCAGGACCGTGCTGTTCGCCACCCACTACCTGGAGGAGGCCGACGAGCACTCCGACCGGGTGATCGTCATCGCCCGCGGCCGGCTGGCCGCCGACGGCACCGCCGCCGAGATCAAGGCCGGCGTGGGCGGGCAGGTCGTCCGCTTCACGCTGGGCGACCAGCCCGCGGCCGGGCTCGACCGGCTGCCCGGCGTCACCGCCGTCGAGGTCGCGGCCGGCACCGCCACGCTGCACACCTCCGACCCCGACGCGACCGTGGCCGCCCTGTTCCGGGGCACCGAGCTCGACGTCAAGGGCCTTCAGCTCACCGGCGCCGACCTCGAAGACGCCTTCCTCGCGCTCACCAGGGAGTCCTGATGCTGTTCTACGCCAAGACCGAGGCGATGCGCATGCTGCGCAACCGGCGCTACATCATCTTCGTGGTCATCTTCCCGGTCGTGCTGTACCTGATCAACGCCAACATCTACGGCAAGCAGACCGACGGCGCCGGGGTGAGCTACAGCGTCGTGCTGATGGTCTCCATGGCCGCCTACGGGGCGCTGGCCTCGTCGATGATGAGCTCGGCGGTGCCGTGGGCGACCGAACGGCAGTCCGGCTGGCTGCGCCAGCTCCAGATCACCCCGCTGCCCAACTGGATGATCATCGCCACCAAGCTCGGCACCGCCATGCTGCTCGTGCTGCCCTCGCTGCTGCTGGTGGCCGTCGTCGGGGTCGTCCAGCAGGGCGTGTCGATGCCGGTCGGCCGGTGGGTGCCGCTGCTGCTGGCCATGTGGCTGGGGACGATCCCGTTCATCGCGCTGGGCCTGGCGATCGGGTCGCTGCTGACGGCCGACGCCGCGCAGCCGGCCGCGATGATCTGCATGTTCGTCCTGGCCATCGCGGGCGGCCTGTGGTTCCCGCCCGAGGTGTTCGGCGACACCATGCGGACCGTGGCCGACATCATGCCCTCCTACCACTACGCGAGCCTCGGATGGAGCATCGTCGCCGGGAACGGCGTCGCGCTGACCGACGTGCTGGTGGTCGGCGGATGGGCGGTCGTCCTGGGCGGGGCTGCCGCCTACCTGTACCGCCGGGCTACTGTTCGGGCATGAGTTTCGCCGACAAGCTGCACTTCGGTGACGGGCGGCCGTCGCCCAGGCGGCGGCTGCTCGGGATGTCCGTCGGCATGGTCTATCTCGTCTTCCCGATCGCCGAGATCGTCGCGGGCGGCGTCACGGGCGCCCGGGCGATCTGGGGGGCCGTGGCGCTGGTCGCGTTCATCGGCTGCTTCGTCGGCACGGTGATCAGCGCCAAGAGCTTCCACGAGCGCTCGCGCGCCACCTTCCCCCTGCTCGGCGTGACCGCGGTGATCGCGGTGGTCAGCGCGTTCGCCTTCGGCGGCGCCTGGCTCACGCTGCCGGTCTACACGGTCGTGCTCTACGGGTTCACCCTCCCGCCCGCCTGGGCGCTGGCCGGGGTGGGCGTGAACCTGGCGGTGGTGGTCTCGGCCGGGGTGCTGACCGGCGACGAGTTCGCCGGCGTCGTCGTCCTGGGGCTGCAGGTCGTCACGCTGGGCGTGTTGTTCATCAGCATCCGCAACAGCCGGGTGCTGACGCTGAGGCTGCACGAGGCGCAGGGCGAGGTGGCCAGGCTGGCGGCCACGGAGGAGCGCCTGCGCATCGCCCGCGACCTGCACGACCTGCTGGGCCACAGCCTGTCGCTGATCGTGCTCAAGAGCGAGCTGGCCGGGCGGCTGGCCGAGGAGTCGCCGCAGGTGCGGCAGGAGATCGCCGACATCGAGTCCGTGGCCAGGCAGGCGCTGGTGGAGGTGCGCGAGGCGGTCACCGGCTACCGGCAGCGCAGCCTGTCGGAGGAGATCGACGGCGCCCGCTCGGTGCTGCGCGCGGCGGGCGTGCGGGCCGAGGTGCGGGTGTCCGGCACGCCGCTGCCCGACCTGCTCGACGGGCTGTTCGGCTGGGCGGTGCGCGAGGGCGTCACCAACGTCGTACGGCACGCGCGGGCCGCCCGTTGCGAGATCCAGGTGACGTGCGACGGCGAACACGCCACCCTGGAGATCATGGACGACGGACGCGGCGGCGAGCCGCAGGGCACCGGCAGCGGGCTCGGCGGCCTGCGCGAACGGGTGACGGGCGCGGGCGGCACCATGGAGGCCGGCGGCGCGCCCAAGGGCGGGTTCCGGCTGCGGGTGCTGGTGCCGGTCGGAGTGGGGACGGCCGCGTGATCCGGGTGATGCTGGCCGAGGACCAGGGCATGATCCGCGGCGCGCTGGCCTCGCTGCTCGGCCTGGAGCCCGACATCGAGGTGGTCGGCGAGGCCGCCGACGGGAACGAGGCCGTCGCCGTCGCGGTCGCCGCGACCCCCGACATCGCGCTGCTCGACATCGAGATGCCCGGCAAGGACGGCCTGACCGCCGCCGCCGAGATCGCCGCCCGGGTGCCGGGCTGCCGGGTGATGATCCTGACCACGTTCGGGCGGCCCGGCTACCTGCGCACCGCGATGGAGGCGGGGGCGGTGGCGTTCCTGGTCAAGGACAGCCCGGCCAAGGATCTCGCGGCGGCCATCCGCCGGGTGCAGGCGGGGGAGCGGGTCATCGACCCGGGGCTTGCCGCGGCGGCGCTGAGCGCGGGGCCCAACCCGCTGTCGGCGCGCGAGCGCGACGTGCTGGCCGCCGCCGCCGACGGCTCCACGATCGGGGACATCGCCCGCCGCCTGCACCTGTCGGAGGGCACGGTGCGCAACTACCTGTCCTCGGCCATCCAGAAGACGCACGCGCGCAACCGCATCGAGGCCGTGCGGCGGGCCAAGGCCCAGGGCTGGGTCTAGCCGGGCGGGGTTTGGCGGGCGGGGTCTGGCCGGGCTGGGTCTGGCCGGGCCCGGCTGGATCTCAGGTCCGCATGGCGGCGATCTGGCGGATCAGGTCCGACACCCGGACGATGCCCAGGCAGCGGTTGAGCTCGTCGGTGACCACCAGGTCGTCGTAGATGCGGGCCGCGTCCCGGCCGGCTGCCTGCATGGCGGCGATGGCCGGGGTCGTCCTCGGGACCGTGCGCGGCGGGTCGGCCAGGCGCTGGGCGGGCTTGGCGCCGTGCAGGGCGTGCCCGTACCGGGCGGCGAAGGACAGCAGGAAGCGGCTGCGGTCGAGGCTGCCCTTGGGGCGCTGGTACTCGTCCACCAGGATCACGCTGGTGATCGTGGGCTCGTGCCCGAACGCCGCCACGACCTCCTCCGCCTTGGCCCCGGCCGGCAGCGTCACCGCCGGGACCAGCAGCTCCTGCACGCGCGGGCCGAGCATCAACGCGTCCGGCGACTCGTCGGCCACCGGGAGCGGCACCCGGATCTTGCCGTCGGGGCCGGGCGCCAGCAGCGGGCCGTGGGCCAGGCGCACGCCCAGGCCGCGGGCCACCGCCACCTGCCCCTCGCGCTCGACGCCAGGGGCCAGCACGTGCGCGCCGATCCCGCGGGCCAGCGTCACCACCGCGCGCGCCACCGCCGCCGCCCGGTGGTCGCCGGGCAACCTGGTCACCAGCTCCTCGTCCAGCGCCAGCAGGTACGGCGCGGAGTCGGTGACGACGTCCAGCGCCGGGCCGCCCGCGCCCACGTCGGCGAAGCCCAGCAGGTAGCCGATCGTGCGCAGCCCGTCGAGGCTGACCTTCAGCAGGCGGCGGTCCTGCTCCTGGCACGTTCCGGTGAGCATCAGGATCGCCTCACGAGGATGCCTGCCCGCCCGCCGCAGGGCCTCGTGGAGCGGCGCCAGCGCCCCGGCGCCCGAGAGCACCACGTGCAGGGGCAGCGGCAGCACCATGGGCAGCGGAGCCGCCCGGAGAACGCCCGCCGGGTCGACGACGGCGGGCTGCGCGATGACGGCCCCGTTGTCGAGATCCACTACAGGGCTGGTGAGCAGGGAGGACACGTTCAGATGATCCGACCGGCACGGTTTCGGCAGAAGCCCCCCGAAACGAAGTTCACCGACATTTCCGCTATAGTTCCCCCCTTCTCGTGAAGGGAATGTCGTTCGGTTACCCTTCCCGCATGAGCGCGCGTCCGGCCAGAGGCGGCGGCCGCTGGGTCACGGTGCCGCCCGAGCGCGTGCACCCCTGGATCGACGGGTTCGCCGGCCGCCACGGCCCCTTCGAGGCCGCCGGTGACGACCGCGTGGTCCGCCTGACCGCCGCCGACGGCGCGCTGGCCGAGCTGCACGTGCCGTTCCCGCCGATGACCCCCGGCCCGCCGCACGTGACCAGGCTGGTCGCGCACGCGCAGGCCGCGCGGCGGGTGGGCGTGCTGCTGGTCCGGCTCGGCGGGTACGCGGCCGGCGTGTTCCACGGCGCCGAGCTGCTGGACTCCAAGGTCGGCTCCCGGCTGGTGCAGGGGCGTACGGCGGCCGGCGGGTGGTCGCAGCAGCGCTTCGCCAGGAGGCGGCAGAAGCAGGCGGCCCAGGCCTTCGACAGCGCGGCGGAGACGGCGGCGCGGGTGCTCGTGCCGCGGCTCGGCGAGCTGGAGGCGGTGGTGCTCGGCGGCGACCGGCGGGCGGTCGACGCGCTGCGCGGCGACCGGCGGCTCGCGCCGGTGTTCGCGCTGGAGAGCGAGCCGTTCCTGGTGGTGCCCGACCCGAGGCTCGCGGTCCTGCGCGACGCGCCCGCCCGGTTCCGGGCCGTCCGGATCCGGGTGGTCGACCCGTCCTGAGCCCTGAGGGTTCGTTCAGGCGGTCAGGACGCCGCGAGGAAGGCGTCGGCGTGGTCGGCGACGAAGGCGGCCAGGGTGCGGGGCGGGCGGCCGGTGACGTCCTCGACGGTGGTGGTGATCTCCGCCCAGCCGGTCCGGCTCAGCGTCGCCTGCGTGGTGGCCAGCTCGGTGGCGAACGGCTCAGGGATCCCCTGCCCGGCCAGCCGCGCGGCCATCTCGGGCACCGGCAGGTCCACGTAGGACACGGGACGCCCCAGCACGCGGGTCATCGTCGCCGCGATCTCCTCGTGGGTGGGCGACTCGGGGCCGGTCAGCAGGTACGAGCCCGACGCGCCCACCGGCCGGGTCAGCAGGGCGGCGGCCACCGCGGCGATGTCCCTGGCGTCGATGTAGTTCATCCCGCCGGCGCCCCAGGAGCCGTGGAAGCGGTCGCCGCGCACCTCGCCGAGCAGGTTCTGCATGAACCCGGTCGGCTGCAGCACGGCGTGCGGCACGCCGGAGGCCCGCAGGTGCTCGTCGACCTCGCCGTGGGGCCCGGCGCTGAGCGCGGCGCCGGGGGCGGCGTCGCGTACCGAGACCTCGACGATCTGGGCCACGCCCGCCTCGGCGGCCAGGTCGACGACCTCGTTGAGCCGCTCGGCGAACCCGGGGAACGGCGAGCTGTTGAGGAACAGCCGGTCGCCGGGGGACAGCAGCCGGCCGATGGTCTCCGGCCGGGTGAAGTCGCCGACGGCGTGCGGCACGCCCAGGTCGGCGGGCGTCCGCGACACCGCGAGCACGTCCTGGCCGGCGAGCTGGGCGACCAGGGCGCGGCCGATGGACCCGGTCGCGCCGGTGATCACGATCATGATGGCCTCCTAAGTGGAATCTCTTCGTCCGCTTGCCTGGACGGTACACTAAGCGGAAACAATTCGTCCACTTAGGAGGTCGGGACGTGCGCGCGGACGCCAGAAGGAACCTGGTCAAGATCCTCGACGCGGCCGCCCGGGTGATGGCCGAGCGCGGCGTCAACGCGCCCATGGAGCTCATCGCGCGGCAGGCCGGCGTCGGCGTCGGCACCCTCTACCGCCGCTTCCCCGACCGCGAGGCGCTCATCGCCGCGCTGGGCGAGCATTACGTCCAGTCGCTGGCCGAGGCCCTGGAGCACGCCGTCGACGGCGAGCGGGACGCCTGGAGCGCGCTGCGCGGCTTCGTGCTGTGGGCCGCCGCCCCCGGCCGCGTCGCGCTGGCCGCCGCGCTGGCCCACCTGCCGGAGGAGGCCATCGCGGGCACGGCGGAGTTCGCCGAGAGCAAGGAACGCTGGCTGGGGCTGCTCCAGGGGCTCGTCCGGCGGGCCCAGGCGGAGGGCGGCATGCGTCCCGACGTGACCTGGGAGGACGTCGTCAGCCTGCTCAACGTCTTCACCTGCCACCCGGACGGGCTGCCCGCCCCCGTGGCCGCCCGTCCGGAGAAGTACCTGCACCTCATGCTCGACGGGATGGCCGCCGGCGCCGCGACCGTGCTGCCGGCCTGACGACCCCTGTCCCACGCGTACCGGAGGGCACCTGGAGCCCCTATAAGCAGAGGTAGCGCCTGGCACGGGGGCCCTACACTGATCTGTATGCATACTCCCGATTGACCGGCGGTCGCACGCCCAATCCTCGTTTCCTAGCTCGGGAGTGTCCGCCAATATGATCATCGCCAGTGACATCGAGCTGCGCGCGGGCGCGCGCCTGCTCATCGAGAACGCCTCCTTCCGGGTCAACCCCGGCGACAAGATAGGTCTGGTCGGCCGCAACGGCGCGGGCAAGACCACCCTGACCAAGGTGCTCGCGGGGGAGGCGCTGCCCGCCGCGGGCTCGGTCACCTCCTCCGGCAGCATCGGCTACCTGCCCCAGGACCCGCGTACGGGCGACCTTCAGGTGCTGGCCCGCGACCGCATCCTGTCCGCGCGCGGCCTCGACGAGGTCCTGCGCAAGCTGCGCGAGGCCGAGATCGGCATGTCCTCCGCCGACGAGCGCACCCGCGAGAAGGCCGTCAAGCGGTACGGCAGGCTCGAAGACCAGATGCACGTGCTGGGCGGCTACGCGGCCGAGTCCGAGGCCGCCTCCATCGCCTCCAGCCTCGGCCTGCCCGACCGGGTCCTCGGCCAGACGTTGCAAACGCTTTCCGGCGGTCAGCGGCGCCGCGTGGAATTGGCGCGAATTCTTTTCAGCGGAGCGGAAACTCTCCTTCTCGACGAGCCGACAAACCACCTAGATGCGGACTCAATCGGGTGGCTTCGTGATTTTTTGCGCTCTCATCAAGGTGGCTTGGTGATCATCAGTCACGACGTCGGCCTTCTTGAAGCCACGGTCAACAAGGTCCTCCACCTCGACGCCAACCGCTCGGTGATCGACCACTACAACGTCGGCTGGAAGGCCTACCTGGCCCAGCGCGAGACCGACGAGAAGCGCAGGAAGCGCGAGCGGGCCAACGCCGAGAAGCAGGCGGGCGCCCTGCTGGCCCAGGCCGACAAGATGCGCGCCAAGGCCACCAAGGCCAAGGCGGCCCAGGACATGATGCGCCGCGCCCACCGCCTGCTGGCCGGCACCGAGGAGGAGCGTCAGAGCGACAAGGTCGCCCGGCTGCGCTTCCCCGAGCCGCTGCCGTGCGGCCGCACGCCGCTCATGGCCGAGGGCCTGTCGAAGTCCTACGGCTCCCTGGAGGTGTTCACCGACGTCAACGTGGCCATCGACCGAGGTCACAGGGTCGTCATCCTCGGCCTCAACGGCGCCGGCAAGACCACGCTGCTGCGCATACTCGGCGGCATCGAGTCCCCCGACACCGGCGAGCTGCGGCCCGGCCACGGCCTGAAGGTCGGCTACTACGCCCAGGAGCACGAGACCCTCGACCCCTCCCGCACGCTCCTGGAGAACATGCGCTCGGCGGGCGGCGAGTTCACCGACACCGAGCTGCGCAAGGTCCTCGGCTCGTTCCTGTTCTCCGGCGACGACGTCGACAAGCCCGCCGGTGTCCTGTCCGGCGGCGAGAAGACCCGGCTCGCGCTGGCGATCCTGGTGCTGTCGAGCGCCAACGTCCTGCTGCTCGACGAGCCCACGAACAACCTCGATCCGGTCAGCCGCGAGCAGGTTCTCAACGCTCTGAGGTCGTATTCAGGAGCAATCGTCCTCGTCACCCATGACGAGGGTGCCGTTGACGCCTTGTCACCGGATAGGGTGATCTTGCTGCCTGACGGAACTGAAGACGCGTGGAGCGACGAATTTTCCGATCTTGTGGCACTTGCCTGATCTTAATTTGAGTGGGTACGGATCTTTTCCCGTGGAGTAGGTAGCCGATCCCGCTGAAATGACTGATCATGGCGGAGTAACGCTGCGGAAGTCCGGCACTACAGGAGGTACTCGTGGCCGAGACACTGAAGAAGGGCACCCGGGTCACCGGGGCCGACCGGGAAAAACTGGCCGGCGATCTCAAGAAGCGCTACGCACAGGGCGAGAGCATCCGCGCCCTGGCCGCTTCGACCGGTCGGTCTTACGGGTTCATCCACCGCATCCTTAGCGAGTCCGGTGTGACTCTGCGCGGGCGCGGCGGGGCGACTCGAGGCAAGACCAAGCGCTGACGGCTGTCTCGGAACGTGCGACCGCAGCCGCCCGTCCCTAGTCAGCCGCTGTCGCGCCCGAGCCAGAATCATATTCTGTAAGCTCGGGCGCGACGGTCAGCCTTGGTGGCGCACCCCGTGCGCGACCGGACACAGGGAGCAGGCGATGGCGGAAGCACAGGCACCACAGCGCGGGGGGAACGCGGAGGACGTCTCTGCCGAAAGGCTGGCGGAGATCGGGCTTCGCCATGAGGTGGACGGTGAGATAGCGACGATCACGCTGGACCGGCCGGAAAAGCGCAACGCCCAGACGTTCGCGACATGGTCGGCGTTGGCTCGCATCGGGGAGAGCCTTCCCGAACAGGTGCGCGTCGTCGTCGTGAAAGGTGAGGGACCGTCCTTCTCGGCAGGAATCGACCTGCGGATGTTCACACCGGAGGGAGTGCCCGGACAGGGCTCGTTCAGCTCGGCCGCCGCAACCGACGGCGAGACCTTCGAGCAGCGCATACGTCAGGCACAGGACGGTTTCCTGTGGCTGCGCCGCCCGGAGATCGTCTCCATCGCCGCCGTGCAGGGGCACGCGATCGGCGCGGGGTTCCAGCTCGCGCTCGCCTGTGACCTGCGCATCGTGGCCGACGACGTCACCTTCTGCATGAAAGAGCCCGCACTGGGCCTGGTCCCGGATCTGACGGGGACCAAACCGCTGGTCGAGCTGGTCGGACTGGCCAAGGCGATCGACATCTGCCTGACCGCCAGGAACGTGTACGCCGAGGAGGCCATGCGCATCGGCCTCGCGGAGCAGGTGGTCGCCGGGGGCGACCTGGACAAGACCGTACAGAACAAGATCGCGGAGCTGCTGTCGACGAACCGGGACGCGGCGGTGGCGACGAAGCGCCTCCTCCAGGGGGCGCGGGCGCGCACCCTGGAGGAGCAGAGTGCGGCCGAGGGCAGGGAGCAGGCCAAGCGCATCAAAGCCCTGTTCGGCCCGCGTTAGGACGGCCGGCCGGAGGCGGGGCTCCGGTTCGCCGTGAGCGGATCGCGGAATCGCCGGAGGTCCTCGCGACGCTGAATCCGGGGGAGGAGGAGGGATCCCCCGTATGGCGATGATGGGAGGGGGCTTCGGCCCTCAGGTCTGGATGTCACTGCGCCGCGACGGCTCGGTGACCAAGCAGCGCATCGCGCCGGGCACGGTCCGGCGCATCGGCAGGCACGCGCGCCCGCACCTCAGGAAGATCGCGGCGTTCCTGCTGCTCGTGGTGGCCGGGGCGGTGATCGTGGTGGCCAACCCGCTGCTGATGAAGGCGATCATCGACGACGGCATCCTGACCGGCCGCACCGACGTGGTGATCGGCCTGGCCGTGGCCATCGCCGCGCTCGCCGTCCTCGACGCCGCGCTGACGCTGGCGCAGCGCTGGTTCTCCGCGCGCATCGGCGAGGGGCTCATCTACGACCTGCGCACCGAGGTCTTCGACCACGTGCAGCGCATGCCGGTGGCCTTCTTCATGCGGGCGCAGACCGGCGCGCTGGTCAGCCGGCTCAACAGCGACGTGATCGGCGCCCAGCGGGCGCTGACCAGCACGCTGTCGTCCGTGGTGTCCAACGTGGTCAGCCTGGTCCTGGTGCTGGGCGCGATGCTGGCGCTGTCGTGGCAGGTCACGCTGGTGGCGCTGGTGCTGCTGCCGATCTTCATCGTGCCCGCCAAGTACGTCGGCCGGCGCATGTCCGCGCTGACCCGCGAGCAGATGCAGCTTGACGCCGAGATGAGCTCGGTCACCACCGAGCGCTTCAACGTGGCCGGCGCGATGGTCGCCAAGCTCTACGGCCGGCCCGAGGACGACGCGGCCACCTACGCCGCCCGCGCCGGGCGCGTCCGCGACGTCGGCGTGACCGTCGGCATGTACGGCACGGTGTTCCGGGTCGCCCTCGGCCTGGTCGCGGCCCTGGCCACCGCGCTGGTCTACGGCATCGGCGGCGTGCTCGCCGTCGGCGGCGCCTTCGAGCTGGGCACGCTGGTGGCCCTGACCGCCCTGCTGATGCGCCTGTACGGCCCGCTGACGTCCCTGTCCAACGTGCACGTCGACGTGATGACGGCGCTGGTCAGCTTCGACCGCGTCTTCGAGATCCTCGACCTCAAGCCGATGGTCGCCGAGCGGCCCGGCGCGCGTCCGGTGCCGAAGGGCCCGGTCACCATCGAGTTCGACGACGTGCGCTTCCGCTACCCGGCGGCCGAGGAGGTCTCGCTGGCCTCCCTGGAGTCGGTGGCCCGCCAGGACTCCGGCGGCCCGTCGCAGGAGGTGCTGAGGGGCGTCTCCTTCACCGCCCGGCCCGGCGAGATGATCGCGCTGGTCGGCCACTCCGGCGCGGGCAAGACCACCATCACCTCCCTGGTCTCCCGGCTCTACGACGTCGACGAGGGGGCCGTCCGGATCAACGGGCTCGACGTGCGCGAGGCCACGCTCGACTCGCTGCGCGACACCGTCGGCGTCGTCATGCAGGACGCCCACCTGTTCCACGACACGATCGGGGCCAATCTCCGCTACGCCAGGCCCGGCGCGAGCGAGGAGGAGATCCGCGACGCGCTGCGGGCCGCGCAGATCGGCGACCTGGTCGAGGGGCTGCCCGACGGGCTCGACACCGTCGTCGGCGACCGCGGCTACCGGCTGTCCGGCGGCGAGAAGCAGCGGCTCGCGCTGGCCAGGCTGCTGCTGAAGGCGCCGCGCGTGGTCGTGCTCGACGAGGCGACCGCGCACCTCGACTCCGAGTCCGAGGCGGCCGTGCAGCTCGCGCTCAAGACGGCCCTGCACGGCCGTACGTCGCTGGTCATCGCCCACCGGCTGTCCACGATCAGGGAGGCCGACGAGATCCTGGTCGTGCACGACGGACGCGTGGCCGAGCGGGGCCGGCACGAGGAGCTGCTGGCGCGCGGCGGCCACTACGCCGAGCTCTACCGCACCCAGTTCAGCTCGGGAGATAGCCCAGCCGGGTGAGCTCCTGCCGGGCGACCTTCTCCACCAGCTCCAGGTCGGCCGGCCGCAGCCGGGCCCGCCAGGCGCCGACCTCGGGGACGCGCGAGCCGTACAGCGCGATCTTGGACACCCGCGTCTCCAGGAACTCGGTGAGCGCGGCGAGCGTGTCGGCGGGCTTGAGCGCCAGGTCCTCGTAGCGGACGGTGAGCAGCTGCCGCTCGGGCAGCTCCCGGCGCAGCTCGGCGCTCAGCCGCACGGCGCTGCGCCAGCGCAGCGCCGCCTTGCCCGCCGCGGGCATGCCCTTCCACCGGTCGAGGTGCTCGTCCTTGTTGACGCCGAGGAAGGCGTTGGGGAACTCGGTGCTGTCGGAGAGCATCGCGGGCTTGAACCAGGCCAGGCACGCCGGGTCGGCGAGCATGCCGGCGACGGCGTCCCTGCCGTCCCTGATGAGCTGGACGAACCGGGCGTCGGGGAACGCCTGCAGCAGCACGGGCGCGCTGTAGAGCAGGTCGGGGCTGCCGTCGCCGAACCGCGTCACCTCGCCGGGCTCCACGCACGGCCCGCTGCCGGTCACGCCGCCCGCCTCCCGGCACGGCTCGGCGCACTGCCCGCACGAGCGCGGGGAGACCTGCCAGGACTCGGCCAGCGCGTCGCGCAGCACGCGGACCGCTCCCGACGTGCGGCCGATGGACGGTTTGCGGGCGAAGGCGTACACGACGTGCGCCACGCTCGCGCGGCCCGTCGTGACGTGGAAGCCCGGGGAGCGTTTGAGGGCGCGGGCCAGCAGGTCCGCGCCGGAGTGCGGGGCGCCGAGCAGGAAGACGGGCCTGCGGACCTTGATGCCGTTGACCACGAGGATGTGGGGCGGAAGTCGCATACTGGACCACAAGTGTGACACCGTTTGGCAGGTGAACGAGCCAATCAGCGTTTCGGTGCTTACCCGGGCCCCGGCGCTCCCAGGCGTGCAGGAGTTGACCGATGCAGCAAGGTGACACCGTCGCGATCGTCATGCCGTCGGGGCCGCCCTCACCCGTGCTGTTCCAGCGCGGCGTCGAGCGGTTGGAGGCCCTCGGGCTGAAGGTGGTGGCGGGGGCGCACGCGCTCGACCGCCAGGATCTCGACTACCTGGCCGGCCAGGACGCCGCCCGCGCCGCCGACCTCCAGGCCGCCTGGTGCGACCCGGCCGTGTCGGTGGTGTTCTGCGGCCGGGGCGGCTACGGCGCGGCCCGGCTGCTCGGCCTGCTCGACTGGGACGCCATGCGCGCGGCCGGGCCCAAGGTGCTGGTCGGGTCGAGCGACATCACGGCCCTGCACAACGCCTTCGCGATCGAGCTGGGCGTGCCCACGCTGCACGGGCCGATGACGGCCTGCGACACGATCGCCGCCGAGCAGGGCCCCGAGCCGCGTTCGTGGGAGAGCCTGTGGGCGGCGCTGGCCGGGGAGAGCGCGACCGTGCGGGGCGACCGGGTGCTGGTGCCCGGACGGGCCGAGGGCGTGCTCACCGGGGGCAACCTGTCGCTGCTGGCCTCGATGTGCGGCACCCGGTACCAGCCCTCGTTCGACGGCAAGCTGGTGCTGCTGGAGGACATCGGAGAGGAGCCGTACCGGATCGACCGGATGCTGACGCAGCTGCTGCAGGCCGGGGCGTTCGACGGCGTGCGGGGGATCGCGCTCGGGTCGTGGGTGGACTGCGGCGATCCGTACCCGGTGCTGGCCGACCGGCTGGCGCCGCTCGGGGTGCCCGTGGTGGCCGGGCTTCCGGTGGGGCACGGGTCACCACAGATGAGCGTGTGGCTGGGGGAGCTTGGGGTTATCGATACCGAATCGTGCTCCCTGGCTGGTCCGTTCCGCGACGGCGAGCAGGCAAGGTAGGAAGACACCTAAAGGGACGAATCCGACAGAGGGGACGGTGTGTGAGCTTCTTCAGGCGTGACCGGGAGCCCTCCCGCCGGCCGATCGAGGACGTCGACCTCGACTCCCTGCTCGGCCTCGTCGCGGAGTCCCTGGGGTTCGTGTGCGAGTTCGCCCGCGACGGCGCGTCGCTGACCCTGCGCGGCGACGGCGTCGCGGAGCTGGTGGTGAGGCTGACCGGGCTGCGCCGCGAGGCCGGGCGCCGGGCCAGGGAGGACTGGCCGGTGCTGGTCTCCGAGCACCTCGCGCACGCCCTGGCCACCGCCGACGAGCGTTACGACGCCTGCGACCTCGACCAGGCCGCGCCCCTGCTGCGCACCCGGGTCGAGGCGGTGGACGAGGTCCCCGACCTGACCCGGGTGGTGGGGCGGCACCTCAACGCCGACCTGGTGGAGCTGCTGACCGTCGGATCCCGCCTGGTGCGGCCCGAGGAGGCCGGCTGCTGGCCCGTCCCGACGGCTCAGGCGCTCGACCTGGCCGTGGCGAACGTCCGGCGGGCCGAGCGGCTGCAGGTCGAGCGCATCGAGCTGGGCGGCACGCCGGTGACCCGGCTGACCGGCGCCCACCCGTCGGCCGCCACGCACCTGCGCTGGCTCGGCGACCACCTCACGGTGCCCGCCGACGGGGTGCTGGTGGTGCTGCCGGACCCGTACACGGTGCTGGTGCGCCCGGTGGACGGCATCGGGGTGGTGCGCGCCATCGAACGCCTGCGGGTGCACGCGGCCCGCACCGGCGGGCTGAGCGCCCAGGTCTACTGGTGGCACCAGGGACGGCTGACGCTGATCAAGGCCGACATCGTGTTGCAGCAGGGGCAGACGAGGCTGGTGGTGGCGCCGCCGCCGGAGTTCGCCCGCATCCTCGCCCGCCTGGCCGTCTGAGGCAGGGCTGACGCCGCGGCCCCCCGAGCCCGATGGCCCGGGGGGCGTCGCGCTACGCCTGTCCCACGTAGTCGCGCAGGTGCACGGCGGTGAGCGAGTCGCCCTTCGCCACCAGCTCGGCCGGGGTGCCGGTGAACACCACCTGGCCGCCGTCGTGGCCCGCCCCGGGACCCAGGTCGATGATCCAGTCGGCGTGGGCCATCACCGCCTGGTGGTGCTCGATGACGATGACCGTGTTGCCGTCGTCCACCAGCCGGTCGAGCAGGGCCAGGAGCTGGTCCACGTCGGCCAGGTGCAGGCCGGTGGTGGGCTCGTCCAGCACGTACGTGGTGCCGTTCCTGGCCATGTGGATGGCCAGCTTGAGCCGCTGGCGCTCGCCGCCCGACAGCGTGGTGAGCGGCTGGCCGAGCCCGAGGTAGCCCAGGCCGACCGAGTCGAGGCGGTCGAGGATCGTCCTGGCCTGGCCGCTCGGGAAGAACGCGCGCGCCTCGGCCACCGGCATCTCCAGCACCTCGCTGATGTTCTTGCCGCGCAGCCGGTACGTCAGCACCTCCGGCGTGAACCGGCGCCCCTCGCACGCCTCGCACACCGAGGCCACGTCGGCCATCATCGCCAGCTCGGTGTAGATCAGGCCGATGCCCTTGCAGGCCGGGCAGGCGCCCTCGGAGTTCGCGCTGAACAGGGCCGGCTTGACCCCGTTGGCCTTGGCGAACGCCGTGCGGATGGGGTCGAGCACGCCCGTGTACGTGGCCGGGTTGCTGCGCCGCGACCCGCGGATCGGCGACTGGTCGGCGACCACCACGCCCTCGCGGCCGGACACGTACCCGTGGATGAGGGAGCTCTTGCCCGAGCCCGCCACGCCCGTGACGACGGTGAGCACCCCGAGCGGGATGTCCACGTCGACGCCGCGCAGGTTGTGCAGCGTGGCGCCGCGCACCTCCAGCTGCCCCTTGGCCGGGCGGACGGAGGCGCGCAGCGCGGCCCGGTGGCCGAGGTAGCGGCCGGTCAGGGTGCCCGAGCCGGGCAGCCCGTCGAGGTCGCCGGCGTAGCAGATGCGGCCGCCGCCGGTGCCCGCCCCGGGACCGAGGTCCACGATGTGGTCGGCGATCTCGATCACCTCGGGCTTGTGCTCGACCACGAGCACGGTGTTGCCCTTGTCGCGCAGCTGCAGCAGCAGGTTGTTCATCCGCTGGATGTCGTGCGGGTGCAGCCCGGCCGTCGGCTCGTCGAAGACGTAGGTGACGTCGGTCAGGCTGGAGGTGAGGTGCCGCACCATCTTCACCCGCTGGGCCTCGCCGCCCGACAGCGTGCCGGACTCGCGGTCGAGGCTGAGGTAGCCGAGGCCGATCTCGACCAGGGAGTCCAGGGTGTCGCGCAGCCCCTGGAGCACCGGGCCGACGCTCGGGTCGCCGATGCCCTTGACGAACTCGGCCAGGTCGTTGATCTGCATGGCCGAGCAGTCGGCGATGTTGCGGCCGTCGATGCGGGAGGACCGGGCGGCCTCGTTCAGGCGCGAGCCGCCGCAGGCGGTGCAGCCGGTCAGCTTGAGCGCCCGGTCGGCGAAGGCGCGCGCCTGCGGCTGCATCGACTCGCGGTCCTTGGCCAGGTACTGGCGCTTGACCTTGGTGACCAGCCCTTCGTAGGTGAAGTTGCTGGTGCCGTACTTGATCTTCGTGGCGGGCTTGTCGAGCAGGTCCGCCCACTGCTCGGGGGTGAAGTCGCGCAGCTTGGTGTCGGGGTCGTACAGGCCCGAGCCGACCATGATCTGCCAGTACCAGGTGTCCACCGCGTACCCGGGGACCTTGATGGCGCCCTCGTTCAGCGACTTGTCCCGGTCCACCAGCTCGTCGACGTCGACGCCGGCGACCTTGCCGAGCCCCTCGCACTCGGGGCACATGCCCTCGGCGCGGTTGAAGCTGAACGCGAACGGCGGCCCCACCTGCGGGGAGCCCAGCCGGCTGAACAGGATCCGGAGCATCGTGTAGGTGTCGGTGGCGGTGCCCACGGTCGAGCGGGCGTTGGCGCCCATCCGCTCCTGGTCCACGATGATCGCCGCGCTGAGGTTCCGCAGCGAGTCCACGTCGGGACGGGCCAGGCTCGGCATGAAGTTCTGGACGAACGTGGTGTACGTCTCGTCGATCAGCCGCCGGGACTCCGCGGCGATCGTGTCGAAGACGAGCGAGGACTTCCCCGAGCCGGACACGCCGGTGAACACGGTGAGGCGGCGCTTGGGCAGGTCGAGGTCGACGCCGGTGAGGTTGTTCTCGCGGGCGCCGCGTACCTGGATGACGTCGTGGCTGTCGGCGGCGGTGTGATCGGCGGATCGGGTGCGTACGGCGTCGGACTTGGCGCTGGTGGCCACGGAATCCCTTCTTGTCACATCAAATGGGGAGCGGGTAGGCGATCGTACCGTACGCAGTACGGTCGCCGTGGGGCTCAGCGGGATCTGGCGATCAGCGACGTGACGAGCGAGGCGGCCAGGGGCAGCAACGTCAGGCCGACCAGGAACATCAGCCCGACCGGCCACAACCCCTGCCCGCCCCCGCGCAGCTCGCTCACCACCCCGGCGGCGAAGTGCACGAAGAACGGCGCGGCGGCGACGGCCCCCCACAACGGATGCGGGACGGCCCACGCGGCCAGCCCGGCCAGGACCGCCAGCGCGGCGAAGGCCGGCACAAGCGCCGGGGAGTCCAGGACGTCCTTCGGCGCGCCGGGCGCGACCGCGGGCGCGGTGAGCACGCACACGGCCACGGCGGCGACGCCTCCGGCGATCAGGATCACGGCCCACAGCAGGGCGGAACGCGGCATCTCTCTCCTCACACTGGTCCTGACGGCCAGCATGCCCGCGGCGGGGACGGGGACACGAGCGCTCGGATACTCAACCCGTCTGAGGAGAACCGGCAAGCGAGCGAGCCTCCCGCCGGGCCGTGGCCGCCGCCGCCGGGTCGCCCGCCGCCGTGTACGCCTCGGCCAGGCTGTCCAGCGCCCCCGCCAGGAACTCCTGCCAGCCCCGCGCGCGCCACAGGTTCACCGACTCCTCCAGGTGCGCGACGGCCTCCTTCACCCGGCCCTCGGCCAGGTCCACCCCGCCCAGCACCCACAGCGCGTCAGCCCGGTGGTGGGCCAGCCGGTGGGAGCGGCTCAGCAGCTCGGCCGCCTCGGCGACCGCCCTGGCCCGCGGGTCGTGGTGGCCGGCGTACAGCTTGGCCAGGGCGACCAGGCCCATCGTCTCCAGCAGCGGGTCGCGGATCTGCCGGTAGATGGCCAGCGCCCGCACCATGTACTCCAGCCCGGCCTCGAACTCCTTGGCGTGGGCGTGGGCCAGGCCGAGGAACTGCAGGGTCGTGGCCTCGAAGCGGGGGTTGCCGAGCTTGGTGGCCAGGTCGAGGCCGCGCAGCAGGTGGACGATGGCCATCCTGATGTCCCTGGTGCCGTAGGCGACGGCCATGCACACGTGCGCCCTGGCCTCGCCGCCCTGGTGGCCGCTGCGCTCGGCCAGCTCCAGCGCGATGCGGCCCGAGCGCAGGCCCTGTGCCATGTCGCCCCTGGCCGCCTCGCCCCAGGCGCGCAGCACGTACGCGTCGGACAGGCCGCGCCGCTCGTCCAGTTCGGTGAACATGGCGATCAGGCGTTCGGCGCCGTCGTACTGGGCGGCCATGGCGCCGCCGGTCTCGGTCCAGGTGGTGGCGTGCATGAGGCCGCGCCGGATCACCGCCTCGCCCAGCCGGTCGCCGGCGGCCAGGCAGGCGGCCAGCACCCGCTCGTGCAGCGCCCGCCAGTCGTCGAACAGGCCGCTCACGTCGAAGTAGCGCTCGGCGCAGCAGGCGGTGTCCCAGGCGACCTCGGCCAGGCCGAGCGCGCACGCCTGGCGGATCGCCGCGACCAGCGCGGTGCGCTCGGTGTCGAACCAGGCCATCGGGTCCTGCCGGATCTCCAGCGGCGTGCCGTCGGGCGAGCTCCAGCGCGGGGCCGAGCCGTGGATGATGGCCGAGGAGCTGCCCTGGACGCGTTCGGTCGCCTGCTCGGCCAGCGCCAGCCAGCCGCCGAAGGCCCGGCCGAGCGCCGCCGCGACCGCCTCGGGCCGGTCCTCCAGCTCGGCACGTTCGCGGGCGTACAGGCGGACCAGGTCGTGGAAGCGGTAGCGCGGCTGCCCGGCCGGATCGACGCCGCTGATCAGCACGAGCTGGGTGTCCACCAGCGACTCCACCAGCTCCTCGCCCACCGGCACGGGCAGGTCCAGCAGCGCGCCCGCCACCCATCCGGCGAAGTCGGGCGCCTCCAGCGTGCCGAGCAGCCGGAAGGCCCGCCGCGCGGCCGGTTCCAGCCCCACGTAGCTGAGCGCCAGGCTCGCCCGGACCGCCAGGTCGCCGGTCGCGAACTGGTCGAGCCGCCGCCGCTCGTCCTTGAGCTGCCCGGCCAGCCGGGTCAGCGGCCAGTGCGGCCGGGCCACCAGCCGGGCTCCGGCCACCCGCACGGCCAGCGGGATCCCGTCGGAGAGCCGGACGATCTCCGCCGCCGCCTCCGGCTCGGCCTCCACCCGCCCGGCGCCGGCGATCCTGGCCAGCAGGCGCACGCCCTGCCGCAGGTGCAGCACCGACAGCTCGATCAGGGCCGCGCCGGACAGGCCGCTCAGCCTGGCCCTGCTGGTGATGATGACGGCGCAGCCGGACGTGCCCGGCAGCAGCGGGCGCACCTGCTGCTCGGAGGCGGCGTTGTCGAGCACGATCAGCATGCGCCGCTCGGCCAGGCTGCTGCGGAACAGCGCGGCCCGCTCGTCCACGCTCTCGGGCAGCGTGGAGCGCGGCACGCCGAGCGCGGTGAGGAAGGCGGCCAGCACCTGTCCGGGGTCGGCGGGGCTGGCCTCGGCGCCGTGCAGGTTCGTGTGGAGCTGGCCGTCGGGGTAGTGGCGGGCGATGCGGTGCGCGGCGTGCACGGCCAGCGTGGTCTTGCCGACGCCGCCCATGCCCGCGATCACGCACACCCGCACCTGGCCGGGGCCCTGCGGCGGTTCGTCGCCGAGCAGGGCGGTGAGCTGGGCGAGCTGCTCGCCGCGTCCGGTGAAGTCGGAGATGTCGGTCGGGAGCTGGGCGGGGGAGCGCGCCGCGGGCCCGGCGGCGCCACCGGCGCCGCCGGGGGTCGGGTCGAGGGTGCCGGTGAGGATGGCCTGGTGCAGGCGGTTGAGCTCGGCGCCGGGGTCGAGGCCCAGCTCGGCGGCGAACACCCGGCGGGCCTCGCGGTAGCTGGCCAGCGCCTCGGCCTGCCGTCCCGACCGGGCCAGGGCGAGCATGAGCTGGCGGCGCGGGCGTTCGCGCAGCGGGTGCTCGGCGACCAGCTCGGTCAGCTCCGCGATGAGCACGGCGTGCAGGCCGCGGGCCAGGTCGGCCTCGATCCGGTGCTCCAGGGCCGCCAGGCGCTCCTCCTCCAGGCGGCGGGCGTGGTCGCGCAGTCCGGCGGTGAGGTTCAGCCCCGCGTAGGCGGGCCCGCGCCACAACTCCAGCGCCTGCCGCAGCAGCGTGGCGGCCTGTTCGTGGTCGCCGCCGGACAGCGCGTCGCCGCCGCGGCCGGCCAGGGTCTCGAAGCGTTCGGCGTCCAGCTCGCCGGGGTGCACGGCCAGGACGAAGCCGGCGTCGGTGCGGGTGATGCGGTCCTGGCCGAGCGTCCGGCGGAGCTGGTGCACGTACAGGCGCAGGTTGTCGGCGGCGGTGCGCGGCGGGCGCTGCTCCCACAGGGCCTCGACGAGCGTGGCGGGGGAGACCGGGCGGCCGGCCCGGCACAGGAGCTCGGCCAGCAGGGTGCGCTGCTTGCCGACGCCGAGCGGCAGCGGCCCTTGGTCATCCGAGACGTGAAGCGGCCCAAGTACGGCGAACTCCATCGCGCTCCCCGCAAGGACGTTGGTGCACAAGGAAGATCAAAGCTGCTTCAATGTGCATCAACGTCCGACTCCCGTCAACCCTGCGCCGACCGGGAGAAAAAGGCACCGGCGGGAGCCTTTCGTGGTAGCTCCCGCCGGTGGCTCATCCTAGGTCACGGGTGGCCGAAGGCGACCACCGAAAGGAAGTACGCGTACGCGATGCTGCGACATGTCCCCTTGAAGAAGTAGTGGGAGCAGACGCCCCAGTACAGGACGTAATAGAAGATGTAGTCCACCTGGTACTTGCTGTGGATATACCCCATGTTGCGCAGGGCGTACCCGTAGTCGTGCATCATGCACGCCTGGCGGAAGTCGTAGCCGAGCGGCTTGTCGGGTGACTTGGTGCAGTAGTCGTAGTACACGCCGCGCACCCACCAGCCGGCCGGCGTCTTCTTCCAGTGCACGTAACGCCAGCTGCCGTGGTAGTAGGCGTAGCTGACGCCGCAGTGGTTGAAGGCGAAGTGCCAGAAGTTGGTGCACCAGTACCACTTCTTGCCGTCCAGGTCGGCGTTGGAGGTCGGCGACTGGTTGGCGTAGTCGTAGGCGTTGGCGCTGCCGCCCTCCACCGGGTCGGTCTGCAGGAACCGTCCCAGTTTGGGCTGGTAGAGCCGCACGCCCATGAGGATCGTGCCGTCGGGGGTGTCGGCGGCCCGCTCGGCCGCGCCGTGCCAGCCGTAGCGCATCGCGGGCTGACCGGCGCGCGGGTTGCCGAACTCGTCGAAGTCCAGCGCCAGCGGCACGCCGTCGGCGTGGACCACGTTGATGTCGTCGTGCAGGTTCGTCAGCTGCAGCCGCACGTCGCCGGTCGCCGAGGTGACCGCGGCCAGGCCGCCGGAGATGGAGTGCACGTTCCTGGTGACCGCGCCGCCCTCCACGACCCAGGCGGGCGTGTCGTCGTCGGCGTCGAAGTGCTCGACCCGCTTGCCGGCCGCGCTCCACGCGCCGCCGGACAGCTGCTCCAGCGTGGTGGTGTTGCGGCGCAGCTCCGGATCCAGCGTGTACGACTGCCGCACCGCCCCCGACGTCATCTGCCGGACCAGGTCGGTGGTGTAGTACTCCGCCTTCAGCCCGGCCGGCGTGGCCGTGGTGCGGCCGTAGGCGTCGTACTCGTAGCCGGCGTCGGCCAGCCGGTCGCCGCCGTCGTAGGCGTGGTTCTCGGTGACCGCCCCCGAGCCGTCGCAGGCGCTCGTGGTCAGCCCCGTCCTGTTGGAGTTGGCGTCGTAGCCGTAGGCCCGGCGCGAGCACAGGCCGCTCACGGTGTCGTCCACCGAGGCGATCCGGCCCAGCTTGTCGTAGCCGATCTTCTGGGCGGACAGCCCGTTGTGGCTCACCTGCTGGCCGTGGATCGACCAGGTCACCGAGTCGTCCAGCAGCCGCGTCCCCGCCGCCGTCCGGTAGACCCGCGAGACCGGCGCGCCGGACGGGTCCCGGGCCAGGTCGTAGGACAGGCCGCCCGGCAGGCTCTCGTGACTGATCGAGCCGTCGACGGTGTACGTGGCGGTGAACGTCCCGGCCACCGAGTCGGTCATGGTGGCCAGCGCGCCGCGCACGTCGTCGTAGGCGTAGGTGACCGTCGAGGGCGCTCCGTCGGTCTTCCTGGTGATGCGGTCGAGGGCGTCGTACTCGACCCTGGTCACGCCGCCGTCGGCGTCGGTGTAGGACGTCTGACGGCCCAGCGCGTCGTACTCACGGATGATCGAGGTGCCGTTGGAGGCCGTGGTCCTGACCCCGCGCCCGGCCGCGTCGTAGGTGGTGCTCACCTCGGGCACCGCCGTCCCGGCCCCGCCGGACACGACGGTCTTCACGATGTCGCCCGCCGGGTTGTACGTGGTCGTCGTGGTCCTGGTCACCCCGTTGGCCGTCTCGGTCACCGACGACACGCGGCCGCCGGGCTCGTAGGCGTACACCTTGGTGACCAGCTCGGCCGGACGGGTGCCGCTGTCGCCGACGCCCGTCTTGGACCTCGTCCGGCACAGCTGCCCGGCCCACTCGGCCTTGCCGCCGCACGCGCCGGCGCCGTCGGCCGTGTAGTACTCGCTGGTCGTGGTGCCCGCGTCGTCGCCCGACGACTTCGGCATCGTGGTGGCGACCACCCGGCCGTCGGAGTCGTACGTGGTGGTCTTGGTGATCGCCAGGCCGCCGGGGTCCTCCACGGTCCTGACGCTCTTGCCGGTGTTCCAGTCGTAGTACGTCCGGCTCGTGCGCACGTCGGCGTCCGAGGTCGCGCCGGGCACGTACGCGCCCACCGCCACCGTCGTGGCCAGGTTCGACACCTTGGCGTCGGCCGGCCGGCCCTCGTCGAAGGTGTTGACCGTGTGCTTCCTGGCCGCGACCTGCGTGCCGTTCAGCGTGACCAGGTGCAGCGGGCCCAGCTCGGAGACCATCCGCTGCCCGTCGGAGCTGTAGGCGGACTCCTCGGCCAGCAGCCGCGCCCGGTCCGCGGGCGAGGCGTTGAGCAGCCCGAGCCGGGTCAGCTCGGCGCCCGCGTCCGGCGTCTGGGCCAGGGCGAGCGCCCTGTTGCCGGCCGACAGCGACAACACCGTGTTGCCCTGCGCGTCGTACTGGCTGGTGGAGACCGCGCCGCCGGGCTCCACCCGGTTGACCGTCTGCCCGGAGGCGTTCAGGTAGGTGATCGTGGCCCGGCCGTAGTCGGAGGCGGCCAGGCCGCCGCGCCCGGTGTGGTTGGCCGGCACCTGGTCGGCCGGGAAGATCGCGGTCGCGTCCACCGGGGAGTCGCTCTGCCCCCAGGCGGCCGTGGCCGTCTCGCTCATCCCGTAGGGCGCCCCCGTCCCGCTGATCGGCACGTCGTAGACCACCGACGTGACCGCGGTGCCGTTCGTCTCGCTCGGCGTGCCGGGCCGCAGCGTCGGGCGGGAGACCGCGAGCAGCATGCCGTCCGCGGCGGTGTCGGCGTTGCCCGCCTTGCCGTAGCTGAACGTCCACGGCAGCTCGCCGGGCGGGGTGTAGCGGTTCACCCGGCCGCCGAGGTCGTAGTCGTAGCGCGTCCTGATGTCGGGGGTGGCCGGGTTCCACTGCTCGCGCAGGCGGCCCAGGTCGTCGTAGCGGTACTCCGACAGGCCCAGCGGCGCGCTCGCGCCGCCCTCCCACAGGCTGATCGCCTTGACCTGCCCGGCCACGTCGCCGAGCTGCGCGCCCGCGGTCGTGGTCGTGGCGTAGTCCAGCTTGATCAGGCGGCAGCCCTGCGGCAGGCTCGCCAGCGTGTCCACGTCGCAGTCGGCCTGCGTGTACGACGGCGCGATGATCTTGACCGGCCGGGCCAGCGCCTTGCCGTCCGAGCCGGTCACCGACTGCCACACGAACGCCGTGCTGCCCTTGCCGCTGGCCGGGTAGACCGCCCGCACCAGGTAGATCGGCGCGGCGGCGTCCACCTTCGCGAACACCGTGCGCTCGGCCGAGTTCGTGTCCGACAGGGTGTAGCGGTCGGCCGCGGCGTCGAAGGTCAGCTTCAGGCTCGCCGCGTCCTGCTGCGGCTCGTACGAGCCGTCGGCGTTCTTGGTGAAGGCCACCGCCGAGCCCTCGCCGCTCAGCTCGACCGAGGTGGCGGAGGTGGCCCGCAGCTGGGCGAACGTGCCCTGACCCGACTGGGCGAGCCCGGTCGGCGTCCACTCGGTGCCGAAGATCGCCGCCACGCCGGGCAGCGCCGAGCCCTTGCGCGGGTCACGCGAGGAGAACGAGCGCATCAGGCCGATGCCGTACACGTTGGCGTCCGTGGCGGCCATCCTGAAGTCGCCGGTCAGCGTGTTGACCGAGCCGGGGCCGACCGGCTGGGTGGAGGCGCCCTCGCCGTCCCGGTCCACGACCAGGTCCACCGGCTGGGAGGCGGCCGTGCCCGAGGAGGTGACGAACTCGGCCCTGATCTCGATCGAGCCGTCCTCGGTCAGCGTGTGCGTGGTGTCCCAGACCAGCTCGGGCGAGGCGCCCGCGCTCATCGCCACCGGCCAGGCGACCGCCGAGCCGTCGGACTTCCTGCGCACGTCGGCCGCCGGCACCTGATGCCAGGAGTCGGCCTCGCCGCGCCGGTAGGAGAAGGCGACCGCGCTCAGCCCCGCGCTGCCGGTGGCCGACAGGACCGTCCGGCGGGCGGTGGACTGCCCGTCCTTGGGCGAGGTGACCGCCGAGCCGCCCGCGTTGAACGCGTACGTCGTCGCCTCCGACAGATTGCCCGCCTTGTCCTTGACCCACGCCTTGAGCGTGTGCGGGCCGTCGGCGGGGGGCGTCCAGCTCACCGTGTGCGGCGCGCCGGAATTGGCGGCGGACTGCTGGGCGCCGCCGTCGAACGACCACAACACCGAGGACGCGTCGGCCGAGGCCGGCGTGATGGTGAACTGGCCGGCCTGGCCCGAGCCCTTGGCCCAGGCGTCCTGCGGGTAGTCGTTCGAGGACACCTCGGGGGCGGGCGGCGGGGCGGCGTCCACCGTGAAGGCGAACCACGCCGACCAGGGGCCGTAGTCGGCGCCGTCGTACGAGCGCACCCGCCAGGCGTACGACGTGCTCGCCAGGGCCGTGCCGGCCTTCCAGGAGGCGGTGGCGCCGTTCGCCACGTTCGCGGCCGAGCCGCCGGTCACCTTGGTCGCGTGGTCGGCCGTCCAGATCTCGAAGTCGGCCCGCTGCGCCTGCCCGTCGGCGTCGCTCACCTTGGCCGACAGCGTCGGCTGCGCCGCGCCCACCACGGCCGGGCTGGCGCACACCGAGCAGGGCGCGACGGCCAGGGCCGACGGCGTGCCCGGCAGCGAGTTGTAGGTGATCGCGATGTTGGGGTTGTTGGCGAAGCGCTTCCAGTAGTAGTTGTCGGTCTCGCTGCCGGCCTTGACCATGAAGGTGACCGACGTGCCGTTCGCGCTCACCACGCTCTGCACCGCGCTGGTGACGTCCCAGCCGACCCAGGCCGCCGGGCAGCTCGACGCGCCGCCCTGACCGGCCGACGACCAGCCGTAGGCGACGTTCTTGGCGCCGATGTTCAGGTTCGAGGCGGGCTGGTTGTTCCACGTCGTGCCCGAGCCGACGGCCGCGGTCCTGTGCAGCTCGACGTTCCGCGCCGAGCAGGACCAGGCCCACGTCTCCTTGATGTTGAACGTGGCCGCCGTGATGTGCTTGCCGGCCAGGCCCGACAGGCCCATGTTGAAGAACGAGCGCCGCTTGTAGCCGCCGCCGTTGCTGGTGCCGGCCGTCGCGTCGTTCGCCGAGTTCCAGTACGCGCTGGTGGGATAGGCCGAGTCCACGTACGTCCAGCCGGACTTGGCCGAGGTGAAGCTCGGGTCGATCGTCACCGGGTAGACCGTGGCGGGGTCGGCCAGCAGCGCGGCGTCGGGGGTGACGCGCAGCTCGCGGCCCGACAGCCGCACGCCCATCCTGGCCCGCCGGCCCGGCTGGGCGGCCAGCGCCGGGGTGGCCGGGTTGCGGGTCATGGCCGACTCGGTGGCGGCGTCCCACATCTCCGGCGCCGCCGAGCCGAACACCGGCTCGCCCTTGGCGTCGAGGATCGAGACGTTGCCGTGCTTGTCGGTCCTGACCTCGCCCTTCTTCACCGACGTGGCGAACGTCAGCTCCTTCAGCGCCGGGTTCGCCGCGGCCTGCCGGGTCTTGACGACGAGCTTCTCGGCGAAGCCGTCCACGTCCGCGGTCAGCACCAGGTCCACGCCCGGCAGCACGTCGGGGTAGGTGGCGGTGGCGCCGTCCAGCACCGGCTCGGGCAGGGAGCCGAGCGGCGTGCCGAGCGTGAGGCGGGTGCCCCGCTCGGCGGCGGTGACCAGCGGGCCGTCGCCGCCGCCGGAGAAGCTGTAGGAGACCGCGGCGGCCTTCGGCGCGACCGTGCCGTCCTGGCCCGCCGCGAGCGTCGGGTCGGCGGGCACCCACGCCTCGCCCCGCTTGACCCGGACCGGGCGGTAGCGGTGCTCCTGGGTGACCGTGCCGGCCGGGTTGACGAAGAACTCGTCGGTCTCGGTGGTCAGCGAGGCCGCCCTGATCCGCTTGCCGCAGACCGCGGCGGCCAGCCGGGCGGAGATCTCGGTGGGCATCTCGTCCGGGCAGGCGACCGCCGCCTGCGCCTTGGCGGGCGCGGGCGGGGCGGCCCGCGCGGGAAGCGGCACGAGGGCCGTGGATGTCAGCAACAGGGCGACGAGCGGCGGTAAGGGAGTCAGCCGCCTGGGTTTCTTCAACACCGTCCAACCTCCGCGGGGGGTGTAAGGCCGTTCGGTGCTCAGCGTGAGCAGCGGCTGTATAGGCGGCGTATAGATCCCGTAGGCGGCCAAAACCGGTTGCGGCGCGCCGCGGGCGGCTGTTGTACTTCCCGGCGGCACCGATCGCCGGACGAAGGAGCGGATCGATGAGGACAGCGTTCATGACCTCCCAGCACAGGACACCCACCTATTCAGAGGGCATGACGCTTCTTGAGATCCCCGCTCACCAGGACCCGTCCGCAGGTAGCTAGACCCGCCCGGCAGGCCCTGCGCCACCTGCGGCCCGCCCCGCGCGCCGCGCTCGCGCTGGGCGCCGCCACCGCCGCGGCCACCGCGCTGCCGCTGGCCGCGCCGCACGTCACCCGCCGCTTCGTCGACGACGCCGCCGGCGGCGCCGGGCTGCGCCACCTGATCGTGATCGCGCTCGCCTACCTCGCCCTGGCCGCCGCCGGTCAGGCCGCCCGCATGGCCGCCGCCTGGCTCGCCGGCCGCCTGGCCTGGGACGGCACCAACCGCCTGCGCGAACACCTGGCCGGGCACGTGCTCGGCCTCGACCTGGCCTTCCACGCCCGCCACTCGCCCGGCGAGCTGATCGAACGCGTCGACGGCGACGTGGCGGCCGTGGCCGAGTTCGTCGTCGCCTTCGTCCTCGACGTCGTGGCCGGGCTGCTGCTGGCCGGCGTGCTCGCCGTCGTGTTCACCGTCGACTGGCGGCTGGGCGCGGCGCTGCTGGCCTACTGCCTGCTGACCGGGCTCGCCATGACGGGCGCGCAGCGGCTCGCCGTGCCGTCGGCGACCCGGTCGCGGGAGGCGAGCGCCGCGCTCTACGGCCACCTCGAAGAGCGGCTGGCCGGAGCCGAGGACCTGCGGGCCAACGGCGCGGGCGGGCACGCGCTCGGCCGCTTCCACCAGGTCGCCGGGGCCTGGTTCCGCGCCGAGTGGCACGGCTCGCGCATCGCGGGCGGCCTGCTCGCGGCCACGAACGTGGCGTTCGCGGCCGGGACCGCGCTGATGCTCGCCCTGGCCGCCTGGCTGCTGGACGCCGGGGCGCTCACGGTCGGCACCGCCGTGCTGCTCTTCCAGTACACCCTGATGATCCGCACGCCGTTCGAGCGGCTGATCGACCAGCTCAGGCAGTTCCAGGGGGCGCTGGCCGGGTTCGCCCGCATCGGCTCCCTGCTGGCCGAGCGGCCCGCGCTGCCCGTCCGCGCCGCGCCCCGGCCGCTGCCCGCCTCGGGCGCGCTCGGCCTGCGGCTGGACGACGTGAGCTTCGCCTACCCCGACGACGGCGAGACCGCTCTGTCGGGCATCACCCTCACCCTGGCCCCCGGCGAACGCCTGGGCCTGGTCGGACGCACCGGCAGCGGCAAGACGACCCTCGCCAAGCTGCTGCTGCGCCTGTACGACCCGACCGGCGGCACCGTCGAGATCGGCGGCCTCGACCTGCGCGAGTGCGACCCGGAGTCGCTGCGCCGCCGGGTCGGCGTGGTCACCCAGGACGTACGGCTGTTCGACGGCAGCGTCCGCGACAACCTCACGCTGTTCGGCGCCCTGACCGACCCCCGCCACGACGACGCTCACCTGCTGGAGGTGCTGGCCGGGGTGGGGCTGGGCGACTGGCCGGTCGCGCTGCCCGGCGGGCTCGACGGCGAGCCGGGCGGCCTGTCGGCGGGGGAGGCCCAGCTGCTCGCCTTCGCGCGGGCCTTCCTGGCCGACCCCGGCCTGGTGATCCTGGACGAGGCGTCCAGCAGGCTCGACCCGGCCACCGAACGGCACGTCGAGGACGGCGTACGGCGGCTGCTGGACGGGCGGACCGGCGTGCTCATCGCGCACCGGCTCTCCTCGCTGGCGCACGTGGACAAGATCGCCGTGCTGGAACGCGGCAAGCTCGTCGAGTACGGCCGCCGCGCCGACCTGGCCGCCGACCCCGGCAGCAGGTTCGGCCGGCTGCTGGACGCCGCGGGGGTGAGCCGGTGAGCGCGCGCCGGGCTCAGGCTCGGCCGGCTCCCGGACCCCGCCGGGACGAGCCGGTGAGCGCGCGCCGGGCCCTGGCGGTGGCGGGCCGCCTGATCGGCTTCGACGTGCGCCTGTACGTGCTGCAGATCCTGTTGTGGCTGCCGGTCCACGTGCTGCCGCTCGGCGGCGGCCTCGTGCTGCGGCAGCTCTTCGACCAGATCAGCGGGCACAGCCCGGCGACGTTGCGGCAGTCGTTGTGGCTGTGCGCGGCGTTCGCGGGCGTCGAGCTGGTCCGCGGGATCGTCCTGGTGTTCGCCTGGTCCTACGGCTCCTACTGGTGGGACGCGGCGGCCACGCTGCTGCGCGCCAACGTCCTGGGCTCGGTGCTGACCGCGCGCGGCCCGGTCGCCGCCCGGCTGCCGCGCTCCCCGGGCGAGTCGCTGGCCCGGCTGCGCGACGACGTGGCCGAGCTGGTCGAGCTCGCCGACGAGTCCGTCCCCCTGGCCGGAGGCGTGCTGTTCGGCGGGGTGGCGCTGGCGGTCATGGTCTCGATCGACCCCGTCGTCACCGTGGCGCTGGTCGTGCCGATGCTCGCGATCGGCGTGCTGAGCAGGCTCATGGGACGGGTGATCAGACGGCGGCACCAGCGGGCCAGGGAACTGGGCGCGGGCGTGACGGCCTTCGTCGGCGAACTGTTCGGCGGCGTGCTCACGCTGAAGACGGCCGGGGCCGAGCGGGCGGCGCTGGACCGCCTGCGCACGCTCAACGCCCGCCGCCGGGACGCCGCCGTACGCAGCCGCCTGGCCACCGACCTGCTGGAGGCCGCCACGGGCACCACGGTCGAGCTGGGCGTCGGCGTCGTGCTGCTGCTGGCCGCCGGGGCGATGCGGCGCGGCGAGTTCACCGTGGGCGACCTCGCGCTGTTCACCAGCTACGTCGGCTGGCTCACCGCGCTGCCCCGCACCATCGGCTCCATCCTGTACCGCCTGCCCAGGGCGGACGTCTCCGCCGAACGCCTGACCGCCCTGCTCGCCCCCCACCAGGACACCCCCGACCTGACCCGCAACCACCCCCTCCACCTCCGTCCCACCTCAGGCCCGCAAGGACCGCCCCCGAGCCCGCACCTCCGTCCCACCTCGCCCCCGCCTTCGGGAAGGTCGCCCCTGAGGCGCGCCCCCCGCCTGCCCACACCGCCCATGGAGCCACCCTCGGGCGGGGAGGGGCCGACCGCGCCGACGACGTTGGAGGTGCTGGAGGTGCGTGGGTTGAGCGTCGTGCACCCCGGTGGGCGCGGGGTGCACGACGTGGATCTGACGCTCCGGCGCGGCACGTTCACCGTCGTCACCGGGGCCGTAGGCGCGGGCAAGACCACGCTCGTGCGCGCCGTACTCGGCCTGCTGCCCCTCGACACCGGGACGATCACCTGGAACGGCCGCCCGGTGCCCGACCCGGGCGCGTTCCTGGTGCCGGGACGGGCGGCGTACGCGAGCCAGATCCCGCGCCTGTTCTCGGAGACCCTGCGCGAGAACCTGCTCCTCGGCCTGCCCGCGGGCGACGCCGACCTGGCCCGCGCCCTGGAACTGGCCGCCTTCGAGGACGACCTGGCCGCCATGCCGGACGGCCTGGAGACCGTCGTCGGCCCCCGGGGCGTGCGTCTGTCCGGCGGCCAGGTGCAGCGCGCCACCGCCGCCCGCGCCCTGGTCCGCGCCCCGGACCTGCTCGTCGTGGACGACGTGTCGTCCGCCCTGGACGTCGGGACCGAGAACCTGCTGTGGGAGCGCGTCGCCCGGCACGGCCCCGCCACGCTGCTGGTGGTCTCCTCCCGCCGGGCCGCGCTCGAACGCGCCGACCAGGTGGTCGTCCTCGACCGGGGCCGCGTCGCGGGACGCGGGCCGCTGGGGGAGTTGCTGCGGACGTGCCCCGAGATGCGCAGACTATGGGACGGAGAACCGATCGAGGAGCGAGGGACCACATGAGGATCGACCGCCTGGACCACCTGGTGCTGACCGTCGCCGACGTCGAGGCCGCGGTGCGCTTCTACACCGCGGTGCTGGGGATGGAGGCGGTGACGTTCGGAGACGGGCGGCGGGCGCTGGCGTTCGGGCAGAGCAAGATCAACCTGCACGAGGCGGGACGCGAGTTCGAGCCGAAGGCGGCCCGGCCCGTGCCCGGCAGCGCCGACCTGTGCCTGATCACCGCCGACCCCGTCGAGACGGTCATGGACGAGCTGGCCCGGCACGGCGTCGGGATCGAGGAGGGCCCGGTGGAGCGGACCGGAGCGCTCGGCCCCATCAGGAGCGTCTACCTGCGGGACCCCGACGGGAACCTGATCGAGCTCAGCAACTACCTCTGACCGGGCATCATGGATGGTGTGCAAGAGACTGCGACAGGACCCGTGACGGCGCCCGTGACGGCACCGGCGATGGCGTCGCTGGCCGAGCTGGTGGCCGGTGGCGGCGTCGTGGTGCTCAGCGGGGCCGGGCTGTCCACCGAGTCCGGCATTCCCGACTACCGGGGCCCGACTGGGCGGTCCAGGCGTGCCGAGCCGATGACGTACCAGCGCTTCACCGGCAGCGCCGAGGCGCGCCGGCGCTACTGGGCGCGCAGCCACGTCGGCTGGCGGCAGATCGGCCGGGCCGCCCCCAACGCCGGCCACCGCGCGGTGGCCGAGCTGGAGCGGCGCGGCCTGCTGGCCGGCATCGTCACCCAGAACGTCGACGGCCTCCACCAGGCCGCCGGGGCGCGCCGGGTGATCGAGCTGCACGGCGGCCTCGACCGCGTCGTGTGCCTGTCGTGCCGCGAACGCACCCCGCGCGCCGAGCTGGAGCGCCGGCTCAGCGCGGCCAACCCGCGCTGGGCCGCCGAGGGCCGCGTCAACCCCGACGGCGACGCCGCCCTCACCGACGCCCAGGTCGCCGGGTTCCAGGTGGTCGACTGCGTCTCCTGCGGCGGTCTGCTCAAGCCCGACGTGATCTTCTTCGGCGAGAACGTGCCGAGGGATCGGGTGGCGGAGTGCTTCGCGCTCGTGGGCGGGGCGCGCTCGCTGCTCGTGCTGGGGTCGTCGCTGGCGATCAGGTCGGGGCTGCGCTTCGTCACCAGGGCCGCCGAGCTCGGGCTGCCCGTCGCCATCGTCAACCAGGGCCCGACCGGCGCCGACGCCGACGCCGCGCTCCTGCTGGACGCCCCGCTCGGCGCCACCCTGACCGAGCTGGCCGCCCGCCTCTGACCCGCACGCCGGTAGCGGGCGGAGCGCAAGGCGGCGCGGGGGCGGCACAATGGGGGGCATGCCTCCTCGTCCATGCCCCTGCGGTCTGCCCGCGTCCTACGCGGACTGCTGCGGGAGATACCACCGCGGTGAGGGGTCGGCCCCCACCGCGGAGTCGCTCATGCGGTCCAGGTTCAGCGCGTTCGCCGTGGGCGACGAGGCCTATCTCATGGCCACCTGGCATCCCGCCGACCGCCCGGCCCGCCTCGACCTCGACAGGAAGGTCGCCTGGACGGAGCTGGAGGTGCTGGAGAGCACCGGCGGCAGCCCCGTCCACACCGAGGGCACCGTGCGGTTCCGCGCCCACTTCGTCAACCGGCGGGTGCCGGGCGTGCTCGACGAGCACAGCAGGTTCGTCCGGCTGGACGGCCGCTGGGTCTACGCCGGGGTCATGGCCGGCGGCCGGTAGTCGCAGTCGTAGCCGAAGTACCGCGGCCCGGCCAGTTCCAGGCCGCCCGGCGAGGTCCAGCGCGGGTCGCAGGGCACGGCGATGACCGTGACGCGCAGGCCGTAGCGCATGGCCTCGGTGGTGACCGGCTCGCCCGAGTCGGTGTCCAGCACGCAGATCAGGTCGGGCGTGGTGGCCACGATCTCGCCGTCCCGGCGGGCCAGCAGGTGCTCGTTCTGGAAGCTGAGCTCCAGCGTGCCGGTGCCCTCCAGACGGGCCTGGCCGCGGGCGAAGCCGCCGGTGGTGCGGCGCTCGACGTCCACGACCTTGCCGGTGAACAGCTTCAGGCCGCCCAGCACGTCCAGGGCCGCCGCCACCGGGTCGGCGTGCCCGGCGCGGGCCAGCCGCACGGCCCGGCCCAGGTCCTCGGCCAGCGTCAGCGTGGCCGGCACCAGACCGTCGCGCAGCTGGTCGCCGCGCATGACGGTGTCGGCGCAGGAGACCTGGCAGCCCATCTGCACGCACGCCGCCCTGGCCAGGCGCTCGGCCCACACGTTGGACACCGTCTCCAGCACCAGCGTGTTGCCCTTGTCGTCGGCCAGCGCCATCGGCGTGTTCGGCACGCCGATCAGCGTCGGCAGCACCATCTGCGCCTCGGGGAAGGCGCGGCCCATCGCGTCGCCGTCCACGATCGGCAGGCCCGCCTGCGCGGCGGCGGCGATCGGGATCATCGAGTTCACGCCGCCGACCTCGATGGGCACGATGTGCGTGGCCTGACGGCCGAGCACCGCCTCCAGGGCGCGCAGCGCGGTCAGCTCCTCGGTGCCCGCCGGCAGCTTCTCCAGCAGCACGGTCGGCGCCCCCATGCCCGAGACCGCCACGACGGTCGCGTCCGCGGGCACCTCGTCGATGGCCACCAGCGGCACGGGACCGTGCCTGCGGATGGCCTCGCGGGCCAGCAGCTTGCCCACGTACGGGTCGCCGCCGCCGCCGGTGCCGAGGATCCCGGCGCCGCGCGCCATGTCGTCCAGCCGGTCGATTCCGATCTCACGCATCGATCTTCTCCAGGTCCAGGTCGCCGACGGCCTTCACCCTGATCCGGGTGGCGTCGCCGGGCAGGTAGGCGAGCGGCAGCTCCTCCACGTCCACGATCCGCACGCTGCCCGCGCGGGCGCCCCCGCGCTCGGCGCGGATGATCGCCTCGCTCTTGGCCTCCTCCAGGATGCGCTCGCGGGGGCCGGAGAAGACCCGGTCCACCTCGCCGCCGACCTGGGCGATGGCCGCGCCGACCGCGTTGGCCACCTCGAAGTGCGCCGGGCGGCGCACGTCGTCGAAGCCGGGCAGCTCCTGGATGAGCACGCTGCCGCCGCCGACCAGCACGACGGGCAGCGGCGCGGACGAGGTGCGCATGCGGTCGACCGCCTCCGAGACGCGCTCGGCGATGAGCTTGAGCGGGCGCTGCGGGTCGACGTGCGCGACCCTGTCACGGTCGCCGATGTCTGCCAGCCCGGCGGCCACGGCCAGGTCGGTGGCGGTCAGCGTGCCGCCGCCGAACACCAGCGCCTCCTCGGTCAGCCGGTAGCCGACGCTGCGCGGGCCGGTGGTGCCGTCCTCGGCGACCAGCGAGCCGCCGCCGATGCCGATCGACAGCACGTCGGGGATGCGGAAGTTGGTGCGCACCTCGGCGACCAGCGCCTCGCCGGCGGCCTCGCGCGGGAACCCGCCGACCAGGATGCCCACGTCGGACGTGGTGCCGCCGATGTCCACCACCGCGCAGTCGGTCAGCCCCGACAGGTACGCCGCGCCGCGCATCGAGTTCGTCGGCCCCGACGCGAACGTGGCCACCGGGTAGCGGCGGGCCTGGTCCACGTCCATGAGGGTGCCGTCGTTCTGGGACAGGAACAGCGGCGCGTCGATCCCGGCCACCCGCAGCGCCTCGCCGAAGGCGGCCACGGTGCGGTCGGCCAGCGGGCGCAGGGCGGCGTTCACGATCGTGGCGTTCTCCCTGGCCAGCAGGCCGACCCGGCCGATCTCGCAGGACAGCGACAGGTGCACCTCGGGGCCCAGCTCTGCGGCCAGGATCTGCGCGGCCTCGCGCTCGTGGGCGTCGCTGACCGGGGAGAACACCGAGGAGATCGCGACCGTGCGCAGGCCGCGCCGCCTGATGTCGGCGGCGACGCCGCGCAGCTCATCCGGGTCGAGGGGGGAGATGGGGGCGCCGTCGTACTCGCAGCCGCCGTGGCACAGGTAGACCGCGCCCTCGACCGCCTGGCGCAGGCGGTCGGGCCAGTCCACCAGCGGCGGCAGCGCGGCGGTGGCGGGCAGGCCGAGCCGGACGGCCGCGACCGGCTCCAGCCGGGCGGCCTCCACCAGGGCGTTGACGAAGTGGGTGGTGCCGATCATCACCGCGGACACCCGGGTGGCGCCCAGGCCGGCCAGGGCCGCGGCGACGCCGCCCGTGACGTCCGCGGTGGTGGGGGACTTGACGGTGGCCAGCACCTGGCCGTCGTCGCCGATGAGGGCGGCGTCGGTGTTGGTGCCGCCCACGTCGATGCCGATACGCATGAAGGAGGACTCTCTTCTCGGACGGTGAGCGCGGGGCCGCGCGATTCTCGGACGGTGAGCGCGTGGCCGCGCGATTCTCAGACGGTGAGCGCGGGCCGCTCGACGGGGACCTCGCGGGTGCCGCGGACCAGGCCGAGCCGGCCCGCGACGACGTAGCCCAGGCCCGCGAGGATCAGGGAGTTCAGGGCGGGGATGCCGATCCACTGGTAGTGGTCGCTGAGCCAGCCGACCAGCGCGGCGGCGGCCCAGATGACCAGCGTGGCGGGCACCCACGTCGGCTCGGTCTCGGGGAGCGTGCCGGTGGCGCGCGAGGCGTCCAGCACCGGGCGCCAGCGGCGCACCACGAAGTACTCGGCGACCATGATCCCGGCGACGGGGGGCGTGATGACGCCGAGGATCAGCAGGAAGTCGGTGAAGCGCTCCAGGATCCCGGCGGCGGCCAGCACGCTGCCCAGGACGCCGATGCCGATGGTGACGGCGACCCGGTTCAGCCGCACCCCGACCGTGGACTCCACGGCGTTGAGCAGGCCGAGCGCGGCGGAGTACAGGTTCCAGTTGTTGATCTTCACGGTGGCCGAGATGAGGACGATGACGCCGATCACGCCGGAGGAGGCCGTGATGATCGCGATCACGTCCGAGGACTTGACCGCGTAGGCCAGCAGCACGCCGGCCAGGCCGAGCACGTACTCGCCGAGGGAGATGCCGACGAGGGTCTGCTTGACGACGTCGCCGGTGTTGCGGTTGAACCTGGTCATGTCGGGCGTGGTCACCGCGCCGATGATGTAGGAGCCGGCCACGATGGTGGCGCCGGTCGCGATGCTGATCGGCTCGCCGAACGGCGGCGAGGCCACCAGCGACCCCAGGTCATGTCGCGAAATTTCCACCCACATCGCCCAGCCGGCCAGGCCGAGGAACGCCGGCACGGTGATGAACGCCGTCATCCCCATCGCCTTGAACCCGCGGATGACCAGCAGCGTCACGCCGATGCCGGCGATCATGGCCCACGCCCAGAGCGGCAGCCAGGACATGATCGAGTGCAGGCCCGAGGCGAACACCGCGGTCTGCACGCCGAACCAGCCGAACAGGCTCAGGGCGATGATCACGCCGATGATCGTGGAGCCGTACCGGCCGAAGCCGGTCCAGCGGGCCAGCATGGAGGTGGACAGGCCCTCGCGCATCCCGGCGATGCCGACGAAGATGCACACCACCTCCAGGATCACCGAGCCGAGCGTGAACGCCCAGAACGCCCCCCAGAACGACAGTCCGGCGCCGAGCGTGGCGCCCAGCAGGAACTGCGTCAGGTCGGAGAGCTGGCCGAACCGCTGCACGGCCACGTTGAACCAGGAGTAGCGGGCGGCCTGCGGCACCCGCTCCAGGGGGTAGTCGGAGTCGGTCATGGTGGTCTTCCTTCGCGTCGGGGGGTCGTGGCGGGGGCTCACGAGCGGGGGCTCACGAGCAGGCGGTCACAAGGCTGGTCGTAGGGCCGGTCAGAGAGCCGGTCGAAGGGCGGGCGGTCACAGGAGCGAGGGCGGCCCGGCGGCGCGGGCGCGCAGCCGGACGAACGGGCCGGGCAGGTAGGCGAGCGGGATCTCCTCCACCCCGATGACCCGCACCCGCCGCGGATCGGCCCCGGCGCGGACGGCCGCCGCCCTGGCCTCCTCCGCGACCGGTTCGAGCGCCGCCGCCAGCGCCGAGCGGTCCGGCAGGCGGACGATGCGCTCGTACTGGCCGCCGACCGGGCTGACCGCCGCGCCGATGGCGCCGGCCGCCGGCCCGTGCTCGGGATGCAGCCCCTCCGGCACGGCGTGCTCACCGCCGCCCACGACCACGAGCGGCAGCAGCCCGGCGCCCGGCTGCAGCCGGTCCACGGCCTCGGCCAGCTCGGTCGGGTCGACCGGCCGCGGCACCCTGATCAGCCCGGGGATGCGCAGCCCGACGGGCACGCCGCCGATGTCCGCGCCGCCCACGGCCTCCTCCGGATAGCCGCCGGTCAGCACGCCGACCCGGACGCGGGTGGCGCCCACGTCGGCGACCACCGCGTCACCGAGCCCGGTCAGCGCGCCGGCGCCGCGCAGCACGCTCGCCGGGCCGCTGCCCAGGCTGAGCCCGGGATGGCGGGCCAGGTGCTCCAGGCTCATCAGCGTGCCGTCGCCGCGGGTCACGAACACCGCCGCCCCCGGGCACAGGCCCGCCAGCGCGCTGGCCAGCCCGCCGGAGACCGCGCCCGCGAACCCCGACAGGGCGGCGTCCAGCACGGTCGCGTTCTCGCGTTCCAGCAGGCCGAGCGAGCCGAGGTCGGCCGACAGCGCGATCGGCACGCCCTCGCCCAGCTCCGCCCGGACGATCTCGGCCGCCTCGCGCTCCTGCTCGCCGTCCAGGGGCGAGAACAGGCCCGCGACGGCGACGGCCTGCGCGGTGCCGGCCACGCCCGCGGCGAAGCGGGCCACGGCGTCGCGGTCGAGGGGCGTGCGGTCCTCGCGGTCGAGGCCGCCGCCGCCGTCCACGACGGCGGTGCCGGCGTTCACCGCGGCACGCAGGTCGGGCGGCCAGCCGGACAGCGGGCGCACCGCGGTCGCCGACACGCCCGCGATGCGCAGCACGGCCACCTTGCGCAGCCCGGACCGCCTGGTCACGGCGGTGGCGGCGCCACGCAGGCCGACGGCGACCTGGGCCGGCTCGCCGTCCATCGGCAGGCGGGCCAGCGCGGCGCGCACCCCGGCCACCGGGTCGCCGGGGATCGACGCGATCTTGACGGTGGCCAGCACCCGGCCGTCGTCGGCGACGACGGCCGCGTCGGTGTTGGTCGGCCCGACGTCCACCCCGGCTCTCACGCTCCCACCTCCCGTCCGGCGGGCCCGGAAGGCCCGGAAGGCTCGGAAGGCTCGGAAGACCCGGTGGACGCGGTGGGGGAGGGGCTGAAGGCCGTGCCCGCCGGGGTTTCCGGCGTCGCGGGGACGGGGGGCGCCTGCGGTGGGGGAGGGGTGGGAAGTCCGGTGAGACCGAACGCGGCGGGCCCGGCCAGCCGCAGCCCCTCGGGGGTGTGCCAGACCGGGTCGCAGGGGACGCGCACCACGCTGACCCGCAGCCCGTACCGGACCTGCTCGGCCTGCACGACCTCGCCCGTACGCGTGTCCAGCATCGCGATCACGTCGGGCACCACGGCCAGCGGCACGCCGTCCTCGACGACGGCCAGGAACTCGCTGCCCGCCTGGATGCGCACCAGCCGCCCCTGGTCGTACCCGAGCCCTTCGACCAGGATCGACCCGGCCGTCTCGGCGACCTTGCCGGTGACCAGCGGGTCGGGCAGCCGCGTCCCGAGGCGCACGGCCCGGGTGACGGATCCGAGCGCGGTGGCGCCGGCCACCTGGTCGCCGCGCATGATGTACTCGCTGGTCGCGACCTGGCCGCCGAACGCCTCCAGCGACGCCCGTACCAGCCGTTCCAGCCAGCCGCCGGTCACCCGGTCGACGACGACGGTCCGGCCGCGCTCGTCGCACAGCACGGCCGGGGTGGGCGCGATGCCGCGCAGCTGCATCACCGTCTGGTCCATGCGGGGGAAGGCGCGGCTCATCCCGTCGGCGTCCACCAGCGGCAGGCCGACGCGGGCCGCCCAGGCCACCGCCAGGCAGCCGTTCGCGCCGCCGATCTCGCTGGCCAGCACCGCGCCGACGGGCGCGCCGTACAGCTCCTCGATCTTGTCGCGCAGGTAGACGGGCTCGTCGGTGCCGCCGACGCGCTCGGACATGACGGCCGAGGAGCCCGCCGTGCCCACGGGCATGACCAGCAGCTCGGGGTCCAGCTCGGCGGGCTGCACGACGCGTACCGGCCCGTGGTCCTCCAGCGCCTGCAGCGCCGCGGCGCGGGCGATGGTCACGGGACCGCCGCCGCCCGAGCCCAGCACGGCGCAGCCGCGGGCGAAGGCGGGCAGCAGCCCGGTGTCGATGTCCATGCTGTCGAGGTTACGAAGCCGCAGGTCAAGCCCGGATGTTCCAGCCGCACCTTTTTGCCGGGCTTCGTGTGCCGATGGCACACTGATGACATGTTCCTGCTGGAAGAGCTGCGTCCGCTGGCCGGGCCGGAGGCGCCGGCGGCGGCCTCGGGCGTGCGCCTGGTGGAGGACCTGGGCGGGATCGCGGGCCAGCCGCCGGGGTCGGTGCTGGTCCTGACCGGCGCGGCCTCGCGGCAGGCGGCCGGCTACCGGCTCGACGTCGCGCTGCGCGACGCCGCCGCGGCCGGCGCCGTGGCGCTCGTGCTCACCGCGGAGGCCGGGCGGGCCCTGGAGGCCCTGGAGGCCGCGGTGGACCGGAGCGCCGCCGCGCTGGCCGAGCGGGGCGGGGTCGCGCTGCTGGCGGCCGCCGGCGGCGACCTGGCGGAGCTGGTGGTGGCCCTTGACCGGGCCATCGCGGGCGACGCCGCCGAGGCGCTGGTCCGTACGGCGCGCGCCGCGGAGGCCGTGGCGGGGGCGGGCGGCGTCCCCGAGCGCATCGCCGAGGCGGCCGGCGCGGCTCTCGGCCGTCCCGTCCGGGCCGACGGCGGCGCGTTCACCGCCCAGGCCGGCGGGCCCGCCGGGACGCACTTCGACCGGGCCGCCGGGATCGTGCTCAGGGTCGCCGCCCTGGCCGCCGCCGCGGGCCCGTCCGACGAGCTGCCCGGACGGTCCCGCGCCCAGCTCCTCACCGAGCTGCTGGTCGCCCCCGAGAACCAGGCGCAGGAGCTGGCCCCCCGCGCCAGGGCCCTCGGCCTGCCGATCGACGACTGGCACGTCGTCCTGCGCCTGGAACCCGCGAAGGACCCCGCCAAGACCCCGGACGCCGCCACCGACGGCCCGGCCGACGGCGGCCAGGAACGCTACGCCCTGCTGGAGACCGCCGCCTCGCGGGCCGTGCGCGCGGCCCGCGAGCTGGGCGGCGCCGCCTGGAACGCCGCGCTCGCCGGCGACGCGCTGATCGTGGTCCGCAGCCAGCGGCGCGACCAGGGCAGGGCGGGCCTGCGCGAGGCCGTGCGCGACGCCGCCCGCCTGCTCGAACGGGTCCGCCCGCCGGGCGCCGAGCTGCGCTGCGGGGTCAGCACCGCCCACCAGGGCCTGGTCGGCCTGCGCACCTCCGCCTCCGAGGCGCGTACGGCCCTGCGCCGCAGCACCCTGCCGCTGGCCACCTACGACCTGGCCGGCCTCGACCGGATGCTGGAGGAGTGGTACGCCTCCGACGCCGCCCAGCACGCCGTCAGGGAGCTGCTGCAACCGATCCTCGACCTCGGCGGCGAGCGGGCCGCCCACCTCCTGGCCATCCTGCGCGCCTACCTCGACCACAACGGCTCGCCCGCCCGCGCCGCCGAGGAGCTGCACCTGCACCGCAACGCCGTCAGCAGGAACGTGCGCCGCATCGAGACCCTGCTCCAGGCCGACCTGGCCGACCCGCGGCAACGCCTGGCCCTCCAGCTGGCCTGCCGCGCGGCCTCCTCCCGCTGAACGACGGCCCTCCAGGACCCCGCCCCCGGGCCGCCTGGTGAACGTCGGCGGCCACCGCCTGCACCTGCGCTGCGCGGGGTCCGGCGGCCCGGTGGTGGTGCTGGAGGCGGGCCTGGTCGAGTCGAGCGCGAGCTGGGAGGTGGTCCAGCGGCGGCTGTCGGCCGGGCTGCGCGTGTGCTCCTACGACCGGGCCGGATACGCCTGGAGCGAGGAGGGTCCAGGGCCGCGAACGGCGGGCCGCGCGGCGGGGGAGCTGCGCGCGCTGCTCGCCGCCGCGGGCGAGCCCGGCCCGTACGTCCTGGCCGGGCACTCCTACGGCGGCCAGATCGTCCGGCTGTTCGCCGCCCAGTACCCGGAGGTGACGGCGGGCCTGGTGCTGATCGACGCCACCGACGAGGAGGCGGTGACGGCCATGCGGGTGTCCCGGCCGCTGATTGCCGCCCAGCTCACCGCCAACCAGGCGCTGGCCAGGATCGGCCTGCTCCGGCTGGCCGGGGATCTCCTGGTGCCCGGCGACGCCACCCCGGCGGCGCGCGCCGCCGCCCCCGTCGTCTACGGGCCGGGCAGCATGGCCGCGGCCAGGGCCGAGGCGTGGGCCTTGCCGGACAGCGCGCGGGAGGTCGCCGGGACGGCGGAGGGGCCGGGCGGGCCGCCGGTCGTGGTCGTCATCCCGTCCGGCGGGCCGCGCAGCGCCCTCGACCAGGCCCGGCGGGTGGCCGCCCGGTCCACGCGCGGGCGGGTGGTGGTGGCCGGCACCTCCGAGCACTACGTGCAGTATCGGCAGCCTGATCTGGTCGTCACGGCGATTCGGGACGTCGCCGCCTCCACAGAAAGGTGAAACTGGGTCTTGCCGGTCGGGTCAAGTCGGCTTTCAATGATCGGGATACCGGTGATCCTGGAGGAGCCGATGCGTGGCTTGAGGGCGTCCGCAGTCATCCTGATGATCGTCGTCTCGACGTTCCTCGCCTCCGGGCCGTCGTCGCTGCCGGCGGTGGCGGGGCCGGCCGACCCGGAGCCGGCGTCGCTGGTCACGCTCTCCGTGCCCGACAGGGCCGCGATGGAGCGGCTGGTCGCCTCCGGCGCCGACCTGACCGAGCGGGTCCGTCCGCAGGCCGACGGCAGCGTCCAGGTGGACGCCGTGCTCACGGCCGGCAAGCTCGCCGAGCTGAGGGCGATCGGCGTGGGCCTGGCGTCCGGCACGCCGCCCGCTGCCCGGCAGGCGCCGTCCGCCACCGCCGCGCAGGACCAGATCGTCATCGAACGGGCCGTCTGGTACAAGTCCCGCGACGGGTACTTCCTGTCGGTCGAGGCCAGCAGCAGCGCGGGCGAGACGGCGGCCCTCACCGCCACCTGGACGGGCCGCGGCGGCGCCACCGGCCAGGTCGCGATGGTCCCGTACGTCGACGCCGGCGCCTACTTGGGCCACCAGTTCAGCACCCCCGCCCCGGTGCCGGCCGAGCCGCAGCGCGTCACGGTCACCTCGGCGACCGGCGGCACGGCCGAGGCCCGCGTCCTGGAATGGCCCGACGGGGACCGTCCCGACCACCAGGCGCCGGGCTACCAGAAGGACTTCGTCACCCAGTACATGCCGCCCGCCCAGCTCAACGAGCGCATCCAGGCGCTGCACCGGCGGTACCCGTCGCTCACCGACGTCATCCCGCTGCCCAACCTCACCAACGGCTACCGCCGCCACGCCCAGGCGCTGATCGGCACGCCGCCCGGCGCCGCGATCGTGGTCACCTCCGACGCCTACGGCTCCGAGGGCGGCAACGACCTGTCCGTCGAGCTGGCCGCCCCGGGCGCGCCGGACCGGCCGCTCCAGGTGAGCGTGGCCCGCAAGCAGGTCACGGTGAGCCTGGCCACCGACGGCTCCGGCACGCCGGTCAGCACCGCCGCCCAGGTCGTCGCCGCGATCAACGCCGCGCCGGGCACCGGGCTGAAGGCCGCCGCCTACCGCACCGACCCCGGCGCCGGCGTCATGGCCGCGGCCGCCGCCACCCGGCTCACCGACTCCCTCAAGGCGCCCGCCGACGTCTCCCGCAAGCCCATGCGGGTGCTGGCGCTGCGCGTCGGCGTCCACCGTGACGGCTCGCGCACCGGCGTGCTGGCCTACGCCCAGGAGCACGCCAGGGAATGGGTGGCGCCGCTGGTCACCGTCGAGGCCGCCGAGCGGCTGCTGCGCAACTACGCCCACGACGCCGCCACCCGCAGGCTGCTGCAGCGCACCGACATCTTCATCGTCCCCACCGTCAACCCCGACGGCGCGAACTACAGCTTCTACGACTTCAACGGCCAGCGGAAGAACATGACCAACCACTGCCCGGCCGCGCAGTCCGACCCGGCGCAGCGCAACACCTGGGGCGTGGACGTCAACCGCAACTACGCCGTCGGCTCCCTGTCGGACGGCTACTTCGGCGCCTCGGCCAACTGCCAGAGCGGCACGTACGCCGGTCCGGCCGAGCACTCGGAGCCGGAGAGCCGCAACGTGATGTGGCTGGCCGAGACGTACCGCAACATCCGGTTCGCCATGAACGTGCACAGCTACGGCGGGTACTTCATGTGGCCGCCCGGGGCGTACAAGCTCGACGGCCGTGTGGCGCTGCCCAGGCCGAGCGCCCAGGAGGAGGCGTACTTCATGCGCTCGGCCCGCACGATCGAGCAGGCCATCGCCGCCGAGCGCGGCACGGTCATCTGGCCGCAGCAGACCGGGCCGGTGACCGACGTGCTCTACTCGGCGGCCGGCAACTCCGCCGACGAGCTCTGGTACGACCACGGCGTCTACGGCTGGGACTTCGAGGTCGGCGCCGACCTGTGGAACCCGACCGCGCGGACGTGGGAGGGCGTGGGCTTCCAGCCGCCGTTCGAGGAGGGGCACGCCGAGGCGATGGAGTTCGCCGCGGGCCTGATCTCGCTGGTGGGGGTGGCGGCCGACTACCGGAGGCCGTGACCGTCGCGCGGCTCATGCCCAGGTCATGGCGTTCGCGGGGGCCGGGAATGCCCGCGCGTTGCCCGGGGTTTACATACGGACACCCCGCGACAGTGACCTGGGCTTTTGCCCATGTTGGGGTCGCTTGCCCGGGGTTTACGGTTCAGGGGTAGATCTTTGCCCGTTTTGGGGTGTTAGGTTTGCGTTTGTCCGTTTCTTGGGTTAGTGTCTACCTATTGGCGGGTGAGTGACCCATCTGGGTCCGCCCCCACTGCGCTCCACGTAGCGACCGATGGCGTTTGTGCCCGGCTACGGCCTTCATGTCTTGTCTGAGTCAAGCGAGCGCATGCCCCCCTGATGATCGATGTCACCAAGGAGACTGCTGATGACTGCTCGCCTGCGTTCTTTCGCCATGCTTTCCGCCGCTGCTCTGTCGGCGCTGACGATCGGTGCCGCCGCTCATCCCGCGAGCGCTGATGCGGATGTGAACGGTCAGGGTGTGCTGGCCGGTTCGACGACCGCCTCGTACTTCTGGGACGACTCCTCGGGTCGCGCCGGTGACACGGGTCTGCCGGCGGCCGGCAAGCCGATGCAGAAGGGTCTGGCGGCTTCGCCGTCGTGGCCGCTGATGACCGAGGGTTACGTGGTCTACCAGGGTAAGAAGCTGCCGTTCTTCGTGGGGGACCGTGGTCCTGGTGACCCCTCCAGTCGTGGGGTGATGCTGGACCTGGACGCCAAGACGTTCGCCGAGCTGACCGGTGGCCGGTTCAATCCGGAGACGCTGGGTGTGGACGGTGTGAAGGGCGAGGGTCACATCAAGATCCAGTACGTGGTCACCAAGTGGGGTGACGGTGTGGGCAGGAAGGCCGCTCCGGTGGCGTTCGACACGGGCGCCTGGCGTCAGCAGGACACCGGCACGGCTCCGGTGTCGGTCAAAAAGTAGCACGCGCGCACGACGAGAAGGGCGTTCCCCGCGGGGGACGCCCTTTTCGCATGTCAAGGAACGGCAAGCGCCCCCCGGCCACCCGCCATACTGGGGTGCCGTAAACGAACGTGTCACCAGCCCAAATAGGCGCTCTTTGTCGAGATCAGGCATCCCTACGCGAGGTTCGAGCGCTGACCTGGGCGAAGCTTCTGAAGGTCGGGGATGTGGTTGTAGAGCGTGCCTACGCTCACCCCGAGCAGCTTGGCGATCGAGGTCACCGACCGGCCGGGATCGGGCAGCAGGTCGCGGGCCACCTTGCAACCATGCACCGGTCGGCCCGAACGCGTCCAGGTCGGCAAGATGCGCCAGACGGACCTTGCACTTGCCGATCTTCGCGGCCTTCGCCGGGTCCTTCAGCCGGTCGAACCGGCTGCGCCGACTGGACGGGTCCAGCATCAGCAGCTCGGCCGGCCTCGCGCGCTGCCCCGGAGTGATCCGGCCGGCGACAGTGGCGAACACGTCCCGGTTCACCTCGGCGCGGATCTTGGCCACCATCCGGTCCAGCGTGGTGTATCCGGGCAACTCCCGACCGGATTCCAGCAATTCCTCCAACGCTGCGTTGATCAGGTCAGCCGGATTGTCCTTCGTGACCGCTGCCGCTCGGATCGCCGTATCAGCGATGCCGCGCACATCCGCCGCGTCGTACGATCCGTATCAAGGCGAACCGCGCTGAACAAGGCGGTGGCATGTTTCGCTCGTGTTCCGGCCCCACCGGTCGGCTCGCCCGGAGGGCGCGGTCAGCCCACGGCCTCGCGCATACGGCCCAGGATGTCCCGCAGGAGGTCCGGTGACGTACCGAAGTTGAGCCTGACGAAGCCCTCGCCGCCGGGACCGAAGGTCCGGCCGTCATTCAGCAGGACACGGGCCTTCTCCAAAAAGAATGTGTGCGGGTCGGGGGGGAGATCGAGGGCGCGGCAGTCCAGCCAGGCGAGAAAGCCGGCCTCCGGGACGCGGTATCCGATGCCGCGCGGCAGCCCCTCATGCACCAGCGCGGCGTTCCGGTCCAGGACCGGCCGCAGCTGTGACAGCCAGGAGTCACCGTCCCGCCAGGCCGCCAAGGTGGCGGCCACGCCGAAGGTGTTGGGCTCGCCGTACAGGTGGGTCGGGCCCGAAAGGGCCGCGCGCACGTCGGCCGCGCCGATGTGCGCGACGGCGCAGCGCACCCCTGGCACGTTGAACGCCTTGGTCGCGGAGGTCAGAGTCACTGTCCGGGCGGCCGCCTCGGACGACAGGGAGGCAAAGGGGATGTGCCGGTGCGGGCTGTGCACGAGGTCGGAATGGATCTCGTCGGATATGACCAGCAGGTCGTGGCGCCGGACCAGTTCGGCGACCGTCTCCAGCTCCTGGCGGCGCAGCACACGCCCGGTCGGGTTGTGCGGGTTCACCAGCAGCAGCACCCGGCAGCCGCCATCGGCCAGCTCCCGGTCGAGCCGCTCGGCGTCGAAGACCCAGCCTTCGTCCTGAAGGACGTACGGGACGGGGTGCAGGCGCCGCTCCATGCCCGTCACCGTTTCCAGGAAGGGCGGATACGCCGGAGTGTGCAGGGCGACGCCGTCGCCGGGGCGCGTGGCCACGCGCAGGACGGCCTGGAGCCCCTGGTTGATGTCGGTGAACTCCCGGACGTGGCCGGGGTCGAGCACCCAGCCGTGGCGTTCGCGCATACGCTCGGCGAAGGCGGCCCGCAGGGGGATCTGCTCGGGGCGCCCGTCCCACGAGGGGTATCCCAGGTCCTCCTGCACACACCGCATGAGGGCCTCCTGCACGGCGGGGGCCGGCGGGAAGTCCATCTCCGCGATCCATGCCGGCAGCACACCCGGCTCGGCCCGGCTCCACTTCACTCCGGGGCGACGGGCCAACGATGAAAGGTCAAGGTCGTCGAACATGGCTTCTCCTGTCCCTCAGGGGCCGATGAAGGTGAGTCTGGTCAGCAACCACGCGACAAGATGTGGTCGGCCGGCAGGTGGGTGGTGCCCGCGGTCGACGTACGTGGCGATCGTCGCGAGGACGGTGAGCGCAAGGCCCGTGACATCGGTCTGAGCGGTGATCGTGCATGGGGTGGTTTCGTCATCAGGGTGCTTGTCTCTTCATTGGTCGATCATGGCGATGCCGTGGTCGCCGTATCGGGCCCCTTGGGCCCCGGTGTCGGGGACGGCGGCGTCGATGGCGGCGAGGTCGGTGGCGGTCAGGTGCAGGTCGAGGGCGGCCAGGTTGTCGCGCAGGTGGGGGCGGCGGGAGCTGCCGGGGATGGGGATGACGTCGCTGCCGCGGGTGAGGAGCCAGGCGAGGGCGATCTGGGCGGGGGTGGCGTTCTTGGCAGCGGCGAGGTGGGTGAGGGCGTCGACGATGGCCAGGTTGGCCTTGAGGTCGTCGCCGTTGTAGCGGGGGGCGGTGGCACGGAAGTCGCCGGGTTCGTAGCGCGTGGTGGCGCGGACGGCCCCGGTGAGCAGGCCGCGGCCAAGGGGGCTGTAGGCGATCAGGGCGGCGCCGAGACTGCGGATCGTGAACAGGATGTCGTGTTCGACATGGCGTTCCCACAGCGAGTACTCGGTCTGGACGGCCCTGATCGGATGGATGGCATGGGCGCGGCGGAGGGTGTCGGCCGAGACTTCGGACAGGCCGATGTGGCCCACCTTGCCCTGGGCGACCAGCCCGGCCAGGGCACCGACGGACTCCTCGACGGGGATGGCGGGGTCGATGCGGGCGAGGTAGTACAGGTCGATGTGATCGGTGCGCAGCCGGCGCAATGACGCTTCGCAGGCACGCCGCAGATCGCCTGGTGAGCCGGCGGGGACCAGGCCCTCGGCGGTGCGGCGGACTCCGGTCTTGGTGGCCAGCACGACGCGGTCGCGGTTCGGGGCGAGGGTCTGGCCGAGGAGTTCCTCGTTCGCTCCGTCACCGTAGAAGTCGCCGGTGTCGAACATGGTGACGCCCGAATCGAGGGCCTCCAGCAGGGTGGCTGAGGCCTCGTGCGGGTCGGCGGGGCCGTAGATGCCGGTCATGCTCATGCAGCCGAGGCCGAGTCGGGAGACCGCCGGGCCGTCAGGTCCAAGAGTGAAGAGCATCGTTCCTCCGTCACTTTGCCAGGGCCGCGCGCAGGAACCCGAGGATCTCCGCCTGGGCGGCTCCGGCCTGTGGTTCCACGCCGGGCAGGGTGAGGAACGCGTGCTTTGCTCCCGGGTATTCGGTGAGCCGCACGGGGGTCCCCGCCTCGCGCAGTCGCTCGGCGTAGCGGCGGCCGTGGTCGGCGACCGCGTCCCGGGTGGGCACGACCACGAGCGCCGGGGCGAGCCCGCTCAGGTCGCCCGCGTACAGCGGCGAGACCGCGCCGGCGTCGGCTCCCGGCGGGACGGCGAGCCGCTGGATGAGCCGCAGTTGCGGCAGGGCCCGGGCCGGGCTGTATGCGTACTCGGTGATCGAGGGATAGGCGAACATCGTTTCGGTCGTGTCGACCACGGGGTTGACCAGCACCTGCGCCTTGAGCTCCAGGCCGGCCTCTCTGGCCCGGATGGCCGCCAGCGCGCTGATCAGCGCGCCGCAGCTCTCGCCGAAGACGGCCGCGCGCGCAGGGGCGACGCCCCACTGCGCGGCGTGCCGCACCACGTGCTGGAGCACGTCCCAGCCGTCGTCGGCGGCGTTTGCGAGCGGGCTGCCGGGGGCGAGCAGGCGGTGCTCGACCGAGACGACGAGGGCGGGCAGTCCCGCGGCGAGGTGGCTGTTGGTCCAGTCGCACTGCGCCGCCGTGCCCACGAAGCCGCCTCCGTGCACATGGACCACGAGTGGCAGGTCGGTTGTGGTGCCGGCTTCGCCGTCTCCCGTCGACACCGGCCGGTACACCCGGACCGGGAGGTCGCGGCCGGGCAGTGCCACCTGCTGCCAGACGATCGCGGCGCCGGGATTCGGCTCCCCGAGGATTGCCCGAGCCGTGCCGGACGCCCGCCAGCGGTTCTCCGCGTCGCGGTAGGCGCGCAGTTCCTCGGTCGTGATTGCCGAGAAGTCCGGCTCCGGCGGCCGTGTCGCGGTAGTGGTCTCACTCATGTGTCCTCCCCCTCCCGGCCGGATGCCGGGTGTGTCGTTGTGGCCGGGCCGTGCGTTGCCCTCATTATGCACGCAGTGCGTGCATCGCCAAGTGCATAAGTTAGGCTGAGCCCGGACGAGAGGGGCGAGATGACTGGCCGACGGCGATGGTCGACCGAGGAGATCCTGGACACGGCGGCGGAACTGCTGCGCACGGGTGACGCCGAGTCGTTCAGCGTGCGCAAGCTCGCAGCGGTGCTCGGGACTGACTCCTCCAGCCTCTACCGGCATTTCCGCAACAAGACCGAACTGCTGCGCGCGGTTGCCGACCGGATCCTGCTGGCCGCCATGGACGGCTACCGCCCCGAGGGCGACTGGAAGCAGCGCATCACCGCCCTGGCCCTGCGTCTGCGCGAGGCCTTCGGCGAGCAACTCCAACTCGCCACGGTGTGGGGACGCTATGGGTCCGGCGGCGCCGGATCCCGATTGGTCATGGAGGAACTGCTGCAGGCCCTGCGCACGTCCGGCCTGCCCGACGAGGAGATCCCGGTGCGATACCACCGCATCGTGATCCTCCTCTCCGCGCTGATCGCCTCCGAGGCCGGTATCAGCAGCATCACCCCCAAGGAGTACGAACAGGCCATGGAGCAGTTCCGCGTCGCGGTGCTCGGCGCCGACCCCGAACGCTTCCCCGCCCTGGCCCACTACGCCCGCGACATCCGCCCCCTCGGAGCAGACCGCCGCGCCGCATTCGAAGAGACCCTCGCCGCCCAACTCGCCCACATCGAGGCCCAGATCCCCTGACGTCCACCCGGTGCCGCTTGATCACTCTCCTGTCGCACCCCGGGCTCCTTCCGGTCGTCATGATCAGACCAGCGTCGCCGAGCACGGTCCCCGGACCGCGCCCGCCGGCCCGGAACGGCGTCGCGGGCGGGTCAGCTTCGGGAGAACAGGGCCGTCTACCGGCGCTGCCCGCGGGCACTGCTGGTGTCGCTGGACGAGCAGCTCGGCGACGTGGCGATCCATCAAGACCGCCTGATCCACACCGACGCCTTCCTGGGCATGCTGCGTGCCATCGGGCTGGGTGTCGCGGAGGCGCAGATCGTGCACCGCGATCTGACGCTGCGGCTCTTCGGGTTCGTGCTGCTTGTGGTCTTGCGCAGCGATCCCCGTCTGCCTGGCTGTGTCTGGCAACGCCCGCGCTCGGCCTCGTCTGCTCATCTCGACCGATGAGCAGACGAACGCGAAATCCGAGACGTCTCCAGACTGCGAGGCGAGGGAGGCGAACCCTTGCCAGCAAAGCCGGCCGCCCAGCTCACAGCGCTGTACCGGGACGGGTGACCTCCGTCAGGAGGGTGCGATGCGCCGCAGGAAGGCCGAGATCTCGTACGCGACGACGTCCGGCCGCTCCAGGCCGCACAGGTGGCCGAGCTCCTGCAGCAGGACCGCGCGGCTTCCGGGGATGCGCCGCACGTCGTCCAGCTGCTTCGCCTGGTCCACGACGACGTCCTTCCCGCCGAGGAGATAGCAGGTCGGTACGCGCATCCCGGGCAGCTCGTCGGCCTGGCTGGTCAGCGCGCCGCCGGCCAGCCAGCCGTGCCACATCCGTTCGGTGACGGTCAGCATGCTGCTCGTCAGGCCCGATGTCCTGGACGGGTCCACGGAGATCGCCGCCACCGCGTGCGTGAGAGCCTCGACGTCGCCGTACGCGGCGTCGAAGCCGGCGATCACCGCGTCCTCGGCCGTCGTCCCCCCGGCGTTCCACGGGACGACGCCGATCATGGCGCGCACCTCGTCCGGGTGGTCGAGCGCGATCCGCATCGCGATCGCGCCGCCGAGGGAGTAGCCGACGAGGCAGTAGTCGTCGGCGCCCGCCTCGTTGATCGCCTCGTGCAGGATCGCGGCGAGCGAGGGCAGCCGTCCGTCCGCGGGCGCGCGTACGGACCGGGCGTGTCCGGGCAGGTCGAAGATCAGGACGCGGAACCCGTCGAGGTGCCGCGCGATCCCGGCCATGAGATCGGCCGAGGCGCCGAATCCCGGCAGCATGACAACTGTCGACGTGCCCCGGCCGTGTTCTTCCCAGTAGATGCCGGAGCTGGTGTAAGGCATGGCGATCTCCCTTGGTCGGGCGAAGGTCAACGGTGTGCGTGGCGGGCGGCGAAGGCCAGGAGGAGCGCGGCGGTCCGCGGCGGATCCTCCATGATGGGCGAGTGCCCGACACCGGGCAGCACCTCGACCGTCGCGCCCGGGACGGCGCGGTATTCGGCGGCGGAGGAAGAGCGCCACCTGCGGTCGTCGGCGCCGAAGATCACCAGCAGCGGCTTGCCGAGGGGGATCAGCCGGTCAGGGAGCGCGCGTCGGTTCACGTAGTCGTCGCCGTCCTGCGAGGTCGCGACGAAGGCGTGGTAGGTCATCTCGCGCGCGTCGTCCACGACCGCCTGTGGGACCTCGTAGCCCGGGCGGCTGAACGCGCTGCTCGCGGCGTCGCGGATCAGGCTGTCGGTTCGAAGCCGCCACAGCAGCTGCCCGATGACGGGCTTGTCCAGGAGCCCGCCGACGAAGCCGGTTGAGACGGCGGCGTTCAGGCGCGGTGCCGTGTCGATGATCGCGAGCGCGGACACCAGGTCGGGGCGCTGTTCGGCGAGGGCGGTGGCGACCGCGCCGCCGGTGGAGTGCCCGACCACCACGGCGTGCTTGACGCCGAGCCGGTCCATGGCCTGACCGACCCGGCGTCCCTGCTCCGGCATGCCGTAGCCGCCGTCGGCCGGTTTGGCCGAACGACCGTGTCCCAGCAGGTCGAGCCGGATGACGCGGTAGGACCCGGCCAGCAGCGGGACGAGGGCGTCCCACGAGCGGGTCGAGGCGGCGAGCCCGTGGATCAGCACGAGCGCCGGGGCGTCGGAGGGGCCGTCCTGGCGCACGTAGACGTTCCCGCCGTCGAGCGGCAGGGTCGGGCTTCCGCCGGCGCTCTGGCGGGTCACCGCCGCCGCGTTCACCAGCAGCGATCCGGCGATGACGAGAAGGACGGCCGCGGCGATCAGGAGGCGCCGCCGGCGCCGTGCCAGCCTCCGGGGCGGAAGGCCGCGGCGAGCGGCGCGATGGAGAGTGGTCATGGACCCACGGTCGCCGCCGGCGCGCGCGGGTGTCTTGAACGAATGTCCTCAGGCGCGGGAGGGCGTGCTATCGGGCCAGGCCATGCGAATGCGCTCAGGCGGGCGAGGGCACGCTGCCGGGCCAGGCGATGTCGTCGACCGCGAGGAACGGCTCGGCGGCGACGGTGGCGGGGGTCGCGCCGGTGAACGCCATGACGTCCCGATGCAGATGGGACTGGTCGGCGTAACCGGTGTCGGCCGCCACCCGGGCCGCGGCCACGCCCGCGACCAGCCGGTGGGCGGCGTGGTCGAAGCGGACCAGCTTCTCGGCCTGCTTGGGCGCCAGGCCGAGCTGCGACCGGAACCGCGACCACAGCCGCTGACGACTCCACCCGACCTCGGCCGCGAGCCCGTCGACCCTGGCCCGACCCCGGCTTCCGACGATCCGCCGCCAGGCCCAGGCGACCTCCGGGTCCACCGGCGGCTCCGCCTCGTGCCGGCGGGCGAGCAGCGCGTCGACCAGAGCGAAGCGATCCTGCCACGACGGGACGCCGCCCAGCCGCTCACGGATCCGTGACGCCTCTGGCCCCCACAGGTCCTCCAGGGACACGACGGCGTCTCCAATGTCGGCGGGCGAGACGCCCAGTACCGCGCGGGCGATCACCGGCGACAGGCGTACCTGCACGCACTCGACGTTCTCACCCCACACCCGGACCGAGCCGCCGGATCCGAGCCCGGGTCCGGCGACCATGCTGCCGCGCTGCCGCCGCCCGCCGTCACGGTCAAGGACGGGCGAAGAGGCGCCGAACTCCACCAGCAGCGTCATGGCCGGATGGGGGACCATCCGGAGCGCGTCCAGGTCACGGACGCGGAACCCGGCCATGGTGACACCGGCCACCCGGCTTGGCCGCAAGGGGGACGCGACATCCCAAACCGCCGTATCGCGCACGAATGTCCGCATCGTCCCATGCTAGCCAGCCGACGGCGGGAACATTCGTCCAATCCAGCGGCGTGCGCCGGCGGCGACAGTGAGTGCATGACGACAAGGATTCTCATCTCCGGAGCCGGCGTCGCCGGTCCGGTCCTGGCCTACTGGCTCACCAGGCACGGCTTCGAGGTCACCGTCGTGGAACGGGCCCCGAGCCTGCGTAAGACGGGCGCGCACGCGGTCGACCTGTTCCGGCCCGCGATGGACATCTCGGAGAAGATGGGTGTGCTCCCGCGCGTCGAGGAGCGGGCCACCGGCACCAGCCGGATGAGCGTCCACCAGGAGGGCGCGCGGCGTCCCGTCCGGGTGGACCTCTCCAAGATCTTCGGCGCCGCCTCCGGCCGGCACGTCGAGATCATGCGCGACGACCTGAGCGAGATCTACCACGATGCCGCCCGCGACGACGTCGAGTACGTCTTCGGCGAGTCGATCACCGCGATCTCGCCCGCCGGCGAGGTGCGGTTCGAGAACGCCGCGCCGCGCCGCTTCGACCTCGTCGTCGGCGCGGACGGGCTGCACTCGAACGTGCGCCGCCTCGTGTTCGGGGACACGCCCGGCGCCTTCATCGGCGCCTACTTCGGGGTGCTGACCCTGCCGAACGTCTCCGGCCTCGACGGCGAGCTCCTCATGCACGTCGGCGTCGGCCGTACCGTCGGCGTCTACGGCGCGCGTCACCTCGACGGGGCGCGGGCGTTGTTCCTGTTCCGGAGCGCGTACGAGCTGGACTGCCATCACCACGACGTGCACCGTCAGAAGAAGCTGCTGCGCGGGGCGTTCGCCGGCATGCACCCCGCCGTTGACCGCTGGCTGGACGAGCTGGACCGCAGCCCGGCCTTCTACTTCGACTCGATCAGCCAGCTCCGCATGGACTCCTGGTCGCGCGGGAGGGTGACGCTCGTGGGCGACGCCGGCTACAGCCCCGGCCCGGCCGTCGGCGGCAGTACCAGTTTGGCCGTGGTCGGCGCGTACGTCCTGGCGGGGGAGCTGGCGCGGGCGGGCGGCGACCACGAGCGCGCCTTCCCCGCCTACGAGCGGGCGATGGCCGAGCACGTGCGTGGCAGCCGCGAGGCCGCGCTCAGCGCGGCGAAGACTCTGATCCCCACCTCACGACTCGGGGTGGCGGGACTGGCGCAGGGAGCTCGCCTGATCTCCGGCCTGCCGTCCGGGATCGGCCGCGCCCTCCTCCGCCTCACCACGAAGAGCGCGCGCCTCCACAACTCCATGACCGTCGAGGACTACCCGTGCCCTCCATCACGGGCCCCGCTCGGGTAACCGCTGTTCGTCGGCGAACCGGGGAATTCGCCCAGCGGGAGGGCGTACGAAGGCGCATATGACGCGGCTGCAGTGACGAGCAGAATGGTGCTGCCCGACCGCTCATACAGCCCCAGCTCTGCCGCGGGTCCCTTCATCTGGCGCGCCACATGCTCCACAGCCTCATCCGGGAGCTCGGCCCGGCCGCGAGGAAAGCGGCCGTGCTGGGTGTAGAACTTCAGCAGCAGCGCGAATCCCAGCCGTGTCGCACCACGCGCATGAGACGAGAACCTTCTCGTCCTCCAGGACTGTCCAGTGCTCGACCAGGTCGTCAATGCCCAACGGCGCGCGCTCCATGCCAGGAGATCCATCGTGGCCACTTCACCATTGCAGCGGCGTATCAATCATGATCATCCGCGTTGGGGGCTGGTGACACGTTCGTTCGGCACCCCATACTGGTTCGTCTGACCACTCGGAGTGACGGACGGTGACCACAAGTGATGGAGACGGGGCCCGACGAGGCGCTGAACCTCGCCGTCCTGCGCGTGCGCGGCCCCGAGGGGGACGTGGCGGGCGCGGGCTTCCTCATCGCGCCCGATCGCGCCCTCACCTGCGCGCACGTCGTCTCCGGCGCCCTGGGCCACGGCGACGGCCCGCCGCCGCCGGACGCCTGGGTCACCGTCGAGCTGCCCTTCGCCGGCGACCCCGCGCCCGTGCGCGCCCACGTCGAGCACTGGGTCCACACCGCCGCCGACGGCTCGGGCGACATCGCCGTCCTGCGCCTGGACGCCGCGCCCCCGGGCGGGCGCCCGCTGCGCATGGCCGAGCCGCGCAGCCTGTGGGGCCACCGGGTCGTCGTCGCCGGGTTCCCGCCCGGCCTGCGCGGCGGCGGCTGGCACACCGGGCGGCTGCTCGGCGGCACCCAGCAGGGCTGGCTCCAGTGCGCCCCCGACGACCCCCGCGGCGTGCCGATCGAGAGCGGCTTCAGCGGCAGCCCCGTCTGGGACGTCGAGCTCGGCGACGTCGTCGGCATGGTGGTCGCGGCCCAGCCCGGCGGGCCCCGCCAGGCGTTCGTGATCCCCACCCGGTCGCTCACCCGCGCCGTCCCGGCCCTGGCCGCGACCGTACGGCCGGCCTCGCCGTTCCGCGGGCTGTCGGCCTTCCGCGAGGGCGACGCCGCCGTCTTCTTCGGCCGCGACGTGGAGACCGCCCAGATCGCCCGCCTCCTCCAGCCCCATCCCGAGGTCACGCTCACCGGCCCGTCCGGCTGCGGCAAGTCGTCGCTGGCGCTGGCCGGGGTCGTGCCCGCCATGCGCCGCCAGGGCTGCCAGGTCGTCGTCCTGCGGCCCTCGGCCGTGCGGTCCTGGCCCGATGCGCTCGCCGCCGAGCTGGCCGCCCTGTCGCACCCGGGCCTGACCGGGGCCGACGCGCTGGCCAGGGCCGACGCGCTGCGCGAGCCGCTGCGGAACGGCCGGCTGCCCGACGTCGTCGCCCAGGTCCTGCGCGACACCGGCGCGACCGGCCTGCTGCTCGTCGTCGACCAGGCCGAGGAACTGCTGGTCGGCGACCCCGAGCAGGCCGACGACGCGGCCGTGGTGCTGGCCGCGGCCCGCGCCTGCCCGGCCGTGCGGGTGCTGTTCACGCTGCGCGCCGACTTCCTGCCCGCCGCCCTGTCCCACCCCGCGCTCGGCGGCGCGCTCGGCCGCGAGACCTACGGGCTCACCCCCATGACCCGCGACCAGCTCCGGCAGGCCGTCGAGGCGCCGCTGGACGCCGTCCCCGCCGTGACGTACGACCCCGGCCTGGTCGACCGCATCCTGGGTGACGCCGGGGGCGCGCCCGGCGCTCTGCCGCTGATCGGCTTCCTGCTGGACCGCCTCTGGCACGAGCAGGAGGGCGGCCGCATCACCCACACCTCCTACGAGGCGTGCCGCGGCGTGCGCGGGGCCCTGGGCGCGCAGGCCGAGCAGGTCTGGGCGGCGTGCGTGCCCGAGGAGGACACCGCGGCCGGGGAGGAACTGCTGTCCCGGCTCGTCCGGGTCACCGCCGGGGCGCACGCGCCGCTGCGCCGCCGGGTCACCCGCGAGGAGGCGGGGGAGCAGCGCTGGCGGACCGCCGGCCGGCTGGCCGCCGGGCGGCTGCTCGTCATGGACACCGGCGCGGACGGCCGCCAGACCGTCGAACTGGCCCACGAGGCGCTGATCACCGAATGGCCGCGGCTGGCCGGGATCGTCGCCGCCGACCTGAAGTTCCTCGAATGGCGCGACCTGCTCCACCAGGACATGGGCCGCTGGCGGCAGGCCGGGCGCGCCCCCGACCGGCTCCCCGGCCCGCCCGAGCTGGCCGCCGCCGCCCGCTGGCTCGCCGAACGGCCCGCCGACCTGACCGAGGACGAGCACGACTACCTGCGCCAGGGCCGCCGCCGTCAGCGACGCCGCACGCTGCGCCGCCGGAGCGCGATCACCGGCGCGGGAATGGCGCTGCTGACGGTCCTCTCGCTGGTCGCCTGGACGCTCTACCAGGGCCGGATCGGCGAGCAGCGGGCCGCCGAGTCCCGCTCCCGCGCCCTGGCGGGCGCCTCGGCCGACCTGGCGGAACGCGACCCCGAGCTGTCGTCGCTGCTCGCCGTCGGCGCCTACCGCGCGGCCCCCACCCAGGAGGCCAGGGCCCAGCTCCTGCAGCGCTACGTCGAACACCGGTACACCAAAGGCGTGGCCACGGGCGCGCTCGGCTCCATCACCGCCGCCGACGCCAGCGACGACGCCCGCGTCCTGCTGGCCACCACCACCTCCGCCGCCGGCCGCGCCACGCTGTTCACCCGCGGCCCCGACGGCCGCTACCGGCCCGCCCACCTGCCCGACCGGGGCGGCACCAGCCGGCCCGCCGTCTCCGCCGACGGCGGCCTGATCGCCTACGCCCTCGACGACGGCGGCATGGTCTGGCACCGCGTCGACCCGCGCGACGGCGAGCTGCTTGACCAGGGCCACGTCCTGCCCCGCCAGGACCGGGCCGCCCCGGCCGGCGAGCTCGCCGCCGACGAGCCCGCCGCCGACGTCAGGGCGGACGGCGACGACGGCTGGATCGTCACCGCGGGCCCGAAGAAGCTCGTGCTCCAGTCGCTCGGCGCCACCGGCACCCCCCGCACCTGGGTGTACGACCTGCCCGCCGACCTGGTCCGGTTCGGCCCCGACGCCACCACCCTGGTCGTCCGGGAGAAGGGCGTGGCCAAGGTGTACAGCAGCAAGGGCAGCCCGGTGTGGCGGCAGCTGACCATCCGCGAGCTCGGCCCGGCCGACGGCCTGGCCGTCTCCGGCGACGGCGCCACCGCCGTGACCTGCCGGACCAGCGACGACGGCCGCGCCGCCACGTACACGGGCTTCGCGGTGCGCGACGGCGAGCGACTGGGCGGCTTCCAGGCCGGACGCCCGTGCGGCGCGTTCGTCGTCGACCGCGAGGGAAGGCGCGTGGCCGAGCAGGGCGCCGCCGGCTGGGAGCTGGTCGACCTGGCCGGCGGCCGCGCCCTGTCGCGCGCCTGGATCGACGCCCAGACCAGTGCCGCCCCGGTCGCGCTGGTGGGCGCGCCCGGCGCGCAGGAGCTGCTCACCAGGTCGCCCGACACCCTGGTGCTGACCGCGCTGCGCGACGGCGAGCAGCTCATCGGCAACCCGGCGCTGCTCCAGGGCGGCCCCCGGATGGTCGCCCAGGCCGACGGCGGCGCCCGGCTGCGCCTCATGGAGACCGGCGATCCGCAGCGCACCCTGGCCGACGTCTCCCGCGCCAAGAGCCCGAAGGGCCTCGACGCCGACGGCGACCCCGTCGCGGACGAGTCGGGACGCCTGCTCGCCGACGCCGTCGCCCCGACCAGGGTCGCCGTCCGCGCGCTGCCCTCGCTGTCCCCCCTCGCCGAGGTCACCACCGCCCGGCCGCCCGAGGGCACGCAGCTGACCTACTTCTTCAAGGACGGCGACCTGTTCACCGTCGCCGGCCGCCGCCTGGAGCGCTGGGAGCCGGCCACCGGCCGCCGCAAGAGCGCCTTCGACGTCGCCGGCCCCGGCGCGGTCGTCACGGAGGTGCAGGTCAGCCCGTGGAGCGACGGCCACCTGATGGTCGCCGTGCAGGGCGCCGACCATCTGCGCACGATCGACCTGCGTACCGGCGAGGAGGTCAAGGACCGGCGGCTGACCGTGGGCGCCGACGTCGTCAGCGGGTTCGTCTTCGACCGCACGGGCACCCACCTGCTGCTGTTCCGCAGCGGCATGCTGCCCGAGGTGTGGCTCACCCACCCGCTCAGGAAGGTGCTCGGGCCGCTGCGCTCGTCGGGCGAGAACATCCGCGGCGGCGAGCGCATGACCTCGATCATGCCGGAGAACGCGGGCCGGCTGTTCCTGTTCCGCGAGCGGGAGATCAGCGTCTACGGGCTCGGCGGGACCGGGGTGTCCTACGAGGAGGGCTACACCTTCCGCCAGGCCCAGGACTTCCTCGACATCTCGCCCGACGGCTCGCTGCTGCTGCGCCTCAAGGGCGGTGACGGCGCCACGGGCTACTCCACCGACCTGCTCCGGCTCGACCCCGGCAGCTGGCGGGCGCGGCTGTGCGAGGTGTTCGGCCGCCGTCTCACGCCGGGCGACCGGCAGCAGGTGCCGATCGCCCTGCCGGACGCGGTCTGCTGACCGTCACGGCTTGCGCCCGACCCCGCCCAGGAAGGTGTGGTACGTGATGCCCAGGGCCGGCCGGTAACCCGGCTCCGGCCGCCACTCGGCCAGCGGCACCAGGCCCGGCTCCAGCAGCTCCAGGCCGTCGAAGAAGCCGCGGATCTCCTCGCGGGTGCGCCAGCGCCCGGTGCCCATGGTGTCGTTGAACAGCCGCTCGGCCTCGAACGCCTGCCGCGACACCTCCGGGCGCTCCTCCATCGGGTTGTGGAAGTGCGAGACGGCGACGTGGCTGCCGGGCGCGAGCCGTCCGACCAGGCGCGCGGCGATGCCGGCCGGGTCCTCCTCGTCCGACAGGTGGTGCAGGATCCCGAACAGCAGCAGGCCCACCGGCTCGTCGAGGTTGAGGAGCTGCCTGGTCTCGGGGTGGTCGAGGACGTCGTCGGGGCGGCGGATGTCGGCCTCGATGACGGTGGTGCTGTCGTCGACGGCCAGCAGGGCCCGGCCGTGGACCAGCACGATCGGGTCGTGGTCGACGTAGACCACCCGGCAGCCCGGCGCGGCCGCGTGGGCGATCTCGTGCACGTTGCCCTGCGTGGGCAGCCCCGACCCGATGTCCAGGAACTGGCGGATACCGGCCTCGACGACCAGGTCGCGGACGACGCGGGCCAGGAAGTCCCGGTTCGACCGGGCCGCCTGCGGGGCGTCCGGGGCGATCCGCAGCGCCATCTGGGCCACCTCGCGGTCGATCTCGAAGTTGTCCTTGCCGCCGAGCATGTAGTCGTAGACCCGGGCGACGCTGGGCTTGGTGGTGTCCACGCCGAGGGCGGGCGCGTCCTGCTCGTCGTCGGCCACGGTCGGCTCCTTCGGTTGCGTCGGGCGAGTCCGGCTGGCGTGATCATACGTCCAGGGACGCGGAAAAATCAGGCCCGGGCCGGGCCGTACGGGCTACGGGATTCCGGCGGCCCGCGTTGACATGATGACCCCATGACGATCGAACCACTGGCCCCGGACACCCTGCTCACCACCACCCGCAGCGTGCGCAGGCGCCTCGACCTGTCCCGCCCGGTCCCGGCGGAGCTGGTCCGACAGAGCCTGGAGGTCGCGCTCCAGGCGCCGAGCGGCGGCAACCGGCAGGGATGGCACTGGATCGTGGTCACCGACCCCGAGCGGCGCAAGGTGATCGGCGACTACTACCGGCGGTCGTGGAACAGCTACCACACCTCCGACGGCTCGGCCCGCTCGATGTTCCGGGACGACCCGGCGCGCGCGGCCGTCCAGGAGCGCGTCAGCGGCAGCGCCGCCTACCTGGCCGAGCACATGGGCGACGTCCCGGTGCTGGTGATCGGCGCGATCGAGCTGCCCGGCGGCCGCCTGCCCGAGGGCAACCAGGCCGGGCTGTGGGGCTCGCTGCTGCCCGCCGCGTGGAGCTACATGCTCGCCGCGCGCGCCCGCGGCCTGGGCAGCGCGTGGACCACCCTGCACCTGGAGTACGAGAGCGAGATCGCCGAGCTGCTCGGCATCCCGGCCGAGGTGCGCCAGGGCGTGCTGCTGCCCACCGCGTACTTCACGGGGGAGAGCTTCCGGCCCGCCGCGCGGCAGCCGCTCGACGAGGTGCTGCATCTCGACCGCTGGTGACCCGGCGACCCTGCGGGGGCGCCTGGAAAACCGCTTGTCCGGGGGTGGGCGCGGCCCTACCTTGTGACGGTCGTACGTCAATCGCGTCGTACGTCGACCGAGAGGACTTCACTTGCTGGGCGCCCGCGTGCACGCATACCTTCGAGCGGCGGCCGGAACCCGGGCACACCGGGCCGGGCCGTTCCTGATCCGCTTCGACGAGCACGACGACGCGCCGCCGTTCAACTACGCCATCCCCGACGACGACCTCGCGCCCACCGGCGAGCAGGTGGCCGCGCTGGCCGCCGCCTTCCGCGAGCGCGGCAGGACACCCCGGCTGGAGTACGTGCCGCAGGTCGCGCCCAAGGTGGAGGAGGCCCTGCTGGCCGCCGGGTTCGCCGTCGAGGGGCGCTTCCCGCTGCTGGTGTGCCCGGCCGGGTCGCTTGCCGAGCCGCCCGCCGACGCCGCCGTACGCCTCGCGCTGGTGACCGACGACCCGGGCCTGTGGCAGGTCGCGCGGGTGATGAACGCGGCCTTCGACGCGCCCGAGGCCACCGAGCACGACGTCGCGCGGCTGCGCGGCGTGCTCGACCGCGGCGGCCTGGTGGCCGCGGCCGCCGACGTCGCCACCGGCGAGGTCGTCGGCGGCGGGCAGCTCGGCGGCCCCCAGGAGGGCGTGGCCGAGGTCGCCGGCATCGCCGTGCGCGACACGCACCGGCGGCGCGGCATCGGCGGAGCCGTCACCGCCCTGCTGACCAGGGCGGGCGTCGACGCCGGCATCACCATGCCGTTCCTCACCCCGGCCGACGACGCCGCGGGCCGCGTCTACGCCCGCGTCGGCTACCGCAAGGCGGGCGAGGTGCTGCACATCTCGGCTCCCTGACCCTCTCGCCGACGCCCCGGCCGCCGGCTCAGCCGCAGTCGCAGCAGCCGCCGCAGTCGGGGCAGTCGCAGCTGCTGCAGTTGTCCAGGTAGCAGCGTTCGCAGCAGGGCCGTCCCGCCTTCTTGCTCCACCTCGGCCGCCAGAGCCCGCAGGTCAGGAACGTCGCCACCCCTGCCCCCGACCTGCGGATCCAGCCGGGACGCCGGTAGGAGGCCGCGCCGAACGAGCGCTCGACCGCCCGGCGCACCTCGGCGCCGAGCAGCCGCTCCACCAGGTGCCGCTCGTCCAGCTCCAGGTCGGCCACGGCGAGGGCGAGGCCGTGGGCGGCGTCGTCGCAGAGTTGCCGCGCCCGCTCGCGGCCGGTGCCGGTGGCGGTGAGCGGGTTGAACGCGCCCCGCTCGTCGTCGGCCGCCTGGTCCTCGACGGCGTCCAGAAGGTGTGCGATGCGGCCGAAGAACCGGCCGGCCTCGGCCAGCGCCGCCGCGTTGCCCGGCCGTCCGGCCAGCAGCGCGGTGTGGGCGAAGGCCGCCGCCACCGCCTCCTCGGCGGGCGCCGTGAGGTCGAGCACGTCCATGGGGATGGCCAGGGCCCGGCGCTCGCGTTCGAGCTGCCGGTCGACCGTCGCCGACAACACGGCGGTGTCGAAGCCGACGCCCGAGGCCAGCCTGGCGCCGCCCGCCTGCCAGCGGGCCGCGAGCAGGCGGCGGGCCGGAGCCGTGGCCGGGGCGGCGTCCCCGTCGGCCACCTGGTCGCGCAGCCTGCCCGCGGCCAGGACGAGCGACACCCCCGCCGCCAGCCGGGCGCCGCGACCGCGGGCGTCCACCACGTCGGCGGAGCGGAACCCACGCAGCGCGCACGGCCCGGCCGTCCGGTGCGGCACGGCGGCCGGGAGCTGGGCCTCGGTCAGCACCGAGAGGATCAGCGTGTCGTAGTTGGTGGTCAGCCGGGCGGCGTGTCCCTGCCCGTCCCGCAGGGTCAGGCAGAGCCCGCACAGGTGCGCCCGCCACGCCGCGCGTACCGCCGCGCACCCGTGCTCACCGCACGGACGGATGATCCCGAACACACGAACCTCACAAGATCCGGAAAACGCTGGAGGAATCGTACGGGCGATCGCCCGCACGCGGCACCGCGGGGTTCAGGCGCGCGGTTCAGGCACGGGTTCGGGCGCGGGGTCGGGCACGGGGCGGCGCGCCCGTCTGGCCGCCACCGTCAGCACGACGGCCCCGGCCAGTGTGAGCAGCGCGGTGAACAGCCACTCGTCCGAGCCCTCCGGCCCGTAGACGCGGGTCAGGCGGCCGGTGTCCACGGCCGCGGTGGCCTGTCCCGCCGCCAGGGTGCCGCGGTCGCTGCCGTACAGCTCGACGTCGCGCCGCCGGATCCGCCCGTCGCCGGAGGCGAAGTCCCCGGCCCAGACGCAGGACTCGTGCCCGGGATGCCGCACGCACCGCAGCTCCCGGGCGGTGAACGCGCCGCTCACCCCGTCGGCGCGGGCGGCCCGTACGACGGGGCCGAATTCCGGCACGGACACCAACAGCAGCAACAGCCCCACGACGGCCAGCGCCACCGTGAACCCGCCCGGACGTCGTCTGGTGACCGCCATGAGCTAGTGCGCCACCGCGCAGGTGCAGGCGGCCCCGCCGTGCTCGGCGGCCCGGCGGTGGAGCAGCATCGCCACCACCATCGGCGCGAAGACGACCGCGTTGTAGAACAGGTGCAGCTCCATCCGGGGCAGGAAGATCTGCAGGACGCTGGTCGGGACCGGCCGTCCGAGCAGGTACAGCCCGGTGATCTTCTGCACGAGCAGCAGCAGGTGCTCCATGTGGTGCCAGACCTGGATGCCCAGGGAGATGTTCCACCACGTGCGCGAACGGCCCGCGAACCCCTTGCGGAGCATGACCAGGCCCACGAGCATGAGCAGCGCGTACCCGTAGTGCATCCACTCCGAGGTCACCAGCCACGGGAACGGCAGGCCGAGCACCCCGCGGGCCTCGCTCAGCGGCCACCCCCAGACGTAGACCTGCACCGCCTGCACCAGATGCTCGGCCCAGTGGGCCACCACGATGAGCATGAAGACCGTGAGTGCCGCCTTGTGGTGCCGTCCGTTGAGCGTGGACGCGCTGATCGTCGTCGCCATTCCTCACCTCGTGTCTGTCGCGCTGACGCTGGCGCGATGATCTCGGACGGCACTGGGAACGGGCTTGCATCCTCTTTGCAGTTGGCTGGGAGCGGCGGGGGCACCGGCGGGCGGGCCCGCCGGCTCGGCCTCCGAAGAACGCGGTCAGGGCAGCGGGGTGGCTTCCTTGACGTGGTTGAGGTGCACGATCACGTCGAAGGCCGCTCCCAGGGCCAGCGGCCGGTTGAACTGCTCGGGCACGTACGTGGCCGGGATGGTGAAGGTCGGGCGGGCGGTGTCCAGCCACGCTCGGGTGGACGGAGTGCGGCCGGCGCGGCGCAGGTCCACGTAGTAGTCGCGGTGGCGAACCCGGTCCAGGACGGCCTCGCTGCTGTCCGGGACGGGGGCGCCGGTGTCGAAGACGGCGACCTTGCCGGTCTTGGGGTCGGTGGCGCGGAAGCGGCCGCTGTGGATGGTGGTGCCGATCGCCACATAGGAGGTGCCGGCCAGGGAGCGCAGGACGTTCCCCTGGGTGACCGGGTACAGATCGGGCCAGGCCGAGACGTAGCCGATGTGCCCGTTGTGCGCGGCCGCCACGGTCTTGCTGCCGGTGTGGCGCTGCCACCACACGGTGTTCTCGGCCATGGACCGGTCACGGTGACGGTGCAGGGCGGACCCGTCGAGTGCGTACATGGTGGTCATCTGGACGATGACGCGGGCCTCCTGCAGGACCGTCGGGCTCGCCTTGCCGCTGCCGTCCAGCAGGCGGTAGGCGGCCTGCGCGTCGCCGGCCAGGGCGGTGCGCCGCTCGGCCGGCAGTGCGGCCAGGGTGTTCATCCGTTCCTCCACGCCGGCGGGCAGGGCGAGCAGGCCCGCGTAGCGGCGACGCAGTTCGGGCTCCAGCGACGGCTGGTGCTTCTCGGCCCAGGTGAGGATGCGCCGGTACTGCTCGGGAAGGACGTCGCCGATGTCGAATCCCATCACGCGCAGCTTGCGCGAGGCGGTGCGGTTGTAGTCGCGCATCCACTCGTAGAGGTCCATCCACTCCTGGGTCCTCCACGAGCCGTAGGACTGCTGGAAATCCTCGGCCATGATCTTGCGCAGGTCGCCCTTGCCGGTGCGCACGTACTCGTCCAGGCGGACGCCGGCCGACCAGGGCGCCTCCAGCGCCAGCGTGGTGAAGCCCTGGGTCTGCACCAGGTGCCGGAACATCCGGTGCCGCAGCGTGAACAGCTCCTTCGAGCCGTGCGTGACCTCGCCGATCCCCACGATGGTGGCGCCCTTGGTCATCGCCGACAGCGCCCGCAGGTCGCGGGACGGACCGCCCGGGACGGTGCTGGTCAGTTCCTGAGCGTGGCGCTCCAGGTCCGCCACCACCTGCTCCTGGCCGGCGTCGGCGGCCGCCGCGGAGACGCGGGCGGCGGGGGCGGAGGTGGCGAACGCCGGAGCGCTCAGGCTCGTCAGACAGGCCGCCAGCGCCAGGGTGACCGGCACGGTACGACGCAGAGTGTTGCTCGACAAGACAGATCCTTACGTTGGGTGTCGGATGAAGTAATCACCAACGTAGGGAGCGGCGAGGGCGGGTTCGATCCCGCCCGCTGGCCGGTCGATGGTGGTGCTGGCTACCGCACGCCGCCCGCGGTCCAGCTCGCGAGGCCGTTTTTCAGAGGCCGGATGTCAGAGGACGGCTTCAGGCGCCGAGGTAGCGCAGCACGGCGGCGACCCTGCGGTCCATACGGTCGCTGGGAGCCAGGTCGAGCTTGGCGAAGATGTTGCGGATGTGCTTGTGCACCGCCCCCTCGGTGATCACCATTTTGTCGGCGATGGCCAGGTTGCCCAGTCCTTCGGCCATCAGCGCGAGCACCTCGCGTTCGCGCGGGGTGAACTCCTCCAGGGGGTCGCGGCGGCGGGTGAACAGCTGGGCCACCACGTCCGGGTCGATGGCGGTGCCGCCGTCGGCGACCCGGTTCAGCGCCTCCAGGAACTGCTCGACCTTGCCGACCCGCTCTTTGAGCAGATAGCCGACCCCGTGCGTGCCGACGGCCAGCAGGTCGGTCGCGAACGCCTGCTCGACATGCGCCGACAACACCAGCACGCCCAGGTCCGGATGCAGGCGCTTGGCCGCCACGGCGGCCCGGATGCCCTCGTCGGTGTGGGTGGGCGGCATGCGCACATCCACCACCGCCACATCGGGCCGGTGCTCTTCGACCGCGGCCAGAAACCCCTCGGGTTCGCTCGCGGCCGCGGCCACCTCGATGCCCTCCCCGCTCAGCAACAGCACCAGGCCCTCGCGCAGCAGCGCGTCATCCTCGGCGATCACGACTCGCACGGCAGTTCCACCTCGATCACAGTCGGCCCCCCATCGGGGCTGGTCAGGGTCATCGTTCCGTCATGGGCCTCGACGCGGCGGCGGACCCCGGCCAGCCCGGTGCCCGCGTCGTCGCGGGCGCCGCCCTTGCCGTCGTCACGCACCTGGACGCGCAGCACCGGGCCCACACGTTCGACGACGACCTCCGCGTGCCGGGCGCCGCTGTGCTTGCCCACGTTGGTCAGCGCTTCGGCCACGGTGAAGTAGGCGGCGCTCTCCACCGACAACGGCACCACGGCGAGCTCACCCACCCGTACCCGGCAGGGCACCGAGCATCCGGCGGCCAGCGCGTCCAGCGCGCCGGCCAGCCCCTTGTCCTCCAGGATCGGCGGCAGGATCGCGCGCACCACGCCGCGCAGCTCCGCCAGCGCCTGCTCGGCCGCGTTCCTGGCACGCTCCAGTGCGTGCGCGGCCAGGGCGGGATCGCGCTGCAGCGCGCGCTCGGCCGCGGCCACCGTGACCACGACCGCGTTCAGCCGGTTCTGCGCGCCGTCGTGCAGGGCCCGCTCGATCCGGCGCAGCTCGACGGCATGCGCGCGCAGCGCCCCCGCGCGGGTCGCGGTCAGCTGCGCGATGCGCTGCGACAAGTCGATCGAGGCGTGCGGGACCAGCAGTTTTCTGGCGGGCAGCGCCTGCAGTCGCGCCAGCGCAGGGAAGAGGCGGACCAGGGCGACCACGACGGCCAGGCCGATCACCGAGGTGGCGATCGCGCCCGGCCAGGTGGTGACCGGGACGGCGAAGTTGGTGAGCTGATCCTCGCGCGCCAGAAACTGCCAGTAGAGCGGGTAGGTGACTTCCCGCAGCGCCGCCACCGGCATGACCAGCCCGAGCAGGCCGCAGACCGGGCCCACCACGGCGTAGAGGGCCAGCCAGCCCAGGTCGCGCCAGGTCGCCGGGTCGGCACGGGCCGCCCGCATCCTGGCCGCCCAGCCTCGGGGCAACTGCTCGGCGGACATCTGGTACGGGCTGACGATCTCGACACCCGCGCCGGCCAGGCGCCTGCGTTCCCACTCGGCCGTGTTCCTGGTCATCGCGATCATGGCCGGCACCAGCACCAGCCCGACCCCGACCAGGCTCAACGCGGCCACCACCAGCCAGCACAGCGCGACGACGACGGCCATGAACGCGGTGCCAAGCCCGCCGGCCAGCCGTTCCAGACTTTCAAGGATTCCCCGCAACACTGGCGCCATAGTAGGTGAAAGGGGACACAACTTGCTCCAGCCCGCTGTACCACGGCCAGGCAGCGTGCGGGATTTCCACAGATCGGGCCCGTTTCTAGGGTTCTGGCCATGACCGATCCCTATCGCATCTCCAGCCCCGACTCCGACCCCGCCGGCCCGCGGGCCGCCTCCCGGCACGCGGCGCGCAGGCAACCGCTGAGCAAAGGCGCTCTCGCGCTGCGCGCCCTGCTCTGGCTCGTCCTGATGGCCAGCTCGGTCGTCAACCTGATCGCCAACAGCATCGGCCGTGGCTGGACGCTCGGCCTGGCCTCGGGCGGCGTCGCCATCGTGTGCGTCGTCGCCCTCATCGTGCATCACGTGAGCAGGCGCAGGACATGAACCACGTCGTCCCTCGCCCCGCACCAAGGAGGCCCGCTGGGCCTGACAGGCACGGCGATCCGGCCGCGCCCGCGGCCGGGGAAGAACGCCCAGGTCATGGGGGGAATGCCGGGAGCTTGCCAGTGGTTTACATACGCATACCCCGAGGGCTTTGGCAGTGATTGAGGCTGTTTGCCCGGGGTTTACGGTTCAGAGGTAGATCTTTGCCCGTTTTGGGGTGTTAGATTTGCGTTTGTCCGTTTCTTGGGATAGTGTTGTATCTATCCAGCCGGTGGAACCGCACGTGACTTCATCACGTCCGTCGGACCACCAAGTGCGCTCCACGTAGCGACCGATGGCGTTTGTGCCCGGCTACGGCCTTCATGTCTTGTCTGAGTCAAGCGAGCGCATGCCCCCCTGATGATCGATGTCACCAAGGAGACTGCTGATGACTGCTCGCCTGCGTTCTTTCGCCATGCTTTCCGCCGCTGCTCTGTCGGCGCTGACGATCGGTGCCGCCGCTCATCCCGCGAGCGCTGATGCGGATGTGAACGGTCAGGGTGTGCTGGCCGGTTCGACGACCGCCTCGTACTTCTGGGACGACTCCTCGGGTCGCGCCGGTGACACGGGTCTGCCGGCGGCCGGCAAGCCGATGCAGAAGGGTCTGGCGGCTTCGCCGTCGTGGCCGCTGATGACCGAGGGTTACGTGGTCTACCAGGGTAAGAAGCTGCCGTTCTTCGTGGGGGACCGTGGTCCTGGTGACCCCTCCAGTCGTGGGGTGATGCTGGACCTGGACGCCAAGACGTTCGCCGAGCTGACCGGTGGCCGGTTCAATCCGGACACGCTGGGTGTGGACGGTGTGAAGGGCGAGGGTCACATCAAGATCCAGTACGTGGTCACCAAGTGGGGTGACGGCGTGGGCAGGAAGGCCGCTCCGGTGGCGTTCGACACGGGTGCCTGGCGTCAGCAGGACACCGGCACGGCTCCGGTGTCGGTCAAGAAGTAGCACGCGCGCACGACGAGAAGGGCGTTCCCATCGGGGGACGCCCTTCTCGCATGTTCAGAGCACCGAACCCGATGGCCCGGTCGTCATCGTGACCCCCGACCCGGCGAACTCGCCCACGTCGGCGACCGCCGCCTGCCCCTCCTCGCTGCTCATCGCCGCGATGAACGCCTGCTCGTCGTCCCAGGTCAGTACCGCGACCAGGTGGTAGGCGGGCCGCTGACCGCCGCCGGCCACCGGCCGCTGGACGGTGTAGCCCCGCAGGCCCGGAAGCTTGGCCGCCAGGGGCGCGTGGATCTCGTCGTAGTGCCGGTCGAAGGCCGCGACGTCCTCGGGGTGGTGGTAGAGAACGATGAGCTGGAATGCCATGGTCCGCCTCCGGATCGTGATGTCCTGTCACGAAATCACACCCCGGCGGCCCCGTGGAAGCCCGCGCGGCGGCCGGGTCAGCCCGGTACGCGGGTGACCAGGATGCCGTCGTCGTCGCTGAACAGCTCGGCCCCCGGCGAGAACGTGACGCCGCCGAACGTCACCGGCACGTCCCGCTCGCCCGTGCCCGTCTTGCCGCTCTTACGCGGGTTGGAACCCAGGGCCTTCACGCCGAGGTCGAGCTCGCGCAGCGCGGTCACGTCCCGGACGGCGCCGTGGATCACCACGCCCGCCCAGCCGGCCGCCACCGCCCCGCCCGCGATCATGTCGCCCATCAGCGCGGCGTGCAGCGAGCCGCCGCCGTCCACCACCAGGACCCGGCCCTCGCCGGGCTCCGACAGGACCGCCTTGAGCAGGGCGTTGTCCTGGTGGCAGCGCACGGTGACGATCGTGCCGTGGAAGGCGCGGCGGCCGCCGTACTGGCGCAGCTGCAGGTCGCAGGAGTCGAGCTCGTCGCCGCGCTCGTCGTACAGGTCCGCGGTGTTCATGGGGGCCCTTCCCGGCGGGGGTGTCAGCGGTCGCGTTCATGCTGCCACGCCGGGCCCGCCGGAGGCCGGCCGGGCGGGAAGCGTTTCCCACGTTTTCCCAACCGGCGGCCGCGGCCTACCCCGGCGGTGCCGGCCGGTTCCCGGACGGAACGCATCGCCGCCGGGCCCCGGGTCGCCGCCGGCCGCGCGGGCGTTCCGGCTGCTGGGCAGGCAGGGGTGCCTGGATCGGCGCTGATCAGCCGCCGGGTACCGTCGGGGGCCACGGTGCCGCGCCCGGTCAGCGGGCGTTTCCCGCGCGCAGCCAGGAGACGTAGTCGGCGATCCCGGAGGCGGTGTCGTAGGCGGGCTCGAAGCCGGTGTCCTCGCGCAGCCGGGTGACGTCGAGGCACAGGTCGCGGCCGGGGCCGGCGGGGTCGCGGCCCTCCCGCAGCTCGACGTCCGCGCCGGGCACCGCCCGCCGGATCGCCGCGGCGACCTCGCCGTTGGTGGTCATCCGGCCGGTGGCGACGTTGTACGTGCGGTGGCGCAGCCGCTCGGCCGTCTGCAGCAGGGCGATGGCCCGGCCGCAGTCCTTGACGTAGCACAGGTCGCCGCCGTCCCCGGCGTGCGCGCCCCACGCGGGGGGCGTCAGGTCCGGCGCGGCCCCCTGCACGGCGGCGTGCACGAGCTGCGGCAGAAGGAAGAACGGCGAACGCGCGTGGCCGAGCGGCCCCCAGATCGCGCCGATGCGGAGGTTGACCACCTCCAGCCCGGCGGTCTCGGCCAGATGACCGGCCATCAGCTCGCCGATCTTCTTGAACGTCGGGATCGGGTGGCCGGCCGACATCGTCAGCGGCAGGTCCTCGGCCAGCGGGCTCGGGGCCTCGACGCCGCCGTAGACGCCGATGGTGCTGGCCAGGCCGAGCCGGGACACCTGCCATTCGGTGGCGGCGTGGAAGACGTTGAGCAGGCTCGCGACGGACTTCTCGACCCCCTCGACCGGCTCGTGCGCGCCGACCGGCCAGGGCATCGAGCCCGCCAGGTGCATGATTCCGGTGATCTTGTGCCGGTCGCCCAGGGCGAGCAGCGCCGCCCGGTCGGTGAGGTCGGCCCGCTCGACGACGAGCCGCCCCTCGGCCTCCCCGGCCAGCGGCGCGGGCACCTCGGGAGCCCTGCGCTGGACGAGCACGACGGATTCGCCGAGGTCGAGCAGCGCTCGCGCGGTGTGCGTGCCGATGAAGCCGAGCCCGCCCGTGATGAGGATCATTGCCCCAACTCCTTTTCATCAGTACTGCTGATCGTCAGTAGCACTGATGATTACCGTAGTACGAGGAGCCGGCTGCTGTCCAACGGGCGCAGGACGGGTCCCGCGCCGAACGGCGAGGTGAGCCCGCGGGCGGCGGATCCTGATTCATCCCGCTAAAGTTCATGATTCGGTACCGCTGCTGTCCCAGGAGTCACCGCCTCATGCCGAACGCCGAGCCCTTACGTCCTGGAGATCCCACGTCCTTGGGGGCCCACCGGATCACCGGATGGCTGGCCTCCGGCGGGCAGGGGGTCGTCTACCTCGGCCAGGGGCCGGACGGGCGGCCCGTGGCCGTCAAGGTCCTGCACGGGATCGTGGCCGGTGAGCGGTTCGCCGCCCTGACGGAGGCGGCCCGCCGGGTGGACTCGCCGGGCGTCGCGCGGGTGCTCGACGCGGCCTGGGGGCGGCTGTCGTACATCGTGAGCGAGTACGTGGAGGGGCCGTCGCTGGCCGAGGTGGGCCGGCTCGGCGGCGGGAACCTGCGGCACCTGGCGGTCGGCACGGCCACGGGGCTGGCCGCGCTGCACCGGGCGGGGCTCACGCACGGCGACCTCAAGCCGTCCAGCGTGCTGCTCGGCCGGGACGGCGCACGCCTGGTCGGCTTCGGCACCGCGGGAACCGGCCCGGGCTCCGGCCGCGCCGGCGCGGGCACCGGGCCAGGGCACGGCTCCGACGGCGGCGCGGTGGCGTACATGGCGCCGGAGCAACTGGACGGGCACACGGCGAGCGCAACGTCGGGGGCGGCGGCGGGTGCGACGTCGGCGGCGACGGCGGGTGCAGCGGCGGGAGCGGCGGCGGATGTCTTCGCCTGGGCGTCGGTGATGGTGTTCGCGGCCACGGGCCGGCCGCCGTTCGGCGACGACGCCCCGGCTGCGGTCGCCGGACGCATCCTGCGCGGCGAGCCCCAGCTCGGCGACCTGCCGGACCCGTTGCGCGACATCGTCCGCGCCTGCCTGGCCAAGGATCCGCAGGCCCGCCCGCCCATGACGGCCGTCCTGCCGCTCGTCCTGGGCGAGCCCCACCCCGCCACCCCGGAGCCTCCCGAGGACTCTCGGGACGCTCCCGCGGGAACGGCCGCGGAGCCTCCTGACGACCATCGGCACGCTCCCGCGGGGACGGCCGACGGTCCGGTCGCCTCGCCGGCGGGCCGGTCCAGGTGGGCGGTGGGACGGCGGTCGCCGGTGCTGGCGCTGGCGGCCGGGGCGGTGGCCGTGTCGGTGGCGGCCGGCGTCGTGGTGTGGAACTCCGGCAAGCGCCAGGCGGACGCCGAGGTGCGGTCCGCCCGTGAGCCCGTGCGCACGTCCGCCTCGGCGGGACCGTCCCGGCACGGCACGGCCGCGTCGAGGCCCACGAGGACGCCGCAGCACCGCGCGACCCGCCCCACCCCCTCCGCCACGGGCCCGTCGGAACGCTCCACGACGCCGCCCGCCACCACCCGCAGGGCCTCCTTCGCCCTGGCGTACGTGCGGGTCCAGGGCTCCTCGACGATCAACTCGGCCGGGGTCGCCTGCTACACCGGCGCGGTGAACTTCGCCGCCGGGGTGAACGCCAGCCGCCCCGGCGCCGCCTACTCCTACCAGTGGCTCTACGACGGCAGGGTCATCGAGCGCGGCTCGTCCCGCTTCCCCGCCAACAGCCGCAGCGGCTACGTCAGCTCCAGGAGGCTCATCACCCCCGCGAAGGGCAGGCACACCGTCACCTACCGGATCCTGACCCCCTCGCCCAGGACGAAGTCGGTCAGGTTCACCATGTGCGCGCCGTAGGCGGGCACGAGAAGGGCGGGCCCGCGTGGTGCGGACCCGCCCTGATGGCAGCCACGGGCATCACAGCCCGTAGCTGACCACCCAGTATCCGTTGTACCGTCCGCCGTAGCAGGACAGCCTGGTCGGGCTGTGCCAGCTACGCACGACGTCGCCACCGCCCAGGCGGCAGCGCAGCGAGGTCACGTACCGGTAGTTGTAGCCCCAGTCGCGGTCGCCGTCGCGGTAGCGGTCGTCGTCGTCGCGCTCCTCGTCCCGGTAGCGGTCGTCGTCGCGGTAGCGGTCGTCGTCCTTGCAGCGGTCGTCGTCCTTGTCGCGGTCGTCGTCCTGGTACCAGGCGTGTTCCTTGCCGTGGTCGTCGTCCTTGCACCGGTCGTCGTCGTCGTCCTTGTACCGGTCGTCGTCCTGGTACCAGGCGTATTCCTTGCCGTGGTCGTCGTCCTTGCAGCGGTCGTCGTCCTTGTGCCGGTCGTCCTTGTCGCGGTCGCCGTCCCAGGAACGGTCGCCGTCCCAGTGGTGGTCGCCGTGGCGCCTGTGGTGGTGCCACCACGGGTCGTCGGCGAGGATGTACGGACCCCTGACGTCGTAGTCCGGGGCCACGTACTCGATCGGCTCCGGACGCGGGTCGGCGGCAGCCGGACCGGCGGTGACGAGCGGAAGAGCGCCTGCGGTGGCGCAAGAGACAAGTGTTGCGATGAGTCGTCGCATCACACCGATCCAATCACTGTCGATGATCTAACCGCTACAGATAGTAACCGCAGGTCAGCGACTTGAAACGCGGCCCGGAGGGCTCCGGGTCGCCCCTTCGGAAGCCCTTTGCGTGCCGAACGGCAGGCAACAGAATCCCTCAAGACCCCTTGACTGCACACGCAAACCGACGGACGATCCTGTTTGATTTAGTCGGATCATGTTGGGTCCTCACCCCTCGGTGTTGAAGGAGTCCCATGCGTGCGATCCTTCGGTCAACCCTCGCCCTGGCCCTCACCGCGACCTGCCTGACCGCCGTCGCCGGCCTCGCGCCCCCCGCCGCCGCCCTGGACAACGGCCTGGCCAGAACGCCCCAGATGGGGTGGAACGACTGGAACAGCTTCGGCTGCTCGGTCAGCGACGCGCTCGTCAGGCAGACGGCCGACGCCATGGTCGCCTCCGGCATGGCCGCGGCCGGCTACACCTACGTCAACATCGACGACTGCTGGTCCACCAGGACCCGCGACGCGGCCGGCGACCTCGTCCCCGACCCGCAGAAGTTCCCCGGCGGCGTCAAGGCCGTCGCCGACTACGTGCACGCCAAGGGGCTCAAGCTCGGCATCTACTCCTCGGCCGGCACCACGACCTGCGCCGGCTACCCGGCCAGCCTCGGCAACGAGCGCAGGGACGCGGCCCTGTGGGCGTCCTGGGGCGTGGACTACCTCAAGTACGACAACTGCGGCGACCACCTCGGGCAGAGCGCGCAGCAGCGCTACACCGCCATGCGCGACGCGCTGGCCGCCACCGGCCGGCCCATCCTCTACAGCCTGTGCAACTGGGGCCAGGACGCCGTCTGGACCTGGGGCATGCCGGTCGGCAACTCCTGGCGCACCACGGGCGACATCCAGGCGAACTGGGGCTCGGTCATGGGCATCCTGGACAGCCAGGCGGGGCTCGCGGCGTACTCGGGGCCGGGCGGCTGGAACGACCCCGACATGCTGGAGGTCGGCAACGCCGGGCTCACCGCCACCGAGTCGCGGGCCCACTTCAGCCTCTGGGCGCTGCTCAACGCGCCGCTCATCGCGGGCAACGACCTGCGCTCGATGAGCGCCGAGACCCGGACGATCCTCACCAACGGCGAGGTCATCGCCGTCGACCAGGACTGGGGCGGCCGGCAGGGGCAGAAGATCGCCGACAGCGGCGACCTGGAGGTCTGGCGCAAGCCGATGGCCGCGACCGGCACGGGCACGGGCTCGGCCGCCGTCGTGCTGCTCAACCGGGGCGGCGCCGCGGCCACCGTCTCCACCACCGCCTCCGCGCTCGGCCTCGGCGCCGCCGCCACCTACTCCGTACGCGACCTGTGGGCCCACACGACCGGCTCCTCGACGGGCACGATCAGCGCCTCCGTCCCGGCCCACGGAGCCGCCATGTACGTCGTCACCGGCGGCGGCACGCCCCCCGCGGCCACCGCGCTCAAGGGCGCCGGCTCCGGCAGGTGCCTGGACGTGCCCGGCGCGTCCCAGACCAGCGGCACCCAGGTCCAGATCTGGGACTGCAACGGCGGCGCCAACCAGCAGTGGACCCCCACCACCGCGGGCGAGCTGCGCGTCTACGGCGGCAAGTGCCTCGACGTGTACGACCGCGGCACCGCCGACGGCACCCGCGTGATCATCTGGGACTGCAACGGCCAGACCAACCAGCAGTGGCGGCTCGGCGCCGACGGCACGCTCACGGCCGTCGGCGCGAACAAGTGCCTCGACGTGCCGGGCAACGCCACCGCCAACGGGACCAGGCTCGTCATCTGGACCTGCAACGGCGGCGCCAACCAGCGGTGGACCCGGGCCTGACCCCGCACGCGACCCCATCCGCCCGCGGGAGCGGGCCGCGCTCAGGCCACGCGTAGGACGATCTTCCCCTGGATGTGGCCCCGCTCGGCGCGTTCGTGCGCCGTCGGGGCCTCCTCCAGCGGGAAGACGCTGTCGACGCCGACGCGCAGCCGCCCGGCGTCGATCAGCTCGGCCAGCGCGGCCATCTGGGCCCCGTCGGAGTGCACCTGGCCGCCGCGGCGCACGATGCCGCGGCGGGCGAGCTCCTCGTCGTGGTAGTCGCCGAAGAAGACCGGGCTGAGCGTGCCGCCGTCCTTGAGCATGGGCAGCAGCGTGTGGCCGTCGGGGCCGCCCACGGTGTCGATCAGGCAGTCCACGTCGCGCACCGCGTCCTGCGGCCGGACCCGGGTGTAGTCGACGAACTCGGCCACGCCCAGGTCCTTCAGGAACGCCTCGTGCCGGCCGGAGGCGACGCCGATGACGTACGCGCCGAGGTCCGCGGCGAGCTGGACGGCGAAGTGGCCGACGCCGCCGGCCGCGCCGTTGACCAGGACCCGGCTGCCGGGCCGCAGCCCGATGACGTCGTGGACGTACTGGTAGGCGGTGAGCCCGGCCATCGGCACGGCGGCGGCGGTGACGTGGTCCACCGAGGCGGGCTTGCGGGCCAGGTGGCCGGCCGGGGCGGTGGTGTACTCGGCGTACCCCCTGCCGCCCTCGTCGCCGACGCGCGGGAAGCGGACGAGGCCGTACACCTCGTCGCCCGCCCGCCACTCGGTGACGCCGGGGCCGACGGCCGTCACGACGCCCGACACGTCCGAGCCGGGGGTGAAGGGCAGCGGGATCTCCGGCCGCATCGACGGCGGAATGTTGGCGAACCCCCGGCGGGCGTACCAGTCGGGCGGGTTGAGCGCGGCGGCGCGCACCCGCACCAGGACCTCGCCCGGCCCCGGCGCGGGCCGGGGCACCTCCTCCAGACGCAGGACCTCGGGGCCGCCGGTCTCGTGCACGCGGATGGCCTTCATCATCGATTCTCCTCGGGGAGACGGGCGCCGCTATGATGCGGAGCAGTGTTCCGGATCATAACTGGAGCACTGCTCCGCTTGTCAATCGCCGGAAGGTATCGGATGACCTCAACACCCCGGAACCAGCGCGCGGACGCCCAGCGCAACCGGGAACGCATCCTGGCCGTGGCCGCCGCCGTCATCGAGGAGCAGGGCACGGAGGCGTCCCTGCGCGACGTCGCGCGCCGCGCCGAGGTCGGCCTGGGCACCCTCTACCGGCACTTCCCGACCAGGGAGGCGCTGCTGGAGGCGCTGCTGCGGCAGCGCTTCGACCTGCTCGCCGAGCGCGCCAGGACGCTGGCCGGCGCCGCCGCGCCGCACGAGGCGCTGGTGGAGTGGCTGCGCTCGTTCGTCGCGGGCGCGGGCGCCTACCGGGGGCTGGCCGCCTCGATGATGGCCACGATCAACGACGAGGGCTCGCCGCTGCACGCCTCCTGCCACGCCATGCGCCAGGCGGGCGGACGGCTGCTGGAACGCGCCCAGGCCGCCGGCGAGGTGCGCGCCGACGTGACAGGGCTCGACCTGTTCGCGCTGGCCAGCGCGGTGAGCTGGATCGCCGACCAGGCCCCCTCGCTGGCCGCCCGCGGCGACCACCTCTTCGGCCTGATCATGGACGGCCTGCGCCCCCCGGAGCGGCTCACCGGCCCGGCGTCCACCCCAGCGGCACCAGCCTGAGGTCGAACTCGACCTCCTCGTACGGCCCGTCCATCTCCCAGCCGCCGGTACGCGGGACCGGCCGCCGCACCAGCGCCTCCTTGACCGCGAACGCGGCGTCGGAGCCCAGGTAGGGGTCGCCGGCCAGGAACACGTGCGTGGTCAGCGGCCGGTGGCCGGGCGCGGTGACCTGGTAGTGCAGGTGGGCGGGGCGCATCGGGTGCCGTCCGATCGCGCGCAGCAGCCGGCCGGCGGTGCCGTCGGCGGGCACCGGGTAGCTGCTCGGGCGGATCGTGCGGAACCAGTAGCGGCCCTCCTCGTCGGCGGTGAACAGGCCGCGCAGGTTGCCGGGCCGCTGGGCGTCGTCCTGGCTGTCGTAGAGGCCGTCGTCGGCCGCCTGCCACAGGTCCACGGTCGCGCCGGGCAGCGGCGTGCCGTCGCAGGACAGCACCCGTCCGTGCACGACCATCGGCGTCCCGCGACCGCGTTCGGGGCCCTCGCTGATCCAAGCGCCTGGCTCGCGCCCGGGGGCGGGGGAGTGGAAGGGGCCCTCGACCGAGGAGGGCGTCATGTTGTCCGGGCCGGCGTGGTTGACGTCGTCCACGGCGGAGGTGAGGCCGAGCATGTCCGACAGCAGCACGAACTCGTCGCGGTCGGGCGTGCACCACCTGCCGGTCTCGGCGAGGAAGGCGAGCCCGGCCCGCCACTCGGCCTCGGTGGGACGCACCTCGTCCACGAACGCGTGCAGGTGGGCGATCAGCGCGGAGACGATCTCGCCGACCCGCGGGTCGGGGGCGTCCACCTGGTCGAGCACCTGCCGCACGAGCTTGTCTGTCATGGCGACCGTCCTTGACGGGGACCGTGGGGGTTCATTATCGGCGTCCGGCCGGGGCCGGGGAAGGCTCAGGCCAGCACGCGGACCACGCCGGCGAACAGGCGGGGCAGCCGGCGCGCCGCCGGGACCACCAGGCGGGCCGTGCCGGGACGGTGGGCGGCCTGCACCAGCGCCGCCGTCAGCAGCCGGTGCGTGCGCGACAGGCGCAGCCACGCGCCGTCGTAGTCCTGCGGACGGTCCGCCGCCAGGCACCCGACCAGCAGCTCCGCCGAGCGCACGGCCAGCGAGACGCCCTCGCCGGTGAGCGCGTCCACGTAACCGGCGGCGTCGCCGACCAGCAGCACGCGACCGGCCCGGCGGGAGCGCACCGCCTGCCGCAGCGGGCCCGCGCCGCGCACCGGGGTGACGGCCGGGCCGCTCAGGCGGCGGGCCAGCCCGGGGAAGCCGCGCAGGTGCTCCTCGAAGCCGCGCCGCGCCGAGCTGAGCACCGCGACGCCCACCAGGTCGTCGCCGACCGGCGTGACGTACGCCTCGCCCGCCCCCGACCAGTGGACCTCGACGAAGTCGCTCCACGGCTCGATCCGGTAGTGCCTGCGCAGGCCGTACCGGCGGGGGCCGCGTACCGGCAGGTCGAGGCCGAGCGAGCGGCGCAGCGGCGAGTGCAGGCCGTCGGCGGCCACCAGCCAGCGGGCCCGCAGCCCGATCGCGCTCACGCCGTCGCGGTCCTGGTCGGCGCGGGTGATCCGGCCGGTGACCGTCTTGACGCCCAGCTCGGCGGCCCGCTGCCAGAGCGCGGCGTGCAGGCTCGTGCGCCGGACGCCGAGCCCCGGCCCGGCGGCGAACGCGGCCCGCGCCTCCCGCCGCCCGTCGAGGTAGTGGATGCCGCGGAAGCCCCGCCCCTCGACCGGCGCGCCCATCGCCGCCAGCGCGGCCACCCCGCCCGGCATGACGCCCTCGCCGCACGCCTTGTCCACCGGCGCGGCCCGCGGCTCGACGACCACCGCCTCCATCCCGGCCAGCGCCGCGTGGATCGCCGTGGCCAGCCCCGCCGGCCCCCCACCCGCCACGAGCACGTCGATCACCGGCCCGCCTCCCGGCCATCCGCCACGAGCACGTCGATCACCGGCTCACCCCCTGGTCGCGAGGGCGAGCGCGGCGTTCTCGCAGCGGATGCGCACCACCATCAGCGCGGCGTTGAGCAGCGTGAAGGCCAGCGCCGTCAGCCACGCCGTGTGCACCAGCGGCAGCGCCAGCCCCTCGGCCGCCACCGCCACGTAGTTGGGGTGCCGCAACCATCCCAGCCGGTACGGCCCCCGCCGCACCAGCGGCAGCCCCGGCACCACGATCACCTGCGTGTTCCACCGCGGCCCGAGCGCGGTGATGCACCACCACCGCAGCGCCTGGGCCGCCACGACCACCGCGAGCATCGGCCAGCCGAGCGCGGGCACGAACGGCCGCCCGGCCAGGGCCACCTCCAGCGGCGCGCACACCAGCAGCCCGGTGTGCAGGGCCACCATCCACGGATAGTGCCCCCGCCCGGTCACCACGCCGCCGCGCGCCATGCTCCACGCGGCGTTCCGCCTGGCGACGACCAGCTCGGCCAGACGTTCCAGGCCGACGAGCACGATGAGCACCAGATACCAGGTCACAGGCCAACCACCAGCCGATCGCAGGGACGGGGGACTACCAGCGCAGCAGCACGAGCTCGGAGCAGAAACCGGGGCCCATCGCGATGACCAGCCCCCAGCTCCCCGGCGCGGGCGGCTCCCCGGCCAGGGTGTCGCCGAGCACGTGCAGGACCGAGGACGACGACAGGTTGCCGTTGGCCGCCAGCGAGCGCCACGTCACGTCGAGCGCGCCCACGGGCAGCTCCAGCACCTCCGACACCGCCTCCAGCACCTTCGGCCCGCCCGGATGGCACACCCACGCCGTCACCTCCCCGGCCGTGATCCCGTGCTCGGCCAGGAACCCGTGCACGTCGTCGGCCAGGTAGCGGCGCACCACGGCGGGGACGCTGGCGTCCAGCATGACCCGGAACCCGGTGTCGCCCACCTGCCAGCCCATGACGTGCTCCGAGCCGGGATACAGGTGGCTGCGGGTGGCGACGACCGCGGGCCCGGCGGCGGGCCCGGCCGCGCCCCGCCCGCCGCCGCTGGCGACCACGGCCGCCGCGCCGTCGCCGAACAGCGCGCTGGCGACCAGGTTCGCGGGCGAGGAGTCGCCGCGCTGCAGGGTCAGCGAGCACAGCTCCACCGACAGCAGCACGGCCACGTGGTCCGGCCAGCCGCGCAGGTAGTCGTGCAGCCTGGCGATGCCCGCCGCGCCCGCCACGCAGCCCAGGCCGAACACGGGCACCCGCTTGACGTCGGGACGCAGCCCGAGCGCGGCGGCCAGCCGGGCGTCCACGGACGGCGCGGCGATGCCGGTCACCGACGTGAACATGATCAGGTCGACGTCGGTCGGCTCCAGCTCGGCGGCGTCCAGGGCAGCCTTCACGCTCTCCAGCCCCAGCTCGACCGCGACGGAGACGAAGGCGTCGTTGGCCGCGCCGAAGCCGTTCAGCTTCTCGTAGCGGTCGATTGGGAGGGCGAGGTTGCGGTGCTCCACGCGGGCGCTGCGGTGCAGCCGGTCCAGCAGGCGGCGGTCGGCGCCGTCGGGCAGGCACAGGCGGGCGGCCATGTCGGTGAGCTCGGACTGCGGGTAGCGGTGGGGAGGGAACGCACAACGGACTGCGGAGATTCGGGTCATGCAGTGCTCCCTCGACAGGTCGCCCACAACATCCACTCCCCGCACGCTTCCCGCAAGGATGGTCATTTAAGCCATACGCGGCGCGTGGGAATTCTCGTGCCGGATCTCCCGGTCTACGATCACCGTGTGACCGACCCGGATCCCGCGGCCGCCGCCGTCGTGCGCGGCGGGCCGGTCCGTACGGCCGTCGCGCTGGCGCTGGCCTGCCATCCGGGCCCGACCGTGGCCGTGACCGCCCTGGTCACCGCGCTGGCCGTGGCGGCGGGCCGGGACCCGGCCGGGTGCGTCCTGGTGGCCGCCGCCGTGCTGGCCGGGCAGTTGTCGATCGGCTGGTGCAACGACGCGCTCGACGCCGGACGCGACGCCGCCGCGGGGCGCACGGGCAAACCGGCCGCCGACGGCACGGTGAGCGTGACCGCCGTGCGGGTGGCCGCGCTGGCGGCCCTCGCCCTGTGCGTGCCGCTCTCGCTGGCCTCGGGCCGGACGGCGGGGCTGGCGCACCTGGCGGGCGTGCTGGGGGCCTGGGGGTACGACTTCGGCCTGAAGGCCACCGTCCTGTCGTGGGCGCCGTACGCCGTCGGGTTCGGGGTGCTGCCGGCGTTCGTGACGCTGGGGCTGCCCGGGGAGCCGTGGCCGGCGTGGTGGGCGGTCGCGGCGGCGGCGCTGCTGGGCGTGGGCGCGCACCTGGCCAACGTGCTGCCCGACATCGAGGGCGACCTGGTGACCGGCGTGCGCGGGTGGCCGCAGCGGCTGGGGGCGGCGCGCGTACGGCTGCTGGTGCCGGTGCCGCTGCTGGTCGCCACCTGCCTGCTCGTCCTCGGGCCCGCGGGCGGCCCCGGGGTGGCGGGATGGGCGGCCATGGCGGCCGCGGTGCTGCTCGCGGCCGGGGGAGCGCTGCTGGCCGGACGGTCCGCGCGGGCGCCGTTCGTCACCGCCGTCGCCGTGGCGGCCGTGAACGTTCTCCTGCTGCTCTCCAACGGCGCCGCCCTGACGGCCTGAGCCGACGGGGCCGTCCTGACGGTCTGAGCCTCGGTCAACCACGGTGGGGCAGGCGTGCCGCGCCGCGCAGCCAGCGCAGGCCCACCGCCAGGGCCAGCGGCGCGGGCACCGTCCCGGCCCCGAGCCCGACCTCCACCAGCAGGTCGAACACCTCCTTGCGGCGCGCGGCGGTCGCGATGGCCGCGTCGATGAACCCCGGCGACTGCGCCAGCCGGGCCAGCACGTCGGTCGTGCGCAGGTGCCGCCCCAGCGCGCCGCGAAGCTTGGCCCGGTACCGCGCCAGCGGGTCGCCCGCCGCCGCACCTGCCGCTTCGCCCGCCGCCTCGACGACCGCCTCGGCCGCCAGCCGTCCCGACAGCAGCGCGTAGTAGATGCCCTCGCCGGTCAGCGGGTTGATCAGCCCCGCCGCGTCCCCGGCGAGCAGCACCCGCCCGGCGCCCGGCGCGGGCCGCCCGGTCGACAGCGGCAGGTGATGGGCGCGCAGGTCGCGCGCGGGCCGGTCGGGCAGCAGCTCGGCCAGCCTGCCGTGCAGCACCTGGCGGCCCGGCGCCCCCGCCGCCCGCAGCCGGGGCAGCAGCATGCCGAACCCGACGTTCGCGGTGCCGTCGCCGATCGGGAACGACCACGCGTAGGCCGGCCAGCCCGCCCGCTGCATCGCGATGAGCTGCACGTCGTCGGCCTCGGGCACGTCGGCGTAGCCGCGCACGGCCAGGGCGGTGTGCCGCTCGCCCGCCGCGGGCAGCCCGATCAGCCGGCGCACCGCCGAGTAGGCCCCGTCGGCCGCCACCACCGCGCGGGCCCGCAGCCGCCCGTCCAGGACGACCCAGGCCCCGTCGTGGGCCAGCTCCCTGACGCGGTGGCGGCGCACCTCGACGCCCCTGGCCCCGGCCGCCGCCACCAGCCGCGCGTCGAACACCCGGCGCGGCACCACGTGGTTGGGCCGGGCCGCCTCGGCCGAGACGCGCAGCCCGCCCGGCGAGACCACGGTCAGCCGGGGCGTGGGCCGGTAGTCGTCGATGAGGTCCGGCAGGCCCAGCCGGGCCAGCTCGTCGCGGCCGTGCGCGGCGATGCCGTCGCCGCACGGCTTGTCGCGGGGGAAGCCGGCCCGGTCGAGCAGGACCACGCGCAGGTCCGGCCGCAGCTGGACGGCCCGCAGCGCCGCCGCCGAGCCCGCCGGTCCCGCGCCCACGACCGCCAGGTCCCATTCCTCACCCATGCGAGGTCTTGTCCCACTCCGCGCGGTGGAGGAAACCCGTTCCCGCCGGTGTCCCGGCCGGCGCGGTGGGGGAAGCCCGTTCCCGCCGGGTCAGGCCCGCGACAGCGCGCGGGCGGCGTGGATCAGGGGCACGTGGCTGAACGCCTGCGGGAAGTTGCCCACCAGGCGCCCGTAGCGCGGGTCGTACTCCTCGGCCAGCAGCCCGACGTCGTTGCGCAGTTCCAGCAGGCGTTCGAACAGCTCCCGTGCCTCCTCCTTGCGGCCCTGCATCGCCATCACCTCCACCAGCCAGAAGCTGCACGCCAGGAACGCGCCCTCACCGCCGGGCAGGCCGTCGACGTCGTTGTCGGCGGCCAGCGGATAACGCAGGACGAACCCGTCGGACATGAGCTCCTTCTCGATCGCCGCCACCGTGCCGGTCACGCGGGGGTCGTCGGGCGGCAGGAAGCCCACGACCGGGATCATCAGCAGCGCCGCGTCCAGCTCCGACGACCCGTACGACTGGGTGAAGGTGTTGCGGTGGGGGTCGAAGCCCTTGTCGCAGATCTCGGCGTGGATCGTGTCGCGCAGCGCGCGCCACCTGTCGACCGGGCCGGTGCGGCCGAAGCTCTCGACGTACCTGACGGCCCGGTCGAGGGCGACCCAGCACATCACCTTGGAGTGCACGAAGTGCCGGCGCGGGCCGCGCACCTCCCACAGGCCCTCGTCGGGCTCGTCCCAGTGCTCCTCCACGTACTCGAGGAGCTGGCGCTGGATCGACCAGGCGCGCTCGTCGGCGGCCAGGCCGCGGGAGCGGGAGACGTACAGGCAGTTCATCACCTCGCCGTAGACGTCGAGCTGGAGCTGCTGGACCGCCTCGTTGCCGATGCGGACCGGGCGGGAGCCCTCGTAGCCGTCCAGCCAGTCGAGGCGCAGCTCGGGCAGGCGGCGCTCGCCGGCGACGCCGTACATGATCTGCAGGTCCTGGGGACGCCCGGCGATGGTGCGCAGCAGCCAGGACCGCCAGTCGGCGGCCTCGTCGAGGTAGCCCGAGCTGATCAGCGCGTCGAGCGTCATCGTCGCGTCGCGCAGCCAGCAGAACCGGTAGTCCCAGTTGCGCACGCCGCCGATGTCCTCGGGCAGGGACGTGGTGGGCGCGGCCACGATGCCGCCGGTCGGCGCGTACGTCAGCCCCTTCAGCGTGATCAGCGACCGGGTCACCGCCTCCCGGTAGGGGCCCTGGTAGGCGCACCTGCCGACCCACTCGGTCCACATGGTCTCGGTCTCGGCGAGCTGCTCCTCGGCGTCGATGCGCGGCGGCATCGGCTCGTGGGAGGGGTGCCAGGTGAACACGAACGGCAGCCGGTCGCCCGCGTTGACGGTGAACGTGGCCCGGTGGGCGTAGTCGCCGCCCTTGAGCGGGACGGGGGAGTGCAGCCACACCGAGTCGGGGCCGCCGACGGCCTGCAGGTGGCCGTTCGTCCGGCGCACCCACGGCACGATGCGCCCGTAGTCGAAGCGCACGCGCAGCTGGGTGGAGACCTCGACGCTGCCCGAGACCCCCTCGACGATGCGCACGACGTCGGGGTTCCGGTCGCGCGGGGGCATGAAGTCGATCACCCGGACCGTGCCGGTCGGGGTGTCCCACTCGCTCTCCAGGATGAGCGTGTCGGGCCGGTAGCGGCGCCGGGTGGCCGGCCGCCGGGCCGTCGGGCCCAGCCACCAGTGGCCGTTGCGCTCGCTGCCGAGCAGGGCCGCGAAGCACGAGGGGGAGTCGAACCTGGGCAGGCAGAGCCAGTCGATGGAACCGTCCCTCGCCACCAGTGCGGCCGACTGCATGTCTCCGATCAGCGCGTAGTCCTCAATCCGCATGCCGAAGACGCTACTCGCGCGCGGGCGATCCCGCGCCGGGCCGGTCCTGTCGCGTCAGGACGGGCCCGGCGCGGGATCACGACAAGGGGAACCAGCGGGTGAACAGCTGGGTCAGCGGGCCGATGGCGAGGGCGAAGACCAGCGTCCCGACGCCGACGCTGCCGCCGAGCAGCCAGCCCACGGCCAGCACGGTGAGCTCGATGAGGAAGCGGGCCAGCCGGACGGACAGGCCGAGCCGCATCAGGCCGGTCATGACGCCGTCGCGCGGCCCCGGGCCCATGCCCGCCCCGATGTAGAGCACGGTGGCCAGCGCGATCGCGACCACGCCGAGCGCCACGTACAACGCCTGGACGGCCAGGTGGGACGGCGTGGGCAGCAGCAGGATCGCCGCGTCGGCGAACAGGCCGAGGAACACCACGTTGCTGATCGTGCCGAGGCCGGGCCGCTGGCGCAGCGGGATCCACAGCAGCATCACCAGGGCGCCGACGCCGATGATGACGGTGCCGATGGACACGTCCAGCCGCAGGGCCAGGCCCTGGTGGAAGACGTCCCAGGGGTCGTTGCCGAGGCCCGACTCCACCTGCAGCCCGATGCCGGCGCCGTACAGGGCCAGGCCGCCGTAGAGGCGCAGGAGGCGGGAGGGGAGGGAACTCAGGCGGGGGACGGTTGCTTCGCTCATGATGGCCCTATGGTGGCAGGCCAACTGGTTGCCAAAACAGGGCCAATCGTGGAAAGTGGCCTTATGAGGCATTTGTCGGCTACGCAGGTGGCCCGGCTGGTGGACGTCGATCCGGCCGCGCGGCCGTACTACCGCGCCCTGGCCGACGGCGTGCGCGCGCTCATCATGGACGGCCAGATCCCCGTACGCGTGCGCATGCCCGCGGAACGGCACCTGGCCGAGACCCTGGGCGTCAGCCGCACCACCGTCACCTCCGCCTACGACCTGCTGCGCGAGCGCGGCTACCTGGACAGCAGGCAGGGCTCGGGAAGCTGGACGACCCTGCCGGACCCGGCCACCACCCGCGAGAACCCCTGGCTGTCCACCGGCGACGACGGCCTGATCCAGCTCCACTGCGCCGCCCCGCCCGCGCCGTCCGCGCTGCGCGAGGCCATGGCCGAGGCCCTGGACGACCTGCCCAGGTACGGCATGGGCAACGGCTACGACCCCATGGGCCTGCCGGTCCTGCGCGAGCGCGTCGCCGCCCGCTACACCGAGCGCGGCCTGGCCACCCGGCCGGACCAGATCGTCGTCACCACCGGCTCCCAGCACGCCATCCAGCTCGTGGCCGGGCTGCTGATCGGCCCCGGCGACCCCGTCATGGTCGAGTCGCCGACCTACCCGCACGCCATCGACGTGGCCCGCCAGCACGGCGCCCGGATCGTGCCCTTCGGCATCTCGCACGAGGGCTGGCAGCCCGACCTGATGGCCGCCACGATGCGGCAGTCGGCCGCCCGCCTGGCCTACCTGATGCCCGACTTCCACAACCCCACCGGCGCCCTCATGGACGACGCCACCCGCGCCGCCGTCGCCGGCGCGGCCCGCCGCAACGACGTCATCCTGCTGGTCGACGAGACCTGGAGCGAGCTGGCCCTGGACGACGTGCCGCGCACCGCGCCGATGGCCGCCTTCGACACCGACAGCCGGGTGATCAGCATCGGGTCGGCGTCCAAGCTGTGGTGGGGCGGCCTGCGCATCGGCTGGATCCGCACCACGGCCGCCCTGGCCCGCCGGCTGGCCCGGCACCGCGCGGTCGTCGACATCTCCAGCCCGGTCATGGAGCAGCTGGTCACCGCCCGCCTGTTCGAGCGGATGGCGCAGACCCGCGCCGAACGCCTGCGCGGCCTGCGCGCCTCGCGGGACGCGCTGACCGCCGCGCTGGCCCGGCACCTGCCGGAGTGGACGTACACGCTGCCGCGCGGCGGCGGCACGCTGTGGGTGCGGCTCAACGGCGACACCTCCACCACGCTCGCCGACGCCGCCGTCTCCCACGGCGTGCGCCTGGCCCCCGGCCCCTGGTTCGGCCTGGAAGGCACCCTGGAGGGTTACCTGCGGCTGCCGTTCACCCTGCCGCCCGAGACGGTGGCCGACGCCGTCGCCCGCATCGCCCGCGCCCGCGTCCAGGGCCCCACCGGCGCCCGCCGCCACCCCGACTCGCTCGTGCCGATGGTGTGAGCGGCTCGCCCGTGCGTGGTGCGGGGGCTACTCGCGCGTGGTGCGGGGGTTAGGAGTGCTCCTCGGCGCCCTTGGCCAGGGGCGCTCGCCAGTTGCGGCGCATCGCGGTGATGCGCAGGCCGAAGGCCAGCAGCGCGGCGGCCAGCGTGGCCGGCCAGCCGTGCAGCCCGGCCGTGGACAGGCCCGCCATGACGGCCGAGCCCAGCAAGGCGGGCACCGCGTAGAGCTGGCGGTCGTACAGCAGGGTGGGGATCTCGCCGGCCAGCACGTCGCGGATCACGCCGCCGCCGACGGCCGTCGTGACGCCGAGGATGGTGGCGTGCAGCGGGCTGAGGCCGTACTCCAGGGCCTTCTCGGTGCCGACGGCCGCGAACAGGCCGAGGCCGGCCGCGTCGAGCACGAGGATGACCGGCATCACGCGGGCCACGTGCGGATGCCAGAAGAAGACGATCACCGTGGCGGCCACCGGCACCAGCACGTAACCCAGGCTCTGGAAGGCGGCCGGCCGCACGTTGAGAATGAGATCGCGGACCAGGCCGCCGCCGAGCGCGGTCATCTCGGCCAGGACGCCCATCCCGACCACGTCGAGCCGCTTGCGCACGCCCATGAGCGCACCGGTCAGTGCGAAGACAAAAATACCGACAAGGTCGAGAATTTCAGACACGTTGGATGTTTTTACCGGATCGGCGGCATGGCCGCCGCATGGTAGTGCTCGGCCATGAGCACCCGCAGTTTCCGCGTGAACAGGAACATCGCCACCCCGGCCGCGATCGCCATGATCGCCAGGACCAGGTAGTACATCGGGTCGGACAGGTACCGGGTGAGCCGCCCCGTCTGGCCGCCCACCGCGTCGCCCACCGACACCGCGATGAACCAGATCCCCAGCATCTGCCCCTTGAACGCCTCCGGCGCCAGCTTCGTCGTGACCGACAGCCCGACCGGGCTCAGCGACAGCTCGCCGAACACCTGGATCAGGTAGACCAGCACCAGCCACCACACCGACACCCGCCCGCCGGTCGCCAGCCCGGCGGCGATCGCCATCACCACGAAGCTCAGCCCCACCATGACCAGCGCGAACCCGAACTTCTGCGGCGTGCTCACCCGCACCCCGAGCTTCACCCACAACGCCGCGAACACCGGCACGAAGATCATGATGAACAGCGGGTTGAACGACTGCGTCGTCGCCGCCTGGATCGGCACCCCGAACAGCTCCAACCGGGTGTGGTCGGCGGCGAAGAACAGCAGCTTGCTCGGCGCCAGGTCGTAGATCATCCAGAAGATCGCCGCCGCGACGAACAGCCAGATGTAGGCCTTCATCCGGCTGCGCTCCTCGTCGGTGAGGCTGTGGCTGCCCAGCAGGATGTAGGCGAAGTAGACCACCGGCACGATCAGGATGACGATCGTGATCGCCAGCGCCAGGCGGTCGATGGTGAGCGTGCCCGTGGCCGCCCACGCGCCGAGCGCGAGCGCGGTCACCGCCACGCCCGCCCCGGCCACCCGGCCGAACCGGCGGCGCTCGGGCGGCGTCAGCCGGACGCCGGGACGCTCCCCGACGCCGCGCAGGTTCCGGCCGCCCCAGACGTACTGCAGCAGGCCGAGGGCCATGCCGACGGCGGCGGCGCTGAAGCCCAGGTGCCAGCGGTCGCCGTCGGCCAGCCAGCCGACGACGAGGGGCGCGAAGAAGGCGCCCAGGTTGATGCCCAGGTAGAACAGGGAGAAGCCGGCGTCGCGGCGGCCGTCCTCGTCCTCGCCGTACAGGCGGCCGACCATGACCGAGATGTTCGGCTTGAGCAGGCCCGTGCCGCTGATGATGAGCAGCAGCCCCAGCCAGACGAAGAACGACGTCGTCACCGGGATCGCCATGCTGATGTGGCCGAGCATGATGACGAACCCGCCCCAGAACACCGACCTGCGCGCCCCCAGCACGCGGTCGGCGATCCAGCCGCCGGGCAGCGCCACCAGGTAGATCAGCGCCCCGTAGACGCCGACCACCGCCTGCGCGGTCTCCTGCGACATGCCGAGGCCCTTGTGGGCCGGCGAGGCCGCCATGAACGTGGCCAGGATCGCCCGCAGGCCGTACCAGCTGAAGCGCTCCCACATCTCCGTGGAGAACAGGGTCGCCAGCCCCCACGGATGCCCGAAGAAGGTCCTTCCGCCCTTGCTCATGCCCGCCCCCCGAGACACGTACGGCACCTGGACGATCACTCTACGTGACTGTCCCGACTGTTTCCCGCCTGGGCCTTGCCGCTGTCCGGAGGGTGTGGTGCGATGCATGCCACCTGTGCAAGTGATTACTGACTGGAGGCGGGTGCCATGGCCGAAGTCCTCGACGTACGGGCCGACATCGAGCGGGAGATCGCCGGTCGCACGGTCTGCGAACAGCTCAGGCAGGTGGCCGCCCGGCACCCCGACGCACCCGCGTACTCCGACCCCGAAGGCTCCGGCGGCTGGACGACGTTGACCTACGGGCAGGCGCGGCGGCGCATCCTGGAGATCGCGGCCGCGTTCGCCGCCCTCGGCCTGCGGCGCGGCGAATCAGTCGCGATCATGATGGTCAACCGCAGCGAGCACGTGCTGGCCGACCTCGGCGCCGTGCACGCCGGCGGCGTGGGCTGCACGGTCTACTCCACCTTCGCGCCCGACCAGATCGCGTTCGTGGCCGGCGACGTGGGCGCCCGCTTCGCCGTGCTGGGCGGCCCCGCCGAGCTGGCCCGCTGGCAGCCGGTGCTCGACCGGCTCGACGGCCTGCGCCGGATCATCATGCTCGACGGCGCCCCCGACGACGAGCGCTTCCTGTCCTGGGCCGACTTCCTCGACCTGGGCCGCGCCCGCCTGGCCGAGGACGAGGCCGCCGTCGAGGCCCGCGCCCGCGAGGTGGCCGCCGGCGACGTCGTCACCGTGCTCTACACCTCGGGCACCACCGGCATGCCCAAGGGCGTGCCGCTCACCCACACCAACGTCTTCTACGAGGCCGCCGCCACCGACCGCATCACCTCGCTGCCGACGCACGGCACCCAGATCTCCTACCTCACCTACGCCCACATCGCCGAGCGCATCCTCAGCCTCTACCTCCCGCTGGTCAAGATGTCGCACGTGCACTTCTGCACCGACCTGGCCAACCTCGGGGCCACGCTCGGCCAGGTCAGGCCGATGATGTTCTTCGGCGTGCCGCGCGTGTGGGAGAAGATGATGGCCCGGCTGCTGGCCGTGCTCGCCACGCAGCCGCCCGAGCAGCAGGCCGCCGTACGCCAGGCCATGGCGGCCGGCGCCGCCTACGTCGAGGCCGGCCAGTACGGCGGCACGATCACCCCCGAGATCCAGGCCGCCTACGACAAGGCCGACGCGGCCCTGCTGTCGGTCGTCCGCGGCATGATCGGCTTCGACCGCGCCGAGTGGACCGCGACCGGCGCCGCCCCTCTGCCCGCCGAGGTCCAGCACTTCTACGCCGGTCTCGGACTCAAGGTCATCGACGTCTACGGCATGACCGAGACCACCGGCGCCTTCACCGGCAACAGCCCCTCCTGCTACCGCCTGGGCACCGTCGGCAGGGCCGAGCCCGGCGTCGAGGTGCGCATCGCCGAGGACGGTGAGATCCTCACCCGCAGCCCGCTCAACACCGGCGGCTACCTCAACCGCCCCGAGGCCACCGCCGAGCTGCTCGACGCCGACGGCTGGCTGCACACCGGCGACATCGGCACGGTCGACGACGACGGCTTCTACCGCGTCGTCGACCGCAAGAAGGAGCTCATCATCACCGCCGGCGGCGAGAACGTCTCGCCCGCCGAGATCGAGAACCACCTCAAGGAGCACCTGCTCATCGGCCAGGCCCTCGCCTACGGCGACAACCGCCCGCACCCGGTGGCCGTCCTGACCCTCGACGGCGAGACCGCGCCGGGCTGGGCGCAGGCCCGCGGCATCGGCTTCACCTCCCTGGCCGAGCTGGCCGAGCACCCCGACGTCCTCAAGGAGGTCGCGGCCGCCGTCGAGGCCGCCAACGCCAGGCTGGCCAGGGTGCAGCAGGTCAAGCGGTGGGCGCTGCTCGGCACCGAGTGGACCGCCGAGACCGAGGAGCTCACCCCGAGCCTGAAGCTGAAGCGGCGCGTCATCCACGCCAAGTACGCCGACATCATCGAGTCCCTCTACGGCGAGGCGCGCTGATCTCCGGCCCCCGTCGGCTTTGCCATAAGGGGTGCGTGTCGCGGTCCTGGTCATGACCGGGCGGTTCCTAGCGTCTCGCTCATGACCAGAAGCCTCCTTCTCGTCTCGCTCGCGGCGGGGTCGCTCACGGCGCCCGTGCCTGCGTATCCCGCCGCGACCGAGCTCGCCATCCGCGCCATCACCGTACGGCCCGCGAACCCGGTCGTGGGTGCCCACGACTCGGTGAGCCTGGTGATCGACGTGATCGCGCGGGGCGCGCGCGGCAAGAACGGCGTCACCGTCAAGGTGGAGCCCGGCGCACCGCCCGGCCCGCTGCTGTCGGCCAAGCCCCCGGTCGAGGACGCCGCCGACCTCCCGCCCGCCGCCGACCTCCCGCCCGCCGCCGAACCCGGCCTCCAGCCTCCGGCCCTTTCCGGGCCGCCGTCGTCCTCCTCGTCCTGGACGCCCGGGACGTCCTCGGCGCCCGCCGAGTCCTCTGGGCCCGCCGGGTCCGCCGAGTCCTCTGGGCCCTCCGGATCTTCGGCGTCGCCGGTCGGCCCGGCCGGCGCCGCGCCGGGGAGCGCGTACGCGCATCCGGCTTCCGGCGGCCCGGCCGAGGGGCTGCGGGCCCTGATGCCGCTGCCCCTGACGGTCGTCGCCGATCCAGCTGCCGCCGATCCAGGTGTCGCAGAGCCGAGGGTCGAGCTGCAGAAGGCCCCGTCCACCGGCACGCTGCCGCCCCGGCTGGTGTGGCGGCAGGGGGCGACTCCGCCGGCCCGGATGGCGGCCGACTGGCAGACCTGGCGTTTCCTGCCCGACAAGAAGCTGAACCGCTTCTACCCGACCGGCACCTGGACGATCAGCGCCACCGCCAGGGACGCCGACGGCGCCACGGTCACCGAGTACGCCTCCTTCGAGCTCAGAAGGGCGACCAGGTTGTCGTCCGTCCGGGTGGAGAGGTCGCCGAAGTCCGCCGGCGGCGTGCGCCTGCGCGGCTCGCTGACCAGGATCGACCCGCGCGGCTTCACCGACTTCGGGCCGTACGCCAAGCAGCGGCTGCGGCTCCAGTGGCGCGGGGAGGGCTCGCCGGCCTGGGAGGACGTGGCCGAGACGACGACCGACGCGGCCGGGGCCTTCGTGCAGACGGTGCCGCCCAGGAGAGGCGGCCTGTGGCGCGTGCACTTCCCAGGAAACCCCCACTACGCGCCATACACCACTAAACCCCGACAAATCGCCAGTTAACATAATAAAACACGCACAAAAATCCGCCGGGGTATTTGTCGTTATCTAATCGTGATCTGTCGTATCGCAACTTTTCTTTACCCTTACGCGTCATTAGGCGTTGACGTGTCCCGTCCCTGGGGCGCGTCCGAGACGGGGAAGGATTTGTTTTTGATGATGCGACGTCTAGCCGCCGGACTGGCCGCGGCCGCTCTGGGCGCCACGATGGTGGCCACCGCCGCCGCCGCGCCCGCCCTGGCGGACACGGACCCCGATCCCGACTTCGCGGGCGGGAGCACGAGCCTCCAGCTCGACGTCAACCCCGAGCCGGCGCGGCGCGGCAGGGCCCTCGACATCCAGGGCAAGCTGTCGGTGTCCTGCGACGAGGACTACATCAGCGGGTTCGTCGCGGTGCACCACGCCGACTACTGCAAGGACAGCGAGCGCTGGCACCGTCTGGCGTGGAAGCGGGTCGTGATCCTCTTCCAGGCCGACGGCAGCGACAAGTGGGACTACGTCGAGTCGGTGCGCACGAACCGGGACGGCTCCTTCAGCACCAGCGAGCGGGCCTACACCTCGGGCACCTGGCGTGCCGTCTTCGAGGGCTCCAGGTACCTGGCCCCCTCCGAGGGCAAGGACTGGGTGAAGGTCTACGGCGGCGGCCACCGCCACTAGCGGCACCGGCGGAAGCCCGGCCTCACGGCCGGGCTTCCGGCATGTCCGGCCCCGTTGCCGGGCCGGTTGTCGCCGTCAGTAGCCCACGGCGACCTGCACCCGGTGGTGCCGCGGGTCCTCGATCTCGGCCACCACCGCCGCCGCCAGATCGGCGTAGGAGAACACCGGCCCGCCCTCCTCGGCGGCCATGACCTGCTCCCCGCCGAACAGGTGCCGCCCGCTGCGCTCCGCCCGGTCGTCCAGCACCACCGGCGGCGGCGCGATCACCACCCAGTCCAGCGCCCCGCCCTCCTCACGGAGGACCTCCAGCTCGGCGGCGTGCCCGAGGGAGAACGTCCGGGCGTCCTCGGGGAAGCCGGGGGTGTCCACCAGCCGCGTCCCCGGCGCGACCTCCAGCAGGGTGCCGATGCCCAGCGCCACCAGCCGGGGCACGCCCGCTGCCGCCAGCCCGCCGGTCAGCGCCCGCGCCGCCGCCGTGTAGAACTCCGCGGACGGCACGTCCAGCCGGACGCTCGCCTGCACCGCCACGTCGTGCCCCGCCGCGACCGCCGCCACGCTCTCCCGGTCGGTCACGTCACCGGCGACCACCCGCACGCCCTCGCCGGACGGCCCCGCGTACCGGGCCGGGTCGCGCACCACGGCCGTCACCTCGTGCCCCCGCTCCACGGCCTGCCCGACCACCCGCGCGCCGGCCCGTCCGCCCGCGCCGAAAACCACGATCCTGCTCATCGTCCACCACTCCGTCCGGCGGCCGGCACACCCGGCCGCGCCCGGCAGACGGTAGACGCCCGATGGTCACTTCCCGCAACGATAGTGAGCTCCCGCCGCCTAGCATGGACGTCATGGCCGAACCCCTTGACCCCGACATGTTCGCCGCCTGTGTCCACACCGCCCCCGTCCGCGTCGGCGACAAGTGGACCGCCAAGATCATCCGTTGTCTGGAGCAGGGCCCGAGACGCTTCACCGAGCTGCAGGTCCCGCTGCGCGGCATCACCCCGAAGGTCCTCACCGAGTCCCTGCGCGCCATGGAACGCGACGGCCTGCTCACCCGCACGGCCTACGCCGAGATCCCGCCCCGCGTCGAGTACGAGCTGACCCCCCTCGGCCGCAGCCTGCTCGCGCCCATGGCGGCCGGCTGCGAGTGGTCCAGGCAGCACCTGTCGGAGCTCATCGACGCCCGCGAGTCCTGGCACGCCGCCCACTCCTGACGATCCCGTCCCGGCGGCCCCACGGAATCGATCACCGGCGCGGCGCGTTGCCTGCCAGGGACAGGCAGGCGGTTTTGAGCGCCGCGCGACACCCGTCGTAGTCTGGCTCTCTGGCGAAACGGACAGGAGGTGACGCCCCATGTTGCGAGACTCGTTCGGACGGGTGGCGACGGATCTGCGGGTGTCCCTCACGGACAAGTGCAATCTGCGCTGCACGTACTGCATGCCGCCCGAAGGGCTCGACTGGCTGCCCAAGGCCCAGTTGCTGACGGCCGACGAGATCGTCCGGCTGGTGCGCATAGGCGTCGAGCGGCTGGGCGTCACCGAGGTGCGCTACACCGGCGGCGAGCCGCTGCTGCGGCGCGAGCTGGTCGACATCGTCGCCCGCACCACCGCCCTCGACCCGCGTCCCCAGGTGCTGCTGACCACCAACGGCATCGGCCTGGCCCGGCTGGCCGAGCCGCTGGCGCGGGCCGGCCTCGACCGGGTCAACGTCTCACTCGACACGCTCGACCCGGCCACGTTCAAGCAGCTCGCCCACCGCGACCGGCACGCCGACGTCATCGCGGGGCTGGCCGCCGCCGACGCGGCGGGCCTGCGCCCGGTCAAGGTCAACGCAGTGCTCATGCGCGGCGTCAACGACCACGAGGCCGTGCCGCTGCTGCGCTTCTGCCTGGAGCGCGGCTACGAGCTGCGCTTCATCGAGCAGATGCCGCTCGACGCCCAGCACGGCTGGACCCGCGAAGGCATGATCACCGCCGACGAGATCCTCGAACGCCTCTCGGCCGCCTTCGACCTGACCCCCGACGACCTGGAGCAGCGCGGCAGCGCCCCGGCCGAGCGGTTCCTGGTCGGCGGCGGCCCGGCCCGGGTCGGCGTGATCGGCTCGGTGACGCGCCCGTTCTGCGGCGCCTGCGACCGGGTCCGGCTCACCGCCGACGGCCAGGTGCGCAACTGCCTGTTCGCCACCGAGGAGTCCGACCTCAAGTCCGCCATGCGCGCGGGCGCCTCCGACGACGACCTGGCCGCCCGCTGGGTCGCCGCGGTCGCCCGCAAGCGCGCCGGGCACGGCATCGACGACCCGTCCTTCCTCCAGCCGTCCAGGCCGATGTCGGCCATCGGCGGCTGACGATGCTCTTCGACGCGGTCGTCCTGGCCGGGGGAGCGGCCCGCCGCCTGGGCGGCGCCGACAAGCCCGGCCTGGCCGTCGGCGGCCGTCCGCTGGTCGAGCGGGTGGTCGCGGCGGCGTCCTGCGCGCGCCGCACGGTCGTCGTCGGGCCGCGCCGGGAGCTGCCCGGGGTCGTGTTCACGCGGGAGGACCCGCCGGGCGGCGGGCCCGTCCCCGCGCTGGCCGCCGGGTTGCGCGAGGTCGAGGCGCCGTGGCTGGTGCTGCTCGCCGGCGACCTGCCGTTCCTGACGGCCGCGCACGTGCGGGAGCTGCTGGCGGCGGCCCGTCCCGGCGCGGGAGCGGTCATGGTCGACGACGACGGCCGCGAGCAGTGGCTCGTCGGCGCCTGGCCGGTGCCGCAGCTGCGGGCGGCGCTCGCCGCCTACCCCGGGCGTTCCCTCAAGGGCCTGCTCGGCCCCCTGACCGGAACGCGGCTGGCCTCGCCGGGCCGGCCGTGGTTCGACTGCGACACGATGGACGACCTGAAGGAGGCTCGCATGAACGTACTCGCCGAGTGGACGGCCCTGGTGTGCAGGGAGCTGGGCGTCGACCCCGCCCGGGTGGACCGCGACCTGGTCCTCGACCTGACCAAGGAGGTCGCCCACGGGGTGGCCAGGCCCGCCGCGCCGCTCACCGCCTACCTGCTCGGGCTGGCCCAGGGCGCGGGCAGCGCCCCTGAGGACGCCGTGGCCAGACTGGTCACATTGGCGAAGAACTGGGAGCAGGCGACCACCGAGACGCTGACTGACGGCTGACACTCGAACGAACTCTTGAAGTCAAGCCGACCGCTTCCTCCAGATTTCCTGTGAATTGCGAGGAGGAGGGCGGTGTAAACGATTTCGGGAAAGCGGTCCTATCGGACTCCGGCCGGCGTGGGGGACTGATCGTCCAATGCAAAGGGCTGGCCAGGAAAAGGGCGACGCCGGGTGGTTACGGGGGCAAACCACCCGGCGTCGCTTCATCGGCGTTCCGACGGGGGCCCGGAACGCCGGCACCAGCACTCCGACGGGGGACCGGAGCGCTTGCCTAAAGCGTACACCTACAACCCATGGGATGCGTCAAGACTTAGTCACGACCCGATCTCGCGTCGATGCAGCGGTATCTCGGTTTGGTTAGCCTCGGGGGACTGAAAGTGGGGCGGCGGCGCGCCCTCGCTGCGCTCATTGGCCCCGATTACGGCAATGTATGGCAAAAACACTGCCCCGGCGATGAACAGCAGCCGGTAGGGCCACGGCACCGGCACCACGACCGCCAGGATCAGGCAGATCGTCCGGATGCCCATCTTGATCAGGTAGGCGACCTCACGCTTGCGGATGTCCGCCGTGAGCGAGGGTCTGGCGTCGGTGACCTGGTGGACGTCCGGCTTCTTGCGCCACCCCTTCATACCTTCCACGGTAGACCTCGTACGGGCAGGGCGCGACGGCGCGGCCGGGCGATGAGGAGGGTCATGCGATCATGGCCTTCGAGTAAGGAGGATGGGGAGATGACGGATCGAACGTATCGGGTCACTGAGATAGTCGGCACGTCGGGGGAGAGCCTTGACCAGGCCATCCGCAACGGCCTCCAGCGGGCCTCGCAGACCCTGCGCCACCTGGACTGGTTCGAGGTCACCGAGATCCGCGGCCACCTCGACGGAGGCGAGATCGCGCACTACCAGGTGGGCATGAAGGTGGGCTTCCGCCTGGAGGACTCCTGACCGTCCCCCGACGGCCCGGGGCCGGCGCCCCGGCACACCGGACCCCCGTCCCGGCCCCGGCCCGCCCTGCGGCCCGCTGGAGGCCCGGACGGCGGCCGGCAGGACGACGCCCGCCGCCCCGCTCGATCGCGGGACGGCGGGCGCGCCCGGCAGCCGTACGGCCGTGATGTACGGCCCTGACGTACGGCGGGGTCAGCTCGCCTGGCTGACCGTCGACATGTTGAAGTCCGGCACCCGCAGCGGCGGCATCACCGTGCGCTGGAAGTAGTCGTTCCACTCGCGGGGCAGCGTGCGCTCGGCCGCCCCCACCTCCGTGACGCGCCCGAGCAGGTCGACCGGGCTCTCGTTGAACCGGAAGTTGTTCACCTCGCCGACGACCTCGCCGTGCTCCACCAGGTAGACGCCGTCGCGGGTGAGGCCCGTGACCAGCAGCGTCTGGGGATCGACCGCGCGGATGTACCACAGGCAGGTGACGAGCAGTCCGCGCCGCGTGGAGGCGATCATCTCCTCCAGCGACCGGGCGCCCTCCGCCGGGCCGGACATGACCAGGTTGTCGATGCCGGGCGTCACCGGCAGCCCGCTCAGCTCGGCCGAGTAGCGCGTCTGGAGCAGCGACTCCAGCCGGCCGTCCCTGATCCAGTCGGTGGGGCCCAGCGGCAGGCCGTTGTCGAACACCGAGCTGTCGCGGCTGGAGGCGTGCGCGGTGACGAACGGCGCGCACGAGATGCCCGCGGCCCGGGGATCGCTGGACAGCGTGATCGGCAGCGTGGCGAGCTGCTCGCCCACCCGCGTGCCGCCGCCCGGCCCGGAGAACACCGAGCGGCCGTCGAGCGCGTCCCTGGCGCCCGAGGACCAGTACAGGTAGATCATCAGGTCGGCCACCGCGCTCGGCGGCAGCAGCGTCTCGTAGCGGCCCGCGGGCAGGTCGACCCGGGTCTTGGCCCACTCCAGGCGCTGGGCCAGCGAGGCGCCGAGCGCGGCCACGTCGACGTCGGCGAAGTCCTCGGTGAACACGCCGGTCCAGGCCGACCGCTTCAGGTCGCCGGACTTGGCGTTGAGCTCCAGGCGGCCGGTCGGCTGGTCGTGCCGCAGCCGCACGCCGGTGGAGGTGCCGAGAAAGGTCGAGGTGAGGGAGTGCTCGGCGAAGCCGTAGAGCTTCCTGTCGCCGGACTCGGCGGCCGAGAACGCCTCGCCGAGCGCGGGCGCGAACCGCTCGAACACCCCGATGTCGGTCGGCCGCACCTCGTCGTCCCAGCCGGGCGCGGCCGGGCCGCCCTCGACCAGCGGGCGGGCGTCCTCGGCGGGCCGGGCCTCGCGGGCCGCCCGGTCGGCCGCCGCGACCACGTCGGGGAGCTGGTCGGCGCGCACGGCCGAGCGCGAGACCACGCCCACGCCCTGCCCGGCCACCGAGATCACGGTCAGCCGGGACGAGCGGGCCACGCCGTTGGTGGTCAGCGTGTTGCCCGCGAAGCGCAGGTTGGCCGTGGAGCCCTCGTCCACCAGCACCACGCAGCCGTCGTTCGCGGAGAGCTCCAGAGCCCTCTCCACCATCTCCTGCGGGGTAGTCACTTGCCGCCCTCCTGCACCGTGTTGAGCACGCGCACGCCCCTGAACAGCGCCGACGGGCATCCGTGGCTGACCGGCGCGACCTGCCCCGGCTGGCCCTTGCCGCAGTTGAAGGCGCCGCCCAGCACGTACGTGCCCGGCCCGCCGACGCCGTCCATCGACTGCCAGAAATCGGTCGTGGTGGCCTGGTAGGCGAAGTCTCTGACCTGCCCGGCCAGCTTCCCGTGCGAGATCCGGTACGCCCGCTGCCCGGTGAACTGGAAGTTGTAGCGCTGCATGTCGATCGACCAGCTCTTGTCGCCCACGATGTACAGGCCGCGCTCCACGCCCGCGATCAGCTCCTCGGTGGAGGGCCCGCCGGGCGCGGCGGCCAGCGACACGTTCGCCATGCGCTGGATCGGCATGTGGCCGGGGGAGTCGGCGAACGCGCACCCGTTGGAGCGCCCGAACCCCTTCATCAGCGCCATCCGCCGGTCGAGCTGGTAGCCCACCAGCACGCCGTCCTTGACGATGTCGAAGCTCTGCCCCCGCACGCCCTCGTCGTCGTAGCCGACCGTGGCCAGGCCGTGCGTGACCGTGCGGTCGCCGGTGACGTTCATCAGCGGCGAGCCGTAGACCAGCTCGCCGAGCTGGTCGAAGGTGGCGAAGCTGGTGCCGGCGTAGGCGGCCTCGTAGCCCAGCGCGCGGTCGAGCTCGGTGGCGTGGCCGATCGACTCGTGGATCGTCAGCCACAGGTTGGACGGGTCGATCACCAGGTCGTAGTCGCCCGCCTCGACCGAGGGCGCGGCCAGCTTCTCGGCCAGCAGCTCGGGCAGCCGGCCCAGCTCGGCCGGCCAGTCCCAGCCCGTGCCGGTCAGGTACTCGTAGCCGCGGCCGACCGGCGGCGCGATCGTGGACATGTCGTCGAAGCCGCCCTCGTGCGCCTTCATCGCGTTGAGCGACGGATGCACCCGCACGCGCTGCTGCGTGGTCACCGTGCCCGCGGTGTCGGCGTAGAACTTCTGCTCCTTGACCTGCAGCAGCCGCGCCGAGACGTGGTCGGCGCCCTTGAGCAGCCCGGCCGACCAGTCGGCCAGCAGCCCCACCTTGTCGGCGGAGGGCACCTCGAACGGGTCGACGTCGTAGTCGGAGACCCACACCGCGTCGGCGTGCACCGGCTCGGGCGCCAGCTCGATGGGCTCCCGGTTGACCGGCGCGCTCACCTCGGCCACCCGCACCGCCTGCTCGGCCACCGCCGCGGCGGCCTGCGGGGTCAGGTGGATGCCGGCCGCGAACCCCCATGTGCCACCCTTGACGACACGGACCGCGTAGCCGAGGTCGTCGGCGTCGAGCGCGCCTTCGAGGCGGGCGTCGTACAGGCGCAGCGTCTCGGCCCTGACGCGTTCGAGCCGGAAGTCGGCGTGCTCGGCGCCGAGGTCGCGGGCGCGTTGCAGGGCCGCGTCCGCGAGCTGCCGCAGCGGCAGTTCCAGGAAATCGGGATCGATCTGGCGCATGTCCACGATCCTAACCCTGTGATCTTGTGCCACCCGGACAAGCGGATACCCGCAAGTAAGAGATAGCGTCAGATGCCATGGCACGCTCTGTACTCGTCACCGGAGGCAATCGCGGCATCGGCCTCGCGATCGCCCGTGAACTCGCCGCGGCCGGCGACGCCGTCGCGGTCACCTACCGATCGGGGGAGCCGCCGGAGGGTCTGTTCGGCGTCCGCTGCGACGTCACCAGCACGGCCGAGGTCGAGGCCGCCTTCGACAAGGTCGAGGCCGAGCAGGGGCCGGTCGAGGTCCTCGTCTCCAATGCGGGCATCACCAAGGACACCCTGCTGGCGATGATGAAGGAGGAGACCTTCACCGACGTCATCGACGCCAACCTGACCGGGGCCTACCGCGTGGCCAAGCGCGCCATCAGGCCCATGATGAAGATCAAGCGCGGCCGCATCATCCTCATCTCCTCCGTGGTCGGCCTGTCCGGTCAGGCGGGCCAGGCCAACTACGCCGCCTCCAAGGCCGGCCTGGTCGGCTTCGCCCGCTCCCTGGCCCGCGAGTACGGCTCGCGCAACATCACCGTCAACGTGGTGGCGCCCGGCTTCGTGGCCACCGACATGACGTCCGGCCTCGACCAGGAGGCCATCGTCAAGAACATCCCGCTCGGGCGGCAGGCCGCCCCCGCGGAGATCGCGCGCGTCGTCCGCTTCCTGGCCGGCGACGACGCCTCGTACATCACCGGGGCCGTGATCCCGGTCGACGGCGGACTCGGAATGGGGCACTGACGTGGGAATTCTCGAAGGCAAGCGGATCCTCGTGACCGGCGTGCTCACCGACGCCTCCATCGCCTTCTCGGTGGCCAAGCTGGCCCAGGAGGAGGGCGCCACGGTGGTGCTCACCGGGTTCGGCCGGCTGAGCCTGGTCGAGCGCATCGCCAAGCGGCTGCCCCAGACCCCGCCGGTGCTGGAGCTCGACGTCCAGGACACCGACCAGCTCGACACGCTGGCCGCCCGCGTGGGCGAGCACGTCGACGGGCTCGACGGCGTCGTGCACTCCATCGGCTTCGCGCCGCAGAGCGCCCTCGGCGGCAACTTCCTCAACACGCCGTGGGAGGACGTCGCCACCGCCCTGCAGGTCTCCACGTACTCGTTCAAGTCGCTGGCCGTGGCCTGCCTGCCGCTGATGAAGGAGGGCGGCGCGGTCGTCGGCCTCGACTTCGACGCCTCCAAGGCCTGGCCGGTCTACGACTGGATGGGCGTGGCCAAGGCCGGCCTCGAGTCGTGCAGCCGCTACCTCGCCCGCGACCTGGGCAAGCACAACATCCGGGTCAACCTGGTCTCGGCCGGGCCGCTGCGCACGATGGCCGCCAAGTCGATCCCGGGCTTCAAGGAGTTCGAGGAGAGCTGGCCCGAGCGCTCGCCGCTGGGCTGGGACCTCACCGACACCGTCCCGGCCGCCAAGGCGTGCGTGGCGCTCATGTCCGACTGGTTCCCCGCCACCACCGGCGAGATCGTGCACGTCGACGGCGGCGCGCACGCGATCGGCGGCTGAGCGCGCCTCACGCCAGGCGGTGCCTGCCGCTGCTGCCCGCCGGGGCCGGCTCGAACGGGATCGACTCGCTCGGCTCGGCCCGGTGCCGCCGCTGCTGCACGATCCGGGTGGCCAGCACCGCCGACCCCAGCAGCACGATCGTCAGCACGGTGCCCAGCACGTCCTGAGCCGGCGGGCTGGGCCGCACCACTCGCTGGTCGCGCAGCGGCACGGCCAGCTCGCGCCCGAACGGGTTGGGCCACAGCAGCTCCACCCGCGAGTCGTCGGGATCGGCGGTCGGCTCCTCGGCGGTGACCGGCCGCTCGTCGTCCAGCGTGTACGGCTGTGGCTGCGGCGGCGTGGGCGGCTGCGTCGGCAGCGGCGCGGTGGCCTCGTCGGTCTCGCGCTCGTGCGGCCGGTCGCTCCGGCGGCGCCCGGTCCCGGTCCCGGTCTCGGTCTCGGTCCCGGGCGAGGCCGTCGGGGTGGGGTAGGCCGTCAGCGACGGGAGCACGCCCTGGTCGTCGCAGGCCAGCACCGGCAGGCACACGTCCTTCAGCGTCTCGGGCACCAGGTCGCTGTGGCTGGGGCTGGGGGAGGGGCGGTCCGAGTGGGACGGTTTGGCGGGCCTGCCGGTCGGCACGGCGTCGCCGACGGTGCCGAGCACCTCGCCGGTGGCCTTGTCGACGCCCTTGGTCACCGGGTCGGCCTTGCCGCCGGTCACGTCGTCGACCGTGCCCGTGAGCGCGCCGACGACGTCGCACAGCGTGTCGGTGACGCCCGAGAGCAGCCCACCCTCGCCCGGGCAGCCCTGGACGGCGGCGGCGGAAGCGGCCGGCGCCCCCGCCGGGATCGCCGCCAGCGCCACCGCGAGCACCCCGGCCGAGATCGCGGTCCTGCTCCCCATCCGTCCCCTCCTGTGTCGCTTCAGGAGGAAATCCTTATGGACAAGGCCCGTCAGACGCAGGCTTTTTCCCGGTAAAGTTGCGATTCGGTATCGACTAGTGATACGCGAGATGGATTCTCGTTCGTCGTCAGTCGAGCGAGGACACGTCATCGAGCGCCTCCCGGATCTCGATCGGGAGCACGACGTCCTCGGCCGACAGAATCCCTTTGAGCTGCGTGTGGGTGCGGGCGCCGACGATCGCCGAGGCCACCCCGGGCTGGTCGCGCACCCACGACAGGGCCACCGCCAGCGGCGAGACGCCGAGCCCGTCGGCGGCGGTGGTGACCGACTCGACCACGCTGCGGCCGCGCTCGTCGAGATAGGGACGGACGAAGTCGGCGAAGTGCGGCGTCGCGGCGCGGGAGTCGGCCGGGATGCCGGTGCGGTACTTGCCGGTCAGCACGCCCCGGCCGAGCGGCGACCAGGCCAGCACGCCGACGTCGAGGTGGGCGGCGGCGGGCAGCAGCTCGCGCTCGGGCTCGCGGGCCAGCAGCGAGTACTCGACCTGGGCCGAGGTGATCGGGATGCGGCCGGGGACCGACTTCTGGGTGACGGCGGCGGCGGCGAGCTGCCAGCCCGCGTAGTCGCAGACGCCGGCGTAGACGGCCCGGCCGGAGGAGACGATCGCGTCGAGGGCGGCCAGGGTCTCCTCCAGCGGCACCTCGGCGTCGTAGGTGTGCAGCTGCCACAGGTCGACGTAGTCGAGGCCGAGCCGGTTGAGCGACTCGTCGACGGCGGCGATCAGGTGGCGCCTGGAGGCGTCGCGCGGCCGGCGGCCGGTCGGGGTGACCACGGCCTTGGTGGAGATCACCAGCTCCGAGCGCGGCACGGAGTCGCGCAGCATGCGGCCGAGCAGCCGCTCGGAGTCGCCCCCGGTGTAGACGTCGGCGGTGTCGACGAGGGTGCCGCCCGCGTCGAGGAAGGAACGGAGCTGGGCGGCCGCCTCCTCCGGGTCGGTGTCACGGCCCCAGGTCATCGTGCCGAGCCCCAGCCGGGACACCGACAGGCCGCTGCGGCCGACATAGCGCTGCTCCATGATCCCGCCAGGTTACCAAGAACGGGCTCGCCCGCCAGTCCGCCGCTCCAATGTCCTGCCTGGTGAGGAGCGTGGCGGCGGGTGGATGCGAAGTTTTCTCGCAGGTGCGTGAAACATGGTGATCCGCGCCTGCGACACTTGCTGGTGTGACCACCCTTCTGCTGGCCCGCCACGGGCTGACCGACCTCACCGGGCCGGTGCTGGCCGGGCGCACCCCGGGGGTGCGCCTGAGCGAGGCCGGGCGGGCGCAGGCCGAGGCGCTGGCCGGCCGCATCGCCGGGGTCCGGCTCGACGCCGTCGTCTCCAGCCCGCTCGAACGCTGCCGCGAGACCGCCGAGGCCGTGGCCAAGGGCCGCGGGGCGGACGTGGTCCTCGACGAGCGGCTGATCGAGTGCGGCTACGGCGCCTGGACGGGCCGCCCGCTCAAGGAGCTCGCGCAGGAGCCGCTCTGGCAGACCGTGCAGGCGCATCCCAGTGCGGTGACATTTCCGGAAGGGGAGTCGCTGGCCGATATGCAACATCGGGCGGTGGCCGCGGTCCGGGAGTGGAATCGACGCCTCGGGTTGAAGGGTGTCTACCTGGCGTGCACCCACGGAGACGTCATCAAGGCGATCGTGGCGGACGCTCTGGGGCTGCACCTCGATCATTTTCAGCGGATAACAGCCGATCCTGCGGCCCTCACCGTGATTCGCTATGCCCCCTTGCGTCCCTTTGTTCTCAGGATTAACGATATGGGGGAATTGCGGTTGCCCGAGGATTCGGAGGAGAAAGACGGGGGAGAAAACATCACCGGGAGCGATGCCGCCGTCGGCGGTGGACCCGGGACCACGTAAGGTCAGGCTATGCCGGTCTTCGACTACGACCCACCGGAGAGGTTCGTCGCCGGCGCCCTGGGGCAGCCGGGCGCGCGGGTCTTTTTTCTGCAGGCCAGGGCCGAGGGCAGACTGACCACCGTGGCGCTGGAGAAGCTGCAGGTGGCTGCGCTCGCGGGCAGGCTCGACGAGCTGCTCGACGAGGTTCTGCGGCTCAGCGGGGGCACCGCGCACGTGCCCGCGCTGGCTCCGGCCGACCTGGCCGACGACGCCCCCCTCGACGTGCCGGTCGCGGAGGACTTCCGGGTCGGCACCATGGCGCTGGCCTGGGACGACGACAAGTCCCAGGTGGTGATCGAGGCGCAGGAGGTCATCGACGAGGAGGACCTCGACGGCCCCGACCCCGCCGTGCTGCGGGTGCGGATCAGCGCAGGGGCCGCGCGTGCCTTCACCCGCAGGGCGCTCCAGATCGTGGCGGCGGGCCGGCCTCCCTGCCCCCTGTGCGGGCAGCCGCTCGACGCCGAAGGCCATGTCTGCGTCCGACTCAACGGCTACCGCGGGGGTGAGGCGGCTTCATGACCGCTCCTGAGAGCGAACCGGCCGTCAAGCCGCCACAAGGGCCGATCATGCAGGAGGAGGAGGCGCTCACGCTGCTGCGCGACGGGCGCCTGGAGGTGGCCGGCCGCCTGGTCGAGGCCACCAACATGACCCTCTACTGCTCGATCAAGCTGGGCGGCCGCAGCGCCGCCTGCGTCTACAAGCCCGTCCGCGGCGAGCGCCCCCTGTGGGACTTCCCCGACGGCACCCTCGCCGCCCGCGAGGTGGCCGCCTACGAGGTCTCCCAGGCGACCGGCTGGCGCATCGTGCCGCCGACCGTCTACCGCGAGGGCCCGTTCGGGCCCGGCATGTGCCAGCTGTGGATCGACACCGAGCGCGAGATCGACCTGATGCGGCTGGTCAAGAGCCGCAACCCGGTGGTGCGCCGGATGGCGGTGTTCGACGCGGTGGTCAACAACGCCGACCGCAAGGGCGGTCACCTGCTGCCGCTGCCGACCGGGCACGTCTACGGCGTCGACCACGGCGTCTGCTTCTCGGTCGAGGACAAACTGCGTACCGTGCTGTGGCAGTGGCGGGGCAAGCCGCTGGCGCGCGAGGCGGTGGCGGTGCTGGCCAAGCTGGAGCGCGACCTGGAGTCGGGCTCGCTGGGGCGGCGGCTGCGCGAGCTGCTCACGCTGGCCGAGGTGGAGGCCACCTGGCGGCGGGTCAGGCGGCTGCTGGACACCGGCGTGCATCCGTACCCGTCGGAAGGGTGGCCGGCCGTTCCCTGGCCCCCTATCTGAGGACTGGCGGGGGTTTTATACCCTTTGCCGCATGTGCACGCTGATCGTGAGAACCGGGGAGCCGCTGACCCTCATGGGCGTGCGGGACGAGCTCACCGACCGCCCCTGGGAGGCGCCCGGGGAGCACTGGCCCGAGCATCCCGGGGTGATCGGCGGCCGTGACCTCAAGGGCGGCGGCACCTGGATGGCCGTCTCCCCGTCCGCCTGCCGCGCCGCCGCCCTCCTCAACGGCCACGGCACGATGGCCCCCGAGACCACCAGGGTCTCCCGCGGCGACCTGGCCCTGATCGCGGTGTCCACGGGCGACGTCCCGGACGTCGACCTGACCCGCTACGACCCCTTCCACCTCGTGCTCGCCGACCTGTCCGGCGTGCGGCTGTTCAGCTGGGACGGCGACCGCCTCACCGCCTCCGCCCTGCCCGACGGCACCAGCATGGTCGTCAACACCGGCCTCGACCCGGACGCCGGCCGCGTCCGGGCCCACCTGCCGCGCTTCGCGAGCGCGCCCGACTGGGCGGAGCTGATCACCGGCGCGCACTCCGACCGGCCGGACGCCCTCCTGGTGCGCAACACCCTGCCCGACGGCCGCGTCTACGCCTCGCTGTCGGTGATGCGGGTCACCCTGGGCCAGGACGACACCGCCTACGAGTTCACGGACCTTACGGCACGGATAGGCTCAAAGGCATGAGATCGTGGTCTGCCCAGAACATCCCCAAGCTCCCAGGTGAGAGCATTCCGCTGCGTCTCTACGACACGACGACGAGGCAGGTGCGGCAGACCGATCCCGGCCCCACCGCCCGGATGTACGTCTGCGGCATCACCCCCTACGACGCCACCCACCTCGGCCACGCCAACACCTACCACGCCTTCGACCTGGTGGGCCGGATGTGGCGGGACGCCGGGCACGAGGTCCACTACACCCAGAACGCCACCGACGTGGACGACCCGCTGCTGGAGCGGGCCGCCCAGACCGGCATCGACTGGCAGGAACTGGCCGAGCGCGAGATCGAGCTGTTCCGCACCGACATGGAGGCCCTGCGCATCCTGCCGCCGCGCGAGTACGTCGGCGTCACCGAGGTCGTGGGCCACGTCGCCGACCTGATCACCGAGCTCGCCGCCAAGGGCTGCACCTACGACCTCGACGGCGACGTCTACTTCAAGGTGGCCGACGCCCCCAAGTTCGGCCAGGTGTCCGGCTACGACGAGGCCGAGATGCTGGCCCTGTCCGCCGAGCGCGGCGGCGACCCCGACCGGCCGGGCAAGCGGCACCCGCTCGACTGGCTGCTGTGGCGGGCCGAGCGGCCCGGCGAGCCGGCCTGGGAGACGAGCCTGGGCCGGGGGCGTCCCGGCTGGCACATCGAGTGCACCGCGATCGCGCTGCGCAACCTGGGCCCCGGCTACGACGTGGCGGGCGGCGGCTCCGACCTGATCTTCCCGCACCACGAGTGCGGCGCCTCCGAGGGGCACGCGGCGACGGGGGAGTGGCCGTTTGCCAAGTTCTACACGCACGCGGGCATGGTGGCGCTCGACGGCGAGAAGATGTCGAAGTCCAAGGGCAACCTGGTGTTCGTCAGCCGGCTGCGGCAGCGGCACGACCCGATGGCCGTGCGGCTCGTCCTGCTGGCCCACCACTACCGGGAGGACTGGGAGTACACGCCCGACCAGCTCGCCGCGGCCGAGCGCCGGCTCGCGCTGTGGCGCTCGGCGGTCGCCCTGCAGGGCGCGCCGCGCGCGGAGGAGCTGCTGGCCGCGGTCCGCGAGCGGATGGCCGACGACCTCGACTCGCCGGGCGCGCTGGCCAAGATCGACGCCTGGGCCGAGCGGGCGCAGGCCGAGGGCGGCCCGCAGCAGCCCGGCCTGGTCAAGGACCTGACCGACGCCCTCCTCGGCATCGCCCTCTGACCGACCGCTTTTCTGCACGACCGCTTTCTGCACGATGGCCGGCCGCTGAACACCAGGCCGCGCACACCGGCCGGGCATGGTCGTGGGCCGGGCTTTCACGCCCGGCCCACGGCCTCCCGTGGAGTCGCCGATCCCTCGGCGTTCTCCGTCACACACGCAGCTCCTCGAACCTGTCGTTCGCGGCGAGCTCCGCGGTGAACCACTCGATCGTGCGCCGCAGCCCCTCCTTGGCGGGCACCTCCGCCCGCCAGCCCAGCCGCTCGGCGGCCAGCGTGGTGTCGGGCCGGCGCACCTTCGGATCGTCGGCGGGCCGGTCGATGAACTCGATCTCCGAGGCCGAACCGGTCAGGTCGCGGATGAGGGTGGCCAGCTCCAGCATGGTCAGCTCGTCCGGGTTGCCGATGTTGACCGGGCCGGTGAAGTCGCTGCGGGCCATGGCCAGGATGCCCGAGACGGTGTCGTCCACGTAGCAGATCGACCTGGTCTGGGTGCCGTCGCCGGTGATGGTCAGCGGCTCGCCCTTCAGCGACTGCCGGATGAACGTCGGGATCGCCCGGCCGTCGAACGGGCGCATCCGCGGGCCGTAGGTGTTGAAGATGCGCACGATCCCGGTGTCGGTGCCGCGCGAGTGGCGGTAGGCGGTGGTCAGCGACTCGGCGAAGCGCTTGGCCTCGTCGTAGACGCTGCGCGGGCCGACCGGGTTGACGTTCCCCCAGTACGTCTCCTTCTGCGGGTGCTCCAGCGGGTCGCCGTACACCTCGCTGGTGGACGCCAGGACGAACCGGGCGCCCTTCTCCCTTGCCAGCCCGAGCGCGTGCAGGGTGCCCACGCTGCCCACCCGCAACGTCTCGATCGGGTAGCGCAGGTAGTCGGCCGGCGAGGCGGCCGAGGCGAAGTGCAGCACCAGGTCCACCCGGCCCGGGACGTGCACGTACCCGGTCAGGTCGCTCTCGATGAGCCGGAAGGCCGGATTGTCCAGCAGGTGCTCGACGTTGCGCGGGCCGCCGGTCAGGAAACTGTCCATGCAGATGACCTCGGCGCCCTCGTCCAGCAGGCGTTCGCACAGGTAGGAACCGAGGAAGCCGGCTCCGCCGGTGACCAGAGCCCTCATGACGTGACCTCCAGAGCTGCGTCGACCACTTCCGACACCTCGATCCTGAGCAGGCCGGGATCGGGGCGCAGGCCGTGCGGGTCGCCCTTGCGACCGGCCCACAGGGCCACGTGCCGCCATCCGGGCGGCGGCCCCCACTCCGACGGCGGCACCGGGCCGAACAGCACCACCGACGGCACGCAGAACGCCGTCGCCAGGTGCGCGACCCCGGTGTCGCCGCAGACCACCAGCCGGGCCCGGCTGACCAGGTCGATCAGGTCGGCCAGCCGGGTGCGGCCGGCCAGCATGCGCTCCGGCGGCAGCCCGGCCAGCTCGGCGACCTTCCTGGCGATCGGCACCTCGTCGGCGTTGCCGGTGACGACCACGTCGTCCAGCGCCGCCGCGACCTCGGCGAACCGCTCGGGCGGCCAGCGCCGCGCCGGGTAGGCGGCCCCCGGATGCACGATCACCGGGCCCGTCCGGTCGGAGATGCCGAGCGTCAGGTCCTCCGGGTCGGCGGGGATGCCGTGCCACTCCAGCAGGCCGCACCAGCGCCGCACCTCGTGCACGCCGTCCTGCCACGGCGGGCCGACGCCGAAGCTGATCAGCCGGCCCGGGTCGGTGGCGCGCAGCGCCTCGATGCTCTGCGGCCCCTTGCCGTGCAGGTTGACCGCGATGTCGGGCCGCTGGAACGGCACCGGGCCCGGCCCGGACACGTCCACCTGGGCGTCCACCGCGCCGGTCAGCGGCAGCAGGGCCTCCAGGGACTTCGGCGCGGCCAGCGTGATCCGGTGCCCGGGGAACGACTGCCGCAGCGCCCGCAGCGCGGGGACGGCCGTGAGCAGGTCGCCCAGGCCGAGCCCGCGCAACGCCAGCAGTTCTAGGGCCATGACGTCTCCGTCGAGGGGCAGACGACCAGCTCTCTGACCTCGCACCCGGCCGGCTGCCGGAGCGCGAACACGACGGTCTGGGCGACGTCGGCCGGGTCGTTCAGCCCCGCCTCCGGGCCCGGCTTGTACTGCTCGGGACGCCCGTCGAAGAAGCTCGTCCGCATGCCGCCCGGGATCAGCAGGGTCACCCCCACCTCGCCGCGCAGCTCGACCGCCAGCCCCCTGGTGAAGCCGACGACGCCGAACTTGGAGGCCGAGTACGCCGAGGCGTCGCTCAGCGGGCGCAGCCCGAGCGTCGAGGCGCAGGTCACCACCTTGCCGCGGCTCCGCTTCAGATACGGCAGCGCCGCCCGGACGACGGCGGCCGTGCCGAGCAGGTTGACCTGGATCACCCGCTCCCAGTCGTCGGCGGGCACGTCCTCCAGGCGTCCGCAGGCGTCGATGCCGGCCGCGGTCACCACGCCGTCCAGGCCGCCGGCCCGCTCGGCGAGCTCGCGCACGGCCCGCTCGGCCTGCCCGCGGTCGGCCAGGTCGGCCGTGACGTGGTCGAAACGCTGGTCCGGCTCGCGCACGTCGACGACGAGCGCCCGCCAGCCCTCCTTCTCGACCGCTTCGGCGGTGGCCAGGCCGAGACCGGAGGCGCCCCCGGTGATCAAAATATTCACTGGATCTCCCTGATCAGATTGCTGGTCGAACGTCCCGGCAGCGTGCTGAGCGCGACGAACTCGGCGCCGAGCCGCTTCAGGACCTCTGACTCGGGCAGGACTTCCCCCTCGTAGTCCCCGCCCTTCACCCACACGTCGGGCCGCAGCAGCTCGATGGACTCGGCCGGGGTGTCCTCCTCGAACACCAGGACCGCGTCCACGCAGCTCAGCGCCCGCAGCACCTCGACCCGGTCCCGCGCGTCGACCACGGGCCTGGACGGGCCCTTCAGCCTGCGCACCGAGTCGTCGGAGTTGACGCAGACGACGAGAGCGTCGCCCAGCGCCCTGGCCCGCCGCAGGAGGCTCACGTGCCCCGCGTGCAACAGGTCGAAACAGCCGCCGGTGGCGATCAGCCGGCCGCCCTGCGCGCGGGTGAGCCTGGCCACCTCCAGCGCGGTGCGCGGCCGGTCGCCGAGCCGCTGTTCCTGGGTCCTGACGGTGGCGGCCCCGCCGCGCTCGACGAAGCGCGAGGCCTCGCCGACGCCGATGGTGACCGCCTCCTCGACGTCCGCGCCGTCCCGCAGCGCGAGCGCCGCGGCGCCGGCGAACCGGTCGCCCGCGCCGCACGCGTCCTGCCCGGACGCCGTCACCGGCGGCGGCACCCGCGTCAGCGGGCCGCCCTGGACGGCCAGCGTGGCGCCGTTGCCGCCGGTGGTGACCGCCACGGCTCCCGCGCGCAGCTCCCGCACCAGGCGGCGGGCCGCGTGGTCGGGGCCGCGGTAGCCGTCCGGGCACAACATCCTGGCCTCCGCCTCGCTCGGCGTCACCAGCGTGCAGCCCGGCATGGGCGGCCCGCCCCGGGGATGCGGGTCCCACACGACCGGTACGCGGGCCTCGCGCAGCAGCTCCCGGGCCAGGCCGGCCACGCCCCTGCCGTAGTCGGAGACCAGCACGGCGCCGGCGCGGGCCAGCACGGCCGTGATCTCCTCGGGGATCTCGCCGGGCGGGTCGGACCGGGTGACGCCGTCGCCGCTGTCGAGCCTGAGCATGGTCTGGCCCCTCGACCTGACCCTGGTCTTGCGCACGGTCCCGCCGTTCAGCGGCAGGCGTACCAGCTCGACCTCCTCCGACAGCAGCGCGCACAGGCGGTGACCGTCGGGGTCGTCGCCGATCGCGGTGATCAGCACCACCTCCGCGCCGTCCCGCGCGGCCAGCAGCGCGGCCAGCCCGGCCCCGCCGGGGCGGGCGTGCTCGGCCGCGATGTCGACCACCGGGACCGGCGCGTCCGGGCACAGCCGCTCGCTGTCGCCCTCGACGTCCACGTCGAGCAGTGTGTCGCCGATGACGACGAGGGGGCCCATCAGACGGCCTCCTCGATGGCGTCGCAGAGCAGGTGGATCATGGCGAGGTGCACCTCCTGGACGGTGGCCGTCTCCTGCGCGGGCACGGCCACCGCCTCGTCGCACAGGTCGGCCAGCGGGTTCGGCGCGGGCCCGGTCAGCGCCCAGGTGACGACGCCGACCTCCTGCGCCGCCCGGGCCGCGGCCAGCACGTTCGGGCTGCCGCCGCTGGTGGACAGGCACATCAGCACGTCACCGGGACGGCCGTGCGCCCGCACCTGGCGGGCGTAGACCTCCTCGTGGCCGAAGTCGTTGGCGATCGCGGTCATCGAGGAGCTGTCGCCGTGCAGCGGGATCGCCGCGTACGGCGGCCGGTCGGCCCTGAACCGGCCCACCAGCTCGGCCGTCAGGTGCTGGGCCTCGGCCGCCGACCCGCCGTTGCCGCAGGCCAGCAGCCGGCCGCCGGCCGACAGCACGCCGGCCAGCTTCCCGCCCCAGGCGCGGATGCTGACCGCGTGGTCGTCGACCTTCTCCAGCGTGGTCCAGAGCTTTTCCAGATGTCTGTCCATGATCAACCCCCCAGAGCGGCCAGGCGGCAGAGCTTGCCGTCGATGACCTGCGTGTACACCGCCTCGGTCTGCTCGGCGATGCGGGACCAGCCGTACCGCTCGCGGGCCCGCCGCGCCCCCGCCGCGCCCAGCGCCGCGCGCCTGCCCGGGTCGGCGAGCACGTCGCGCAGCGCCCTGGCCAGCGCCCGCGGGCGGCGCGGCGGAACCAGCACGCCGCAGCCCGCGACCGTGTCCAGGTGGCCGCCGACCGCCGAGGCCACGACGGGCACGCCGCAGGCCATCGCCTCGATCGGGACCATCCCGAACGGCTCGTACCAGGGCACGGTGACCACGACGTCGGCCGAGCGCATCAGCGCCGGCACGTGCGTGCGCGGGACGCTGCCGATCAGGTGCACCCGGTCCTGGAGCCCGTAGGCGAGGGCCAGGTCGCGCAGCCGGGCGGTCTCCTCCTCGTCGTCCGGGCCGCCGCCGGCGATCACCAGGTCGGCGTCCGGGAGCTGGCGCAGCGCGGCGATCAGGGTGTCCACGCCCTTGCGCGGCACCATCCGGCCGATGCTGAGCACCACCTTGGCGCCCGCGCGCGGCGCGACCGGCCCCTGCTGGCGGAACGCCGTCAGGTCCACCCCGCAGGGCACCACCGTGACGCGCCGCTCGGGCACGCCCATCGCGCACAGCTCGCTGACCTCGTCGCTGCAGGTGGCCAGCACGGCGTCGGCCCGCTTGCCGATCTCGCGCTCGGTGTCGATCCGGTGCGCCGGGCTGGTGTCGGCCTCGCCCTGCCAGCGCCGCTTCACGGTGCCGAGCGCGTGGAAGGTCTGCACCACCGGCACACCCCCGGCGGCGGCCCGCAGGGCCGCCTGGCCGCTCATCCAGAAGTGCGCGTGGGCCACGTCCGGCGGGTCGGCCGCCCATCGGTCGGCCAGGCGTTCGGTGAACTCCGGCATGTACGGCGGCAGCTCGTCCTTCGGCACGGCCGCGGCCGGCCCCGCCGTGACGTACTCGACCGTGACGCCGGGCGCCATGGTCACCGCGTCGGGCTGCGACCGCGCCGAGCGCCTGGTGTGGACGACGACCGTGTGCCCGCGCTCGGCCAGTGCGACGGCCAGGTGCGCGACGTAGACGTTCTGCCCGCCCGCGTCCACGCCACCGATGGCCGCCAGCGGATCGGCGTGTTCGGAGATGAGATCGACCTTCACTGCGTCAGCTCCCTCACTGCCTTGACCACCTGCTCACTTGTCACCAGGGACAGGCACGGGTGCCCGGCCACCGGACAGGTGCGCGCCCTGCTTCCCGAGCAGGGCGCCTGCTGGTCGCCGAGCAGCACCGTGGGAACGCCGTACGGGGCCCATCGAGCGGCGGGGACGACAGGGGCGAACAGGCTCACGACCGGTGTGCCGACCGCCGCGGCCAGGTGCGCGGGACCGGTGTTCCCGGCCACCAGCACACTGGCGCCTTCGATCACGGCGGCCAGCTCGGCGAACGTGGTCCTGCCCCCGAGGTCGACTGCCGCGTCGCAGGCCACGTAGGCGGTGAGGTCACGTTCCTTGCCGGTCACGACGACCCGGTGCCCGTCGTCCACCAGCTCCCTGACGGCCTGCCGATGCTTGTCGGCGGGCCACGTTCTGGCGGGGGCTGACGTCCCTGGATGCACCACGACGTACGAGCGTTCATCGGCAGCGCCGCCGACGCCTAGGAGATGCCCGCTTTCCCGGCCGATATCCGGCAAGGGCCGCCGAACAGCCAGTTTGCCGTCGTCACCGGGTGGCAGCTCGAACCCGGCCGCCCGCGCGACGGCCAGCATGCGCTCGGCCTCGGGCACGTCGAGGGTCTCGTCCACGACATGCCGGACGTCCAGGAGCGAGCCGGGGTAGTCGTTGCTGATCGCGCAGACGCGCCGCACGCCGGCCATCCGCAGCAGCAGGGCCAGCGGCAGCGCCGACTGGTGGAAGGAGGTCAGCAGCAGCGCCTCGTCCACGCCCTCCACCCGGGCGATCAGGTCGGCGACCTGGGCGTTGGACACGGCGGCGGGGGAGTGGTCGATCCACGGCGCCCGCCACTCGATCACCCGGTCCACGCCGGGCAGCAGCTCGGCGGCGGCCCGGCCGTTGGGACCGGCCAGGAAGACCAGCTCGTCGGCGAGCGTGCGCACGGCCCGGGTGGCGGGCCCGGCCAGCAGGACGTCTCCGGCGTCGTCGAGCCGCGCCACCAGCACGCGTCCCCGGCCGCCGCCGTGCTCTCCGGCCGCCCGGCACGCCGCCGCCTCCGGCGTGCCGGCCTCCGCTGTGGTGGGTTCCGCGGGCTTGCGGGCGCGGGCGGCCCGTCCGGCCTTGCCGCGGCACTGCGTGGCGTTCTTCGCACGGCCGCGGCCGCACCGAGCCGCCGGATCGCGACGTCTCATCGCCGCCACCTCCATTCCCCCCGAAGCCGGTGCACACAGGCGACCGGCGGGATCACCACGCTGGTGACAGCCATGCGCCACACCTCGCGCCAGGTACGCGGCCCTGGGGCGATGCGCCGCCAGGCGAACTCGGCGGTCATCGCGGCCCACAGGGCTCCGGCGACCGCGGCCAGCACCGGCAACGCCCGCCACCCGCCGGCCGCGCCCCACCTGCCGGCCGCGCCCCGCCTGCCGGGCCGCCGATCGAGCCGCCCGCCGGGCCGTCTCTCCGGCCACCGGTCCGCGCGCCCTTTCCCGGACGGGCGGGCCACGGTGGCGGCCAGGCCGAGGGTGGCGGCCGTGAGCGCGGCGGCCGAGGTGGCGGCGTGGCGGCGCAGCCGGCCGCCCGAGCCGCCGATGGCCTGCCGCCAGTCCGGCCCGTGCAGGCGCCGCATCAGCGCGTCGTCGGCGTTGCCGCGCTGGAAGCGCACGCTCGCCCAGAACCCGTCCTGGCGCACCGGGTGCGTGGTCACCCGCTCGCCCGCGACCAGCCGGTGGCCCGCCCGCGCCACCCGCAGGGCGATGTCGGCGTCCTCGCGGTAGGCGCGGGGGAAACGTTCGTCGAACCCGCCGGTCTGCTCCAGCACCGAACGCCGGTAGGCCATGTCGGCGGTCACCCACAGCGCGTCCGACAGCCCCAGCGTGTGCCGCTCGGCGTCGGTGGGCCGCCGGCCGACCGGTTGCGGCACCACGATCCGGCCCTGGCTGCCGCCCACGTCGTCGGGCAGGTCCACCAGGTCCTTCCAGACCGCCTCGGCCCACCCGGGCGCGGGGATCACGTCGTCGTCGAGGAACACCACCCAGGGCGTCCCGGCGGCCCGCCACCCGGCGTTGCGCGCCGCGGCCGGGCCGCGGCCGCCCGAGCGCACGACCCGCACGTGATCGGGCAGCTCCAGCGCGGCGGCGTCCGCCCGCCGGTCGTCCACCACGATCACCGGCACCGACCGGCCCACCGCCGCCAGCGTCTCCCGCAGCGTGGCGCGGCCGATGGTGGGGATCACGACGGTGATCACGACGCGAACACCTCCCCGCGCCGCACCAGGTAGGGCCCCAGCGCCAGCACGTCCACCGGCGAGGAGCCGAAGCACTCCAGCGCGTCCCGCGGGTCGTCGACGATCGGCCGGCCCGCGGTGTTCAGGCTGGTGTTGACCACCACCGGCAGCCCCGTGCGCGCCTCGAACTCGGTCAGCACCCGCGCCATCAGCGGGTCGTCGGCCGGCGAGATCGTCTGGATGCGCGCGGTGCCGTCCACGTGCACCACCGCCGGGATGCGGTCCCGCCAGGGCTCGCGCACGTCGTGCACGAACAGCATGTACGGCGAGGGCACCGGCCCCCGCCCGAAGATCTCCGGCGCCCTGGACTCCAGGACCATCGGCGCGATCGGCCGGAACTGCTCCCGGCCCTTGACGTCGTTGAGCCGCTCGGTGTTGCCCGCGTGCCCCGGATGGGCCAGCAGCGACCGGCGGCCGAGGGCCCGCGGCCCGTACTCGGACCGGCCCTGGAACCAGGCCACGATCCGGTCGGCGGCCAGCTCGGCGGCCACCGCCGCGCCCAGGTCGGCCGGCCGCGTGTACGGCACCCGCGCCACGTCCAGCCAGGCGCCCAGCTCCTCGTCGGTGAACCCGCGCCCGAGCGCCGCGCCCGGCATGGGACCGGCCGGCTCGCCGTAGGTCTGCGCCAGGTGCAGCGCGCCGCCCAGCGCCGTGCCGGAGTCGCCGGCGGCCGGCTGGGCCCACACCTCCTCGAACGGCCCCTCGTCCAGCAGCCGGGTGTTGGCCACGCAGTTCAGCGCCACCCCGCCGGCCAGCGCGAGCCGACGTTCGCCGGTGCGCTCGTGCAGCCAGCGGGCCAGCTCCAGCAGCACCTCCTCCAGCCGGGCCTGCACGCTGGCGGCCAGGTCGGCGTGGTCGGAGGTCCACGGCTCGCCCATGGCCAGGGCCTTGACGTAGACGTTCCAGTCGACCGGCTCGACGCGGAAACCGCCGTCGCCGGTCGTGTAGATGATCTCGCGCAGCGACTCCAGGTGGCGCGGCCGGCCGTAGGAGGCCATGGCCATGACCTTGTACTCGTCGCTGGAGCGCAGGAAGCCCAGGTGCTGGGTGACGTCCTCGTACATCAGGCCGAGCGAGTGCGGCAGCTCCTGGGCGGCCAGCACCTCCAGCTCGCCGTCGCGGTAGCGGCCGGCCAGGTGCGAGACGTTCTCGCCGCGCCCGTCGCACACCAGCACCGCGCAGTCGCGCCAGGGGGAGGCCAGGCCGGCCGAGGCGGCGTGCGCCACGTGGTGCGGCACGTAGGTGACCTGCCCGGCGTCCAGGCCCGGCAGCGCGGTCGCCAGGAAGGCGGGGGCCCGGACGGCGTACTTCGTGCGCAGGTCCTCCCAGCCGCCCTCCGGCCGCTGGACCACCAGCGCCGGGTCGTAGGAGTAGGCCACGGCGTCCAGGTCCTCGGGGGACAGGCCCGCCTCGTGCAGACACCAGGCGGCGGCCTGCTCGGGCAGCTCCCACGCGGAGAACGCCAGCGGCCGTTTGCCGTGCTTGCGGCGGCTGAAGCGCTCCTCCTCCGCCGCGGCCACGATCTTCCCGTCGACGACCAGCGCCGCGGCCGGGTCGTGGAAGATCGCGTTGATGCCGAGAAACTTCATCGTTTCCTCCCCCGCAGATGTCGAGAACCGCTACCGAGAGAAGCGGCTCTCAAACCTGGAGCTACCTCGGGAGATGCGAAAACGGGCGTAATCGCCTGAGGTTGGTCACTCTGAGTAGTTGTTTGCCGGGTGGTGGCCCGGGTAGCTGCCGGACCACGCGACGGAGGTGAGAGGTGTTCGAAAAGCGACGTCCCGGGGCCGTCCTCTTCGACCGGGACGGAACCTTGATCAAAGACGTGCCGTACAACGGCGACCCGCGCCTCGTCGAGCCCATGCCGGGAGCGGTCGAGGCGCTCGGCAGGCTCCGCCGGGCCGACGTGCCCGTCGCGGTGGTCACCAACCAGTCCGGCGTGGCCAAGGGCCTGCTCTCGCCGGACGAGATGGACCAGGTGAACGCCAGGGTGGAGGAGCTGCTCGGGCCGTTCGACGCGTGGGCCATCTGCGTGCACGACGACGCCGACGGCTGCACCTGCCGCAAACCGGCGCCGGGGCTGGTGATCAGGGCGGCCGCCGTCCTCGACGTCAGCCCGCGCGACTGCGTGGTGGTCGGCGACATCGGCCGGGACATGGAGGCGGCCAGGGCCGCGGGGGCCCGGGGCATCCTCGTCCCGACCAGGCAGACGCTGGAGGAGGAGATCGAGCAGGCGGCCGAGGTCGCCGACGATCTCACCGACGTCGTCGACCGGGTGCTCAGCGCGCCCGAGATGCCCGTGGCGGCGGCCTCGGCCGCGCCCTGGGCCCGGGCCATGGGCTGGAGCCGCTGGTGAGGATCCTCATCTGGCACGTCCACGGCTCGTGGACCAGCGCCTTCGTCAGCGGCGGCCACGACTACGTGCTCCCGCTCGTTCCCGGCCGCGGTCCCGACGGCCGGGGGCGCGCCGCCACCTACGACTGGCCGGACAACGTCCGCGAGGTGGCCTACGATCGGCTCCGCGACGAGCCGATCGACGTGGTCGTCTACCAGCGGCCGCACGAGATCGACCTGGCCCGCGAGTGGCTCGGCCGCGCGGCGCCCGGCGTGTACGTCGAGCACAACACCCCGTCAGGCGACGTCCCGCGGACCAGGCACCCGCTGTCCGGCCAGGACGACGTCACGATCGTGCACGTCACCCACTTCAACGAGCTGTTCTGGGACAACGGCCGGGCGCCCACCCGCGTGATCGAGCACGGCGTCCCCGACCCGGGCCACCTGTACACCGGCGAGCTGGCCAGGGCCGGCGTCGTGGTCAACGAGCCGGTACGCCGTACCAGGGTCGCCGGCACCGACCTGCTGCCGCGCTTCGCCGAGCGCGTCCCGCTGGACGTGTTCGGCATGAAGGTGGACGGCCTGCCGTACGGCACCTACGAGGACCTGCCGCAGCACGTCATGCACGCCGCCCTGGCCCGCAGACGCGCCTACCTGCACCCCTACCGCTGGACGTCGCTGGGCCTGGCCCTCGTCGAGGCCATGACCCTGGGCATGCCCGTCGTGGCGCTGGCCACCACCGAGGCCGTCGAGGCGGTGCCGCAGGAGGCCGGGGTACTCTCCACCAGGGTGGACGTGCTGGCCGACGCCCTGCACGCCTTCGTCACCGACCCCGAACGGGCCGCCCAGGCCGGCAAGGCCGCGCGCGCCGCCGCCCTGGCCCGCTACGGCCTGCCCAGGTTCCTGCGGGACTGGGACCGCCTGCTGGCCGAGATCTGAGCCCGGATCCAAGTCGAGGTCCGAGCCGGGATCCGAGCCGGGATCTGACAGGTATGACGCCGGAAGGCATGGGTAGGCGCGATGGGCATGATGATGCTCAACTGGTCACGCAGGGCAGCCTGCCTGGAACTGGACCCCGAACTGTTCTTCCCGATCTCGCTCGAAGGCCCCGGCCGCTCGCAGGTCGAGAAGGCCAAGACCATCTGCGGCCGGTGCCCCGTGCGCCGGCCCTGCCTGCAGTACGCGCTGGACACCCGGCAGGCGCACGGCGTGTGGGGCGGCACCGACCCCGAACAGCGGCGTGAGCTCAGCTCGCCGGCAGTGCCTCGGCAAGAAAGCGTTCCCGCTCCTCAGCTTCGAGGTGGTCGCTGAACAGCACCCCGTCGAGATGATCGGCCTCGTGTTGCAGCACCCTCGCCAGCACGCCCAGCGCCCGTAGCGTCACCGGCTTGCCGAACATGTCGCGGCCGCGCGCCGTGACCATGTAGGAGCGTTCCAGCGGACGCCAGAGGCCCGGTGCCGACAGGCACGCCTCGTCGGCGGTGATCCGCCGCTCCGACAGCTCCAGCCGCGGGTTGACCAGATGACCGGAACGGCCGTCGTAGGAGTAGACGAGCACCCGCACCGGCTCGCCGATCTGCGGGGCCGACAGGCCCGCCCGGCCCGTGCCCGCCCGCAGGGTGAGCGTCAGCGACTTCACCAGGCGCCGCAGCTCCCGGTCGAAGTCGTGCACCGGCTCCGCCACCACGCGGAGCACCGGATCGTCGAACACGCGAATAGGCCGGACCGTCACCCGCAACTCCCCGAAACGCCGCGATCGTCATGCGGAACGGTTCCCGTCGCCGGATCCTCTCAACCCTGAAGGCCGGGCCTTGTAGCACAGCGGTAACAGCGGAGACCCAAGGGTGAAACCACCCGAAAGCAGGATCGGAGGGTGATCTCACTTGCGTCGCCCGCGCCTGTGACGCCCGGCCGGGCGCTCGGGGCCCGGCCGGGCCCCACCTGCCCGGAGGTGCCGGCATGACCGCCCTTTCCGAAGGGTCTCCCGGGACGGCGCCCGACGCGCCGGCCGCGTTCATCCAAGGGTCACCTGAGGCGGCGCCGGACGCGCCGGCCGGGTTCACCCAAGGGTCACCTGAGACGGCGCCCGACGCGCCGGGCGGGTTCATCCAAGGGTCACCTGAGACGGCGCCCGACGCGCTGGCCGGGTTCACCATCGGGGTGACCGCCACGCGGCGGCGGGAGGAGTTCGCCGCGCTGCTGGCGCGGCGCGGCGCCCGCGTCGTCAGCGCGCCCGCCATCCGCCTGGTGCCCCTGGCCGAGGACGCCGACCTGCTCGCCGCCACCCGGCTCACCCTCCAGGCCCCCCTGGACGACGTGGTCGTCACCACCGGCGTCGGCTTCCGCGGCTGGATGGCGGCCGCCGAGGGCTGGGGCCTGTCCGCCGACCTGGGCGACCACCTCGGCCGGGCCCGCCTGCTCACCCGCGGCCCCAAGGCAAGGGGAGCCGTACGGGCCGCCGGACTGACCGACCACTGGACGCCCGTCACCGAGTCCTGCGACGAGGTCAAGGAGCACCTGCTCGCCCAGGACCTGCGCGGCCGGCGCATCGCGGTCCAGCAGCACGGCGAGCCGCTCACCGCCTTCGTGGCGGCCCTGCGCGCGGCCGGGGCCGAGGTGATCGAGATCCCGGTCTACCGGTGGCTGCCCTGCCGCGACGGCTCGCCCCTGCGCCGCCTGATCAGCCAGGCCGTCTCGGGCGCGGTGGACGCGGTGGCCTTCACCAGCGCGCCCGCCGTCCACGCCATGCTCGGCGCGGCCCGCTCCGACGGGCTGGAGGACGCGCTGCTGGCCGCGTTCGGCGGGCCCGTCGTGGCCGCCTGCGTGGGGCCCGTGACGGCCGAGCCGCTGACCTCGCGCGGCGTACGCGTCCTGCGGCCCGACCGGTCCCGTCTCGGCGCCCTGGCCCGCGCGCTGGCCAGGCACCTGCCCGAGCACGGCGTCACCCGGCTGGTCGCGGGCGGGCACCGGCTGGAGGTGCGCGGCCACGCCGTCGTCGTGGACGGCGACCTGCGTCCGCTGCCGCCCGCGCCGATGGCGGTGCTCAAACGCCTGGCCGACAAGCCGGGCCACGTCGTCTCCCGCGCCGACCTGCGCACGGTGCTGCCGGGCAGCGCGGCCCGGGACTCGGCCGAGCACGCGGTGGAGATGGCCGTCACCCGGCTGCGCCGCGCCCTGGGGCCGGCCGGCATCGTCGAGACGGTCGTCAAACGCGGCTACCGCCTGGCCTGCCCCCACGACCCCACCCCATGACCCCCAACCGGCCCACCCACCCCCTGACCTTCAACCAGCCCAGCCACCCCCTGACCTCCGACCAGCTCATCGACCCCATGATCTTCGACCAGCCCAGCCACTCCATGACCTCCGACCAGCCCGCAAGCCCCGGCTCGACGTCGGACGGGAGGCCCACTCTCGTGCGTGGGCCGGTCCTCGTGCGCGGGTCCTACGTCGCGCCTGTGCCTGACGCCGTGAGTGCGTCCGATGTCGTGCGTGCGCCCGCTCAGGTGGGGGCGTCCGTGCTGGAGGACGGGGCGCTGCCAACGCTGGTGCTGGCCGCGCACGGTACGCGGAGTGCGGCGGGGGAGCGGGCCTTGGCGGCACTCGCCCGCTCGGTCCGCAGGGCGCGTCCGGGGTGTCGGGTCGAGCCGAGTTTTCTGGAGATCAGCGCGCCGCTGCTCGCCGACGTGCTGCCGGCCGTGCCGGGGCCGGTGGTGGTCGTGCCGTTGCTGCTGGCCGGGGGCTACCACGTGCACGTCGACCTGCCCGAGGTGGTCGCCGCCCGCCGTCCGGACGCGCTGGTGGCCGGCCGGCTCGGCCCGCACGCCCTGCTGACCTCGGCGCTCGTCCGCGTGCTGGCCCAGGCGGGGCTGCGCGCCGACGACACGGTGATCCTGGGCGCGGCGGGCTCGTCCGACCCCGCCGGGCTCTCAGACGTGCGCGCCGCGGCCCGGCGGCTCTCGGTACGCCTGTCGCGGCCGGTCACGGCGGCCTTCGCCGCCTCGGGGACGCCGTCGCTGCCGGACGCGGTGGACCAGGCGCGCAGGACGTCCCGTGGCCGGGTGGTGGTGGCCTCGTACGTGCTGGCCCCCGGCTTCTTCCACGACCGGCTGACCGCCTCGGGCGCCGACCTGGTCACCGCCCCGCTCGCCCCGGACCCCGCCGTGACCGCCCTCATCTGGCACCGCTACGACCAGTCCCTCACACACCGACACCCGCACCCGACCCCCGCCGCCCGGCCGTAACCCCCGCCCCCACATGCCCCGATATCCGGTCACGCGCCCCCGTATGCATGGAGAGACGCAGCGACCGACCTCGCTTCCGCTCCCCGAGCTGTAGCCGAACGCCCTCTCAGCTCCCGGGCCTGGCATGTACCCCAGCGATCCCTCACCTTCCGGCCTCGGCGATGCACACGCGCGACCTCACAGCCCTGGCCTCGGGGACGCGAAACGCGACCTCCCCAACGCGGCCTGGGATAAAGCCACACGACCTCACCGCCCCGCCCTGACCCCCAAGGCGGCCCGCAGGGTCGGCCCCTGGGTGTGAAGGACCGTGCTGCGGGACTGCTCCAGGAGCAGGCCGCCAGGCATGAGGGCCTGAGACGGGATGACCCCGGGCCAGCGGTCGGGGGTGGGGGATCGTGCCGTGAGACTGTTCCGGAGGCAGGCCGTCAGGTGTGACGGCGTGCGACGGGATGGGCCCCGGAGTCAGTGGCCGGCTGGGGGGGCGTGGGCCGAAACGGCCCAGAGTCAGCCGTTGGAGTGGGGCAGCCCGAGCAGGCGATGCCCCGGAGTCAGTCGTCGGGTGTAACGGTCTGGGCCGGGATGAGCCCGGGAGTCGGCCAGCGGGTGTGGTGGACTGAGCCCGGGGTCAGCTGTCGGTGTCGCGGTCGCGGCGGCGCAGGTAGCGCTCGAACTCGGCGGCGATCGCGTCGCCGCTCGCCTCCGGCAGCTCGGCCGCGTCCTTGCGCTCCTCCAGCTCCTTGACGTATTCGGCCACCTCGCTGTCCTGCGAGGCCAGCTCGTCGACGCCGCGCTCCCAGGCGCGCGCCTCCTCGTCGAGGTCGCCGAGCGGCATCGGGATCTCCAGCACGTCCTCCATGCGGCGCAGCAGCGCGAGGGTGGCCTTCGGGTTGGGCGGCTGGGCGACGTAGTGGGGGACCGAGGCCCACAGCGAGATCGCGTCGAGCCCGGCCTCGCCGAAGGCGTGCTGGAGCACGCCGACGATGCCGGTGGGGCCCTCGTAGCGGCTGAGCTCCAGGTTGGTCGAACGGGCCAGCGCCTCGTCGGTGGCCCCGCCCAGGATCGGCACGGGACGGGTGTGCGGCGAGTCGTTGAGCAGCGCGCCCAGCATGACCGCCAGCTCGACGCCCAGCTCGCGGCAGACCTGGATGATGTCGGCGCAGAAGGAACGCCAGCGCATGTTGGGCTCGATGCCGCGCAGCAGCACGACGTCGCGCTCGCTGCCCGGCGGACGGGCGTGGAACAGCCGCGTCGTCGGCCACACGATGGACCGGGTCAGCCCGTCGCCCATCTCCACCACGGGACGGGTGACCTGGAAGTCGTAGTAGTCGTCGGGGTCGAGCGCGATCAGCGGCTCGGCCTTCCAGGACGACTCGAGATGGGCGATCACACCGCTGGAAGCCTCGCCCGCGTCGTTCCACCCCTCGAACGCGGCAATGAGCACCGGGTCGACGAGCTCGGGGAGCCCTTCGAGCTCGATCACGTGTCGCCTCCTCTCTCCCTCATCGCGCTAAGCCTATGCGGTAAGCAGGCGTCGGCGTCACCGATCTCCCCGCGAACGCTCCGAGCCACCGGCCCACCCCTTTCGCCCAGCCCACCACGCGACTATCCCCCGTCCCACGGCGCTCACCCCTCCCTTTCGTTCGCCCCTAGCGGATCACCCCGAAAGGGGGCGGACCGCCCGCCGGAACGACACGAAGGAAGCCGGACGGGCCCACCGGTATTGGACGCCGGGTCAATTGACAGGCGGAAGAATAAGCGGTCGGGACTCAGCCGATAAGCTCTACGGCATGAGCATCTCCCCGTCCTTCCGAGAAGTGTTGTCCCAGCGCGTGATCGTGGCCGACGGGGCTATGGGCACGATGCTCCAGGCGCAGGACCCGACGCTCGACGACTTCGAGGGGCACGAGGGCTGCAACGAGGTCCTCAACGTCACCCGTCCCGACATCGTCCAGGGCGTGCACGACGCGTACTTCGCCGTCGGCGTCGACTGCGTCGAGACCAACACCTTCGGCGCCAACCTGGCCGCGCTCGGCGAGTACGACATCGGCGAACGCGTCTTCGAGTACTCCGAGGCCGGCGCCCGCATCGCCCGCGAGCGGGCCGACCACTGGTCCACCCCCGAGCAGCCGCGCTTCGTCCTCGGCTCGATGGGGCCTGGCACCAAGCTGCCGACGCTGGGCCACCTGCCCTACCGGAGCCTGCGCGACGCCTACCGCGACAACGCGGCCGGCCTGATCGCGGGCGGCGCCGACGCGCTCATCATCGAGACCTGCCAGGACCTGCTCCAGGTCAAGGCCGCCGTCATCGGCGCCAAGCGGGCCGTCGAGGCGGCCGGCCGGGACGTCCCGATCATCGCCCAGGTGACGATCGAGACCAACGGCGCCATGCTGCTCGGCTCGGAGATCGGCGCCGCGCTCACCGCGATCGAGCCGCTCGGCGTCGACATCGTCGGGCTCAACTGCGCGACAGGCCCGGCCGAGATGAGCGAGCACCTGCGCTACCTGGCCCGCCACTCCCGGCTCAAGCTGTCCTGCATGCCCAACGCCGGCCTGCCGGTGCTCACCTCCGACGGCGCGTACTATCCGCTGTCGGCGCAGGAGCTGGCCGACGCGCACGAGACCTTCGCCCGCGACTACGGCCTGTCGCTGGTCGGCGGCTGCTGCGGCACCACCCCCGAGCACCTGCGCCAGGTGGTCGAGCGGGTGCGCGGCAAGGAGCCGGTCGCGCGCCGCCCCCACCCCGAGCCCGGCGCCTCCTCCCTCTACCAGACGGTCCCCTTCCGCCAGGACACCTCCTACCTGGCCATCGGCGAGCGCTGCAACACCAACGGCTCCAAGGCCTTCCGTGAGGCGATGCTGGAGGGCCGCTGGGACGACTGCGTGGAGACCGCCCGCGACCAGGCCCGCGACGGCGCCCACATGCTCGACCTGTGCGTCGACTACGTCGGCCGCGACGGCGTGGCCGACATGAAGGAGCTGGCCTTCCGCTTCGCCACCGCCTCCACGCTGCCGATCATGCTCGACTCCACCGAGCCCGCCGTGCTCCAGGCGGGCCTGGAGATGCTCGGCGGCCGGGCGGCCGTCAACTCCGTCAACTACGAGGACGGCGACGGCCCCGACTCCCGCTTCCAGAAGATCATGCGCCTGGTGCGCGAGCACGGCGCGGCCGTCGTCGCGCTGACCATCGACGAGGAGGGCCAGGCCCGCACCGCCGACTGGAAGGTGCGCGTGGCCTCCCGCCTCATCGAGGACCTGACCGGCAACTGGGGCATGCGCGTCGAGGACATCATCGTCGACTGCCTGACCTTCCCCATCGCGACGGGCCAGGAGGAGACCAGGCGCGACGGCCTGGAGACCATCGAGGCCATCCGCGAGCTCAAGCGCCGCTACCCGGGCGTGCAGACCACGCTGGGGCTGTCCAACATCAGCTTCGGCCTCAACCCGGCCGCCCGCATGGTGCTCAACTCGGTGTTCCTCAACGAGTGCGTCAACGCCGGCCTCGACTCCGCCATCGTGCACGCCTCCAAGATCCTGCCGATGGCCCGCATCCCCGACGAGCAGCGCCAGGTCGCGCTCGACATGGTCTACGACCGCCGCCGCGAGGGCTACGACCCGCTGCAGCGCTTCATGGACCTGTTCGAGGGCGTCGACGCCGCCGCCATGCGCGCCGGCAAGGCCGAGGAGCTGGCCGCGCTGCCGCTGTGGGAGCGGCTCAAGCGGCGCATCATCGACGGCGAGCGCAAGGGCCTGGAGGCCGACCTCGACGACGCGCTCACCCAGCGGCCCGCGCTGGAGATCATCAACGAGGTGCTGCTCGACGGCATGAAGACGGTCGGCGAGCTGTTCGGCTCCGGCCAGATGCAGCTGCCGTTCGTGCTGCAGTCGGCCGAGGTGATGAAGGCCGCCGTGGCCTACCTGGAGCCGCACATGGACCGCGTCGAGGGCGAGACCAAGGGCCGCATCGTGCTGGCCACGGTCAAGGGCGACGTGCACGACATCGGCAAGAACCTGGTGGACATCATCCTGTCCAACAACGGCTACCAGGTGGTCAACCTCGGCATCAAGCAGCCGGTCTCGGCCATCCTGGAGGCCGCCGACGAGCAGAAGGCCGACGTGATCGGCATGTCCGGGCTGCTGGTGAAGTCGACGGTCATCATGAAGGAGAACCTGGAGGAGATGAACTCCAGGGGCCTGTCGGAGAAGTACCCGGTGCTGCTCGGCGGCGCCGCGCTCACCCGCGCCTACGTCGAGCAGGACCTCGCCGAGCTGTTCGAGGGCGAGGTGCGCTACGCCCGCGACGCGTTCGAGGGCCTGCGGCTGATGGACTCGTTCATGGCCGTCAAGCGCGGTGTCGAGGGCGCCACGCTGCCGCCGCTGCGCGAGCGGCGGGTCAAGACCGGCGCGGTGCTGCAGCGCACCCCGGTCGAGGAGCTGCCCGCCCGCTCCGACGTGGCCGCCGACAACCCCGTGCCCACGCCGCCCTTCCACGGCGACCGCGTGGTCAAGGGCATCTCGCTGAACGAGTACGCGGCCTTCCTCGACGAGCGCGCCCTGTTCCTGGGCCAGTGGGGCCTCAAGCCCACCAGGGGCGGCGACGGGCCCGGCTACGAGGAGCTGGTCGAGACCGAGGGCCGGCCCAGGCTGCGCATGTGGCTGGAGCGCATGCAGACCGAGGGCCTGCTGGAGGCGGCCGTCGTCTACGGCTACTTCCCGTGCGTCAGCGACGGCGACTCGCTGATCATCCTGGGCGACGACGGCAACGAGCGCACCCGCTTCACCTTCCCGCGTCAGCGCCGCGACCGGCACCTGTGCCTGGCCGACTTCTTCCGGAGCAAGGACTCCGGGGAGGTCGACGTCGTCGGCTTCCAGGTGGCCACCATGGGGGCCAAGATCTCCCAGGCCACCGCCGAGCTGTTCGCCAAGGACGCCTACCGCGACTACCTGGAGCTGCACGGCCTGTCGGTGCAGCTCACCGAGGCGCTGGCCGAGTACTGGCACGCCCGGGTGCGCGCGGAGTGGGGCATCGGCGGTCAGGAGACCCTCGACGACATGCTCAAGGTCAACATCCAGGGCTGCCGCTACTCCTTCGGCTACCCGGCCTGCCCCAACCTGGAGGACCAGCAGCAGCTGTTCGAGCTGCTCGACCCGGGGCGCATCGGCGTCAGCCTGTCGGAGGAGTTCCAGCTCCACCCCGAGCAGGCCACCTCGGCGCTGGTCGCGCACCACCCCGAGGCCAAGTACTTCAACGTCTAGTTCGTCATCGGGGGAAAGCACGTGGAAGCGGTCTTCTTCGACATGGACGGCCTGCTCGTCGACAGCGAGAAGGTCTGGCTGGAGATCGAGACCAGGGTGATGGCCAGGCTCGGCGCCGAGTGGACGCCGCAGCACCAGGCCCACCTGGTCGGCGGGTCCATGGAGCGCACGCTCGACTACATGCTCGCGGTCTCCGGGGCCGACGTCCCGGCGCCGACGGTGCAGGAGTGGATGGTCTCCGGCATGGTCGAGCGCCTGGCCGAGGGCGTCGCCGTCATGCCGGGGGCCGCGGAGCTGCTGGAGGCGCTGCGCGACGAGGGGGTGCCGGTCGGCCTGGTCACCTCGTCGATGAAGGAGATCGCCGACGCCGTGCTGAAGGGCTTCGGCGAAGACCGCTTCGACGTCGTCGTCACCGCCGCCGACGTCGAGCGGACCAAGCCCGACCCCGAGCCCTACCTCAAGGCAGCCGGGCTGCTCGGCGTCGAGCCGGTGCGCTGCGTGGTGCTGGAGGACTCACCCAACGGCGTGGCGGCCGCCACGGCGGCCGGCTGCGCCGTCGTGGCCGTCCCCAACCTGCTGCCCGTCGAGCCGGCCCCCGGCCGTCTGGTGGTCTCCTCGCTGGCCGGCGTCGGCGTCGCCGATCTGCGCGCGCTGATCCCCTAGGGGGCGTCTGGTCCTCGCGGAGGAGAGGCCCCCGGCGTTTCGCGTGCCAGGATGGAAGGCGTAGTCGAGACGAGGGGCGGCCTTAATGTTCAATCAGATCGCCTGGTTGCCGCTGTGCGCCGGGGTGACGGCGGTAGGGCTGGTGCTGAGCTTCCTGGCCTTCAGGCGCCGGGGTGCGGCCGCGGGGATGAGGCTGGCGGCCTGGTCCCTGCTGCCGGTGGCGGCCTACCTGACCGGCGCGCTCAGCGCGCTGTGGACGATCGGGGCGACCGCGGTGGGGTTCGTCACCGGGCTGGTGCTCAACCCGATGGTGTGGGCCGGTGTGGCCGTGGCGGGCCTGGCCGCCGTGCTGTTCGTGGTCTCCGGGGTGATGCGCGGCCGCAGGCTGTCCGTGGGGCGCAAGAAGAAGGCCGCTCCCGAGCCGGGAGGGAAGCCGCCGGTTCAGCCCGTAGCGAACAAGCCCCAGCCGTCGGTGGCCGCGAAGACCCCCAAGAACGACGATGACTTCTCCGATATCGAAGCGCTTCTGAAGCGCCGCGGCATCAGCTGATTTCGGACGGAAACGGTCGTGGATCGGCACTGTCACAGTTCCGAGACCCAACCGGGACGGGCCGTAGACATTCACATCAAGATCGATACGAATAAGTTTCGCGTCAATCACAGTTGAGCCACATCGAGCGCTGAGGGACTGGTCATACCAGCTCAGGCCATAGATTCTGCCTCCTGGGGCCGCGACTCTGCGGACTCGCCTTGCACGGGCGCACTACCCTGACCGGGTCGCGCCGACACGGACGACGTCGTCTGGAATCCAGGGGGCCACTGGCATGACCGCACCGCTCGATGTTCCTGACTCGGCCGTCGAGGCCGGGCCGGAGACCGTTCTTGAGGGGGCGGAGTCTTCAGTCATCCGGGGGCGTTCCCTCGGGCAGATCGCCTGGATGCGCCTCAAGCGCGACCGCATCGCGATGATCGGCGGCATCGTCATCGTCCTGCTGATCCTCGTGGCGATCTTCGCGCCGCTGCTGGTGTCGTGGTTCGGTCACGACCCGGCCGAATGGCACCGGGAGAAGATCGACCCGGCGATCCAGGCTCCGATCGGCGCCTTCGGCGGCATGAGCTGGGACTTCCTGTTCGGTGTCGAGCCCACCACGGGCCGCGACCTGTTCAGCCGGATCCTGTACGGCGCCCGCATCTCGCTGCTGATCGCGTTCTTCGCGACGCTGCTGTGCGTGGTGATCGGCACCGTGCTGGGGATGATCGCCGGCTTCTTCGGCGGCTGGGTCGACACCATCATCTCCCGCCTCATGGACATCTTCCTCGCCTTCCCGCTGCTGGTGTTCGCGCTGGCGCTGGCCGGCGTCATCCCCGACAAGGCGTTCGGCATGTCGGGCGACACCCTCAGGATCAGCCTGCTGGTGTTCATCATCGGCTTCTTCAACTGGCCCTACATCGGGCGCATCATCCGGGGCCAGACGCTCTCCCTGCGCGAGCGGGAGTTCGTCGACGCCTCCAGAAGCCTGGGCGCGCGCAGCCACACGATCCTGTTCAAGGAGATCCTGCCCAACCTGCTCGCGCCGATCCTCGTGTACTCGACGCTGCTGATCCCGTCGAACATCCTGTTCGAGGCCGCACTCTCCTTCCTCGGCGTGGGCGTGCGGCCGCCGACCCCCACGTGGGGAGGCATGCTGGCTGAGGCGGTCCACAACTACGACGTGGCGCCCAACTTCATGATCTTCCCCGGCCTCGCGATCTTCATCACCGTGCTGGCGTTCAACCTGCTCGGTGACGGCCTCAGGGACGCCTTCGATCCCAAGGCCCGATAAGGCCTCGTGAGTAGTTATCCGCAAGTTCTCTCAACTCCTAGATTCAAGGGGTGTGTCAGGTCGATGAAGATGAGATCTAAGGCGTCGGCGATCGCGGTGACCGCCGCTCTCGCCGTGGTCGTCTCCGCGTGTGGCGGCGGCGGTGGCAGCAAGAACACCAGCGGCTCGGGCAGCGACGACAAGCCGTCCAGCAAGTACAACGCGGGCGTGACGGCGGTCATCAACCCGTCGGAGAAGGTCGGCGGCACCCTGCACATGGGCATGCCCGGCGACTTCGACTCGGTGGACCCGGGCGACATGTACTACGGCTACGCCTGGAACTTCGCCCGCCTCTACACGCGCGCGCTCACCATGTTCAAGCCGGTCCCCGGCGAGGAGGGCCTGCAGCTCGTCGGCGACCTGGCCGAGGGCCTGGGCACGCCGAGCGACGGCGGCAAGACGTGGACGTACAAGCTGCGCAAGGGCGTCAAGTTCGAGGACGGCACCCCGGTCACCTCGAAGGACGTCAAGTACGGCGTGGCGCGCTCGCTGGACAAGGACATCCTGCCCAGCGGCCCGACGTACTTCAACGACTGGCTCGACGTCGGCAGCTACACCGGCCCGTACAAGATGAAGGGCAAGCTCGACGACTTCAAGGCGATCGAGACCCCCGACGACCAGACCATCGTCTTCCACCTGAAGAAGGCGTACGGCGGTTTCGACTACTTCGCCATGCTCCCGCAGACGGCCCCCGTGCCCGAGGCCAAGGACACCGGCTCGAAGTACAAGGAGCACCCGGTCGCGACCGGCCCGTACATGTTCAAGGCGCACGAGCTCACCAAGCGCATCGAGCTCGTCAAGAACCCGAACTGGGACGCGGCGACCGACCCCAACCGCAAGCAGCTCAACGACTCGATCGAGGTGCTGCTGGGCCAGAACGAGGACGACCTCGACCAGCGCCTGCTCTCCGGCAAGATCGACGTCAAGGTCAACAGCACCGGCGTGGCGGCCAACGCCCGCAAGACGGTCCTGACCGACGAGAAGGTCAAGCAGTACGCCGACTCGGCCCCGATCGACCGCACCTGGTTCACCAACATCAACGGTGACGTGCCGCCGTTCGACAACATCCACTGCCGCAAGGCCGTGCTGTACGCGACCGACCGCTCGGCCATCCAGGGCGCCTACGGCGGCCCGGACGCCGGTGGCGACGTGGCCCTCAGCCTCATGCCGGCCAAGATGACCGGTTACGAGAAGATCGACCCCTACGGCGTCGAGGCCAACCCGACCGGTGACCTCACCAAGGCCAAGGAAGAACTGGCGGCCTGCGGCCAGCCCAACGGCTTCAGCACCACCATCTCCTTCCGCAACGAGCGCTCGGCCGAGAAGCAGACCGCCGAGTCGCTGCAGCAGTCGCTCGGCCGCGTGGGCATCAAGCTGGAGCTCAAGGGCTTCCCGCAGGGTGACTACTTCAAGCTGTACGCCGGCAAGCCCGACTTCGCCAAGAAGAACAACCTGGGCCTCATGGTCTACGGCTGGGGCGCCGACTACCCCGAGGGCTTCGGCTTCTTCCAGCAGATCGTCGACAGCCGGGTCATCCGTCCCGCCGGTAACACCAACCTCGGCGTGAAGGACCCCAAGATCGACGAGCTGATCGACCAGGCCGCGGGCGAGACCGACGCGACCAAGCGCAACAGCATCTGGGCCGCTGTCGACAAGCAGGTCATGGAGTCGGCCTACATCCTTCCCTACGTCTGGGCGCACGGCCTGTTCTACCGTCCGCCGCAGCTGAAGAACGTCTTCGTCTCCCAGAACTGGGGCATGTACGAGTTCCTCACGCTGAGCACCCAGTAACAACGGCGCCAACTGCCGGAACGTCCCGTACCGAAAGCAGGTGAAGGCTTCGGCGGCCGGGCTCACAAGGCCCGGCCGCCATGGCCGAGATCAGTGTTCACATACATTCTCAGACGGTTGATAGCGGCCGTCATGCTGCTCTTCGTGGTGAGCATCGCGACGTTCGCCATCTTCTTCCTCGTGCCTCGGCTCGCTGGGATGTCCGCTGACGACCTGGCCTCCCGGTACGTGGGCAAGGCGGCCAACGCCGAGGTGATCCACGACACGGCTGTGCGCCTCGGCTTCTACGACCCGATCCTGGTCCAGTACGGGCGTTTCGTGCAGGGCATCTTCGTCGGCGTCGACCGCAACTACGGCCCCGGCATCGAGCACTGCCCGGCGCCCTGCTTCGGCTACAGCTACGTCAGCCAGAACCCGGTCCTGCCCGACCTGCTCAACCGCCTGCCGATCACCTTGTCGCTGGCGCTCGGCGCGGCCGTGGTGTGGGTCATCTTCGGCGTGGCCACCGGCGTGCTGTCGGCGCTGCGCCGCGGCAGCTTCTTCGACCGCCTGTCCATGGGCATCGCCCTGGCCGGCGTCTCGCTGCCGATCTTCTTCACCGGCATCGTCTCCCTGGCCATCTTCCGCGACCAGCTCGGCCTGGTCGGCGACGTGGCCGACTGGGTGCCGATCAGCGAAGACCCGCTCACCTGGGCCAACAACCTCATGCTGCCCTGGGTGACGCTCGCCTTCCTGTACGCCGCCGGCTACGCCCGCCTCACCCGCGCGGGCATGTTGGAGACCATGTCGGAGGACTACATCCGCACGGCCAGGGCCAAGGGCCTGCCCGAGCGGAAGGTGGTGCTCAAACACGGGCTGCGGGCCACGCTCACCCCCGTGGTCACCATGTTCGGCCTCGACCTGGGGCTGCTGCTCGGCGGCGCCGTCCTGACCGAGAGCACCTTCTCGCTGCCCGGCATCGGCAAGTACGCCGTCGACGCCATCAGCAACAACGACCTTCCCCAGGTGATGGGCGTCACGATCGTCGCGGCGGCCTTCATCATCCTGGCCAACCTGATCGTCGACCTGCTCTACGCGGTCGTTGACCCGAGAGTGAGGCTGGCGTGAGTCCCTTCCTCGACGTCAAGGACCTGAAGATCCACTTCCCGACCGACGACGGCCTCGTCCGCTCCGTCGACGGGCTGACCTTCAGCCTCGAACGCGGCAAGACCCTCGGCATCGTCGGCGAGTCCGGCTCGGGCAAGTCGGTGACCAGCCTCGGCATCCTCGGCCTGCACAAGGGCAAGGGCGCCAACGTCTCGGGCGAGATCTGGCTCGACGGCGAGGAGCTCGTGGGCGCCTCGCAGGAGCACGTGCGCGGGCTGCGCGGCAAGAAGATGGCGATGATCTTCCAGGATCCGCTGTCGGCGATGCACCCCTTCTACACGGTCGGCGACCAGATCGTCGAGGCGTACCGGATCCACCACAAGGTCACCAAGGCCGTCGCCAAGAAGCACGCCGTGGACATGCTGGGCCGCGTGGGCATCCCCGAGCCGCAGCGCCGCGTCGACTCCTACCCGCACGAGTTCTCCGGCGGCATGCGCCAGCGCGCGATGATCGCCATGGCGCTGTCGTGCGACCCCGAACTGCTCATCGCCGACGAGCCGACCACCGCGCTCGACGTGACCGTGCAGGCCCAGATCCTCGACCTCATGGTCGACCTGCAGCGCGAGTTCAACTCCGCGCTGATCATCATCACCCACGACCTGGGCGTGGTGGCCGAGCTGTCCGACGACATCCTGGTCATGTACGGCGGCAAGTGCATCGAGTACGGCACCGCCGACGACATCTTCTACCGTCCCGAGCACCCCTACACATGGGGTCTACTGGGATCGATGCCCCGCCTCGACCGGGAGCCCACCGAACGGCTGCTGCCGATCAAGGGCTCGCCGCCGTCCCTGATCAACGTGCCTTCGGGCTGCGCCTTCCACCCCCGCTGCCCCTACGCCGAGCGCACCGGGGGCAAGTCCAGCAGCGAGGTGCCCGGCCTGATCGAGACCGAGGGCGGCCACCTGGTGCGCTGCCACATGAGCAGGACGGAGCGGCGGGAGCTGTGGGAGAACGAGATCAAGCCAGTGCTGGAGAGCCAGTGAGCGAGACGGTGACCGCGAACGAGCCGCTTCTTTCCGTCCAGGGGCTGGAGAAGCACTTCCCGGTGACGAAGGGCCTGCTCAAGCGGCAGGTCGGCGCCGTCAAGGCGGTCGACGGGGTCAGCTTCGACGTCTACAAGGGCGAGACGCTCGGCCTGGTGGGGGAGTCCGGCTGCGGCAAGTCCACCACCGGCCGCCTGGTCACCAGGCTCCTTGAGCCGACCGGCGGCAAGGTCGTCTTCGAGGGCCAGGACATCACGCACATGGGGCAGGGCAGGCTCAGGCCGCTCCGCCGCGACATGCAGATGATCTTCCAGGACCCGTTCTCTTCGCTGAACCCCCGCCACACCGTCGGCACCATCGTCGGCGCGCCCTTCCGCATCCAGGGCGTGCAGACCGAGAACGGCGTCAAGAAGGCGGTCCAGGACATCCTCGCCCTGGTCGGGCTCAACCCCGAGCACTACAACCGCTACCCGCACGAGTTCTCCGGCGGTCAGCGGCAGCGCATCGGCATCGCCCGCACGCTCGCGCTCAAGCCCAAGCTCATCATCGCCGACGAGCCGGTCTCCGCGCTCGACGTGTCCATCCAGGCTCAGGTCGTCAACCTGCTGGAGGACCTGCAGAACGAGCTCGACCTGACCTACGTCGTGATCGCCCACGACCTGTCGGTGGTGCGCCACATCAGCGACCGGGTCGCGGTCATGTACCTGGGCAAGATCGTCGAGATCGCCGACCGCAAGAGCCTCTACAGCTCGCCGATGCACCCCTACACCAACGCCCTGCTGTCGGCCGTGCCCGTGCCCGACCCCAAGGCGCGCAAGGAACGCGAGCGCATCAGGCTCACCGGCGACGTGCCCAGCCCGCTCAACCCGCCGCCCGCCTGCCGCTTCCACACCCGCTGCTGGAAGGCGCAGGAGATCTGCAAGACGGTCGAGCCGCCCCTGGAGCAGCTGGCCGACGGCCACCGCGTGGCCTGCCACTTCCCGGAGAACGCGCCCGCCGCCGCGACCGCCGCGGCGACTCAGGCCTGAACCGGGCCTGAGCCGGGCTCGACCGGCCCCGATCGGGGCCTGATCTTGCGGCCGCCGCCCTCCTGCCGGGGCGGCGGCCTCAGGATGTCGCGCCGGGCGTGATCAGCCCGGTCTCGTACGCCAGCACCACGGCCTGCACCCGGTCGCGCAGCCCCAGCTTGGTCAGCACGTTGCCCACGTGCGTCTTGACCGTCGTCTCGCTCACCACGAGCTTGGCCGCGATCTCCGCGTTGGACATGCCCTTGGCGATCAGCCGCAGCACCTCCAGCTCCCGCTCGGTCAGCCGGTCGAGGCGGGCCGGCGTGGCCTGCTCGTAGGCCGAGGGCAGCCGCTTGGAGAACCGGTCGAGCAGCCGCCTGGTCACGCTCGGCGCCACGATCGCGTCGCCCGCCGCCACCACCCGGATCGCCTGCACCAGCTCGTCGGGCGGCACGTCCTTGAGCAGGAAGCCCGACGCCCCCGACCGCAGCGCCTCCACGATGTACTCGTCGAGGTCGAACGTGGTCAGCACCAGCACCTTCGGCACGTGCGCCGTGGGCGCGGCCTCCCGCACGATGCGGCGGGTCGCCTCGATGCCGTCGACGCCCGGCATGCGGATGTCCATGAGCACCACGTCGGGCAGCAACGCCCTGGTCTGCTCCATCGCGTCCTTGCCGTCGCCGGCCTGGCCGACCACCGTGATGTCGGACTCGGCCTCCAAGATCAGGCGAAATCCCGTGCGCAGCAGCGGCTGGTCGTCCACCAGCAGCACTCTGATCGTCATTGGCCGTCCTTCAACGGGAACCTCGCCCGCACCTCGAAACCGCCCCCCGGTCGCGGACCGATGTTCAGAATTCCACCATAGAGTGCGACCCGCTCGCGAATGCCGACCAGGCCGTGGCCCGTCCGGTCGGCCGCAGGCGCGGCGCCCCTGCCGTCGTCCTCGACGCGTACGTCAAGGCCCGAGGGGGCGTGCGAGACGGTGACCACCGCCTCGGCCCCGGCCCCCGCGTGCCGCAGGCTGTTCGTCAGCCCCTCCTGGACCAGCCGGTAGGCGGCCAGGTCGACCCCCGCGGGCAGCGGCCGCGGCTCGCCCTCCACGCGCAGCCGCGTGGGCAGCCCCGCCTCGCGCATCTGCTCCACCAGCCCCGGCAGGTCGCCCACGCCCGGCTGCGGCCCCAGCTCGGCCCGCGCGTCGGTACGCAGCACGCCCACGATGTTGCGCATCTCGGACATGGCCAGGCGCCCGGTGTTCTCGATCGCCGACAGCGCCTCCCGCGCCAGGTCGGGATCGGCGGCCAGCACCCGACGCGCCGCGGCCGCCTGCACCGTCATCACGCTCACGTGGTGGGCCACCACGTCGTGCAGCTCACGGGCGATGCGCGAGCGCTCCTCGGCCCGCGCGGCCCGCGTGTCGGCCGCGTGGGCCCGCTCCAGCCGGGCCGCCCGGTCGCGCAGCTCCTCCAGGTACGCCCGCCGCAGCCGCAGGCTCCTGCCTGCCCCCCAGACCGCCAGCAGCACCAGGACCGCCACCACGTGCCCGCTCGCGCCCGGCGGCGTGACCGGCCCGGCGACAGCCCCCACCGCGTACGTCAGCAGCGAGACCAGCAGCCCGCCCAGCGCCACCGCCAGCCCCCGGTTGGAGGCCACCGAGTACACCAGCACCAGGCCGGACACCCCCGACGCGCCGGTGCCGTAACCCAGCGCGGTCAGCGCCGTCTCGGGGATCAGGCCGGCGCACAGCGCCGCCAGCGGCCAGCGCCTGCGCACCGCGATGGGGGCGGCGGCCAGCACCAGCAGCGCCGCCCCGAGCCCGTCGGGCGCGCGCATGCTCACCGTCGTCAGCTCCGCCGGCTCCAGGCGCTCGGGCCCGTAGAGGAGGAAGAGCGTCACCGAGGCCGCGGCCACCACCACGGCCAGGACCGTGTCGTGGAACAGGGGTCGGTCGATCCGCACCGCTTCACTGTAGGCCCAGGTGAGAGCCTTGAACTCCTCCCTTCGGAGGATAAGGTGCGGCCTGCGGGAGGGCTACGGGCCCAGGGCTACAGCTCGTCGGTGGCCGCCCGCCGGTTGCTGCGCACCGTGTCGCCGGGCTGGCGGTCGGGCACCGGCGGCGGGGTGCCGCCGAACTCCGGGCACAGCGCCTGATGGTCGCACCAGTCGCACAGCCGGCTGCGGCGCGCCCGCCACTCGCCGGTCTCCAGCGCCCGCTCGATCGCCGTCCACAGCGCCATCACCTTGCGCTCGGTGGCCAGCAGGTCGGCCTCGTCGGGGGCGTAACGCAGCACCTCGCCGCGCCCGCCCAGGTAGACCAGCTGCAGCAGCCGGGGCACCTGCCCGCGCAGCCGCCACAGCACCAGCGCGTAGAACTTCATCTGGAACAGCGCCTTGGCCTCGAAGTCGGGGCCGGGCGCGCTGCCCGTCTTGTAGTCGACCACCCGGACCTCGCCGGTGGGCGCCACGTCGAGCCGGTCGACGTAGCCCCGCAGCATCAGGCCGCCGTCGAGCACCGCCTGCACGTAGAGCTCGCGCTCGGCGGGCTCCAGCCGGGTCGGGTCCTCCAGCGTGAAGTAGCGCTCCAGCATCGCCCGCGCCTGCGCCAGCCACTCGGCCTGCTCGGCGTCGTCGGCGAACATCCGCGCGTACTGCTCGTCCTCCTGCAGCAGGCGCTGCCACTGGGGCTCCAGCAGCTCCAGGGCCGCCTGGACCGACCGGCGCGGCGCCGGCAGGTCGTAGAGCCGCTCCAGGACGGCGTGCACCACGGTGCCGCGCACGGCCGCGGGGGAGGGTTTCTCGGGCAGCTGGTCGATGACCCGGAACCGGTAGAGCAGGGGACAGGTCATGAAATCGCCTGCCCGGGACGGGGAGAGAGCTCCGATGATCACCGGTTCGGTCAACGTCATGCACCGCACTCTAGGTCAAGAGCCCGACAGAATAACCCTCGCCGGGACGAGGATCACGTGATCCGGCGCGTAGCATCGAGGCAGCAACAGCACGTAATGGACGTACGAGGAGTGCGGTGAGCGAGCAGAGCCCGCGTCAGGAGTTCCCCGGCCTTCGGATGGGGCGGCCCTTCGGCATCCCGGTGTACGTCTCCTGGACGTGGTTCATCGTCGCTGCCTTCATCACCGTCATGTTCGGCCCCCGCATGCGCGACATGCTGCCCGAGCTGGACAGCACCGTCGCCTACGCGGTGGCCTTCGTCTTCGCCGTGCTGCTCTACGTCTCGGTGCTGCTGCACGAGCTGGCCCACAGCGTGCTGGCCAAGATGTTCGGCCTGCCGGTGCGCCGGATCACCCTCTACTTCCTCGGCGGCGTGTCGGAGATCGAGAAGGAGCCGCCGACGCCGGGCAAGGAGTTCCTGGTCGCCGCCGCCGGGCCGGCCCTGTCGCTGGGCCTGGCCGGGCTCGGCCTGCTCGCCGACACGTACGTGATCAACGACGGCGGCATCGCCGAGGTGCTCATCTGGCAGCTGTGGGTGGCCAACCTCATCGTCGGCGTGTTCAACCTGCTGCCCGGCCTGCCGCTCGACGGCGGCCGGATGCTGCGCGCGGGCGTGTGGAAGCTGACCAGGAACCCCGGCTCCGGCACGGTCGTGGCCGCCTGGGGCGGGCGCGTGCTGGCCGTGCTGCTGGTCGTCCTGCCGTTCGCGACGTCGATGACGAGCGGGCAGGAGTTCGACCCGGTCGAGCTGCTGTGGCCGGTGGTGCTGGCCTCCTTCATCTGGATGGGCGCCACCCAGTCGCTGCGCGTGGCGCGCATCCGCGCCCGCATCCCGCAGGTCAACGCGCGCGCGCTGGCCCGCAGGGCGATCCCGGTGGCGGCCGAGACGCCGCTGGCCGAGGCGCTGCGGCAGGCCGCCGAGCAGCGGGCGGGCGCCCTGGTGGTGGTCGACCACGACGGACGGCCGGTCGCCATCGTCAACGAGGCCGCCGTCCAGGCCACCCCCGAGCATCGGCGCCCCTGGGTCGACGTGGGCTCGCTGGCCAAGGCGCTCGAACCGACCATGGTGCTGGCCGCCGACCTGACCGGCGAGCCGCTCATCGACGCCATGCGCTCGGCCCCCGCGGGTGAGTACCTGCTGGTGGAGCACGGCGGCGACATCTACGGCGTGCTCGCCACCGCCGACGTCAACCGCGTCTTCACCGGGGTCTGACATGCCCGGCGCGTTTGCGGCTAAGGTCTTGTCCGGCCACTTCCCGTAGCCCGGCGATTTCGATGCCAGGACGGCAGGCCGATAGTCTTCTGTTTGGCCGAACTTGCACAGTTGACGGGTTGGTCGTGGTCCACCGGTTCACCGAATCGAGACGCCTGGGCCGCGACACGGCGTCGTCGTCTGGGTATGCGTATGGCTGGTGGCCGGCACGGCAGTGCGGGTGCCGTAATACCGCCGGCTTCCGGGAGGAGAGTTGAGTGACCGAGCGCAGCGAGGGCACCGATGAGCGCAGCACGGTCGTCATGAGGGAGGGCGCATGAGCGGCCAGGGCTTCGGAGTGGTGCGTCCCCTTCCCGGCGACGGGCTGGTCGCCTACATCGGCGGCCTGCTGCTGGTGTGCGACGCGGGCGAGGCGGCCGCCGACGGCCTGATCGAGGCGCTGCGCGACACGGCGGCCTCCGGCGGCGACGGCCGGGCGCTGGCCCGCCGCGCGGCGCAGGTGCTGGCCGCCAACATGGCGGGCGACCCGGCCACGTGCGCGGTCGCCGGTCCCGTCGACGGCGGCGTGGCCGTCCTGGTCAGCGGCTCGGCCTCGGCCTCGGTCAGCACCTCCGGCGGCGAGACGCGCCTGGCCGGCAGCGACTCCCTCACCTGGGCCGACCGGCTGATCAGCGGCCCGGTCGAGCGCGTCGAGCTCACCCTGCCCGGCGCCGGCAGTGCGCATCCCGCGGTCGGCTTCGAGGGCGGCGTCGTCCACGGCGGCGGCCTGATCGGCGACCTCACCGACCAGCCGTCGCACGTCCGTCCCCAGGGGCAGGCGGCCGACCGGTCCAGGCCGCTCACCAGTGAGATGCCCAACACGGCCCTGCACATGGAGCCCGACCTGGCCCCGCCGCCCGAGCGGCCGGTGGAGCGGCCCGTCGAGCGGCCTCCCTATCCGCTGGCCGACCAGCCGCCGATCGTCCAGGGGCCGCCCTCGGGCGCGCAGGCCGGCGTCCCGCACCCGGGCCCCCAGCCCGGTCCTCACTCCGGCCCGCCGTCGCTGGACCAGCCGCCGTTCGGGCACGAGCAGCCGCCCTTCGGCCAGGAGCAGGCGCCGTTCGGGCACGAGCAGCCGCCCTACCTTCCGCCCCAGGACCAGCCTCCCTTCCTGCCCGTGCAGGAGCAGCCCCAGCCCGAGCCCCAGCAGCAGTTCCCGTCCTACGACGAGCTGCCGCCGTCCGGCAACGGCATGGCCGACCAGCCGCAGCACATGGGTCCGCCCGATCACTTCGACCAGCCGGCCCCGCCCGTGCTCGGCCCGCCGGAGCACTTCGACCACCCGGGGCCGCCGCCGCAGGAGCAGCAGCAGGGCGACCACGGCGACCGCCCGCTGGTCTACGGGGTCGACTGCAAGAACGACCACTTCAACGACCCGAGGGTGCCCTACTGCGCCGTCTGCGGCATCGCCCTGGTGCAGCGGACGCTGGTGCCGTACAAGGGGCCGCGGCCCTCGCTCGGGGTGCTCATCCTCGACGACGGCACGGCGCTGCCGCTGGAGAGCGACTACCTGCTGGGCCGTGACCCCGAGCGCGCGCCCGAGGTGGCGGGCGGCTCGGCCCGGCCGGCCAAGGTCACCAGCCCCGACGGCTCGGTCTCGCGCCGCCACCTGCGGGTGGCCCTCGACGGCTGGGACGTCAACCTGGTCGACCTGGGCTCGGTCAACGGCACCCAGATCCAGCCGCCGGGCGACCCCAACTTCTACGACATCCCGCCCAACGAGCCGGTCACCATCGCGCCCGGCACGACGGTTCGCGTGGGCGTCTCCCGCACGCTCCGCTTCGAGGCCCACCGGGGCTGATCCCGGCACCTGTCCGCCCGCACCTCTTTCCCGGGGGTGCGGGCGTTCGTGTTTCCGGAAACCCTTCAGGAAATGCGTCAGGAATGTCCGGTGGTAAATGGCTGAATGGGAATTGCCGGGGCCGGGGGAGGGGGTGAGTAAGGGTATTTCGTGGGCAATGGGCGATATTTCGGGAAAAGTCAGGACCGGGTTCGCGGCCCTTTCTGAATGAGGGATCCGGACCGTCCCAAAGGGCGGCCGTGCCCATGGGACAGCCGTTCCGAGGGGGCGGAAGTTCGGGGGGTGCAGCCGTTTCGAGGGCGGGCGTTCCGAAGGTGCAGCCCGTCCCGAAGAGGTGGCGGGGCCGAAGGTGCAGCCGTTCCGAGAGGGTGGGTGTCCCGGACGTGCAGCCCGCCCCGAAGGGCGGCAGGCCCGAAGGTGCAGGTGTTTCGAGGGGGGTGGGGTTCGGAAGGGGCGGCCCATGCCCGGAGGGGCGGGCGGTCCGGGAGGGTGGCTGGGCTGGGGGTCAGGTGGGGCGGAAGGTGCGTACGCCGCGCAGCAGGCGCACGGCCGCCTCCAGGCCGCGGGCCCCCTCCACCGCCCGTCCCGCCGCCGTCGCGTACCGGCTCAGCAGGTGTTCGTCCCCCTCCTGGAACCCCCGTCCCGCCACCCACACGAACGTGTGGTCGCGGACCTGCGCCGGCACCGGCACGGCCAGGAACCCCGGCTCGCCCATCGTCTCGTCCCGCGCCAGCCGGAGCGACCCCTCCGCGGTGGCCAGCTCCTTCAGCACCCCGGACCCCGACAACCAGCGCCGCACCCGCAGCGGGTCTCCCGGCGGCGCGTGGACGTGCAGCGGACGGGCGTCCCGCCGCAGTGCGTCCACGTGCACGAACCCCGCGTACGCGGTGCCCGCCACGGCCGCCGCGGCGCGCGCGAGCCGATCGATCACGTCGGCGACCTCCAGGCAGGAGAACGCGGTGATGAGTTCACGCATGGCGATATCGACACGGTTGTTTGGCATCGCGGTGATTCCCTCGGGTGGAGGGGGGAAGAGATCGCGCGGCCCGATCACGCGAAACTCCGAACGGTGCCCCGGAGTATCACCCTCGACGCGGCTCTTGACTACCCCTCAACAGGAAATTGCGATTTTTCCGCATTTCGCAGGCAGAGCCGGTAGAGCCGTTCACGACGAGCGCAGCCGCACCCACTCCACGTCGTCCGCCCGCGTGCCGTCCGGCTTCGGGAACAGCTCCCGGTGCAGGCTCTCCCTGCTGAAACCGGCACGTTCCAGCACCGCGTGCGAGGCCGCGTTCACCACGTCGGTGCCCGCCACCACCCGGTGCAGGGCCGTGCGCGCGAACGCCCAGTCGACCAGCAGCCGCACCGCGCGGGTCATGAACCCCCTGCCGCGGAAATCCGGCACCAGCGAGTAGCCGATCATGGCCTGCCCGAGCACGGGGACGACCTGCATGAGCTGGAGGTGCCCGGCGAACGCGCCGGTGGCGGCGTCCCGGACCGCCAGTTCGATCCGCTGCCCGGTGACCCACCAGTAGCCGGTGCAGCGGCAGCGCTGCTCGTCCTCCTCCAGGGAGGCGGGCGGGGTCAGGGAGTAGGCGGTCACGCTCGGGTCGCACATCATCCGGTGGTACTCCGGGGCGTCCTCCACCGAGAGCGGCACGAGCCGCACCACGCCGTCGGTCAGCTCGCCGCCGTCGAAGAAGGGCAGGTACGGCTCCTCGGCCGCGGCCGGCTCCCCGGCGATCCGGGCGAAGGACACCAGGTCGGCCCACCGCCCGTCGCGCAGCCGCTTGGCCTTGCGCCGCCGGCCCTCCTCGCGGAACCCGGCCCTGAGCGCCACCCTGAGGCTGGCCACGTTCTCCACCTCGGCCTGCAGCTCCACCCGGTGCACACCCTGGTCGGTGAGCCAGTCGGACACCGCCCTGGCGGCCCGGGCGGCCACGCCCCTGCCGCGCGCCCACGGCGCCACCACGTAACCGATCTCGGCCGTGCCCCAGCGGTCGGGCGGGCGGACCCCGATCGCGCCGGCGTAGCGGCCGTCCTCGGTGACGGCCCACTCCGCGCCGCCCGACGCCCACTTGTCCTCGGCGAACTTCAGGTACGCGCGGGCGTCCTCGACCCGGTACGGCGACGGCAGCAGCGGCAGATGCCGGGCGGTGACGGGATCGTCCATCATGCGCGCGATCGCCTCGGCGTCGGGGTCGGCGGGCATTCGCAGGATGAGGGGACCGGTGGAGATCACGTCGCGCGGGAGCATCCCCCATAGATACCGTGCGTCCGGAGGCGTGAGAAACCCATATAACCTTGCCGACATGGGTTTCCGCAGGCATGGGCCGTTCCAGGCAGGGGATCAGGTGCAGCTCACCGACCCCAAGAACAAGCGCCACACGATCACGCTCAAGCAGGACGGCGTCTTCCACACGCACAAGGGCGCCATCCCGCACAGCGAGCTGATCGGGCAGCCTGAAGGCTCCGTCGTGCGGTCCTCCGGCGGCACCGCCTACCTCGCCTTCCGCCACCTGCTCCAGGACTACACGCTCGCGATGCCGCGCGGCGCGGCCGTCATCTACCCCAAGGACGCCTCGATGATCGTCGGCATGGCCGACGTCTTCCCCGGCGCCCGGGTGATCGAGGCCGGCGTCGGCTCCGGCGCCCTGACCTGCTTCCTGCTGCGCGCCGTCGGCCCCGAGGGCCACGTCACCTCCTACGAGCGCCGCGAGGAGTTCTCCGAGGTGGCCCGCAAGAACGTGGAGAAGTTCTTCGGCGACCCGATGGAGGACAACTGGCGCCTGGTCGTCGGCGACCTGGTCTCCTCGATCGACGAGGCCGACGTCGACCGCGTCATCCTCGACATGCTGGCCCCCTGGGAGTGCGTCGACGCCGCCGCCAAGGCCCTCACGCCGGGCGGCGTCATCTGCTGCTATGTCGCCACCACCACCCAGATGTCCAAGACCGTGGAGGCCATTCGCGATCACGGGTGTTTCACCGAGCCTCATGCGTGGGAGACCCTGGTTCGCGACTGGCATGTCGAAGGGCTCGCGGTTCGTCCCGATCATCGGATGATCGGCCACACCGGCTTCCTCGTCAGCGCCCGCCGCATGGCAGACGGAGTGACGCCGCCGCCGCGACGCCGCCGACCGAAGGGAACCACCGAGGAACTATGACAATTTGGCCACGAGGGTGCGTTGGTGCGTGACACGGGAACAGATCGCCGTGTTCATATGCTGGGAGTATTAAACGCACCATTGGGGATTATTCACCGAATACTGCATGTCACTCGACGAACACTGCCCGGCCAGGTTACGGAGGGGCCCGAGATAGGTAAGGTCCTTAGTAGTCGCCCTCGACTGGGAAGGAGGTGACGGGGCGTGGCAGCTCGCGATGATGCTGAGGCTCGAGCCGCGCAGCGCGAACGGGAGGTCGCTGATCTTTCAACACAGGTCTCCTTCCTCCAGGAGGAGATCACCGCGCTGAGGCGGAAGCTGGCCGAGTCACCCCGTCAGGCCAGAGTCCTCGAAGAACGTCTCCATGAGGCACAGGCGAATCTCGCGGCCGTGACAGGCCAGAACGAGCGCCTGGTGGCCACACTCAAGGAGGCCCGGGACCAGATCGTCGCTCTCAAGGAGGAGGTCGACCGGCTGGCGCAGCCGCCGTCCGGCTTCGGCACCTTCCTTGAAGCCCGAGAAGACGGCACGATCGAGGTGTTCACCGGAGGGCGCAAGCTCCGGGTGAACGTCAGCCCCGCCGTCGACGTCGACTCGCTGAGGCGTGGCCAGGAGGTCATGCTCAACGAAGCACTCAACGTGGTCGAGGCGCTCGGCTACGAAGAGGTCGGCGAGATCGTCATGCTCAAGGAACTGCTGGACGAGGGCAGGCGGGCCCTGGTCATCTCGCACGCCGACGAGGAGCGCGTCGTGCGACTGGCCGACTCGCTGGTCGGCCAGCCCATCAGGGCCGGTGACTCGCTCCTGCTCGAACCCCGCTCCGGCTACGTCTACGAGCGCATACCCAAGTCCGAAGTCGAAGAGCTCGTGCTCGAGGAGGTCCCCGACATCTCCTACGAGGAGATCGGCGGGCTCATGCGGCAGATCGAGCAGATCAGGGACGCCATCGAGCTGCCCTACCTGCACGCCGACCTGTTCCGCGAGCACAAGCTCCGTCCCCCGAAGGGCGTGCTGCTCTACGGCCCGCCCGGCTGCGGCAAGACGCTCATCGCCAAGGCGGTCGCCAACTCCCTGGCCAAGCAGGTCGCGGAGAAGACCGGCCAGTCCGGCAAGAGCTTCTTCCTCAACATCAAGGGCCCGGAGCTGCTCAACAAGTACGTCGGCGAGACCGAGCGGCACATCCGCCTGGTCTTCCAGCGGGCCCGTGAGAAGGCCTCCGAGGGCACCCCGGTGATCGTGTTCTTCGACGAGATGGACTCGATCTTCCGCACCCGAGGCTCCGGCGTCTCGTCCGACGTGGAGAACACCATCGTCCCTCAGCTGCTGTCGGAGATCGACGGCGTCGAGGGCCTGGAGAACGTCATCGTGATCGGCGCCTCCAACCGCGAGGACATGATCGACCCCGCGATCCTGCGGCCGGGCCGCCTGGACGTGAAGATCAAGATCGAGCGGCCCGACGCCGAGGCGGCCAAGGACATCTTCTCCAAGTACCTGCTGGCCGAGCTTCCCCTGCACCCCGACGATCTGTCCGAGCACGGCGACTCTCGCGAGGCGACCATCCACGGCATGATCCAGAGTGTGGTGGAGCGCATGTACACCGAGAGTGAGGAGAACCGCTTCCTCGAGGTGACCTACGCCAACGGTGACAAGGAAGTCCTCTACTTCAAGGACTTCAACTCCGGCGCGATGATCCAGAACATCGTCGACCGGGGCAAGAAGATGGCCATCAAGCAGTTCCTGGAGAGCGGACAGAAGGGCCTGCGGGTGCAACACCTGCTCACCGCCTGCGTCGACGAGTTCTCCGAGAACGAAGACCTGCCCAACACCACCAACCCCGACGACTGGGCCCGCATCTCCGGCAAGAAGGGCGAGCGGATCGTCTACATCCGCACGCTGGTCTCCGGCAAGCAGGGCACCGAGGCCGGCCGTTCGATCGACACGGTCGCCAACACCGGCCAGTACCTGTAGGGAACGTCTGGAAAGGGCCGCGCGGCCGTCCGCGCGGCCCTTTCCATGCCCACCGGGGGAGATGGGCACGTTGACTTCCTGAGAGGAAGGCCGCGACACGCCTCATCCGGCGTACAAGCCGCCCCGGCGAGGCGCACACTGGGGCCTGTGACCGTCCGTAAACGGGTGGACGTCCGCGTCGAAGGCGTCGTCCAGGGCGTGGGGTTCCGCCCCTTCGTGTATTCGCTGGCCAGCAGGCTCGGCCTGGCCGGCCGCGTGCGCAACGACGTCGAGGGGGTGTTCATCGAGGTCGAGGGCGCCCTGGCCGGGGTCGAGGAGTTCCTGACCGCGCTGGAGCGCGACGCGCCCGCCCTGTCGGAGATCGAGAGCGTCACCGTCGTCAGCGGCGCGCCCGCCGGCCACCGGGGCTTCAGCATCGCCGCCGGCGACCCGGCCGGCCCGCGCCGCGCCCTCGTCCCGGCCGACCTGGCCACCTGCGACGACTGCCTGCGCGAGCTGGCCGACCCGGCCGGCCGCCGTCACCGCTACCCGTTCATCGCCTGCGCCAACTGCGGGCCGCGCTTCACCGTCGTGCGCGGCGTGCCCTACGACCGGCTGCTGACCACCATGGCCGGGTTCGCGATGTGCGCCGGCTGCTCGGCCGAGTACCACGACCCCGGCGACCGCCACTTCCGCGCCGAGTCCACCTGCTGCCCGGCCTGCGGCCCGTCCCTGCGCCTGCTGGACGCCCGCGGCGCCGAGCTGTGCGGCGACCCGGTCAGCGCCTGCGCGACCCTGCTGCGGGCCGGCCGCGTCGTCGCCGTCAAGGGGCTGGGCGGGTTCCACCTGGCCGTGCCCGCCGCCCACCAGGAGGCCGCCGCGGCGCTGCGGGCCCGCAAGCACCGCGCGGAGAAGCCGTTCGCCGTCATGGTCGCCGACCTCGACCAGGCCCGCCGGCTGTGCGCGGTCGACGGGCAGGGCGCCGCGCTGCTCACCGGCCGCGCGCGCCCGATCGTGCTGCTGCCCCGGCTGCCCGGCGCGCCCGTCGCCGACGCCGTCGCGCCCGGCAGCCGCGACCTCGGCCTGATGCTGCCCTGCACGCCGCTGCACCACCTGCTGCTCGCGGAGCTGGCCGAGCCCATCGTCCTGACCAGCGGCAGCGTCGGCGACGAACCCCTCGCCTACGAGGACGCCGACGCGGTCACCCGGCTCGGCGGCATCGCCGACGCCTTCCTGGTCCACGACCGGGCCATCCACGTGCCCGCCGACGACTCGGTGCTGCGCCCCTGGTCCGGCGGGCACACCGTGCTGCGCCGCGCCCGCGGCCATGCGCCCGAGCCGCTCACGCTGCGCCGTCCCGCGCCCCGCCCGGTGCTGGCCTGCGGCGCCGAGCTGCGCAGCACCTTCTGCCTGGTACGCGGCCGGCGCGCGTTCCTGTCCCAGCACATCGGCGACCTGGACGACCAGGAGACCCTGCGCTCCTTCGTCGAGGGCATCGACCACTTCTGCGGCCTGTTCGACATCCGTCCCGAGGTCGTCGCCCACGACCTCGACCCCGGCTACCTGTCCACCAGGCACGCCCTGGAGCTGACCGGCGTCGAGCTGGTCGGCGTCCAGCACCACCACGCCCACATCGCCTCCTGCCTGGCCGACAACGGCGAGACGGGCCCGGTGATCGGCGTGGCCCTCGACGGCCCCGGCCACGGCCTCGACGGCACGCTTTGGGGCGGCGAGTTCCTGCGCGCCGACCTGACCTCCTGCCACCGGCTCGGCCACCTGGCCCTGGTCCCGATGCCCGGCGGCGGCGCCGCGGCCCGCCAGCCGTGGCGCATGGCCGCCGCCTACCTGCGCGACGAGCACCCCGGCCTGGACGTCGTCCGCCGCAACGCCGCCCACTGGCCCGACGTGCTCGCCCGGACCCGCACCGGGCTGGGCGCGCCCATGACCTCCAGCGCCGGGCCGCTGTTCGACGCCGTCTCGGCGCTGCTCGGCATCCGGGACGCCGTCACCTACGAGGGGCAGGCGGCCGCCGAGCTCGAACAGCGCGCCGACCCGGCCGAGAGCGGCTCGTACCCGGCGACCATCACCGAGGGCGACCTGCTCGTCGTGCACGCCGCCGACCTCGTCCGGGCCGCCGCCGCCGACGTCGCGGCCGGGGTGGCCACCGGCTCGATCGCGGGCCGCTTCCACAACGGCGTGGCCGACGCCGTCGTGCGGTGCTGCGTCATGCTCAGGGACGGCACCGGCCTGAACACCGTGGCGCTGTCGGGCTCGGTGCTGCAGAACGCGCTGCTGCTCGAACGGGCCGTCGAGCGCCTGCGCGGGGCCGGGTTCCGGGTGCTCACCCACACCCGGGTGCCGCCCGGCGACGGCGGCCTCAGCCTCGGCCAGGCCGCCGTGGCCGCCGCCCGCGACCGGTCCGCGTGACATGCGGCCGGGCGCGCCCGCCGGGTGCCGGGGAACGCCGCCCGGCCCGTCCTAGCATGGCGATCATGCATTTCTTCAACCCCGGCCGCACGCCCTACGCCGAACGCGACCGTGAGCTGATCGGTGTGGAGCACGCCCGGCTCGCCCGCGCCCATTTCGCCCGGCACCCGGCCTACCGGCCCACGCCCGTGCACACCCTGACCGATCTGGCCGGGGCGGGCACCGTGCACGTCAAGGACGAGAGCGGCCGCATGGGCCTGGGCAGCTTCAAGGCGCTCGGCGGGGCCTACGCCGTGCACCGGCTGTCCGAACGCGACGGCGGCGGCACCACGTACGTCTGCGCCAGCGCCGGCAACCACGGCATCTCGGTCGCGGCCGGGGCCAGGGAGCTCGGCGCGCACTGCGTCGTCTACCTCAGCGAGCAGGTGCCCGAGCCGTTCGCGCACCGGCTGCGCGCCCTGGACGCCGAGGTCCGCCGCGAGGGCGGCGACTACGACGCCAGCCTGGCCGCCGCCCTGCACGCCTCCCAGGAGCACGGCTGGCGCCTGGTCGCCGACACCTCCTGGGAGGGCTACGACGACATCCCCCTGGACGTGATGCGCGGCTACACCGTCCTGTTCGACGAGATCGAGATCCCGCCCACCCACGTGTTCGTGCAGGCCGGGGTGGGCGGGCTGGCCGCCGCCGCGGCCGGGTACACGCGCGACCGCTGGGGCGAGCAGCCGAGGATCGTCGTGGTCGAGCCCGATGGCGCGCCCTGCCTGCTGGAGAGCGCCCGCGCGGGACGGCCGGTGCACGCGACCGGTTCGCCCACGCGCCTGGGCAGGCTCGACTGCCTGGAACCGTCCCTGATCGCCTTCGACCTGCTGAGCCGCCAGGCCGACCTGTTCGTCACCGTGGCCGACGAGCAGGCCGCCGAGGCCGCCGCGCTGCTGGCCGAGCACGGGGTGGCGCTGTCGGAGTGCGGCGCGGCGGGGGCCGCCGGGCTGCTCGCCCTCGACCCGGGCACCCGCGAGGCGATCGCGCTCGGCCCGTCCGCACGCGTGTTGCTGGTGGGAACAGAGGGACCCGTGGAACCAAAGTGATCAGCGGGTCGTCAAAAGGGCGTGCATCAAGCTAACCGGCCAAAGCATGCTCGGGGAGACGGCCGGTTGGCCGAGCTCGACCTGCTGCGCTTCCTCGCCGCCCTGGCGGTCGTCGCCTTCCACTACCTGGTGGCCTTCGCCTCGGTCTGGGGGGCCAGGCCCGCCGCGCTGTTCCCCGCGCTGGCGCCCTTCGCCGGGCTGGGCATCCTCGGCGTCGAGCTGTTCTTCGTCATCAGCGGGTTCGTCATCCTCATGACCGTGTGGGGGCGGGGGCTCGGGGCGTTCGCCCGGTCGCGGCTGGTGCGGCTCTACCCGGCGTACTGGCTGAGCCTGGGCGCGGTGGCGGCCCTGTACGGGCTGACCGGAGCCACCGCGCTGGACCCAAAACTTTCACCAGGGCAGTACCTGGTGAACGCCACCATGTTCCAGCGGCTGTTCAAGGTGGCCGACGCCAGCGGCGTCTACTGGTCGCTCTGGGCCGAGCTGCGCTTCTACCTGCTGATCGCGATCCTGGTGATCGCCGGCGTCACGTACGGGCGCGTTTTGGTCTTCTCGGGCGTCTGGCTGGCCGCCGCGCTGGCCGCCAGGTTCGTGGAGAACGATCTGCTGAAGGAGATCGTCATGCCCGACTACGCCCCCTATTTCGTCGCCGGCATGGCCCTGTATCTCATCCACCAGAACCGCAAGGCCCTGCTCCCGTGGCTGTACGTCGCCGCCGGATACGCCATGGCCATTCCCGCCGCGCTGGGCCGCGTGCACCGCCGCATCGACGCCGCCGGGTTCAAGAACATGCCCGTCACCGACACCAGCGTGATCGTCACCCTCACCCTGATCTTCGCCGCCATGGCCCTGGTCGCCCTCGGCCTGATCCGCCTCAAACCCTCCAGGACGCTCACCGCGCTGGGCGCCACCACTTACCCGCTTTACCTCTTCCATGGGGTCGTCGCGGCGGCGCTCATCCCGCTGCTCACCGGCGACCTGCCCCCCTGGACGGTGGCCCTGGTCACGACGCTGGCCGCCGTCGTGCTGTCGTATCTGATCTACTCCTTTGCCGAACGGCCGATCCAGCGACTCCTCAAGCCCCGCAGATCACCGCAAACCACAACAAGCTCCGCCGTACAGATTCAGAAGGCGTCGGTGCCATAACTCTGTGGCCTCGGGGCACTGTGAAGGGCATAGGCTCGGGCATATAAACGGCGGATAGGCAGATCCGGACGAACAGAGGGTGTTGCATGACGGTGCGTCGGGTGATGGGCATCGAGACCGAATACGGCATCTCCGTACCAGGTCAGCCAGGCGCCAACGCGATGGTGACCTCCTCCCAGGTCGTGAACGCCTACCTGGCCGCCTCGGCGGCCCGCGCGCGCAGAGCGCGATGGGACTTCGAGGAGGAGAACCCGCTGCGCGACGCGCGCGGCTTCGACCTGGCCCGCGAGGTCGCCGATCCCAGCCAGCTCACCGACGAGGACCTCGGGCTGGCCAACGTCATCCTCACCAACGGGGCCAGGCTCTACGTCGACCACGCCCACCCGGAGTACTCCTCGCCGGAGTGCACCAACCCGCGGGCCGCGGTCATCTGGGACAAGGCCGGCGAGCGCGTGATGTACGACGCGGCCACCCGCGCCTCGGCGATCCCGTCCAACGCGCCGATCCAGCTCTACAAGAACAACACCGACGCCAAGGGCGCCTCCTACGGCTGCCACGAGAACTACCTGATGCGGCGGGCCACGCCGTTCGCCGACATCGTCCGGCACCTGACGCCGTTCTTCGTCTCGCGGCAGGTCGTCACCGGCGCGGGCAAGGTCGGCATCGGCCAGGACTCCCGCGGCGAGGGCTTCCAGATCAGCCAGCGCGCCGACTTCTTCGAGGTCGAGGTGGGCCTGGAGACCACGCTCAAGCGGCCCATCATCAACACCCGCGACGAGCCGCACGCCGACCCCGAGAAGTACCGCCGGCTGCACGTGATCATCGGCGACGCCAACATGTCGGAGATCTCCACCTATCTCAAGCTCGGCTCCACCGCGCTCGTCCTGGCCATGATCGAAGAGGGCTTCCTGACCCGCGACCTGGCCGTGGAGAACCCCGTTCAGTCGCTGCGGGCGGTCAGCCACGACCCGACCTGCCGCTACGAGATCCCGATGCGCGACGGCCGCAGGCTCACCGCCGTGCAGCTCCAGATGGAGTACCTGGAGCAGGCCCGCAAGTACGTCGAGGAACGCGGCACCGCCCAGGACGAGATGAACAAGGACGTCCTCGACCGCTGGGAGTCCGTGCTCACGCGCCTGGCCGAGGACCCGATGCAGCTCTCGCGCGAGCTCGACTGGGTCGCCAAGCTGGAGCTGCTGGAGGGCTACCGCACCCGCGACAGCCTGCCCTGGTCCCACCCGCGGCTGCAGCTCGTCGACCTCCAGTACTCCGACATCCGCCCCGACCGCGGCCTGTACAACCGGCTCGTGGCGCGCGGGCGCATGCAGCGCCTGATCAGCGAGGAGGAGGTCGAGCGCGCGATCGAGCTGCCGCCGACCGACACCCGCGCCTACTTCCGCGGGCGCTGCCTGAGCCAGTACAGCGAGTCGGTGGCCGCCGCCTCCTGGGACTCGGTGATCTTCGACATCCCCGGCCGGGAGTCCCTGCAGCGCGTGCCCACGCTCGAACCGCTGCGCGGCACCAAGGCCCACGTCGGCGAGCTCTTCGACCGCTGCCGCACCGCGGCCGAGCTGGTCGCGGCGCTGACCGGCACCGGGGAGTAGCCGGGGCCCCGGGCCGTCCCGGGGCTCACAGCAGGCCGATGCCGAGCGTCAGCGTGCCCGCGGCCAGCGACGCGCCGCCCACCGCGGTCAGCCAGATCAGCCGGTTCGGCTTGGTGTCGCGCGGACGCAGCACCGACAGGAAGAAGCCCAGCGGCATCAGGATGGGCGCGGCCACGATGAGCGTGCGCGTCAGCGCCTTCACGCCTTCGGACAGGCTCGCCTGGTCCACGTACACCATCGCGACCAGGCTGAACAGCACCAGGACGCCCGCGTGCGCGTGCCCGGCCCGCCACAGGCCCCTGCGGACGGGGTTGTCCAGATAGCCCGGCTCGTTGCGCATGAGGAAACGCAGCAGCGTCACGCCGCCGAACGCGACGCCGGGGACTGTGATGAGGAGCACACCTGCCGTGTGCAGCGACGAAGGCGACATGTCGGGATCTCCTTGTGTAGAGGTGGATCCATTATTGGATAGGAGTGCTATCCAGTCAAGCCGCCAAGATCGCAGGGTGTTCGACGCGAAATGTCGTCCGGTTCGGGGAAGATATGCCTTAGAGGCAGTCCCCCAAGCGGAGGTAGGACATGGCAACCAAGGACACCGGCGGGCAGAAGCAGACCGGCCGGCGTGAGGCCGAAGTTGAGGAGACCGAGGCCTCGGCGGCGCCGGACGTGCAGGAGCGACAGGAGAAGCTCACTGACGATGTCGACGCGATCCTGGACGAAATCGACGAAGTACTCGAAGAGAACGCAGAGGAATTCGTGCGTTCCTATGTGCAAAAGGGTGGCGAGTAGGGCCAGTAGGGCCTTGTCCTCACCGCTCTGACCATGGGGAAGGAGGAGCCCCGGCCGATGCGGCCGGGGCTCACTCCTCTGGCACTCAGCCAGGAGTTCGGTCGGGCGCCGTGTAGTCGACCGCCACGCCGAGCAGCCGGACCGGGCGGTCCAGGTCGAAGCGGCCCAGAGCGGCGAGCGCCGCCTCGGTCAGCGCGCCGGCGTCGGCCGTGGGCTCGGGGAGCGTGCACTGCCGGGTACGGGTCAGGAACGGGGTGAAGCGCACCTTGACCGTCACCCGCGCGCAGAGACGCCCCGCCGCCACGGCGTCGCGGGCGACCTGCCCGGCGAGGTCGGCCACCTGGCCGGCGACGGCCTCCCGATCGGTGAGGTCACGGGGAAAGGTGATCTCGCGGCTGTGACCGCGGGCCACCCAGGGAGTGGTGTCCACCTCGGCCTCGCCCTTGCCGAGGGCCAGGTAGTGGAACCAGGGGCCGTTCACCGGGCCGAAGGCCCGGGCCAGCTCGGCGGGGTCGGCGGCGGCCAGGTCGGCGACCGTGCGCAGGCCGAGCCCGGCGAGCTTCTTCGCCGTCCGGGCGCCGATGCCCCACAGCGCGTCGGTCGGCCGGTCGTTCATCACCTCGGCCCAGTTCTCGCCGGTCAGGCGGTAGACGCCGGCCGGTTTGGCGAAGGCCGAGGCGAGCTTGGCCTGGTGCTTGTTGTCGCCGATGCCGACCGAGCAGCTCAGCGTGGTGCGGTCGAGCACGACCCGCCGCAGGTCGGCCGCCAGCGCCTCGGGGTCGTCGGTCGTGGCGCCGACGAACGCCTCGTCCCAGCCCCAGACCTCCACCAGCACCGGCAGCTCGCGCAGGGCGGCCATGACGCGCTCGGAGGCGGCCTCGTAGGCGGGCGGGTCGCTGGGCAGGAAGACGGCGTCGGGGCAGCGCCGCAGCGCGGTGCGCAGCGGCATGCCGGAGTGCACGCCGTGCGCGCGGGCCTCGTAGGTGGCGGTCGCGGCGACCGTGCGCGGCTGGGCGGGGTCGCCGGAACCCCCCACGACGACGGGCCTGCCGCGTAGCTCGGGATGGCGCAGCAGCTCGACGGCGGCGATGAACTGGTCGAGGTCGACGTGCAGGATCCAGGACCTGGCCATGAGTCCAGTATGCGAGGCGGGCCGCCCCGGGGTCACAGCAGCCGGTCGTCGCGGTAGACCAGGGCGCGGCGCGGCACGGCCCAGCGGGCGGCGCCGAGCGGCGGCTCCTCGCCCTCCGGCACGACGGCCTGGATGAGCGCGTCCGGCGACTCCAGGGTGATGAGGGTGTGGGTGCCCATGTTCTCCAGGACGGAGACCACGCCCGGGAAGGCGTCGGGGCGCTCGGCGGGGGACAGGTCCATGTACTCCGGGCGCACGCCGTACGTCACGGGGGCGTCGTCGTCCGGGGTCAGGCCGTCGGGCAGGGGGCGCAGGGCGCCGGCCACCTTGAGCCCGGAGCCGGTGACCTGGGCGGGCAGCAGGTTCATCGGGGTGGAGCCGATGAAGGAGGCCACGAACGTGGTGGCCGGCCGGTGGAAGATCTCCGCCGGGGTGCCGACCTGGATCATCGAGCCCCTGGACATGACGGCGATACGGTCGGCCAGCGCGAGCGCCTCGGCCTGGTCGTGGGTGACGAACACGGTGGTGACGGCCAGCTCCCGCTGCAGCCGCTTGAGGAAGGTGCGCGCCTCCAGACGCAGGCGGGCGTCGAGGTTGGACAGCGGCTCGTCGAACAGGAACGCGGCCGGATGGCAGGCGATCGCGCGGGCCAGCGCCACCCGCTGCTGCTGGCCGCCGGACAGCTCGGACGGACGCCGCAGCAGCAGCTCGGTGAGGCTGAGCCGGGCCGCGACCTCGGCCGCCTTCTCCGTCCGGCGGGCGCGGGGGACCTTCCTGATGCGCAGCGGGTAGGCGATGTTGGCGGTGACGTCCATGTGGGGGAAGATCGCGTAGTCCTGGAAGACCATGGCGACGTCGCGCTCGCCCGGCGGCAGCGCGGTGACGTCCTTGCCGTTGATGGCGACGGTCCCGGAAGTGGGGGTCTCCAGGCCGGCGATGCTGCGCAGGAGGGTGGTCTTGCCGCAGCCGGAGGGGCCGAGCAGGGCGAAGAACTCGCCGTCCTCGACGGTGAGGGCGAGGTCGTCGAGCGCGCGCACGCCCCCGGGGAACACCTTGGTCAGGCCGTGCAGGGAGATCAACGCTTGATTCCTCCGTGGAAGCGGAAACCGTACCGCTGGGAGACGAACAGGTACATCAGCACCACCGGCAGGGAGTACAGCAGCGAGAAGGCGGAGATGAGGTCGAGCCGGGGCGCGCCGCCCTCGGTGTAGAGCGTGTAGAGGATGATCGAGCCGGGCGCCTTCTCGGGGTCGCGCAGCAGGATGAACTGGAACAGGAACCCGCCCCACACGCTGGCCAGCGCCCACACGGCGATGGTGGCCAGCCCCGGCCGGACGAGCGGGACCACGATGTGCCGCAGGATCTGCAGCGACGAGGCGCCGAAGACCCGGGCCGACTCCTCGTAGGAGGTGGGCGTCTCGTCCATGAAGTCCTTCAGGATGAAGATCGCGGCGGGCAGCAGACCGGCCGAGACCACGAGGACGACGCCGAGATGGGTGTCGATGAGGCCGAGCCGGGTGGCCAGCTCGAAGATCGGCACCATCGCCGCGGTGCCGGTGACCACGGACGACAGCAGCAGGAGCAGGTAGAGCAGCACGTCGCGGCCGGGCAGCCGCACCCGCGACAGGGCGTAGGCGGCCAGCGCCGACAGGACGACGACCAGCACCGCCGCCCCGCCCCCCTGGATGAGTGAGTTGCGGATCGAGCCCAGCGCGTACGGGTTGTCCAGGACGGCGGCGAAGTTGCGCAACGTGAACTCGGGGATCGACGTGGTGATCGTCGGCGTGTCGTCGAAGGGCGCGCTGGCCAGCCAGAGCATGGGCAGCGCGAAGAAGGCCAGGACGACGGCGACGAACACGGTGGCGGCCAGCCGTCCGAGCGTGTGGCGGATCATGCGGGCGGTCCTCCGGCGGCGGCGACCTCCCGCGTGCGGCGACGTCCGCGCAGCAACCGCAGGTAGGCCAGGGCGAAGACGAGGTTGATCAGCAGGATGAGGAAGGAGATGGCGGCGCCCACGCCGAGCTGCCCGTCCTGGAGGGCGACGCGGTAGACGTACACGGGCAGGATCTCCGAGCGGCCCTCGGGCCCGCCGCCGGTCAGCACGAACGGCGTGAAGTCGTTGAACGTCCACAGGCTGATCAGCAGCAGGTTCGTCAGGACGTGCCGCCTGATGGCGGGCAGCACCACGTCGCGCAGCTGCTGCGGCACGCTCGCGCCGGCCAGCCGGGCGGTCTCCAGGTGCGAGGGCGGCACGTTCTCCAGGGCGGCCGAGTAGAGCATCATCGAGAACGCGGTGCCGCGCCACACGTTGAAGACGATGATCGACAGCAGCGGGTAGTCCAGCAGCCAGGCGAACCCGGGCGTGTGCAGCAGGGCGTTGAGCGTGCCGTCGTCGCGGTCGAGCAGCGCGAACCACAACATGCCGACCACGGTGCTGGGCAGGATCCACGACAGCAGCACCGCGCCCTCGACGACCCGGCGCAGCGGGCCGGTGCGCGAGCGCAGGATCCAGGCCAGGGCGAAGCCCAGCCCGGCCTGCCCGACGACGGCCGAGCCGCCGACGTACAGCAGGGTGAGCCACAGCGAGGACAGGAATCGGGGGTCGGCGAGCGCGGCGGTGTAGTTGTCCAGTCCGACGACCTGGGGGTCGGCGGCGGCCAGGCCGGTCAGCCGGTAGTCGGTCAGGCCGAGGTAGATGGTCCACAGGGCAGGGAAGAGCAGGAAGACGCCGATCAGGACCAGGGCGGGCAGGACGAACGCGACCGCCCCGCCCCGGCCCAGTCCGGCGGCGTCAGCCGCCGACGTTGGCCGCGCCACCGACCAGTCCCTCCAGCTTGCTCCGGTACGCCGCGGCCGCCTCTTCGGCGCTCTTCCCGGCCACCACGGCCGCGGTGGCCTCCTGCAGGGCGGTGGAGACCTGCGGGTAGACGGCCAGGCCCGGCCGGTAGGCGGTGATGGGCAGCACCTCGTCGGCGACGAACTTGAGCATGGGGTCGGCGCTCAGCACCTCTTCGTTGACGTCGGTGCGGGCGCTGACGCGGGCCTGCCCGGCCAGCTGCGACTTGGTCGCGGCGGCCGAGTGCATGAAGGCCAGCAGCTCCCAGGCCGCCTTGGGGTTCTTGGAGAAGGGGTTGAGCACGCGGACCGCCCCGCCGGACATGCTGACGAAGTCCTGGCCGCGGATGCCGCCGCCGGGCTGCCTGGCCGGGATCTTGGCGTAGCCGACGACCTGGTCGCGGTCGGGCATGGGGGCGACCCCGGCCTTGGGCTCGATGACCGAGCGCCAGAAGTAGTCGCTCTCGGCCAGGATGGCGATCTTGCCGGCGGCGAACTGCGCGAAGGACTTGTCGCGGCCCTTGGCCTCCTGCTGGAGCTTGGGGTCGCCGAGCCCGCTGCCGCCGTAGACCTGCTGGTAGAAGCCGAGGACGTCCTTGACGGCCTGGGAGGCGCCGGTCCACTTGCCCGAGGCGTAGATCTCCGCCCCGGCGCCGGCCAGCAACGGCAGCACGCCCTGCATGGTGGTGGCCTCGCCCATGGCGGTGCCGGCGTCGATCTGGAGGGGCGTGGGCACCCCGGCGGCCTTGAGCTTGACGCCGGCGTCGATGATCTGCTGCCAGCTGGTCGGCTGCCAGGTCTCGGGCAGCCCGGCCTTCCTGAACAGCGCCTTGTTGTAGTACAGCACGCGGCCGTCGGTGCCCTGGGGCAGGCCGTACTTCTTGCCGTCGAAGATGCCGAGGCCCTGGACGGCCTGCGGGATCTGCGACCAGCCCTCCCACTGCTCGACGCCGGCGCCGCCGACCTCGGTGAGCGGCTTGATGTATCCGGCCTGGGCGAACTCGCCGACCCAGATGCCGTCGAGGTCGATGACGTCGGCCCCGGTCCTGGACTTGAGGTCGAGGGCGATCTTGGTCTTGTACTGCTCGTCGTCCACGCCGTTGCCCTGGAAGAGCACCTTGACGTTCTGGTGGGTCTTCTCGAACTCGGGGATGACCCACTTCTTGATCCAGGCGGCGGACTCGGAGTTCTTGCCGCCCTCGATGGAGTTGGCGGTGATGGTGAGGGTGATGCTGCCCCCGGACTGGGTGCCGGAGCCGCAGGAGGTGAGGGCCAGGACGGCTGCGGCCGCGACGAGCGCGGGCCGGCTGGGAAGTCGCAAGTCGGCCTCCTGTTCAGGACGTGCAGACATACCGACAATCGCACGGGGTGTGGCGGGCGTAAAGAAACGATCTGATGAACGGTTCGCCGTGAGCTGATCGTGGGAAGTGCAGACAGCAACGCAACATGAGTAGGGTCGGCCTAGAGACACTGATGTTGGGAGGGAGTCGCGTGGCACCGAACAGGGATCTGCCCGTCGGCCTGGTGGACCAGCTTTTCCGAAACTCAGGGAACTCCTCGTTCACCGAGTTCGTCGGCTCTTACGCGCCCGAGTTGCTGCCGCAGCGTCACCAGGCGCTGGCCACTCCGATCGGCGACCAGGTCCCGCACGCGACCACGATCGTGGCCGCCACCTTCGCCGGCGGCGTGGTGATGGCGGGCGACCGGCGGGCCACGTCGGGGAACATCATCTCGCAGCGTGACATCGAGAAGGTGTTCCGCTCCGACGACTACTCGTGCATGGGCATCGCGGGCACGGCCAGCACCGGCATCGAGATGGCCCGCCTCTACCGCGTGGAGCTGGAGCACTACGAGAAGATGGAGGGCCGCACGCTCTCGGTGGCGGGCAAGGCCAACCGCCTGGCCACCATGATCCGCGGCAACCTCGGCATGGCGATGCAGGGCCTGGTGGTGGTGCCGCTGTTCGCGGCCTACGACCCCGACCGCGACGAGGGCCGCATCTTCAGCTACGACGTGGCGGGCGGCCCCTACGAGCGCGACCGGTACGACGCCATCGGCTCCGGCTCGATCTTCGCCCGCGGCTCGCTGAAGAAGCTCTACCGCGACGGCGCCTCGGCCGACGACATGGTGATGACGGTGATCCAGGCCCTCTACGACGCGGCCGACGACGACTCGGCGACCGGCGGGCCCGACGTGTCCAGGAAGATCTGGCCGATCGTGTCGATGATCGACGCCGACGGCTTCCGCAGGCTGACCGACCAGCAGGTGGCCGCCAAGGTCGAACAGATGCTGGAGGCGCGGATGATCTCGCCCGACGGCCCCATCGCCCCGCTGCGCTAGAAAGGACCACTGCCCGTGTCCATGCCTTTTGGATATGCGTCCCCTGAGCAGATCATGCGGGACAAGGCCGACTACGCGCGCAAGGGCATCGCGCGGGGCCGGTCGGTCGTCGTGTTGCAGTACGTCGACGGCATCCTGTTCGTGGCGCCCAACCCGTCGCGGGCGCTGCACAAGATCAGCGAGATCTACGACCGCATCGGGTTCGCCGCCGTCGGCCGCTACAACGAGTTCGAGGAGCTGCGCCTCGGCGGCATCCGCTACGCCGACATCAACGGCTACACCTACGACCGCTCCGACGTGACCGGCCGCGGGCTGGCCAACCTCTACGCCTCCAACCTGGGCCGCATCTTCACCGAGTCGATCAAGTCGCTGGAGGTGGAGGTCGTCGTCGCCGAGGTCGGCGACACGCCCGACGGCGACGCCATCTACCGGCTGACCTTCGACGGCTCGGTGTTCGACGAGCACGGCTTCGCGGCCATGGGCGGCCAGGCCGACGCCGTGGCCGGGCGGCTGAAGGAGCGCTACCGCGAGTCGATGTCGCTGGCCGACGCCCTTGAGGTGGCGCTGGCCGCGCTCACCGAGCCGGGCGGCGAGCGGCCGCCGGTCACCCAGCTGGAGGTCGCGGTGCTCGACCGCAACCGCGAGCACCGCAAGTTCCTGCGGCTGACGGGCGCGCGGCTGGAGCGCCTGCTCGCCCAGACGACGACGTCCGCCGCGCAGCCCGCCACCCCGCCCGAGGCCCCGCCGACCGGGCCCGCCGCGGAGTCGTCCGAGACGGCGCCTGAGACCCCGCCCGCCACGCCGCCCGCCGCGCCGCCGACCGGTCCGCCCACGGGCCCCGAAGGCGACGTCGACGACGGCTCCGGGCCGCTCTGAGCCTTCGAAGACCGCAGGGAAGGGGCGAGGGCCGCCATGACGGCTCTCGCCCCTTCCCTTGAGCTCACCGCCCGCGCCAGGGCTCGCGCTGTGTGACCTGTATCACCGGCATGGCGGTGAACCCCGGGGCGCGAGGTGGGATCTCAGCAAGCGTGAACACAACGATGCGCACCCTCCTCGCCGGCGGCACCGCCGCCGCCGCGCTGCTGGCCTCCGGCGTCGCCGCCCACGCCGCCACCGCCACCGCCACCGCCACGGCGAGCCAGGCCGCCACCGCCTACCCGGCGTACAAGAAGCCCGCGATCTTCGGCACGAGCTTCCAGGCCGACCCCGGCCACGACTTCACCAAGGGCATCCACTCCCGCCGCAACGGCATCCTGCGCGGCTGGATCACCGACGTGCGCGACGGCGTCGCCGAGTACGAGCCCATCAAGTGGAAGCGGTCCAAGACCACCGAGGGCTACTTCGTCGGCCCGCCCGAGGGCGACGTGACGGCCTACGCCTCCCCGATCGCCAAGGACGTCGTCTTCCTGTCGGCCTACGGCTGCAAGCCGGTGATGGCGGCCATGACCGTCGACCGCAACACCGGCCTGGGCGCCAAGCGCTGCCCCGCGTCCGTGCTGGTCAAGCGGCACGACAAGCAGCGGCAGCCGTCGCTCATCACGGTGCACCAGGGCAAGATCGTCAAGGTGCAGGAGATCTACACCCCGTGATCCCGGCTCCGCGCTTCGCGGGGGCGGGCGCGGACCTGGTAAAACCCACCCAGCAAATCTGGCAAATGGGACGTCCGCCGGAAAACACCTGTGAAGATCTCTCCCGATCGCCGATCCGTGGGCATAGTGTGAGGTGATGGATCGTCGCATCTTCGGGCTGGAGAACGAGTACGGCGTGACCTGCACGTTCAGGGGACAGCGCAGGCTGTCCCCCGACGAGGTCGCGCGCTACCTGTTCCGGCGGGTCGTGTCCTGGGGCCGATCGAGCAACGTCTTCCTCCGCAACGGCGCACGTCTCTACCTCGACGTGGGCAGCCATCCTGAGTACGCAACACCCGAGTGTGACAACGTCATCGAACTCGTCACCCACGACAAGGCGGGCGAGCGCATCCTTGAGGGCCTTCTCGTCGACGCCGAGAAACGCCTGCGCGAAGAGGGCATCGCGGGTGACATCTACCTGTTCAAGAACAACACCGACTCGGCCGGCAACTCCTACGGCTGCCACGAGAACTACCTGGTGGGCCGGCACGGCGAGTTCGGCCGTCTGGCCGACGTGCTGATCCCGTTCCTGGTGACCCGGCAGATCGTGTGCGGGGCGGGCAAGGTGCTCCAGACGCCGCGCGGCGCCGTCTACTGCGTCTCGCAGCGGGCCGAGCACATCTGGGAGGGCGTCTCCAGCGCCACCACCCGGTCCCGGCCGATCATCAACACCCGCGACGAGCCGCACGCCGACGCCGAGCGCTTCCGCCGCCTGCACGTGATCGTCGGCGACTCGAACATGAGCGAGACCACGATGCTGCTCAAGGTCGGCGCGACCGACCTGGTGCTGCGCATGATCGAGGCCGGCACGGTGATGCGCGACCTGTCCCTGGAGAACCCGATCAGAGCCATCCGCGAGGTCTCCCACGACATGACCGGCCGCCGCCGGGTGCGCCTGGCCAACGGCCGGGAGGCCTCCAGCCTGGAGATCCAGCAGGAGTACCTGTCCAAGGCCCAGGACTTCGTCGACCGGCGCGGCGGCGACGCCATCACCCGCCGGGTGCTGGAGCTGTGGGAGCGCACGCTGCGCGCGGTCGAGACCGGCGACCTCGACCTGGTCTCGCGCGAGATCGACTGGGTGACCAAATACCAGCTGATCGAGCGCTACCGCAAGAAGTACGACCTGCCGCTGTCCTCGCCCAGGGTGGCCCAGCTCGACCTGGCCTACCACGACGTCCACCGCAAGCGCGGCCTGTTCTACCTGCTGCAGAAGCGCGGCTCGGTCGAGCGGGTGGCCTCCGACCTGAAGATCTTCGAGGCCAAGTCGGTGCCGCCGCAGACCACCAGGGCGCGCCTGCGCGGCGAGTTCATCCGCAAGGCGCAGGAGAAGCGGCGCGACTTCACCGTCGACTGGGTTCACCTGAAGCTGAACGACCAGGCCCAGCGCACGGTGCTGTGCAAGGACCCCTTCCGCAGCGTGGACGAGCGCGTCGACAAGCTCATCGCCGGCATGTGAGGCAACGGCCGGGGCGTGGTGTTTACCTCGGCCCTACCTCGATGTCGGGTAGGGTGACGCGAATCTGACGTCTTTTCCGAGGGAAGTCCATGCGCCGCGCTCTGGCCGTACTGGCAGCCGTGCCTTTGATCTTCGTCGCCGCCGCGTGCGGCGACACCGACGCCGGGGCGAACGGAGGCGCCACCACCGGCACCGACGCGGCCGGGCTCACCGTCACCGGGAACGTGGGCGTCAAGCCCACGGTGACCTTCCCCGCCGGCTCGCCGGCGACGAAGTCCTCCTACAAGGTGATCCAGCCGGGCACCGGCCCGGAGGTCAAGACCGGCGACAAGCTGATCGTCAACCTGACCGTCTACAACTGGGACGGCAAGGGCAACGCGATCCAGGGCTCCTCCTACGACACCAAGCAGCCCGAGACCGTCCCGGTCAACGAGCAGCTGCCGCAGGTGCTGCGCGACGGCTTCACGAAGGTCAAGCACGGCGGCCGGCTGCTGGCCGTGCTGGCCAACGACTCGGCCCCGGCGGGGCAGGCCACGGCCGGCGCCGAGCCGACGAAGGTGTTCGTGCTCGACGTGGTCGGCGCCCGGCCCCCGGCGCTGAAGGCGGCCACGGGCAAGGAGACCGGCCAGACCCTCAAGGGCGTCAAGGTGGACAACCCGGGTGGGGAGAAGGCTCCGACGCTGACCACCAAGACCGGCGAGAAGCCGTCCAAGGAGCTGGTGGTCAAGACCATCATCGAGGGCACCGGCGCCAAGGTGCAGCCCACCCAGACGCTGACCGTCCACTACACGGGCAAGATCTGGGGCACCGACAGCCAGTTCGACTCCAGCTGGGAGCGCGGCGAGCCGGCCGAGTTCCCGCTCGCGAACGTGATCCAGGGCTGGCAGAAGGGCCTGGCCGGGGTGCCGGTCGGCAGCCGGGTCGTGATGAGCATCCCGCCGGACCTCGGCTACGGCGACCAGGCCCAGGACAAGATCCCCGCCAAGAGCACGCTGGTGTTCGTGGTCGACGTGCTGGCGGCCTCCTGACCGGGTGATCTCCTGACGGGCCGTCCGACGACGCGGTAGCATCTCGTGGCCCGGTGGCGTCTCGCCGCCGGGCCACTTTGTCGTGGGAGGGCAGATGCGCCGCCGTACGATCGTGCCGTCGCTGGCGTCGCTGCTGCTGCTGGCCGCCGCCTGCACGGGCCCGACGGCCGGCGCGCCCGCGCCCAAGGCGGCGGAGAAGCTCGACCTGAAGGTGGGCGGCGCGTTCGGCGCCCGGCCCACGATCGTCTTCCCCGCCGGCCGGCCCGCCGCCGATCTCCAGGTCGACGAGCTGACCACGGGCGGCGGCGACCGGCTGGGCGACGACGACGTCGCGGTCGTCCAGTACACCGCGCACGTCTGGGACGGCCGTGACAACCGCCTGGTCGACTCCAGCTTCAACCGGGGCGCCCCGGCGGCCTTCCCGGTGGGCTCGCTGCTGCCGGGGCTCGGCAGGGCGCTGCGCGGCCGTACGGTGGGCAGCAGGGTGCTCGCGGCAGTCCCGCCCGACCAGGGCTTCGGCGCCACCCCGCCGCGCGGCGTCGGCCCGGCCGACGACCTGGTCTACGTCGTGGACATCCTGGGCGCCCACCGCAAGGGCGCCTCGGTCGAGGCGGCCGGCGGGTCGCTGGCCGGCGTCCGGGTGACCGGCGGTGAGCGGCCGAAGGTGTCGATCCCGGCCGCCGCGCCGCCGCGCGCCTTCGCCGCCAAGGTGCTGCGGCGGGGGAGCGGCGGCCCGGCGCGGGCCGGGCAGCTCCTGGTCACCCAGTACGAGGGCGCGATCTGGGCCCGGCGCGCGGTCTTCGACGCCACCTGGTCGACCGGCCTGCCGAAGGCGTTCCGGATCGGCGACGGCACCGTGATCAAGGCGTGGGACAAGGCGCTGGTCGGCGTGCCGGTCGGCAGCCGGGTGCTGATGGTCGTCCCGCCCGCCTACGGCTACGGCGCGCCGGGCCATCCCGCGTACGGGATCAAGGGCTCCGACACCCTCGTGTTCGTCGTGGACGTCCTGGCCGCCTACTGAGGCTCCGTAGACTCCGGCTGTGAGCACTGACGACGACCTGCAGGCGCTCGGCCTGCTGCACGACCCCGTGCGCCGCAGCCTGTACGAGGCCGTGACGGCCGGCGGCGGCGACGTCGGCAGGGGCGAGGCCGCCGAGGCGGCCGGCGTGTCCAGGACGCTGGCCGGCCACCACCTCGACAAGCTCGTCGAGGCAGGGCTGCTGGAGAGCGGCTTTCGCCCCCAGGACAGGAAGGGCCCCGGCAGCGGCCGCCCGGCCAAGGTCTACCGCAGGGCCAAGGGCGAGCGCACGGTCAGCCTGCCCCCGCGCGACTACGCGACGCCCGCCGCGGTGCTGGCCGACGTGGTGGAGCTGCTCGGCGCCGAGGAGCAGGCCGAGCAGGCGGCCCGCCGGGCGGGCGCGCGCATCGGCAGGGGGCGCGGCGGCGAGCCCGTCGGCCGGGTGCTGCGCGAGCGCGGCTACGAGCCCTACGACGAGGGCGGCGCGCTGCGGCTGCGCAACTGCCCCTTCCATCTGCTGTCGCAGGAGCAGCCGCTGCTGGTGTGCTCGATGAACCTGGCGCTGTGCCAGGGGCTGCTGGAGGGCATGGGCGAGGACCCGGGCAGGGCGCGGCTGGATCCGCGGCCGGGGGAGTGCTGCGTCTCGCTTTCTAAAACAAATGAAGATTGACATAGAGGCCGCGAGAGTGATGTGCTGAGCCCCATGCATCTGGCCCAGCTCAACGTCGCGCACCTGCGCGCGCCCATCGACGCCCCCGAACTCGCCGAGTTCGTCGCCCTGCTCGAACCCGTCAACGCCGTCGCCGACGAGGCCCCCGGCTTCGTGTGGCGGATGAAGGAGAGCGAGAGCGACCCCACCGCCACCGTCGTGCACGACTTCGGCGACCACCTGCTGATCAACTTCTCGGTGTGGGAGTCGCTGGAGACCCTGTGGGACTTCACCTACCGCAGCGTCCATCTGGGCGTGCTGCGCCGGCGCAGGGAGTGGTTCCTGCGCGTGGCCGAGCCGTACATGGTGATGTGGTGGGTGCCCGAGGGGCACATCCCGTCGCTGGCCGAGGGCATGCGGCGGCTGGAACGCCTCAGGACCGAGGGGCCGAGCCCCGAGGCGTTCACGTACAAGGACTCCTACGACAGCAGCGAGGCCGCCAGCCTGCCCGCCGCCGCCGAGGTCAGGAAGTAGGGCAGGTCCTCCTCCAGGCCCCTGCCCATGGTGGACAGCTTCACGGGCGCGGCGCGCAGCGCCTCGTGCAGGCCGTCCACCGGCACCGGCACCAGCCGGTGCCGGGCCGCCAGCGGCCCGGCCTGCTCGCGCACCCGCTCGCCGAACGCGCCGGGCAGCTGCGGCACCGCCACGTCGGCCGGCGAGAGCGCGACCCGGCCGTAGGCGGTCAGCGAGTGGTGGGAGACGCCGACGTGCCGCTCGCGCGCGTCGCCCTCGCTGACCCGCAGCGCCGCCACCGGACGGCCGCCCAGCACCCCGGCGGCGTTGACCGCCTCGCCCGCCGCCACGCCCGAGAAGCCCCAGCGGGTGCCCGTCCCCAGGTTGCCCGGGCCCTGCGTGACGATCGCCACGTCGGCCCGCAGCACGTGCCTGGCCGCCAGCAGCCCGGTGTGGACGGTGACCGTCTCGACGTCGCCGCCGAACGCCTGGCCCGTCGTCACCACCCCGGCCAGCCAGCCGGTCTCGCGCAGCCGGGCCGCCGACATCGAGAACCAGGCGGGCAGCGCGCCGCCGTCCTGCATCACGTACGCCACCCGCGGGCCGGGGGCGCCGTCGTACAGGCCGGACAGGATCGGGGCCAGCGCGGAGTGCAGATCGGCCACGATCACCGGCATCCCGGCCAGGTCGTCGGCCTCGCTCAGGACGTCGTGGAACGGCGAGTCCTGCTCGTCGGCGCCCAGCACCGTGGCCTGCAGCGGCGTGTAGCGGGCCTTCACCAGGTGCCCCGGACCCACCGGATCTTGCGGCAAACGGTTCGGGACGGCCACCACCATGGCGTAACCTCCCGTACCGAGACCCATCGCGAGTGCGGTCGTGTTGAGCAGCACCTCGTCACCGGGTTCCGGGCGGCCCACCAACGGGGGGTAGGCCAGTGCCCGGCACTCACCTTCGGGAACGGCGACGTCCAGCTCCACCGCTCCCGGCCACTCGCGTCGGATCCGGACAACCTCGCCCTTGCGCCATCTGATCACGGGGGCAGGGTAGCGTCGATGAAGGAGGAGTGAGGCAGATGTCGCGCCGTAAGACCGAGCGGTTGCTGAATCTGGTGATCTGCCTGCTCGCCACCCGTCGCCCGCTGTCGGCCGAGCAGATCCGCCAGGCGGTTCCCGGCTACGACCGCGACGGCGACGAGGCGTTCCAGCGCATGTTCGAACGCGACAAGAACGAGCTGCGCGAGATCGGCATCCCCATCGACGTCGTGCGCGACCCGTGGGAGGACGAGCCGGGCTACCGCATCGACCCGCAGTCCTACGAGCTGCCGGAGATCACCCTGGAGGCCGACGAGGCCGCCGTGCTGGGCCTGGCGGCGCAGGTGTGGCAGCGGGCCAGCCTGGCCGAGGCCGCCTCGGGGGCGCTGCTGAAGCTGCGCGCCGCCGGCGTGGCCACCGACGAGCCGGTCGGCGGCCCGATCGGCGGCGGCGCCCTGGAACTGCGCGTCGACACCCGCGACCCAGCCTTCCCCGCCCTGTGGGACGCCGTGCGCGACCGCCGCGTGGTGCGCTTCGACTACCGCGCCTCCGGCAGCGAGACCGTGCGCGCCCGCACCGTCGAGCCGTGGGGCGTGGTCAGCCGGCGCGGGCGCTGGTACCTGGCCGGTTTCGACCGCGACCGCGCCGCGCCGCGCGCCTTCCGGCTCAGCCGCATCGCCGGGCCGGTCACCGCCCTCGGCCGCCCCGGCGTGGTCGAGGTGCCCCACGGGGTCGACCTGCGGGCCATGGTCGGCTTCCCCGAGGAACCCGTGGACGAGCGCGTCGCCGTCATCCGGGTGCGCCGGGGAACCTGCGAGGGCCTGCGCCAGCTCGCCAGGGCCGTGCACCCGCGCGAGGACGGCTGGGACGAGGCCGAGCTGGCCTTCGCCGACCCCGAACGCCTCGCGGGCTGGATGGCCAGCCTCGGCGCCGACGTCGAGGTGGTCGGGCCGCCCGACGCCCGCGAGGCCGTCATCCGCCGACTGAAGGGAGCCCTGGCATGAGCGGTTCGGCTGACCGGCTGCCCAGGCTGCTGGCGCTGGTGCCGTACCTGATGTCCCACCCGGGGGCCCAGGTCGGCGAGGTCGCCGAGGTCTTCGGGCTGAGCGAGAAGCAGCTCATCGACGACCTGCAACTGGTGTGGATGTGCGGCCTGCCCGGCCACACCCCCGGCGACCTCATCGACGTCTCCTGGGACGGCGGCGAGATCATCATCGACAACGCCGACACCATCGCCCGGCCGCTGCGGCTCGGCATCGACGAGGCCAGCGCGCTGCTGGTCGCGCTGCGCATGCTGGCCGCCACGCCCGAGCTGGCCGACGTGGCCGCCGGCGACGCGCTGCCGCGCGTGGTGGCCAAGCTGGAGCGCGCCGCGGGCGAGGGCGCGGCCACCGTCAGCAGCCAGGTCGCCTTCGACGTCGAGGCCGCCCCCGACGCGCTCGGCCGGGTGCGCGAGGGGCTCACCGCCCGGCGCCGGCTGTCGCTGCGCTACTACGTGCCCGGGCGCGACGAGGTCACCCCGCGCGAGGTCGACCCGACCCGGGTCGTGGTCGCCGACGGCCGCACCTACCTGGAGGGCTGGTGCTACCGGGCCGAGGCGATGCGGCTGTTCCGGCTCGACCGGGTGCTCGGCGTCGACGTGCTCGACGTGCCGGCCGACCCGCCGGCCGAGGCCGAGCCCATCGACGTCACCCGCGGCGTCTTCCGTCCCTCGCCGACCGACGAGCTGGTCGAGCTGGAGGTCAGCGCCGCCGGGCGGTGGGTGGCCGAGTACTACCCGTGCGAGGAGGTCACCGAGCTCGGTGAAGGACGGCTGAAGATCTCGTTGCGGGCGCGTGACGAGGACTGGATCGTCAAGCTGGCGCTGCGGCTCGGCGACACCGGCCGGGTCGTCTTCCCGCCCGCGATGGCCGAGACCGTGCGCGGGGAGGCCGAGCGGGCCCTGGCCCTGTACGCTCAGCACCCATGACGTGGATCTTCTTGGCCGCCGGGCTGGTCCTGGCCGGGCTGGCCGTGCTCGGCGTCGCGGGCGCCAGGGCCGCCGCCGCGGCACGTTCCCTGAAGAGGGAGGTCGCCGCGGCGAAGGCGCGTCTGGACCGGGGGCAGGTCAGATTGACGCCCCGGAAGGATGAGACCACGGCCCCTGGGGGCGTACCATCGGGGCTGAAGACCGGCACTCGCTGATAAAGGACGTTTCATGTCGAACCTTGGAGTTCCCGAGCTCCTGATCATCGCAGGCGTGCTCGTCCTGCTGTTCGGTGCCAAGAAGCTGCCCGACGTGGCCAGGGGCGTCGGCAGGTCGCTGCGCATCTTCAAGTCGGAGACCGCCAAGCTCCGCGATGACGACGACGACACGCCCCACACCACGGTCCAGGCGCAGCCGGCCCCGGCTCCGGCCCAGCAGGCCGCACCGCAGCCGATCACCCCCGCTCCCGCCCCGGCCCCCGCCGCCGCCCCGGCGCTCTCGGCCGAGGAGCAGGCCCGCCAGCTCGAGGAGCAGGCCGCCCGCCTGCGCGCCAGCGCCGCCCAGGCCGACAAGCAAGGCTGACCCCCCTTCCTCCTCCTTCACCCCTGGACGTGCGAATGGCGCTGCTCAAACGGTCGAGAGATTCCGGATCGGCCCCCGACCCCGAGGGCCGGATGCCGCTCATGGAGCACCTGCGCGAACTGCGCAACAGGCTGCTCATCTCGGTTCTCGCGGTGGTCGTGGGCATCGTCGTCGGCTGGATGCTGTTCGACCCGGTGTGGGAGGCGCTGCGCGCGCCCTACTGCGAGACGGTGCAGTCGCGCCAGCTCAACGGTCACTGCAGCCTGGTCTACAACGGCATCTTCCAGTCCTTCTTCATCACCCTGAAGGTCTCGGCGATGGTGGGCGTCGTGGTGGCCTCACCGGTCTGGCTCTACCAGATCTGGGCCTTCGTCACCCCGGCCCTCTACCGCAACGAGAAGCGCTACTCGATCGCGTTCCTCGGCCTGGCCGTCCCGCTGTTCGTGTTCGGCGCGGGCCTGGCCTACGTCATCATGGACACCAGCCTCGGCATCCTGCTGAGCTTCTCGCTCGAGGACACCGTCGCGACGATCTCGATCGACGAGTACCTCGACTACGTCCTGATCATGTTGATGATCTTCGGCGTGTCGTTCGAGCTGCCGCTGCTGCTGGTCTTCCTCAACGTCATCGGCGTCCTGTCCCACGCGACCGTGAAGAAGCACCGGCGTACGGTGATCTTCGCGATGTTCGTGTTCGGGGCGGTCATCACCCCCGGTGGCGACCCGCTCACCATGATGGCGCTGGCCGCGCCGATGATCATCCTGTACTTCCTCGCCGAGCTCTTCATGTACGTGCGGGAACGCCGCAGGCCCGCGGGCGAGGACTTCTCGCACCTGTCCGACGACGAGGCCTCGCCGCTGGCGGACGCCCCGTCCGACGCCGCGTCCGACGCCGAGGATTCCGACGGCGCCCGATAGGCGATAGGTTCCGGGCGTGGCCCCCCAAATCGCCCTGCTCGTCAACCCCGCCGCACGCGGCGGGCGCACCCTGCGACTGCTCGAACCCGTCGCCCGCCGGTTGCGGGCCGGCGGCGCCGAGCTGTCGGTGATCGTCGGCGCCGACGCCGCCGACGCCCTCGAACGTGCCTGCACCGCCGTCGCCGAGCGCCCCGACGCGCTGGTCGCCTTCGGCGGCGACGGGCTGGTCCACCTCGCCGTCCAGGCCGTGGCGGGCACCGACGTGCCGCTCGGCATCATCCCGGCCGGCACCGGCAACGACTTCGCCGCCGCCCTGGGGCTGGCGCGCGACCCGCTGGCCGCGGCCAGGACCGTGCTGCGGATGCGGGCCCGGCCGGTCGACGCGGCCCGCGTACGGGCCGGGGAGTCGGAGGAGCTGTTCGCCGGGGTGCTCTGCTGCGGCTTCGACTCACGCGTCAACGAACGCGCCAACCGCCGCACCTGGCCGCCCGGCAAGGGCCGCTACCTGGTGGCGGTGGCCGAGGAGCTGCGCGCCTTCCGGCCCATCCCGTTCCGGGTCACCCTCGACGACGGGGAGGTGGTCGAGCAGGAGGCCATGATGGTCGCCGTGGCCAACACCCGCTCCTACGGGGCCGGCATGCGCGTGTGCCCCGACGCCTCGCCCGACGACGGCCTGCTCGACGTGATGATGGTCGGCGCGGTGTCCAAGGGCGAGTTCCTGCGCGTCTTCCCCGGCGTCTACCGGGGCACCCACGTGGGGCACCCGGCGGTGTCGGTGCGGCGGGCCCGCCGGGTCACGCTGGAGGCGGCCGACGTGGTGGCCTACGCCGACGGCGAGCGCGTGGGGCCGGTGCCGGTCAGCTGCGAGATCCAGCCCGGCGCGCTCCGCGTGATCACCTGATCCACGACGTGAAGGCTGTTCGCCGCGGGCCGAGTCCGCCGGGACGGACCGGAATGGCGATTTCGGTAGGCTGACGGGTATGACAACGCCAGCGGAACGCTACGCGGCCTTCCGTCAGAAGCACGGAGACGACGGAGGGGCGCTGAGATCGTTCCGCGGTCTCTACGACTTCGAGCTCGACGACTTCCAGCTCGACGCCTGCCGGGCCCTGGAGGCGGGCGACGGCGTCCTGGTGGCCGCGCCCACCGGGTCGGGCAAGACGGTCGTCGGCGAGTTCGCCGTCCACCTGGCCTTGGAGCAGGGCCGCAAGTGCTTCTACACCACCCCCATCAAGGCGCTGTCCAACCAGAAGTACAACGACCTGGTCAAGCGCTACGGCACGGCCAAGGTCGGCCTGCTGACGGGCGACAACAGCGTCAACGGCGAGGCCCCCATCGTGGTCATGACCACCGAGGTGCTGCGCAACATGCTCTACGCCGGCTCGGCCACCCTGGCCGGGCTGGGCTTCGCCGTCATGGACGAGGTCCACTACCTCGCCGACCGCTTCCGCGGCGCGGTGTGGGAAGAGGTCATCATCCACCTGCCGGAGTCGGTGCGCCTGGTGGCGCTGTCGGCCACGGTCAGCAACGCCGAGGAGTTCGGCGAGTGGCTGGGCGAGGTGCGCGGCGACACCACGGTCATCGTCGACGAGCACCGGCCGGTGCCGCTGTGGCAGCACATGATGGTCGGCAACCGCGTCTACGACATGTTCATGACCGACGACCTGACGCCGCGCATCAACCCCGCGCTGATGCGGGTGACGCGCGACGCCGAGCGGCTGATGGCCGGGCGGCGCGGGCGCGGCGGCTACGGCAAGGTCCACCGCTCGCGCCCACCCGACCGCGTCCAGGTGATCGAGAAGCTCGACTCCGAGGGGCTGCTCCCGGCGATCACGTTCATCTTCTCGCGGGCCGGCTGCCAGGCGGCCGTGCAGCAGTGCCTCTACGCCGGCATCCGGCTGACCACCGACCGCGAGCGCCACGAGATCAGGCAGCTCGTCGACGAGCGCACCGCCCACCTGCCCGACGAAGACCTGGCCGTGCTGGGCTACCTGGAGTGGCGCGACTGCCTGGAGCGCGGCCTGGCCGCCCACCACGCGGGCATGCTGCCGGCCTTCAAGGAGGTCGTCGAGGAGCTGTTCACCCGGGGGCTGGTCAAGGCCGTCTTCGCCACCGAGACGCTGGCGCTCGGCATCAACATGCCCGCGCGCAGCGTGGTGATCGAGAAGCTCGACAAGTGGAACGGCGAGACCCACGCCGACCTCACCCCGGGCGAGTACACCCAGCTCACCGGGCGGGCCGGGCGGCGCGGCATCGACGTCGAGGGGCACGCGGTGGTGCTGTGGCAGCCGGGCATGGACCCGCTGTCGGTGGCCGGGCTGGCCGGCACCCGCACCTACCCGCTGCGCTCCAGCTTCCAGCCGTCCTACAACATGGCCGTCAACCTGGTGGGCCAGTTCGGCCGCGAGCGCGCCCGCACGCTGCTGGAGGAGTCCTTCGCGCAGTTCCAGGCCGACCGGGCGGTCGTGGGCCTGGCCAAGCAGCTGCGCAAGCACGAGGAGGCCCTGGAGGGCTACCAGGAGGCCATGACGTGCCACCTGGGCGACTTCCCCGAGTACGCCGCGCTGCGCCGGCGTCTGTCGGACCGTGAGGCCGAGCTGTCCAAGCAGCGCGGCGCGGCCCGGCGCGCGGCCGCCGTGCGCTCGCTGGAGGCGCTGCAGCCGGGCGACGTGATCCGGGTGCCGGGCGGGCGCCGGGCGGGCCTGGCCATCGTGCTCGACCCCGGGCGCAACCCGCGCGGCCACGGCCCGAGCCCGCTGGTGCTGACCATCGGCAAGCAGGTCAAGAAGCTCGACCCGGCCGACTTCCCGGTGCCGGTCGAGCCGCTGGAGAAGCTGCGCATCCCGAAGAACTTCAACGGCCGCTCGCCGAAGGAGCGCGCCAACCTCGTCTCCACCCTGCTGGCCAAGATCGGCGACCGCGACCTCGGCAAGCCGGCCAGGGCGCGCGACCACTCGGTCGACGACGACGAGGTCAACGAGCTGCGCCGGAGCATCCGCCAGCACCCCTGCCACGGCTGCGACGAGCGGGAGGACCACGCCCGCTGGGCCGAGCGCTACTACAAGCTGCAGCGCGAGACCGAGGGGCTGCGCCGCCGCGTGGAGGGCCGCTCCCACGTCATCTCCCGCACCTTCGACCGCATCTGCTCGGTGCTGGAGCAGCTGGGCTATCTCGACGGCGAGGCCGTCACCGACGAGGGCCGCCGCCTGGGCCGCCTCTACACCGAGCTCGACCTGCTGACCGCCGAGTGCCTGCGCGGCGGCCTGTGGGAGGAGCTCGAACCGGCCGAGCTGGCGGCGTGCGTGTCGGCGCTGGTGTTCGAGTCGCGGCAGTCCGACGACGCGCGCCGTCCCAAGATCCCGGCCGGGCGGGCCGAGGACGCGCTGTCGTCGATGATCCGGCTGTGGGGCGAGCTGGAGGGCATCGAGTCCGACCACGGGCTTTCCACCATCCGTGAGCCCGATCTGGGGTTCGCGTGGGCGGCGTTCCGGTGGGCCAAGGGCCACAGCCTCGACGCGGTGCTGCTGGAGGGCGTGGCCGGCAACGAGCTGGCGGCCGGCGACTTCGTGCGATGGATCAAGCAGCTGATGGACCTGCTCGGCCAGCTCGGCAACGCGGCCCCCGAGGGCAGCAAGATCAAGCAGACCGCGGGCAAGGCGATGGACGCCATGCGGCGCGGCGTCGTTGCGTACTCGTCGCTCACCTGAGGACTCACCTTGAGGGCTCATCTGAGCCGCGGGAATGTCCGCGAAGGGCGGGCGGATCCGGCCGGATCCGCCCGCCCTTCGGGTTTTCCGATTAGGTGAGAACCAGTTCTGAGTAGCATCTTTGGGCGTTCCGTGACCGCTATCAGCGGATTTCGCGATTTACGGCTCATTTAAGTGGCCGGCAGCAGTGCCTTTGTGGCCGGGATTCACCGGTCAATTCTCCCTTTAAGTCCGAACTTCTGGTGATTTGCGGCGAATTCGTGGGTATCGTCCCATTTGTCGAATGGAACAGCCATACGGGGGAGGAAAACATGGCTAACAACCAGCTGACCCAGCCCGGCTTCCAGGAGTCCTGGCGCTGCCGCCGTCGCCGGTGGTACCGCCGTCGCTGCTGCTACCGCAGGTGGTGGGGCTGGGGGTGGTAGAGCAACCCCGTGAGAGCCGGCGGCCCAGCCGCCGGCTCTCCCTTACGCTCTCCGGCCGTGAACTCGCTCCTGCAGTTTCCATCCGTCGAACCTTTCGGGAGTTCTGGCCGGACACCAAAGGTCTGCGCCGGTTCTTCGCGTGTGGCGTGGTGTTCGCCGTCCTTGCAGCACTTTGCGAGGTCGCCGCGATCCGTCTGTTCGGGCACATCACGGACGACGTGCTCGCCACCCGCGATCTGGACGCCTTCTGGGCGCCCGCCTTCACCTGGCTCGGGCTCGCCGCCTTCGCCGGGCTGACGTCCTTCGTCGGGACGTACGCCACGGCCTACGGCGCGGAACGTTTCCTGCTCGCCCTGCGCGACCGCGTGTTCGCGCACATCCAGACCCTGTCGCCGGACTTCTCGGAGAACCGGCGGCTCGGTGACCTCATGGCCCGGCTGACCGACGACATCCAGGCCATCGAGGAACTGGTCGGCTCCGGCCTGGTCAAACTGTTCACCACCGCGGCCAGCGTGGTGTTCTTCGCCGGCGCCGCCTTCCTCATCCGCTGGGACCTCGCCCTCGTCACGATGGCGCTGATCCCGGCGTTCCTGGTCGTCTCGAAGCTGTTCGCGGCCAGGTTCAGGACGGCGGCGGCGCGCGAGCGGCTCAGCAACGGCGCCATGAACAGCGTGCTGGAGGAGGGCCTGGCCAACCAGGCGCTCGTCCAGGCCTACAACCGGCAGGGGGCCGAGTCCGGGCGCCTGCACGGCGAGGGCCGCCGCTGGCTGCGCGCCAACCTGTCCCAGGCCTGGCTGTCGGGGCTCTACCAGCCCGTCGTCCAGGTCATCGAGACGGTCTGCCTGATCGTCATCATCGGGTTCGGCGCCTGGGAGATCGTCTCCGGACGGCTCACCCTGGGCGGCCTGCTCGCCTTCGCCGCCTACCTGGCGATGCTCTACCCGGCCGTGCAGAGCCTGGGGGAGCTCGCGCTGACGGTGTCGGAGGCGGCGGCGGGATCCGACCGGGTGATCGAGGTCCTGCACGTCCGGCCCCTCGTCACCGACCCCGAGGGGGCGGTGGCGCTGCCCGGCCGGGCCGAGGGACGGGTGGAGTTCGACGGCGTCGGCTTCACCTATCCGGGACGCACCCGTCCCGCCGTGCGCGATGTGTCGTTCACCGCCGGGCCCGGCGAGCTCATCGTCTGCACCGGGCCCAGCGGGAGCGGCAAGTCGACGCTGGCCAAGCTGCTGCTGCGGTTCTACGACCCGGAAAGCGGGCGCATCCTGCTCGACGGCCGCGACATCAGGGGCCTGACGCGGGAGTCGCTGCGTGCCAACGTGGCGATCCTGCACCAGGAGACGCTGCTGTTCTCGGGGTCCGTACGCGACAACATCGCCTACGGCCGGCCGGGCGCCTCGCTCGACGAGGTGATCAGGGCGGCCGAGGCCGCGGGCGTGCACGACTTCGTCAAGCTGCTGCCCCAGGGGTACGACACCCCGGTCGGGCAGCGGGGCCGGCTGCTGTCCGGCGGCCAGCGGCAGCGGATCGGGATCGCCAGGGCCATCCTGCGCGACGCGCCCGTCCTGGTGCTCGACGAGCCGATGACCGGGCTGGACGACGCCACCGTCGCCCAGGTCATGAAGCCGCTGCGGCGGCTGATGGCCGGGCGCACGACCATCCTCATCACCCACGACCTGCGTCACGTGCCCGAGGGCGCGCGAGCCGTGGAGCTGGAGCCGGTGCCCCGCGAGGAGCGCATCCGGCTCAAGCGCGTCGGCTCGTTCGGCCTCAGGCCGCGGCTGACGACGCCGCCCTGAGCGGCGGGTGCGACAGGTCCCACGCGGCCGCCCCTCCTGGCTCCGGCCAGGGCGGGCGGCCGCGCCACGCCGGGCTACCGCCCGGTAGAATCGGAGCCCTCCCTCCGCTTGCCGAAGGCAGGTTCCCCATGGGCGACCACAGCTCCGCCCGGCCGTTACGCGCCGACGCCCGCCGCAACCGCGAGCGGGTGCTGCAGATCGCGCAGGAGGCGCTGGCCGCCGACGGGCTGACCATCTCCCTCGACGAGATCGCCCGCCGCGCCGGGTTCGGGGTCGGCACCGTTCACCGGCATTTCCCCACCGAGGAGGCGCTGCTGGCGGCCGTGCTGCTCGGCCGGGCCGAACGTTTCGTGGCCGACGCCCGCGCGCTGGCCACCGCCGAGGACGCCGGGCGGGCCTTCTTCGGCTGGTTCTGCCGGGTCGCCGAGCAGGCCGCGGCCCACCAGGCGCTGTGCGACCTGCTGGACGGCGGCGCGGGGCCGGCGCCGCGGCCCGGCTCGGCGCTGGAGGCCGACCTGGCCGACGCGGTCGGGCGGCTGCTGGCCCGCGCGCAGCGCGCCGGGGCCGTGCGCCGCGACCTGTCCGCCGACGACGTCCGCGACCTGCTGCGCGGGGCCCTGGCGGCCGAACGCCACGCGCGGGGCAGGGGCGCGGCCGGGCGGATGGCGGCCGTGATGTGCGACGGCATGCGCGCCACAGCCGACTGACCGGCCGCCCGTCCCGCCGCACATCACAGAGCACAGCCGGCTGACCGGCCGCCCGTCCAGCCGCACATCACAGCGGCCGGAGCCGACTGACCGGCCGGTCAAGGGGGTGTCGTCATATGGCTACAGATCGTCACCCTCGGGGCAGTTTCTCCGCCGAATCCGGCGGACATCCCCAAGACGTAGGAAAGGGATCCCCCTTCAGGCCCATGAGGCCGGGGTCCGGTCAGCTCGGGAGGTAACCCGTGTTCGCTCTCATCGCCGCCCTGTTCTTCCTGCTCGCCCTGATCTTCGACATCGCCGGCACCGCCGTCGGCAACGTGCTCACCGCGGGCACGCTCACCACGGCCGGGCTGCTGTGCGTCGCCCTCCACCTGCTGGGGGTCGGCGCGGGATGGTCGCCGCTCAAGCGGTGAGGGCAGGTCCACCGGGGGCCGCGCGTGAGGTCGTCGAGCGCGCGGCCCTCGCCGTGCCCGTGGGCGCCCGGCGGCGCGGCCCTCGCCGTGCCTGCGGGCACCGGCCCCGCGGTGGGTTTCAGGCCAGGGTGAAGCGGACCTCGCGGGTGGCCGGGTCGGCCTGCGTCAGGCGGACGGTGACCCGCTCGCCCAGCGGCAGGACGCCGTCGCAGCGGGCGATCACGGCCGGCTCGACGAGCTGCACCTGGCCGCCGCCGCGGCGCTCGTCCACGTCGATCACCATCGCCTCGAACGACTGGCCGATCCGCTCCCGCAGCAGGAACGCCTCCACCAGGTCCACGCAGGCCCGGTCGACCGCCCCGGCGCGGCGGCCGGTCGCCGACATGATGTCGGGCAGCAGCGGCAGCGCGGCCCGTACCTCGGCGGGCACCGGCTCGCCCGCCGCGACCGCCAGGCACACCTCGGTCGCGTACCGGTCCACCAGACGCCGCAGCGGAGCCGTGACGTGCGCGTACGGCGCCGCCACCGCCGCGTGCTCGGCCAGCTTGGGCGGCGCGCCGTCGAAGGCCGCGTACCCGGCGCCGCGCAGCAGCACCTTCGACTCCTGCAGGAACGCCGCCTGCTGCGGGTTCTTCGGGTCGAGGTCGTGCACGACCTCCCCGTAACCGGCGCCCTCGGGCCACGGCACGCCGAGCGCCTGCGCGACCCTGCGCACCTTGGCCAGGTCGTCCGGCTGCGCCGCGGGCAGCACGCGCAGGATGCCGACCTCGGCGTCCAGCATCATCGAGGCGGCCGCCATGCCGGTCAGCAGCGAGATCTGGGCGTTCCACGCCTCGGCGGGCAGCGGCACGCGGAACTCCAGCCGGTAGCCGCCGTCGGCGTCCCGGACGACCTCCTGCTCGGGCGTGGGCAGGGTGACGCCGCCGCGCGCCCGCTCCAGCCCCAGCCGCAGCGCGCCGATCTCGGCCAGCAGGCTCAGGGTGCCGTCGGCGGTGCCGGTGTCCACGGCCGCCTGCACGTAGGCGTAGTCGAGCCGTTCGCGGCTGCGCACCCGGGCACGCTGCACGTCCGCGCCGACTATCCGGCCCTCGGCGTCGAGGTCGACGCGCCAGACCGCGGCCGGACGGATCGCGCCCGGCAGCAGGCTCGCCGCGCCCTCCGACAGCACCTTGGGATGCAGCGGCACCCTGCCCACCGGCAGGTACACCGTCTCACCCCTGGTCCGGGCCTCGACGTCGATCGGGCCGCCCGGCCGGACGAAGGCCCCGACGTCGGCGATGGCGTACCAGACGCGGTAGCCGTCGCGCAGCCGTTCCAGGTGCAGGGCCTGGTCGAGGTCCATCGAGCCCGGCGGGTCGATGGTCACGAACGGCACGTCGGTCAGGTCTTTGGCGTCAAGCCTGGGCACCTGCGCCACCCAGTCGGCCTCGTCGAGCACGTCCTGGGGGAACCCGGCGGGCAGCCGCTGCTCGCGCAGCACGCGGTCGAACCCGTCCTCCAGCCTGGCGGGGATCGGGCCAGGAACCTGAATCATCGACACGCCCACAACCTACTCAAGGCGGGCGTACCGTCACGACTGGGGCGTCAGGTGGGCGTCGAGACCGGTGATGCGCAGCAGGCGCTTCATGTTGGGCGGGACGTTGGCCAGCCGCAGGCTGGTGTGCCCGCGGGCGGCCTGGTTGTGCAGGGAGACCAGGATGCCGAGCCCGGCCGCGTCGATGAAGGACAGGCCGCCCACCTCGATCACCACCGACATGTCCGGCCGCCGCGCCCGCCCGGCCTCCTCCAGCACGCCGAGCAGGTGGCCGCGGACGGCCTCGGTGGTGGCGATGTCGAGCTCGCCGCTCAGGGAGACGGTCACGGTCGTGTCGTGGCGGCTGGTGGTCAGGTGAAGAGAATCCATGTCGGCTCCCCGCTGTTGGTCCGGGCGGAGGAAGGTGGTGCTGACTACGGGGACCCGCCCCTGGCCGAAGGCGCCGGATGCGATGATCGTCACGCAGCGCTACGGTCTGTTTCCGAAGAGGAGTGTACATGCCCTCCTGTCCGGGCTCGCGGAGCAGGCCCCCTCCGTGCGGAGAGCCCGCGGCGACCGGCGCCACGGGCGTTGCGGGCGGGGGTGTACTGCCCGGTAACGTCTCGTTCCACCTGATCTACTGACATAGAGGAGCGTGACGTGCCCCCCGTCATCCTTTCCGCCGCCGGCTCGGCCCTGGTGCTCGACGACTCCGGCCCCGGGCTGCCGCGGGTGCGGCACTACGGCGCCGACCTCGGGGCGGTCGCCGGAGCCGACCTGGCGCCCGCCCTGCTGTCGCTGGCCCCCGCTCTGGCGCTGCTGCCCGGCCAGGACGAGTCCTGGTTCGGCCGGCCGGGTCTGTCCGGTGACCGGGCCGGTGAGCACTGGCCGGTGCGCTGGAGCGCCGAGAGCGTCGAGACGGCGGCCGAGCCGGGCGCGGGCGGCCGCGTCACCGTCGCCGCCGTGGACGCCGAGGCGGGGTTGCGGCTGCTCAGCGAGCTGGTGATGGACGCCTCCGGCGTCGTCATGATGCGGCACACGGTGACCAACACCGCCGCCTCGCCGTACCGGCTGCAGGGATTGACGTGCGCGCTGCCGCTGCCCGCCAGGGCCGGGGAACTGCTGGACTTCACCGGACGGTGGGCGCTGGAGAAGGTGCCGCAGCGCAGGGAGTTCGGGCAGGGGGTGTGGTCGCGGGAGAGCCGTCGCGGCCGAACCGGACATGACGCGACCGGTCTGCTCGTCGCGGGCACGCCCGGCTTCGGGTTCCGCTCCGGCGAGGTGTGGGCCGTGCACGCCGGCTGGAGCGGCGGCCACGTCCACTACGCCGAACGGCTCGTCGAGGGGCAGGCCGTGCTGGCCGCCGGCGAACTGCTCGAACCCGGCGAGATCACCCTCGCCCAGGACGGCGCCTACACCACCCCGTGGGTCTACTTCACCTGGTCCGGCAGCGGCCTGGACGAGGCCGCCGGTCGCCTGCACGACCACCTGCGCGCCGCCCGTCCGCTCCCGGTCCGCCCGGTCACCCTGAACAACTGGGAGGCCACCTACTTCGACCACGGCCTCGACCGGCTGCGCGAGCTGGCCGACAAGGCGGCCGCCGCCGGCGTCGAACGGTTCGTGCTCGACGACGGCTGGTTCCGCCACCGCCGCCACGACCGCGCCGGGCTCGGCGACTGGTACGTCGACGAGGACGTGTGGCCCGGCGGCCTGCACCCGCTGGCCGAGCACGTACGCGAGCTGGGCCTGCAGTTCGGCCTGTGGTTCGAGCCCGAGATGGTCAACCCCGACTCCGACCTGGCCCGCGCCCACCCCGACTGGATCCTCGCCCGCGCCGCCCGTCCGCCCGCGCTCTGGCGCAACCAGCAGGTGCTCGACCTGGCCCGGCCCGAGGTCTACGACTACCTCCTCGACCGCCTGGACACGCTGACCCGCGAGTACGCGCTGGACTACATCAAGTGGGACCACAACCGCGACCTGGCCGAGCCCGTCCACGACGGGACGCCCGGCGTGCACGCGCAGACGGCCGCGGTCTACCGGCTGATCGACGAGCTGCGCCGCCGCCATCCCGGGCTGGAGATCGAGTCGTGCTCGTCGGGCGGCGCGCGCATCGACTACGGCGTCCTGGCCCGCACCGACCGCGTGTGGGCCTCCGACAGCAACGACGCCCTCGACCGGCAGGCCATCCAGCGCTGGACCGGGCTGCTGGTGCCGCCGGACCGCATGGGCTGCCACGTCGGCGCGCCTCACGATCACATCACCGGCCGCGCGCTGCCGCTCGCCTTCCGGGCGGCGACCGCGATGTTCGGCCACATGGGCGTGGAGTGGGACCTGACCTCGGCGAGTCCGCAGGAACTGGAGGAGCTGGGCGTCTGGATCGCGCTGCACAAGCGGCTGCGGCCGGTGCTGCACGCCGGGCGGGTCGTGCGGGCCGACCATCCCGACCCCTCGACGCTGGTGCACGGGGTCGTGCTGCCGGAAAAGGCCGTGTTCGCCTGCGTCCAGCTCACCAGCCGCGTCACCGTCAGCCCCGAACCGTTGCGGCTGCCGGGGCTCGACCCGGCCGCGCTGTACGAGGTGCGCGCCGCGGGGCCGCTGCCGGAGGGCGCGGGGCTGCCGCAGTGGGTGTTCGCGCCGGCCCGGCTGCCGGGGGCGGCGCTGGCCGAGCTGGGGCTGCCGGGGCCCGCGCTGCGTCCGGCCTCGGCGCTGGTCTTCGAGGTCGAACGGGTGGCAGGGGGCCGGCAGAGCTAGCCGCTCGATCGCGGGGCCCGACCGCCCGCTGCCGTTGCATGAGGACCACTCCCGGTCGCGCGGTGCTCAGGCCGGGGGCCGGGTCCCGTGGGGGTTCGGTGGTGTGCTCAGCGGGGCAGTCGATGGCGCGGCCGGTGGCGCGGCCGGTGGCGCGGTCAGCGGTGCGGTCTGCGGGGCGGTCAGTGGGTGGCCGGGCGCCAGGGGGCGTCGGCGGGGGAGGGGCGCCAGGCTGCCCAGTCGATGCGCACCCGGTCCGGCCGGGCCGGGTCCACCTTCACGGGCAGCACCGCGCCCGGGACCACCAGGCCCATGGGGATGCGCGGCAGCGTCTGGCGGTGGGCGACCCGGTAGGCGGGGCCCTCGTGCGGCTGCACCACCAGCCCGAAGCTGACGACGGGCTGGTCGTTGACGGACATGTGGGTGTCGGCCATCGACTCCACCACGGCCTGCGCGGGAATCCCGGTCGCCAGGAGCCGCTGGCCGTTCCTCGCCATGATCAGGAACGGCACGCCGACCGCGGCCGTGATCAGCGTCGTCCCGGCGGTGATCGCCACAGCCAGCAAGATTCCCGTGGTCACTGTGCTTCCCCAGTTCTGTCCTCCGCCCGGCGTCCGGGCGGCTCGTTCCGTCTGATCTCGAAGGACTTTCTAGCCGGGACGGCTTGACCGCCGCTTGATCGCCGGTTGCAAGATCCCGTCGTCGACCTGGTTTATTTCACAGGTAAAACACCTGGTAATCTTTTGGGGATGACCAGAGCCCTCCGATCCCGTGCCCGATTCCTGCTGACCCCTGCCTCGCCTTCGCTGGGGCCCTCCTTGCGGTCTGCGGTGGGGGCGTCGGCGGGGTGGCGGGCGCGGCTGCCCGTGCGTGCGGCGCTGCGGCTGGGGCCCGTCGGTGACATCTGGCACAAACCCGCCCTCAGCGCCGTCGTCGCCCTCGCCGTCCCGCTGCTCGCCCTCCTGTGGGCCGGGCGGCTCGACCTCGTGCCCTACGCCGCCGCCGGCTCGATGTGCGCCCTGTACGGTCACGGCCTGCCGTACGCGGCCCGTGCCAGGGCGCTGGCCTGGGTGGTGCTGGGGATGACGTCCGGCACGGCGGTCGCGCTGGTCGCCTCGGCCCTCACCGGCTCGGTCGCCGTCCGGGTGGCGGTGGCCGCCCTGCTGGCCGGGTTGCACAAGGCGGTCTGCGACGCCACCCGGATCGGGCCGCCGGGGAACGTCGTGCTCACGTTCGTCGCCGCCGGCGCGGTGTTCGTCCCGCAGGAACTGGGCGACGTGCCGGCCCACGTCGGCCTCGGGCTGCTCGGCGGGCTCCTGGCCTGGACGGTCGGCATGGCCCCCGTCCTCCTCCGCCCCGACGGCCCCGAACGCATCGCCGTCGCCCGCGCCCTCGAATCCACCGCCCACCTCCTGCGTACGACCCCCGAGCCCCGCGCCCTCCCCGAGACGTGCACTCTCGCCGAGACTCGCGTTCTCCTGGAAGGACGCAGCCTCCTCAGCACCCGCAGCCTCCCCGGCGCCCGTGGCCTCTTCGATGGGCGTGCTCTCTCCGGCATCCGCGGCCTCTTCGAGGGGCGCGATCTCTCCGAGACCCGCGATCTCTCGGAGGCCCGCGACGTCCCTGAAGGGCGCGAGGCCGCCGCGGTCCACCAGGCGCGCCATGCCGCTGCGGCGGCGGTCAACGCCGCCTGGCAGACGCTGTTGCGCTCCGGCGTCCCTGCTCGGCGCCGTGACGCGCTGGCCCGGCTGCTGGTCCGCGCCGAGTCGGCCGCCGCTGGGATTGTCGGTGAGACCGGTCCGGGCGCTGCGAGGACACCGGGCCTTCGGGGCCTTTCGGGTGTTTCAAGCCTTCCCGGTGTTTCTGGCCCTCCTGGCCCTCCTGGTGTGCCCGCTGTTTCGGGGGTTCGGGTGATTCCTGGGGCTCCGGCTGCTTCAGGTGCGGTGCGGCGGGCCACCCCCGGAGAGCTCGCTGACTGGGCCCGCGACCTGCGCAAGGGACGCCCGCTGCCGTCCCCGCGCGAGGTCGCGCTCCCTGCGGATGAGCGGGCCGAACTCGAAGGCGTCGCGGTTGGACGGGACGAGTCCGCGATGACCGGGGGACGTGCGGCAGCGGCCGCCGGGGTGCGGCGTGGGGCGGCGGGCGGTGGGGTGCGTGGATCGGGCGAGGGAGTGCGGGGTGGGCCAGGGGGTGGCGTTGTGCGGGTGGTGGGCGAGGTGGTGAGGCGGTGGCGGGTTGTCGGGATGGTGTTCGCCGGGGCCGCTGCGGCCGGGTGGGGGTCGATGGCGTTGGGGGTGGGCAGGCCGTACTGGGCGGTGGTGACGGCGGCGGCCGTGTTCGCGGCCAACACCACCCTCTCCTGGAGCCGCGCGATCCAGCGTGTCGTCGGCAACCTGCTGGGCGTCGGGCTGTTCACCCTGGTCGCCCCCGTGACCCGGCTCGGCGCGGTGGCGCTCGTCGTGGCCGTGCTGGCGTTGCAGTTCGCGACGGAGGCGGCCATCACGCGCAACTACTGGCTGGGAAGCGTCTTCGTCACGCCGATGGCCATCCTCATGGGGGAGTTCGCCGGGACGCGGCCGGTGGCCGAGCTCGTGGCCGATCGCTGGCTGGACACGTGTCTCGGCGCGGTGGCGGGGCTGCTGGCCTGCGTGCTGGTGCCGGACCGGCGGGCGGCCCGGCGCGTACGGGCGGGGCTCGTACGTCTGGAGCGGATGCTGGCAGGGACGCCGGAACCGGGGGACCGCGACCGGCTCCGCGCGGCGCTGGTGGAGGTCCGCGAAGCGGCCGACGTGGCTTCGGGCGAGTGGTGGACCGGGGCGCTGCCCCATGAGCGCATCGCCGCCGCCGAGCGCGCCGGTCACCGCAGACTCGCCACCCTGTACGCCTGATCGTTCCACCCGGGGCCGGAGCGGCGCCGTCGGCGCGTACGATCGGAGCCACCGGAAGATCGGCACGATGAGAGGAACGAGCACGTGGAGGACGCCGTCGCGAAGGCGTTGCGGCAATGGCGGCAGGTCCTTCCCGACGCCGACCTCGACACGATCGCCGTCATCGGCAGGCTCAACCGCTGCGCCGCGCTCCTGCAGCAGGCCGCCGACGCCCCGCTCGGGCGGGCCGGGGTGAGCCGTCCCGAGTACGACCTGCTGTGCGCCCTGCTCAGGGTCGGCGGCGAGCTGACGCCGGGCAGGCTGGCCCGCGAGACGTTCGCCTCGGGAGCGGCGGTGACCAAGCGGGTCAGGCGGCTGGAGGAGATCGGCCTGGTCGCCCGGCGGGTGGACGAGCGAGACCGGCGCGTCGCCCACCTCTCGCTGACCGGACGCGGCAGGGAGCTGATCCTGCGCCTGCTGCCCGAGCAGCTCGACTACGAGACCGAGCTGCTGGAAGGGCTTCCCCGCGACCGCGAACGCCAGCTCGCCGACCTGCTGGCCGAACTGCTGCTCGTCCTGGAGGGCCGCCTCGGCGGCCTGCTCGGCTGAGCGCCCGCCACCTCAAGCACCCCCACCGCCGCACGGCGGGCCCGCCGACGGGCGGCCCGGGAGTGGCCCGGGGAGCGCGACCCGGGAGTGCGGCACAAGGAGTGCGGTTCGGGTGGCGGACGGATGGAGGAGGCGGGGAGCGGGGTTAGGGTGGCCGCGTGCATATCGACGAATGGCTGCAAGCGATCCCCGCCGCCTGGTTGTGCGCGATGGTCGCGCTCGTGATCGGCCTGGAGAGCCTCGGCATCCCGCTGCCCGGCGAGATCGTGCTGGTCAGCGCCGCCATTCTGTCCGCCAAGGGCGTGGTCAGCCCGGTCGCCGTGGGCGTGTGCGCGAGCGCGGGGGCGATCGTGGGCGACTCCGCCGGCTACGCCATCGGGCGCAAGGGCGGCCGCCGGCTGTTCGAACGGCTGGGCCGCCGCTTCCCGCGCCACTTCGGCCCCCGCCACGTCGCCAAGGCCGAGAACTACTTCCACCGGTACGGCGTCTGGGCCGTGTTCGTCGGCCGCTTCATCGCGCTGCTGCGCATCCTGGCCGGGCCGCTGGCGGGGGCGCTGCGCATGCCGTACTGGCGGTTCGCCGTGGCGAACGTGCTGGGCGGCATCGTGTGGGCGGGCGGCACCACCGCGGTGATCTACTATCTCGGCATGGTGGCCGAGAAGTGGCTGAAGGGCTTCTCCTGGGTCGGGCTCGGGGTGGCCGTCCTGTTCGGCATCGGCACCACGCTCTACCTCAAGCGCCGCGCGGCCTCAGCGCTCGATGAGGGTGACCTCGAGGGAGTAGTGCGAGGCCCGATAGACGTGTGAGCCGTGCTCGACGGCCCGGCCCTGGTCGTCGTACGTCGTCCTGATCATGGTGAGCAGCGGCGCGCCGCGGCGCTCGTCGAGCAGCTTGGCCTCGATCTGGCCGGCGGCGCGGGCCCCGATGCGCTGGTTGGCCACCCGCATGCGCACGCCCGCGCCGCGCAGCAGCTCGTACAGGCCGCGGCCCTCCAGGTCGGCGGCCGAGAGCGGGGCCAGGCCCAGCGGCAGCCAGTTGTGCAGCACGGCGAGCGGCTCGCCGGCGGCGAAGCGCAGGCGTTCGAGGTAGAGGATCTCGGTGCCGGGCTCGACGCCCAGGATGGCCGCCTTGTCCTCCTCGACCGGGCGCGGCTCCAGCGCGAGCACCTGCGTGGCCGGCTCCTGGCCCGAGCGGCGCAGGTCGTCGTAGAGGCTGGTCAGCTCGACCGAGCGCTTGACCTGGCCGTGCACCACCTGCGTGCCGACGCCGCGCTTGCGCACCAGCAGGCCCTTGTCCACGAGGTATTGGATCGCCTGGCGGATCGTCGGCCTGGACAGGCCGAGCTTGTCGGCGAGCAGGATCTCGTTGTCCAGCCGGGAGCCGGGCGCCAGGTCGCCGCGCCGGATCGCCTCGGCGATCTGCTCGGCCACCTGGAAGTAGAGCGGCACAGGGCTGGATCGGTCCAGGTCGATGGCCAGGTTCGGGGTCATGCTGATCAGCCTAACCGAGGTCAGAATGTCAAGACAAATAGCGAGTGGCGAGCAGCGCGGGCAGCCCGGCGAGCGAGGTGAGGCGGGGGAACCCGGCCGGCGCCGCCTCGACTCCCAGCCGGTCGAGCCACACCGAGGGCATGCCGGCCGCCGCCGGGCCGCGTACGTCGTTGTCGAGGTCGTCGCCCACCAGGAGCACCTGCTCGGGCGGCAGCCCGAGGGCCCGCGCGGCGGCGGCGTAGCAGGCGGCGGACGGCTTGAAGTGCCCGCCCAGGCACTCGCCGGTCAGCACCGGGCCCACGTCGAGGCCGAGCGCCCGGATCTTGGCCTCCTGCACGCCCTGTGACCCGTTGGTCAGGACGCCCAGCGTGTAACCGCGCAGCCCGGCCAGCGCCGGGGCCACGTCGGGGTAGGCGGCCCAGCCGCGCCGGTAGTGGTCGGCGTAGCTCGCGAAGGCGGCCTCCAGGTCGGCGGGCGCCTCCACGGACAGCTCCCGGCACAGGGCGCGCACCCGGCGGCGGCGCTGCTCCTGCCAGGAGCACTCGCCGGCCTGCCAGGCGGCCAGGTGGGGGATCTCCAGCGCCGCCCACAGCGAGGCGACCTCGGGCAGGCGGGGATGGCCGGGGGCCAGCTCCGACGCCCACGCGGTGATCGCGGCGTCGGCCGCGCCGCGATGGTCGAGCAGAGTGCCGTCGAGGTCGAACAGGATTCCCTTGATGCTGCCGCTCACCCGGCGAGCATATCGGCGGCGACGCGGGCGGCCGTCTCGCGCGGCGGGTAGCCCAGGGTGAGGCCGCGCACCGAGCGCGGCGCGGCGGCGAAGCGCGCCTCGGCGTCCTCGCCCAGCACGTAGGCCAGGGCGGGGGACAGGCCGCGATGCGACTCCAGCGCCGCCACCTCGGCCGCGGCCCGCCCGGGGGGCAGGGCCTCGTGGTAGTCGGCGATCAGGGAGTCGAGGTCGAAGAGCCGCTCGTAGGGCTCGGTGGTGCCGGCCACGACCCGGACGGCCGCGCCTTCGGCGCGCGCCCGGTAGACCAGGCCGGTGCCGCCGCTCTTGGCGAACCAGCGCAGCGCCTCCTCGGCGGGCAGGGTGAAGGTGCCGTACGGCTTGCGCCCGTACAGCAGGGCCTCGGCGATCCAGCGGTCGCACCAGTGCTCGTCGCGGTACGGCGTCGGCGACCCCGGGTCGCAGCTCAGGCCCTGGGCCAGCACCGGGTTCCAGGCCGAGACCAGCGGGCTGCTGAAGCGCGGCATGCGGGGGCCCAGGCAGCGGCTCAGCGCGTAGCCGTACCAGACGGTGACGACCTCGGTGCGCCGCTTGGGACGCCTGCGCTCGTAGGCGCCGTTCATCACCTGGCCGTCGGGGTGGCGCCAGGGGCCGGGTTCGGTGGCCTGGTCTGTGGGGACCCGGGGGGTGCGGTAGTCGGGATTGAGCGTCCACACGTCCGCCACAGTGTCGGCTCCTTCGGCGTCGGGGTCGCGGCAAGACCATCAGAGTGACTCATCGTGCAACACCCGTCACGGTGAATCAATGAACCGGGGGTGAACGATGATGTTTGTCATCAGTGGTGCTTGCGGTACTCGCCCGCCTGCCGGATGTGGTCGATCATGACGCGCTCCGCGGCGTCGGCGTCGCCCGCCTCCAGCGCGGCCAGCAGCCGCTCGTGCGCCTGGAGCTGCCGCCCGACCTGCTCCGGGTCGAGCCACAGCGACGCCTCGGCGGGCACCGGGACGCCGTTGCGCACCGACCTGGCGTGGGCGCCGAGGAAGGCCGGGCCGCCGATGTCGACGATGCGCAGGTGGAAGCGGCTGCTCTGGTCGGCCAGCCGGTCGTGCCTGCCCTGCTCGGCGTCGGCGGCCATCTCGCGGTGCAGGTCGCGCAGCCCGGCGAGGTCGTCGGCGGTGATCCGGGCGGCGGCCAGCCGCGCCCCCAGGCCCTCGACGACCGCGCGCAGCCCGTAGTACTCGGCCAGGGCGTCGTCGCCGAGGTCGATGACGGTCGCGCCGTGGTGGGCCTCGTAGCTGATCAGCCGGTCCTTCTCCAGCCGGCGCAGCGCCTCGCGCACGGGGGTGACCGAGACGCCGAGCCGCCGGGCGACGGCCCCGGCGCGCAGGGCGGTGCCGCCCGGGATGCGGCCGCCGCGGATCTCGTCCAGCAGCACGCTGTAGACGTAGTCGGCCTTGCTCATGGGCGGCGTGGGCTCGCTGGCTGTCATGTCCCCAGTCTCTCGCACGGCCGGTCGCGGCTATAAATTATTTCTTATAACTTACAAACTATGACAAGTCTGGCCGACCTGCGGGTCATCGACGCGGCGACGCTGTTCGCCGGTCCCTCCGCCGCGATGATGCTCGGCGACTTCGGCGCCGACGTGATCAAGATCGAGCACCCGCGCCGCGGCGACCCCTCGCGCGGCCACGGCGCCTCGGTGGACGGCGTCGGCCTGTGGTGGAAGTCGTTGTCCCGCAACAAGCGCACCGCCGCCGTCGACCTCTCCCGCGCCGAGGGCCAGGAGATCCTGCGCCGCCTGGCCGAGCGCTCCGACGTGCTGATCGAGAACTTCCGTCCCGGCACCCTGGAACGCTGGAACCTGGCCCCCGAGGACCTGCTCAAGGCCAACCCGCGGCTGATCGTGGCCCGGATGACCGGCTTCGGGCAGATCGGCCCGATGGCCGGGCAGCCGGGGTTCGGGACGCTGGCCGAGGCCATGAGCGGGTTCGCGGCCATGACCGGCGAGCCGGACGGCCCCCCGACCCTGCCGCCGCTGGCCCTGGCCGACGGCATCGCCGGCCTGGCCATGTCGTACGCGATCATGGTGGCCCTGCACGCCCGCGCGGCGACCGGCCGCGGGCAGGTGATCGACCTGGCCATCATCGAGCCGATCCTGGGCCTGCTCGGGCCGCAGATGACTGCCTACAAGGCGCTCGGGGTGGTGCCGCGGCGCACCGGCAACCGGTCCAGCAGCAACGCCCCGCGCAACACCTACCGCACCCGCGACGGCCGCTGGGTGGCGATCTCCACCAGTGCCCAGCCCATCGCCGAGCGGGTCGTCACCCTCGTCGGGCGGCCGGACCTGGTCGAGCAGCCCTGGTTCGCCAGCGGTCACGGCCGCGTCCAGCACGTGGACGAGCTGGACGAGGCGGTCGCCACCTGGATCGCCGCCCGCGACGCCGACGAGGTGATCGCCCGCTTCGAGGAGGCCCAGGCCGCCGTCGCCCCCATCTACGACGTCACCGACCTGGCGACCGACCCGCAGTACGCCGCGCTCGGCACGTTCGTCGAGCTGCCGGACGCGGAGCTGGGCACGGTCACCCTGCAGAACGTGCTGTTCCGCCTGTCGGAGACGCCCGGCGAGATCCGCTGGCCCGGCCGCCCGCTCGGCCACGACACCGACGAGGTGCTCGGCGAGCTGGACTACCCGGCCGAGACCGTCGCGGCCCTGCGCGAGGCCGGGGTGATCGCGTGAACGCCCCCGTCACCTGGCTGTACGTGCCCGGCGACCGTCCCGAGCGCTTCGCCAAGGCCGCCGCCTCGGGCGCCGACGTCGTCATCATCGACCTGGAGGACGCGGTCGCGCCCGCCGCCAAGGACGCCGCCCGCGCCCACGCCGTCGCCTACCTGCGCGGGCCCAGGCAGGCCGGGCCGCGCATCCACGTCCGGGTGAACGACGTGACGACCGCGCGCGGCCTGGACGACCTGGCGGCCGTGGGCGAGCTGGCCGACGCCGTACGGCTGCCCAAGGTCGAGTCGGCCGCCGCGCTGGACGCCCTGCCCGGCACGGCCCCCCTGTACGCGCTGCTGGAGTCGGCGGCCGGGATCGTCGAGGCCCGCGCCGTGGCCGCGCACCCGCGGGTGGCCGGCGTGGCGCTGGGCGAGCAGGACCTGGCCGCCGAGCTGTCCCTCACCGACGAGACCGCCATGAACCACCTCAGGCTGCAGGTCGTCCTGGCCGCCGCGGCGGCGGGCCTGCCGCCGGTGCCCATGTCGGTCTACCCCGACATCAAGGACGAGGACGGGCTCCTCGCCTCCTGCCGGGCCGGCCGCGCGCTCGGCCTGTTCGGCAGGACCGCCATCCACCCCGCGCAGCTCCCGGCCATCCGGCGGGCCTTCCGTCCCACCGAGGAGGAGACGGCCAGGGCCGCCGAGATCGTCGAGGCGGCCGAGCGGGCGGGCGCGGGCGCGGGGGCGGTCGCCCTGCCCGACGGCCGCTTCGTGGACGCCCCGGTCCTCGCCAGGGCCCGCCGCGTGCTGGACCTGGCCCGCCGGCTCGCCCCGGCGGACCGGCCAGGACCCGGTTAACGCGACGGGTACCAGCGGACCTGCAGCTCCTCGTCCGCCGGGGCCGGGCCGGGCAGGTCGCGGTGGGCGGGCGGCACCCGCAGCGAGTCCATCATCAGCGTCAGGTAGCGGTGGCGGAGCTGGGAGGTGCGCTCCTCGTCGCCGAGCTTGATCGAGGCGATCTGCTCGAACAGCAGCGCGATGTCGGCCACCGTGACGTCGGCCCGCAGCACGCCCGCCTCGACCGCCCGGCGGTGCAGCCGGGCGGCCAGGTCGCCGGCGCGGACGGCGTCGTGGTAGAGCTCCTCCGTCGGCTGGAAGGTGCCGGCCAGCTTGATCGTCAGGGAGTTGGTGTCGGCGTCCACGATGCCGCGCAGGTAGGAGGCGAACGCCTCCCAGGGGTCGCCCTCGTCGTCCATCGCGCGCTGGGCCACGGCGGCGTAGAGCTTCAGCCCGTCGCCGCACAGCTTCTGCAGCAACGCCTCCTTGCTGGGGTAGCGGCGGTAGAGCGCGCTGATCCCGACGCCCGCCTTCTCGGCCACGGCCGCGATGGGGGCGCCCGGATCGGCGGTGAAGACAGCCCTGGCCGCCTGGAGGATCAGCTCGTCGTTGCGGGCGGCCTGCGCCTTGCGGCCGCTCATGGGTGCGCTGGTCATGCCTCCAGCATACGGGAACGAAAGATTCCGTTCTACTCCAGTGAAGATCGAAGCGCTGGTCCGTATGTCTATACAAAGAGATCACATTGCGGTAGAACCAGGCTAGCCCGTTGGTCTTGGAGGTATTCGATGAGACGTACCCCGATCGTGCTGGCGCTGGCCGGCGTACTCGCCCTGACCAGCTGTTCCTCCTCCGCCGAGCAGGGCGCGCAGAGCGCCGCGCCCGGCTCGGCCGCCGCCCCGGCGGCCGGCGGCGGCAGCTTCGCCGTCATCACCCACGGCGGCGCCGGGGACGCCTTCTGGGACGTGGTCAAGAACGGCGCCGAGGCCGCCGGCAAGCAGTACGGCGTCAAGGTCACCTACCAGGGCGACGGCGACCCCGCCAAGCAGTCGCAGCTCATCGACCAGGCCGTCGCGGAGAAGGTGGACGGCCTCGTCGTCTCCATGGCCAACCCCGACGCGCTCAAGGAGGCCGTCGGCAAGGCCGTCGCGGCGAAGATCCCGGTCGTCACCATCAACTCCGGGGCCGACTCCTCCAAGGCGTTCGGCGCCCTCACCCACGTCGGCCAGTCCGAGGACGTGGCCGGGCGCGGCGCCGGCGAGCAGCTCAAGGCCGCGGGCGTCACCAAGCTGCTGTGCGTCGTGCACGAGGCCGGCAACGTCGGCCTCGACCAGCGCTGCAAGGGCGCCGAGCAGACCCTGGGCGGCACGGTCGAGCGCCTGCAGGTGGACGTCGCCAACCTGGCCGACGTCACCTCCAAGGTCACCGCCAAGCTGCAGTCGGACAAGCAGGTCAACGGCGTGCTCGCGCTCAACCCGGCGGTCGCCGTGGCGGCCAGGGACGCGATCAAGGACTCGGGGTCGCAGGCCAAACTCGCCACCTTCGACCTGTCGGGCGACGTGGTCGCCGCGATCAAGGACGGCGAGATCCTGTTCGCCGTCGACCAGCAGCAGTACCTGCAGGGCTACCTGCCGATCACGTTCCTGAAGCTGTACAAGGACAACCTCAACACCGTCGGCGGCGGGCTGCCGGTCAACACCGGGCCCGGGTTCGTCACCAAGGACAACGCCGAGCAGGTGGCCAAGCTGGCCGAGGCGGGCACCCGATGAGCGGCCGCCGGGACGCGGCCGGGGACGAGGCCGGGCACGGGGAGGGCCGCCGATGACGGCCGCTCCCGCGCGGGCCGACGAGCGGGTCGCCCGCGTCGGCCTGGCCCGCCGCCTGATCGTCCGGCCCGAGCTCGGCGCCGTGGTGGGGCTGGTGGTGGTGTTCGCGTTCTTCGCCGCGCAGTCGGAGGTGTTCCGCTCGCCGGCCGGGATCGCCAACTGGCTCGACCCGGCCGCCACGCTCGGGATCATGGCGGTCGCGGTGGCGCTGCTCATGATCGGCGGCGAGTTCGACCTGTCGGCGGGCGTGCTGACCGGCACCAGCGGGCTGATCCTGGTCACGCTGGCCACCCGTTACGGGTTCGGCGTGTGGCCGGCGATGCTGGCCGGGCTGGTCGTGGCGCTCGCCGTGGGGTTCGCCAACGGCCTGGTGGTGACCCGGACGAAGCTGCCCAGCTTCATCGTCACGCTGGGCACGTTCCTCATGCTGCAGGGCGTCAACCTCGGCGTCACCAAGGCCGTCACCGGGACCGTGCAGGTCGGCGGCCTGCGCCGGGCGGCCGGGTTCGACGGCGCCAGCGCGCTCCTCGCGGGCACGATCCAGATCGGCGGCGCGTCGTTCCGGGTGGCGATCCTGTGGTGGATCGCGATCACCGCGCTGGCCACGTGGGTGCTCATGCGCTCCCGGCCGGGCAACTGGATCTTCGCCGTGGGCGGCGACGAGCAGGCCGCGCGGGCGGTCGGGGTGCCGGCGGCCCGGACGAAGATCGCGCTGTTCATGACCACGGCGGTGGCCGCCTGGCTGGTCGGCTCGATCCTGGCGCTGCGCTACACCTCCGTCCAGGCCAACATCGGCATCGGGCAGGAGTTCGTCTACATCATCGCGGCCGTCATCGGCGGCTGCCTGCTGACCGGCGGGTACGGCTCCGCCGTCGGCGCCTCCATCGGCGCGGTGATCTTCGGCATGGCCGACAAGGGCATCGTGTTCCTGGGGTGGGACGCCGACTGGTTCAAGTTCTTCCTCGGGGCCATGCTGCTGCTCGCCACGCTGGCCAACCGGATGGTCCGGCGCTACGCCGAGGAGGTGCGGCATTGATCCTGCAGACCCGCGACATCGGCAAGACGTTCGGCTCGGTGCTGGCCCTGCGCGGGGTGTCGATGGGCGTGGAGGCGGGCTCGGTCACCTGCGTGCTCGGCGACAACGGGGCCGGCAAGTCCACGCTCATCAAGATCCTGGCCGGGGTGCACCAGCACGACACGGGGACGTACCTGGTGGACGGCGCCGAGGTGCGCTTCGCCGGCCCGCGCGAGGCGCTCGACCGCGGCATCGCCACCGTCTACCAGGACCTGGCGATGATCCCGCTCATGTCGGTCTGGCGGAACTTCTTCCTCGGCTCCGAGCCCCGCAAGGGGCTCGCCTTCGACGTGGCCAGGGCCCGCCGGGTGGCGGCGGAGGAGCTGCGCGCCATGGGCATCGACATCCGGGACGTCGACCAGCCCGTCGGCACGCTGTCGGGCGGCGAGCGGCAGTCGGTCGCCATCGCCAGGGCCGTGCACTTCGGCGCGCGGGTCCTCATCCTGGACGAGCCCACCTCGGCGCTGGGCGTCAAGCAGGCGGGCGTGGTGCTGCGCTACATCGCCCGCGCCCGCGACCGGGGGCTCGGCGTGGTGTTCATCACCCACAACCCGCACCACGCCTACCCGGTCGGCGACCGGTTCCTGCTGCTCAACCGCGGGACCAGCATGGGCGAGTACGCCAAGTCCGACATCGGCAAGGACGAGCTGACCGCGCTGATGGCCGGCGGCGCGGAGCTGGCGGAGCTGGACCACGAGCTCCGGCGCGAATGAGCACCGCTTGATCGGAATTTGACGAAACCGGGCGATCGGATCGAGGTAGGCCAAGGCAGGAACCGGGGTGGACCACACTGACGACCGGGGGCGGCCACCGTGACGACGATGATCAGCAAGCAGATCGTGCTGGAGAAGGCGGCGCAGGAGTTCGCCGACGCCAACGCCAAGCGGCCCTTCATCTATGAGCTGCCGCCCGAGCAGGGCCGCGAGGTCCTGGAGAAGCTGCAGTCCGACCCGAGCGTGCCCAAGCCGGAGATCGACGAGGAGTGGATCCAGGTCCAGGGCGGCCCGACGGGCATCGTGCCGGTGCGCATCGTCAAGCCCAAGGGCGCCACGGGCACGCTGCCGGTCATCTTCTACATCCACGGCGCGGGCTGGGTGTTCGGCTCGGCGCACACGCACGACCGGCTCGTGCGCGAGCTGGCCGTGCGGACCGGCGCCGCCGTCGTCTTCCCCGAGTACGACCGCGCGCCCGAGGCGAAGTACCCCACGCAGATCGAGCAGAACTACGCCGCCGCCCAGTGGGTGGCCGAGCACGGCGCGGAGAAGGGCCTGGACCCCTCCCGCATGGCCGTGGCCGGGGACTCGGTGGGCGGCAACATGTCGATCGTGCTCACGCTCATGGCCAAGGAGCGCGGTGACGTGCGGCTGCTCGGCCAGGTGCTGTTCTACCCCGTCACGGACGCGAACTTCGACACCGAGTCCTACAAGCAGTTCGCCACGGGCTACTACCTCAACCGGGACGGCATGAAGTGGTTCTGGGACCAGTACACGACAGATCCGGCGCAGCGCGCGGAGAGCCACGCCTCGCCGCTGCGCGCGAGCGACCAGGAGCTGCGCGGCCTGCCGCCGGCCCTGGTGCTGAACGGCCAGGCCGACGTCCTGCGGGACGAGGGCGAGGCGTACGCGGCCCGGCTGCGGGAGGCGGGCAACGACGTCACGGCGGTCGAGCTGGCGGGGATGGTGCACGACTTCGCCATGGTGGACCTGCTGCGCGACACCAACGCCAACAAGGCCGCCATGAGCCTGGCGGTCACCAAGCTGCGCGAGTGGCTGAACGCCTGATCTACAACGTAAAGACGCCCGCGTTCCACGCTGCCCATACGGTGAGAAAGAACCATATTTCTCCACCAAGACAAAGGAGTACGGAAGCGTGGCACGCGACGCTGTCTGGGCCGTTATTACCGGCATGTACGACGCCTACGCGCGAGGCGACAGGCAGGGCATCGACCGGCTCCTCCACCCGGAGGCCACGATCTGGGACTCCGCCGAGCCCGGCCTGATCACCAGCAGGCGGCAGCTCGAAAGAGTGCGCGACGCACGGCCGTCGGACGGCCCGGCGGAGACCTCCGTCCGGGCCATCGACGAGATCGTGGACGTGTGGGGCGACACCGCCCTGGCCCGGTACCTGCTGCAGGTGGACTTCGAGCACGGCGACCCCGAACTCGTCCGGACGACCAGCGTGCTGCGCCTGGTGGACGGCGAGTGGAAGATCGTCCACGTGCACGAGAACACGCTCAGCTCGTGCACCAGGCCGCACACGGACGACGCGCGCGCGGACACGCCCTGACGACCTGACCGGGCGCGGGCGCGCCACGCGGGGCCCGGCACAGCGACCCGGCAGTGCGCCGCGCACAGCCGGGCCGGCTCCGGCCGGGCGTCGCGCACACCGAGGCGGAAGGGGGACGGCCCTATGGTGCGGCAATACTTCGCGCCCCCCTCCGAGGAGCTTGTATGACCGCCACCGACGCACCGACGCTCCCCATCGGGGCGGCGTTCGACCGGATGCCGTTCTCCCGCCGGCACGTGCTCATCGCGCTCGCCCTGTTCATCGCCTTCGTCATCGAGTCCTGGGAGCAGCTCGCCCTGGTCTACGTCTCCGGCGACCTCGGGCCGGCGTTCGGCATCGACGAGGCCGGGATCGGCGTCGTGCTGTCGGCGGTGGCGTTCGGCATGATCCCCGGCGTGCTGGTCTGGGGGCCGCTCGCCGACCGCGTCGGGCGCCGGCCGACCGCGTTCTGGTCGCTGCTGGCCTACGGCGTGATCGCGTTCGCCTCGGCGTTCGCGCCGAACATGGCGACCCTGGTCGCGCTGCGCGTCTGCTCCGGGCTCGCGCTGGCCGGGGTCTACACGATCACCTTCCCGCTCTTCCTGGAACTGCTGCCGACCAGGCACCGGGGCCGGGCCGCGGTCTACCTGTCGATCGGCTGGCCCATCGGCATGCTGGCGGCCATCGCCGCCTCGGTGACGCTCGGCGGGCTCGGCTGGCACGTCGTGGTCATCGCCAGCGCGGCGGCCGGGCTGTGGGCGTTCGCGATCAGGGCGTGGGTGCCCGAGTCGCCGTACTGGCTGGCCGCCCGCGGACGGCAGGAGGAGGCGCGGGCCGTGCTGCGCGTCCTGGGCAGCCCCGACGCCGAGGCCACGTTCACGATCGCCGGAACGGTGGCCGGCGCGCGGGCCGGCAACCCCATGGACCTGTTCCGCGGCCGGCTGGCCCGGATCACCGTGCTCATGCTGCTGCTCAACTTCGTCTTCAACTGGGGCTACTGGGGGCTGCAGACCTGGCTGCCGACGCTGCTGCAGGCCAAGGGGCTGTCGCTGTCGGCCTCGCTCGGCTTCGCCGCGCTCAGCGCGCTGATGATGATCCCCGGTTACGTGAGCGCGTCCCTGCTGACCGGCCGGTTCGGCCGCAAGAAGGTCTTCCTGTTCTACGTGGTCGCCGCCGTGCTGGGCGGCCTGTGGTTCGCCACCGCGAGCAGCCTGACCGGCCTGTACCTGGGCAACTTCGTCCTGTCGTTCTTCAGCCTGGGCGCGTGGGGCGTCTGGAACACCTGGAACGGCGAGTTCTACCCGACCGCCCTGCGCGGCACCGGCTACTCCTGGGCCACGGCCTCCCAGCTCGTGGCCACCACGGTCGCGCCGTCGGCCGTGGGCGCGCTGCTGGCCCACGCCACCGGCTTCACCGCGACGATGCTGGTGATCAACGCGTTCATGGTGGCCACGGCGCTGCTGGCCATGCCGCTGCCCGAGACCGAAGGGCGCGAGCTGGAGTGATCCTCGGCGTCGCGCTGGACGGGCCGTCGCCGGCGGTGGTGGCCGTCGGCGACGGCGCTCCGCTGTCGCAGGCCGTACGCGCCTGCGTGGCGGTCGACCTCGACGGGATCCCCCGCGCGCCGGTGGCCGCGATCCGCGTCGGCGGACCGTGCCCGCCGGTGCTGCGGCCGGTGGCCGACCCGGGGGTGGCCACGATCGTGCGCGGCGGGCACAGCCTGACCGGCCGCCCGCTGGCGCCGCTGGACACCGGCGCGGTACGCGAGTTCGCCGCCGGCTGCGGCCTGGTCGACTTCGCGGTGACGGCGACCGGCTCGCCGATGCTGGCCGACCACGAGCTGGCGGTGGCCGCGATCATCGCCGCCGAGGTGCCCGCGGCCAGGATCACGCTGTCGTACGAGTTCGGCCGCCCCGGCCTGCGGGAACGCGAGGCGCACGCGATCCGGAACGCGGCGCTCGGCCCCGAGGCGGGCCGGATCGCCGACCGGGTGGCGCGGGAGCTGCCCGGGGTGCCGGTGTTCTTCGCCCGCACCGGCAGCGGCCTGGTGTCGGCGCACTACTTCCGCAGGTTCCCGCGGGCCTGCGACCGCGGCGGGACGACCAGCCTGCGCCGCGGCCGGGCCGCCCTGGCCACGGCGGACGTCCCGGCGCCGTTCCAGGTGGTCGAGTCCGCGGGCGAGGACCTGCTGGCCGCGGCCTACGGCGCGGCGCTCGCCCGTCCCGAGGCGCAGGTGGAGCGCATCGTGCAGGCCCGCGGCCGGGCCGAGCTGGACCGGGCGCTGCAGGACGCCAGGGACGAGGCCCTGACCCGCGTGGTCAGCGCCGGCGCCGCGCCCGGCTTCGCCCGGATCGCCGAGACCACCGTCAACCCGCTGTCCTACCTGCCCGACGGCTTCTACCGGGTGCGCGTCACGGCCGAAGGCGCGACGCCGTGACCCGGCGCGTCGGCCCCGAAGAGCTGCGCCGCTTCTCGGCCGGGTCGCGGCTGTTCGCCACGGGCGCGGGCGAGTCCTCCTACGGCCTCACCCTGGCCTGGGCGGAGTCGGTGCTCGGCGACGGCGTCGAGCTGGCCGCCGCGCGCGAGCTGGACCCGGGGACGTTGTGCATGGTGGTCAGCCTGGTCGGGTCCACGACCGCGCTGGGCGAGCAGCTGCCCGCGGGCGACGAGCCCGTACGGGCGGTGCGGGCGCTGGAGCGGCGGCTGGGGGAGCGGGCCGGAGCCGTGGCGGCGCTCAACCTGGCGGCCGAGAACGCGCTGATCCCGCTGGTCGCCGCGGCGGCCCTGGGCGTGCCGCTGGTCGACGGCGACGGGACGGGCCGGGTGTTCCCGCTGGTGGAGCAGACGACGTACAGGCTGGGCGGGCTGAGCGCGTCCCCGCTGGCGCTGGCCGGGGCGTCGGGGGAGCTGGTGCTGCTGGAGACCGCGGGCGGCCGGGTGGAGGAGCTGCTGCGTCCCGTCGTGCTGGCGGTGGGCGGGTGGGCGGTGGCCGCCTGCTACCCGATGGCGGCGCGGGACCTGGCCCGGGTGCTGGTGCCGGGCACGGTCAGCCTGCTGCTGGCGGCCGGGGTGCCCGGCGCGCCGCGCTCGGCGGCCGCCCCGTACGGGGTGCGCACGCTGTGCGCGGGCCGCATCCTGGCCGTCGAGGGCAGCACGGGGCACGGCGCCGACGTGGCCATGCCCTCGCTGCCCTCCAGCATCGTGGTGCAGGAGACGGGCGGCCTGCGCAGGCTCGTCCGGCTGGAGGCGCACAACGAGATCGTGCTCGCCCTGGCCGACGGGGCGCCGGTGGCGATGGCGCCGGACCAGATCTGCATGATCTCGTCCGCCGACGGCCTGGTCGTGGACGTCGACAAGGCGGCGCCCGGCATGGAGGTGGAGGTCATGGTGGTCAAGGCCGCGCCGGTCTGGCACACGGACGCGGGGCTCGCGCTGGGCGGGCTGCGGGCGTTCGGGATCCCGTTCGAGCAGCGGGCGGAGTCGCCGTGAGCGGCCTGCGCGAGCCCGGCTGGGAGGCGCCGGTCACGGTGGCGGAGCTGGTCAACACCGGCCCGCTGGCCGGGGCCAGGATGTACGGCGGCGGCGACAACCCCGTGCACCAGGTCCGCATCGTGGACGACCTGTCGGTGTTCGGCGCGGTGACGCCGCACACGGCGGTCGTGCTGATCGGCGCGGCGGCCGGCGGCGGCTGGGCGGTCGAGATGGCCATGCGCCGGGCCTGGGAGCAGGCGGCGGCCTGCGTGATCGCGCCGTCGGGCGGCCTGAGCGCCGGGTCGGGCGAGGTGCTGGCCGAACGGCTCGGCGTCACCCTGATCTTCGTGGACGAGGACCCGCTGATCGTCGCCGTCCGGGTGGCCTCGGCGGCCTCCAGGCCGGAGGCGGCCCGCACCCAGCTCGTCGCCCGCTGCGCGACCCGGCTGGCCGACGCGGGCCCCTCGGCGCGGCGGGTGCTCGGGGTGCTCAACGCCGAGCTGCCCGGCACGTCGGTGGCCTTCCTCGACCGGTACGGCCTGCACGTCGCCGGCCGCCAGAGCGCCACCCGCGCGCCGGGCGAGCACGAGCCGGCCCGGCCGCCGGGGTCCCGGTGGGCGGCCGAGGTCGAGGTGCCCGGTCAGGAGGGCCCGGCGCTCGGGACGCTGGTGGCCGCCGGCACGTCCCGCTCGCCCGGCTGGCCCGCGGTGGTGCGGACCGTGCTGGGCCTGGCGGTGGCCCCGCTGGCGGCGTGGGCGGCCCAGGAGCGCCTGCGCGCCTCGCGTGACTTCGCGCTGCAGTCGGCGCTGGCCCGGCGGCTGCTCGCGGCGGGCCGGCCGGCCCACGAACCGGCCGGCGACGGCGGCATCTGGCTGGAGGGGGCGCCGGCCGAGGCCGTGGCGCTGGGATGGGGGGTGCGCGGCACGCTGACCGCCTACCACGTCCGCCCGATGGGGGCGCTGGCCGACGACGGGCCGCTGGTGCAGGCGCTGGTCACCGCGGCGCTGGGCCAGGTGCCGGTGCTGCGGCGCGGCGAGGGCTGGGCCGGGTGGTCGCCGGAGCCGCCCGGCGAGCTCGCCGAGCACCTGCGGCGCTGCGTGCACGGCATGCCCTGGCCGTGCGCGGCCGGGGTGGGCGCGGCGGCGGAGGGGCTGGAGGCGGTGGGGGAGTCGCTGCTCGGCGCCGAGGCGGCGGCGTTCGTGGCCGGCGCGGGCACGGTGGCCCGCGCCGACCGGATGGGACCGGCCGAGCTGCTCGGCGCGCTCCCGGCGGGGGTGCTGCGCGCGCCGGCGACCGTCGTGCTCCAGCCGCTGCTGGCCGTCGACAAGGACGGCACGCTGCTGGTGACGCTGGCCGCCGTCCTGGACGAGGGCGGCGCGCTCAAGGCCGCCGAACGCCTGGGCGTGCACCGCAACACGGTCACCACCCGCCTGGACCGCATCAAGGCCGCCGGCTTCGACCTGGACGACGCCGCCACCCGCCTGGCGCTGCAGCTCGCCTGCCACGTGCTGCTGCGCTGAGCCGGGCGGCGGCGTCGCCGGGTCAGTAGCCCCTGGTGAGGTGGACGCCCGCGCCGACCTTGCGCTGCTTCCCGACGCCGTCGAGGAGGTTGCCCGAGGAGGCGATCGACATCGACTCGCCCTCGCCCTTGGCCAGCAGGATGCCGGTCTCTTGCTTGGTGCCGTGGCCGACGACGGTGTTGCCGGTGATCGCGGCGTGGCCCGCGCCGTAGTTGACCGCGTCCAGCGCCAGGTAGACGAAGTCCACGCCGTCCGGGAGCGGGCCGGTCGCGGCGATCTTGCGCTCGGGCGGCGCCGCGCCGCTCTGGCGGGCCTTGCGCAGCTCGGCCAGCGCGTTCGGCGGCGGCAGGAACTTGTGCACGCGGTTGCCGGTGATCGTGGTGGCGGCGTCGCCCTGCAGGTCGCAGCGGATGCCGTAGTACGTCTGGCCGGCCGTGCTCTCGGCGCCGAAGTCCTCGATGTAGTTGTCCTGGATCGAGGTGCCGAAGCAGCGGTGGGCGTCGATGGCGTTCTTCGGCGTCCCGTACAGGTGCAGGCCGCTCATCGTCCAGCCGGCCGCGTTGTCGCTCTGGATGGCGCTGGTGCCGCTGAAGCCGATCCAGGAGCGCTGCAGCGTCCAGTCGGTGACGGAGTTGCCCGGGTCGACGACGCGGATCCCGGCCTCGGCGGCGCCTTCGATGTAGACGTCGCTGATGACGCTGTTGACCATGGTGTTGCGCAGCGTCGTGCCGTTCCTGGACGGATTGCTGATGCGGATGCCGTCGGACGGCGTGCCGTAGATGTCCACGTCGTAGACGCGGGTGTTCCACGAGCGCAGCAGCAGGCCGACCGTGCCGGTGTTGTGGTCGCGGTTGCCGTCGATGGTCAGCCGCTCGACCCGCACGCTCTCGCCGCTGAACTCGGTGTCCTCCAGCCAGCCCTTGGAGGCCAGCACGGCGGGCAGGTTGGCGCCGTCGGCCTGCTTGAGCACCGTGCCGGCCTTGGCGTCGCCCCGGTAGGTGCGCCGGTCGGCCAGGCTGATCGTGGCGTTGATCAGGCACGGCCCCTTGATGACGATCTCGTCGCCGTCCTTGGAGGAGTCGATGGCGGCCTGGATCGCCGCGGCGTCGCCGGGGGCGTCGGAGCAGGCGGCCTCCACCCTGTCGGCCGAGGCGGGCGCGGCCGGCGTCAGCACGGCGACGCCGGCCAGGCCCGCGGCGAGCGCGGCCGAGCCCGCGAGCAGGCGCGTTCGTAACGCAGTCATGAGAGTCCCCTCGTGAAGATGGTCATGACGGGGACACAGCCTCCCCAGGCTTCGCGTGCCCCGCGTTGTCGATCATCTTCACAGACCGGAGAACAATCCGTGCGATTTTCGGTCGAATGCGGATCAGTTCGTGATCATGCCCTCGGCCAGGTCGGCCGCCCGCGCCAGGGGGGAGCGCCGGTCGGCCGGGCCGTAGCCGCCGCCTCCGCCGGACTCGCAGCGCAGCACGTCACCGGCCGACACCGGCAGGGCGTTGACCTTGAGCATCCGGCGCTCGCCCGCCGTGCCCGGATTGAGCGTCACCCGTGGGGGAGCGCCCGCCGCTCCGCCGGCCAGGCCCCACGCGGGCGTGACCGAGCGCTCGAACCACAACGACAACGAGGTGTCGCCGCAGAACTCGTACTCCCGCACCACGCCGTTGCCGCCGCGCCACTGACCGGCGCCGCCGGTGTCCGGACGCATCTCGTAGCGGCGCACCCGGACCGGGAACAGCGTCTCCAGCACCTCGATCGGCATGTCCCGCAGCGAGCCGTTGACGTTGTTGATCAGGCACGACTCGCCGTCGCCGCCCTCCCACGCCCCCCAGCCGCCGACCGTGGCCTCCTGGGAGACGTACAACTTCCCGGTACGCGGGTCGGTCCCGGTGAACTGCACGATCATCGAGTCCCCGTACGAGGCCGCCGCCGCCTTGCCCGGCAGCGCCGGGGCCAGCGCCTTGACCACCAGGTCGATGAGCAGCCCGAGGTGGGAGTAGTAGTACTGGCAGGCGGCCGGCGACCGCGCGGCCAGCATCGAGCCCGGCCGGGTCTCGACGCTCAGCGGGCGGAAGGAGCCGCCGTTGAGCGGCACGTCCCCCGACACCAGCAGCTTGTACCCCACCCGCACCGCCGCAACGGCCTGCGCCGCGCCGCAGTTGACCGGCCCGCGGGCCTGGTCGGCGCAGTCGGTCAGGTCCACGTGCATCGACTCGCCCGACACCGTGACCCGCACGTTCACCGGCAGCGGCGTGGCCAGGTCGACGCCGTCGTTGTCGAGGAAGCCGGACGCCTCGTACACGCCGTCGGGGATCGCGGCGATGGCCTGGCGTTCCATGCGCTCGGTCTGGGCGAAGATCTCGTCCCGGGCGGCCATGACCGTCTCCAGGCCCCAGCGCGAGACGATCTCCTGCAGCCGCCGCTGGCCGGTCATCGCGCAGCTCACCTGGGCCCGCATGTCGCCGAGCGTGGCGTGCGGGAAGCGCACGTTGCGGGCGATCACCTCGTGCAGGTCGCGGCACGGCCGCCCGCCCGCGTACACCTTCACCGGGCCCAGCCGCAGGCCCTCCTGGAAGATCGAGGTGGAGTCCATCGAGCCGCCCGGGTCCTTGGAGCCGACGTCCAGCCAGTGGGCGCGCGAGGCGGCGAACCCGGCCAGCTCGCCGCCGGCGAAGATCGGGCCGTAGACGGTGACGTCGTTGAGGTGGGTGCCGCCGACGTAGGAGTCGTTCAGCACCCACACGTCGCCCTCCTGCCACACCTCGCGGCCGTACATGCGCTCGGTCTCGCGGGTGCACACCTCCAGGTTGCCCAGGAAGATCGGCAGGCCGGACGACTGCCCCAGCACGTTGTGGTCGCGGTCGAGCAGCGCCACCGCGCAGTCCTTGGCCTCGTAGATCACCGGCGTGTACGAGCTGCGGATCAGCGTGGTGTTCATGTCCTCGGCCGCCTGCAGCAGAGCGCACCGGATGATCTCTGTGGTAACCGCGTCGATCATTGGGTCGATCACTGGACGTCCACCTTCACGATGAGGAAACCGTTGTCGTCGACGGCCGCCAGGCAGCCCGGCGGGATGACCGTGGTCGCGGTCTCCTCGACCACGATCGCGGGCCCGGCGAACGAGCCGGACAGGCCCGCCCGCCGCAACACGGGCGTGCGGTGCACCACCCCGTCGAAGATCACGTCCCGGACGTTCCCCGACGTCTCCTCGCGCGGATCGGCGGCCCCGGCGGCGGCGCGCGGGAACGAGCCGAACCCGGTGCTGCGCAGCATGACGAACTCGACCGGCGCCTCGGGGGTGGCGTGGCCGTACCGGCTGGTGTGCGCCTCGGCGTAGCGGGCCGCGACCGCGGCGAGGAAGCCCGGCTCGCCCGGCTCGGCGGCGTCGCGCAGCGGGACGGTGAGCGTGTAGTCCTGGCCCTCGTAGCGCATGTCCACGGCGTGCTCGACCCGGCGGCGCTCCTCAGGGACGCCCTGCCCGGCCAGCGCCTCCAGCGCCTCCCGCTCCAACGTCGCCAGATGCCCGGCCATGTCGTCGCCGTCGAGCGTGTCCTGCGGCCGGAAGTACGGGTGCGTCAGGTCCCGCCGCACGTCCGCCTCCAGCATGCCCCAGGCCGAGAACGCCCCCGGGAAGCGCGGCACGACCACCTCGGAGATGCCCAGCTCGCGGGCGATGAAGACGGCGTGCATCGCGCCCGCGCCGCCGAAGGCGACCAGCGCGAACTCCCGCGGCTCCACCCCGTGCTCGACCGTCAGCGTGCGGATCGCCTGGGCCATCTTGGCGTTGGCCACGTCGCACACGCCCTCGGCCAGCCGCAGCGGGTCCAGATCCAGCTCCCGCGCCAGCGTGACCACGGCCGCGCCCGCGGCCTCCTCGTCCAGCGTCATCAGCCCGCCCGCGAACCAGGCCGGGTCCACCCGGCCGAGCACCACGTTCGCGTCGGTCACGGTGGGCTGGGTGCCGCCCCGGCCGTAGCAGGCCGGGCCCGGCACGGCCCCGGCCGACTCCGGGCCGACGCGCAGCGCGCCCGCCTCGGCGTAGGCGATCGAGCCGCCGCCCGCGCCGATGGTGTGCAGGTTCACGATGGGCATGAGCACCGGGTAGCCCTCGATGCGGGCCTCGGCGCTGACGTCGGGCCGCCCGTTCACCACGAGCGAGACGTCGAAGGAGGTGCCGCCCATGTCCACGCAGATCGCGTTCTCCCGGCCCAGCATGCGGGCCGCGGCCACGCCGCCCATCGTGCCGCCGACCGGCCCCGACAGCAGCGTCTGCAACGGCCGCCGCATCGCGTACGAGGCGTTGACCAGCCCGCCCGACGACTGCATCACGTGCACCGGCACCGACAGGCCGCGCTCGGCGAAGCGCCGCTCGATCCTGGCCAGGTACCTGCGCACGACCGGCCCGGTGTAGGCCTCCAGCACCGCCGAGGAGGTGCGCTCGTACTCGCGCCACTCGCGCGCGACCTCGTGCGAGAGCACCACGAGCACGTCCTCGCCCAGCTCGGCCCGCAGGATCTCGCCCGCGCGCAGCTCGTGCGCGGGGTCGGCGAAGGAGAACAGCAGGCACACGGCGACGGCGTCGAAACCCTCCTCGCGGGCCCGCCGCGCGGCCCGCCGCACCGCCTCCTCGTCGAGGGGTTCCAGCTCGCGGCCCCGGTGGTCGAGGCGGCCGCCGGCCTCCATGACGTCCTGGCGCGGCACGAGCGGCGACGGCTTGCGGTAACGCAGGTCGAACATGCGGTCGCGGTTGCCGCGGGCGATCCGGTAGACGTCCCCGGCGCCCCGGCTCGCCAGCAGCAGCACCCGCGCGCCCTTGCGCTCCAGCAGGGCGTTCAGTCCCTGCGTGGTGCCGTGCACGAAGAAGGAGATGGCCGCGGGGTCGTCCACGACCCGGCCGAGCGCGGCGAACACGCCCTCGGCCAGGTCCCCCGGCGTGGTGGGCGCCTTCGAGGCGGTGACGGCCCCCGTGCGCTCGTCGTAGCAGACGACGTCGGTGAAGGTGCCGCCGATGTCCATGGCGACGCGATAGGTCATGCGCCGCACCGTACGCGCGCGGCGGCGCCGCGATCATGGGCGTCCTGCACAGGGACGGGACGCCGCCCGTGCATCGCGCTCAACCGGGTGCGCCCGCCCAAAAATCTACAACGTAAAGGCGGTAGCCTGGCAGGCGTGTCCCAGTCGTACCTCACCCTCGCGACCGGCGTCGAGCACGAGACCGAGGTGCGCCGCTCCCGGTTCGTCTGCGCGCTGGCCCCCGCCCGTACCGTCGAGGAGGCCGCCGCCTTCATCGCCGCCCGCCGCCGCGAGCACGCCGGCGCCACCCACAACTGCACCGCGTACGTGATCGGCGGGCGGCTGCAGAAGGGCGACGACGACGGCGAGCCCGGCGGCACGGCGGGCACGCCGATGGTCCAGGCGCTGGTCGGCCGGGGGTTCAACGACGTGGTCGCGGTGGTCACGCGCTATTTCGGCGGCGTCCTGCTGGGCGCGGGCGGGCTGGTGCGCGCCTACGGGGGAGCGGTGACCGAGACGCTCGACCTGGTGGAGCCGGTGCGGATGGTCCCGGCCAGGCTGGTGAGCGTCTCGGTGGCCCACGACCAGGCCGGCCGGGTGGAGAACGACCTGCGCGCCTCCCGCTACGCGCTGCGCGAGGTGACCTACGCGGCCGGGGTGACGTTCTCGGTGGCGGTGGGGGAGGACGAGGTGGCGGCGTTCGGCGAGTGGGTGGCCGCGCTGACGGCCGGCCGGGCCCGCGTCGAGGTGGGCGAGGGCGTGCACGTGCCCGGCTGAGGCCGCTCAGCCCTCCAGGGCGTACTGCATGACGCGGAACTTGGCCTGGGCCTCGGCCAGCTCGGCGGCCGGGTCGGAGTCGCCCATGATGCCGCCGCCGGCGAACAGCCGGGCGCGGTTGCCCTCGATCAGCCCCGAGCGCAGGGCGATGCCCCATTCGCCGTCGCCGTGGGCGTCGATCCAGCCGACCGGGCCCGCGTAGCCGGCGCGGTCCATGCCCTCCAGCTCGCGGATGACCTTGATGGCGGTGTCGGTCGGGGTGCCGCCGACGGCGGCGGTGGGGTGCATGGCGGCCACCACGTCGAGCACGGACGCGCCGTCGGCCAGCCGCCCGGTGACGTGGCTGGCCAGGTGCTGGACGTTGGGCAGCACGAGGAGTTCGGGCTCGTCGGGGGTGTGCAGGGAGGAGCAGAGGGGGGCGAGGGTCTGGCGCACGGAGGCGATGGCGCACTCGTGCTCGTGGCGGTCCTTCTGGGAGGCGAACAGCGCGGTGCCGCGGGCGACGTCGTCGGCCGGGCCGGTGCCGCGGGCGGTGGTGCCGGCCAGGACGAGGGACTCGATCTCCTGCCCGGTGCGGCGGATGAGCAGCTCGGGGGTGGCGCCGACGAGGCCGGCCACGGAGAAGGTGTAGCACTCGGGGTAGCGCCGGGCCAGCCGGGTCAGCAGCAGTCGCACGTCGATGGGGTGCTCGGCGGTGGCGAGCAGGTCGCGGGCGAGCACGACCTTCTCCAGTTCGCCGTCGCGGATGCGGCGGGCGGCCCGGGCGACGACGTGCTCCCATTGGGGGGCGGTGAGGCTGCCGTCGCCGTAGCTGATGCGGCCGGGCTCGCGGATGGGGCTGAACGTCTCCAGCGGGGCCTCGCCGACGGTGGTGAGCCAGGCGCGGCCGCCGCGGCGGGCGAGCACGGCGCGGGGGACGACGAGCACGGATCCGGGGGCGTCCTCGTCGAAGGTGAAGCTGCCGAAGGCGACGGGGCCGGAGCCGGAGCCGGGGGCGCGCCCGGCGTCGTCGGCGGGCGCGTCGCCGAGGACGGTGCGCAGCCACTCGCGAGCCCAGGCGAAGCGGCCGGGGCCCGGCGGCACGGCGACGCGGGCGGCCTGGCCCCATCCCACCAGGCCCTCGCCGTTCCTGATCCAGGCGTAGGGCGCCGTCTTCGGGAGGGATGCCAGCAGGTCACCGGGGTCGCCGACAGGGGTGGTGCGAACCGGTAGCGGGCGGGTTGTTCCGAGCGCGACACTCACTCAAGACACTCTATGCGGGAACTGAACACGTTCGACTCGGACCCCCGTGAATGCGGTGTTACTGCCCACGAGCCAGGAAATAACCGGATCTTGACGTTCATTGGGGGCGCCCAGCTCGCGGAGGCACTGTCAAGCGGCGATAGGAAGACGGTCCTGAAATGGCAGACCTCGCCTGAAGGTCATGGTGCGTCCTTGATCGACTCCCTACCTTTGGGGCCATGATCGGTCGCCTGTCCCCTGTCGTCACCGCCGTCCTCGTCCTGGCCGCTTCGGGCCCCGCGCAGGCTGTCGTCGCAGCTCAGCCCGTCCCTGAGACGATGGCGGCGCTGGGCGACTCGATCTCCACGGGCTTCAACTCCTGCGGCTGGTACGTCTCCTGCGCGGCCCGTTCCTGGGCGGCCGGCGACAACGCGCAGGTGGTCAGCCACTACCTCCGGCTGCGGGGCCTGGCTGGAACGCTCCACCGGGAGAACTTCGCGGTGCCGGGCTCGACGAGCGCCGACCTGCTCGGCCAGGTCAACCAGGCGATCGCGGCGAAGGCCGATTATGTGACGATCCTCATAGGCGCCCAGGACGCGTGCAAGCGCACCGAGCGGGAGATGACGCCGGTCGCGCTCTACCGCCGGCGCATGGACGCCGCGCTGTCGGCCCTGCGTGCCGGCATGCCGCAGGCCAGGGTGTTCATCGCCAGCGTGCCCGACCTGCGGCGGTTGTGGCAGGTCGGCAAGGGCAACCCGCTGGCCCGTACGTTCTGGACCGTCGGGAGGATCTGCCAGACCATGCTGGCCGACCCGGCCTCGGTGAAGAAGGCCGACGTCGAGCGGCGGGCCCGGGTGCGGGCGCGGGTGATGGCCTACAACAGGGAGGCGGCGTTGGCGTGCGAGGCGATGGGGCCCTCGTGCGACACCGACGAGGGCGCGATCTTCTCCTTCCCGTTCACGCTCGACCACGTCAGCAAGTGGGACTTCTTCCATCCCAACCTCGCCGGGCAGAAGGCGCTGGCCGAGCAGACGTTCGAGCACGGCTTCGTCTGGGAGGACCCGCGCTAGCCCCACCCGGGTGAGTGGCCGCCTTCCGGCGCGCGGGAAGAAAAGCCGCGTACGCCGCGAAGGATGGGTGAAAGCAATGATCACCCACCGGAAGGCACACTCATGACGGAGACGGGCACATGACCGCCGACGTGGGCGAGCAGGTGACCGACGCCGACCTCGTCGCCGGCTACCGGCGGAACCCTGAGCTGTTCACCGCCGTGTATGACCGGTATTTCCGTGACGTCTACCGGTACGTGGCGGGACGCCTGGGCGCCCAAGCGGCCGAGGACGTCGCGGCCGAGACGTTTCTGCTGGCGTTCGACCGGCGTGACCGTTTCGCGCTGGAAAAAGGTGCTCTGCGGCCCTGGCTGCTCGGCATCGCCACGAACCTGGTGGCCCGGCATCGGCACAAGGAGGCCCGCCGGTACAAGGCGCTGGCCCGGCTGGACCCCGTGCCGGTCGTGGAAGGGCACGAGAACCGGGTCGTCACCGCCGCGACCGCGCAGCCGTACCTGGCCATGGCGCTCGCCTCGCTGAACGGCGGCGAGCGTGACGTGCTGCTGCTCCTGGCGCTGGGCCAGCTCAGCTACCTCGAGATCGCCCAGGCGCTCGGCATTTCCCTCGGCACGGTCGGCTCACGCCTCAGCCGGGCCCGCGCCAAGATCCACGCCCTCACCGACAAGGAGACCCCTCATGCGTGACCTGGAAGAGATCGCCGCTTTGCTGGACGAGCCTGAGCCGTCCGCCGAGACGGTCGCGCGCGGCAGGGAGCGCCTGCAGCGGCGGGTGCCGGCGGGCCGGGCGCGCCGGCGTGCCGGCTGGTTCGTCCCGGGAGTGGCCCTGGCCGCCGCCGGTGCCGTCGCCGCGGTCGTGTTCGCCACGGGGGCGCCCACGAACGACGGCGCACCGGTCACGGGCAAGGAGGTCCTGCTCATGGCCGCCGTCCGCGCGGAACGCACGCCCCAGGGCTCCGGGACGTACTGGCACGTCACGCGCCGGTGGCTCTCGTCGGACGCCCCGCCGATGGAGAGCTGGACCAGGCGCGACGGCAAGCGCTGGACCAGGGCCGTGCCGGGGGATCCCGCCGGCGCCGTCATCCAGGCGCCGGAGGGGCAGACGCTCAGGCTCAAGGGCGCCGAGGTGAGCTTCGAGGAGCTCGAAGGGCTGCCGACGGACCCCGAGGCGCTGAAGGCGTCGCTCGTCGCCCGCAAGGGTCAGGAGAGGGACATGACCGGGTCAGAGATACGCGGCGATCCCACCCTCACCCTGCTGGCGCTGATCACGGACCTGCCGGCGCCCGGGGAGGTCCGCTCGGCGGCGTTCCGCGCGCTCGCCGCGACACCGGGGGTGGAGAACGCGGGCGCGGTCGAGGGCGGTCAGCATCTGCGCATTCCCGACCCCGATGGCGACACGGACATCGAACTGGTCGTCGATCCCGAGGAGGCCCGGGTGGTCCGCGCCAACCTCGTCCTCGTCGACGACGGCGGCCTGGCGTTCAGCGCCCAATTCATCTCCGTGACCACCGAGTGGACGGACCAGCTTCCCGCGGTGCAGAGCTGAGGCGGGATGCCGTGAGCCCCGCGGGTGATCGCGACCGCTGACGGTCCTCCTCTCCCGCACGCGTCCGCCCCCCGGGCTGGAAGGCCCGGGGGGCGGACGCGTCGTGATTCAGCTTTCCGGCCGTACGGGTCAGCCCACGGCGTAGGCGCGGGTCACGGTCTGGGTGACGCCGTTGCCCGCCTTGTCGGTGACGGTCGCGCGCAGCGAGACGTGTCCCGCGGTGGCGGGGTTGTCCAGCTGTGCCGTCCAGCCCGATCGGCTCGCCCGGACGTGCACCGGCCGCCACGTCCTGCCGTCGTCGGCGGACGCCTCCAGCTTGATCGAGGAGACCGCCGCCCTGGCGGCGCCGGGAGCGCGTTCGACCTGGATCGGGACGGTGGTCCGTGATCCCGGCCTGGCGCGGTTGGCGTCACCGAGGCCCTGGGGCGCGTAGCGCACGGCCATCAGCGGCAGCGGCTCGGGCTTCGCCGTACGGGCCGAGCGGAAGGTCCAGACGGCGTCGACGCCGGTGGACAGCTCGGCCTGCGATCGCCGGGTGGAGGCGGTCAGGGTGTAGGCGGTGTCGGCCTGCGGCAACGTGGCGGTGAGCGTGCACTCCGCGCCGGGGTAGGGCAGGCAGCCGGTGATGCCGGTCGTGGCGATCTGCTTGCCGTTCCCGGTCAGGGTGAGGGTGCCGGTCGCGGTCGCGTCCATGCCGGTGCGTCCGGCGACGCCGCTGCTGTACAGCCCGTGGGCGGGGAAGGCCAGGGTGTCGCCGGCCCGGCTGCCGCCGGAGGCGGCGAAGGAGGGGCCGGTCACCGCGGCGTTCCAGACCTGGGTGAAGTTCCTGTCGCGCACCGGGCCGGTGCCGAGCTCGGTCAGGCCGCCCGTGATGAACTCGTCGTTCCACGCGAATCCCGGGGTGAGGTACCTTGTCACGCTGCTCGGCAGCGGGATGTCGTCCCAGATGCCCAGTCCTGGCGAGAGGGCGTCGCCGGGCGGCACCGGCCCCGTGATCAGCGTGCCGGTGGCGCCCGGGACGGTCGAGCGGTAGGTCTCGGTCGCCTTGACCAGGTCCCGGGTCCGCGCGGCGTACCCGGGGGCGTCGGGGAAGCCGTCCGTCCTGTGGTCGACGAGGTCGTAGCGGTACGGGCTGGGCGTCGTGTCCTTCTTGGTCCACGTGGTCTGGGCCAGGTAGGTGAGCCCCGGCTGCCGCACCGGGACGACGTAGAAGCCGCCGGAGTAGCCGAACGCGCTCATCGCGGTCCTCCAGGGCCCGTTGGCCACGGAGAGGGCGAATCCGGGACCGGGGACGGCGGTGGGCTCGTCCACCGTGAACGTGATCCGCTTCGCCTGGCGGCCGTCGACCGTCAGCGACACGTCGGCGTCGCCGACCTCGAACGGCCGGTGCGCGAGCGTCAAGCTGCGCTCCGCCCTCCCGAGGATCTCGGTGTAGAGGTTCCAGCGTCCCTTCGGCAGCCTGATCCTGGCCGTGCCGCCGTGGAAGACGAGGTTGCGCGGCGCGCCGGTCGCCTGGTCGTAGACGACGCCCTGCGCATAATCGGTGGCGGCCCCGTCCCTGTCCTGGACGGTTACCGTGACGTCATGGGACTCCGGCTCCACGTAGGCCCCGGCCGGGGTGCGGACCACCGTGTCGCCGGCCGTGGCGGTGACGATGCCCGGATGGTCGCCGGGGCCCTTGCCCTCGGCGTCGATCGTCACCGCGACCGAGGCCTGCCCGCCCGCGGGCACCTCCAGTCGTTGCGGCGACAGCGTGAGCACGTCGGAGCCGGCCGCGAGGTCCAGGGTGACGGGCGTGGCCCCGGTGTTGCTGTAGGTGATCTTCCCGGTGGCCCGCCGCTCGCCCGGCCGGTCCCAGGGGAAGGCGGCCCACACGCCGGTGGGAGTGGCGATCACCTCCTGGGCCAGCGAGCGGAGCACGTCCACCCGCCCGGTGCCCTGCTGGTACGGCGTGGCGCCGTCGGTTGGCCGGGCACTGCCGACGAGCGCCGCCTTGAGCTGCTGCCCGCTCCAGTCGGGATGGCGCTGGGCGAGGATGGCCGCCGCTCCCGCCACGTGCGGACTGGCCATCGACGTGCCGCTCATCGCCACGTGGGTTCCGTCGGCGGTGCCCGCCGCGGCGGCGGCCATGATGTCCACGCCGGGGGCGGTGACGTCCGGCTTGACGGCGTGGTCGCCGATCCGCGGGCCCGTGCTGGAGAAGTCGGCCACCTGGTCGGAGCGGTCCACCGCGCCGACGGTCAGCGCGGCGTCCGCGCTGCCGGGGCTGCTCACGCTGCCCCCGCTCTGCTCGCCCTCGTTGCCCGCGGCCGCCACGAACAGGGTGCCCGTGGCCTGCGAGAGGGTGTTCACGGCCTGCTCGATCGGGTCGAGGCCGGCTTCGTCGGGGCCGCCGAAGCTCATGTTGACGATCTTGGCCTTGACCTCCGTGGCGGCCCACTCCATCCCGGCCAGGATCGCGGAGTCGCTGATCTGCGTGCCCAGCTTGCCGAAGGCGATGCGGGCTCCCGGCGCCACGCCGCGGTACTTCTCGCCGGCGCCGGCGATGATCGAGGTGACGTGCGTGCCGTGCCCGAGTCGATCAGTCATGTCAGGCTCGTCGGAGAAGTTCCGCGACTGGGTGACCACGTCCTTCAGGTCGGGATGCGTGGGGTCGTACCCGCTGTCGAGCACGGCGACCGTGACGCCCTGTCCGGTGAATCCCCGCTGCCACGCCTCGGTCGCGCCGATCTGCCTGGTGCTGCGGTCCAGGGTGTAGGCACGCCGGCCGTCGAGCCAGATCCTGCCCTTGCCCGCGGCCAGCGTGGACGCCCCGCCGAGCAGGCTCCGCCACGCCTGGCCCGCGCCCTTCTTGGCCACCCGCTGGGCCGTCATGTCGAGGGCGGCCAGTCGCCGGGTGGTGGCCGCGCCGCGCAGCGCGGGGGCGCTTCCCCGCGGCGACTGGGTGATCAGCGGGATGTCGGGCGTGTCCGCGTCGCCGTAGCGCCAGGCGAGCAACTGGGTGACGTCGAACAGCCGCTCGTCCAGCACCCCCTGGGCGACCAGGGGCGCGGCGTCGGACGGGACGACGTACAGGTGCCCGGCGCGGTAGCCGGAGGAGAAGTGCACCTCCCGGGCCGTGCCCGGCTCCACCCGGAAGCTCCTGCCCGTCACCACGACCCGGTCGCCGGTGAGCAGCGTCACACTGCCCGCCGGGCCGGAGCGCGGCTCACCGGGACGTGCCTGGCCCGCCTCGGCCGTGCCGGTTCCCGTTGTCGCGCCCATACCCAGCGTGCCTGCCAGGACCGCTGCCAGCAGTCCTTTGCCTAACGTCATTGATCCTCGCAAGAAGAGAAGACGATCGCTTTCCTCTCCTCTTCCGCGTAAGGCGGATTCTTCTTCCCTGGGCCCCTGAGGCGGGGGACGAGCTAGCGGCACTGCGCGAGCATGGCGTTCTTGTCGGCCCTGGTCACGGGCAGGTCGTACTTGAGCGCGACCTGGGCGAAACGGGTGACGTACGCGCAGCGGACGCGGCGCTGGGGAGGCAGCCACCCGGCCGGGCCGGAGGCGTCCTTCTCCTCGTTGGCGCGGCCGTCGACGGGTAACAGGTTGAGCGGGTCGTTGGCGAAGTCGAGGCGTTTCGACATCGGCCAGCGCGGCGCGCCCATGCGCCAGCCGTAGTTGAGCGGCACGACGTGGTCCACCTGCACCTCGTCGGCCTGGGCCTTGTGCCAGGAGATGAGCCGGCCGGTGTAGGGGTCGGTCAGCTCCATGGCGACGACCTCGCAGCTCGACCCGGGCCGGTACTCGACGCCGGTGCCGTCGCGGGCGAGCAGGTCGTCGCGGGTGCGGCAGCCGTTGCGGGCGTAGGGGACGCCGGTGGCGGTGTCGGCCCAGTTCTCGCCGTACCGGCTGCGGGCGTAGCCGGTGTTGGGGCCGCGGCCCTTGACGCGTAAGCGGCCGATGAGGGCGCGCGCCCTGGCCCTGTCGCCGTCGGACAGGACGGGGGCGAGGCCGGGCAGCGTCCCGCTGGCGTTGCTGAGGGGGCTGGCGGCGGTGGCGGCGGGGCTCTTGGCGCTGCCGATGAAGGAAGCGACGATGACGGCTCCGGCGAGGATCGCGATGGCGTCCTTCGTGCTCAAGCAGCCCTCCGTGGCTCCCGCGGGCGAAGTTGTCTAGAGAATTCCCGCCATCGCCGGATTTGACACAGGAAGGCTTCCGTCACTGATCGACCCCGCGCCGCCTCACCCGCACTCCCCACCGCTCGCGCAGCTTCTCCACGCCTGCCCAGTACACGACGACGCCCGGGATCGTGAAGACCGCCGATCCCCATCCCTGCTGCAGGAACACGTTGACGATCGCCAGCAGCAACGGCGGGCCCAGCACGCCCCACGTCCGCCACTCCGAGCCCAGGACCCAGCACGCCAGACGGTGCAGCCGGAACCATCGGGGACGCAGCGGCTCCTTCAGGGCCGCCCGGAGCCGCCACACCCCGCGCAGTTGCCGCAGGGCGTACCGGGACTGCCCGGCGGGGGTGGCTCCCGCCCGCGCGAGATCGTGGAGCTCGGCGTGGAACTCCTCGGCGTACCGGGCTCTGTGGGCGGGTGGCAGCAACCGGAGTTCGACGTCGATGAGCTTCTCCGCCGGGCGTGCGGCGGTGACCGCCCGCGCCGCGGCGACGCCGGTCGCGGTGTTCCGCGGCGGTGGGCCCGCCGGGTCCTGCGCGGAGAACGTGGCCGCCTGGTCGGCGAGCCGCCGGTGCAGCCCCGCCCCGAGGGCCCACGCGCCGGGGAAGCCGCCGAGCAGGGCGCGGGCCGTCTCGTAGGCCGGCGCCAGGTCGCGGACGACGGCGGTCTCGACGGCCCGGAACAGGCGGTGGACGACGAGCAGGTCCTCGCGCAGGCGGGCGTCGAGGGAGCGGGCGAGGACGAGCAGGCCCTCCAACTCGGTCAGCGGCGCTTCGACCTGCGTGAGTCCGGCGCTCGCCGCCTCCAGGCGGTGGCCGATCCGCCGGGTCTCGCGTAACGCCTCGCCGGACAGGCCGCGCCTGGCCGGTGCCAAGGTGTTCACGCCACACCGCCGGAGGGCCGCAGCCGCAGGGCGGCGCGCTTGGCGGCGGAGCGGTCGAGCGCCTGCCTGGCCAGCTGGGCGCCGTCGGGGGTGAAGCGGTAGTAGCGGCGGCGCGGACGGCCCTCCTCGCGCGGATCCAGTTCCTCCCAGCTCGACTCCAGCCAGCCGAAGCCTTCCAGCCGGGCCAGGATCGGATGGATGGTGCCGCTGGGCAGGCCGGCAGCCGCGCAGATCTCCAGGCCGTACATGGCGCGGGTGGGGTCTTCGAGCAGGGCGCGGAGCACGAGCATGGTCGGCATGGTCATGCGGGGGAGGCTTCCCATGGTCTAACTCTACCTAGGGGTGTCGCAGGCCGCCAGATCCCTCGACGCCGCCCTTCGCCGAGCCGGTGCAGGTCCGGCCCGGCGGTGTGACGCTCGTCCCGCTAGGCCCGGGGCCCGGCCGGCCCGGTGGCCTCGACGGGCGTGGTGGCCTCGTCGGGTTCGGGGGCGGGGCGGGGCGGCCGGACGTACGTGCCGTTGCGGCGGGCCACCAGTTCGTCCAGCAGCTCGTCCCACTTCTGGCCCACCGCGTGCACGTCGTACGTGCGCGCCGTCTCCAGCGCGGCCGCCGCCAGCGACCGGCGCAGCGGCTCGTCCTCGATGACGCGCATGATGGAGGCCGCCAGGTTGGCGTTGGTACGCGGCTTGACCAGCAGCCCGTCCACCTCGTCGGTGATCATCTCCTTGGGCCCGTGCGGGCTGTTGAAGCTGACGATGGCCAGCCCCTTGGCCATGGCCTCCAGGATCGTCATCGGGAAGCCCTCGTGCCGCGAGCTGAGCACGAAGATCGACGCCTTCTCCAGCTCGGCCCCCACGTCGCTGGTCGGCCCCGGCAGCTCCACCTTGCCCTCAAGCCCGGCCTCGACGATCTGCGCGGCCAGGTTGTCCTCCTGCGGCCCGGCGCCGAAGATGCGCAGCTTCCAGTCGGGGTGCGCGGCGGCGACGGTCTCCCACGCGGTGATCAGCCGGTGGAAGCCCTTGAGCCGGGTCATCCGGCCCACGGCGACGACGACCTTGGCGTCCAGCCTGGACACCTCGCCGCTCATCGGCGGGACGGCGTTGGGGATGCGCGCCAGCTTCTTCGGCTTCTTCGGCAGCGTGCTGCGGTAGTCGCGCAGGTCGGCCTTGGTGAGGGTGACCAGGGCGTCCATCCGCCGGTACCGCCACTTGATCAGCTTCTGCATCGGCTCGGCCTGGGTGCGCAGGGCCACGTGCTCCTGCCCGATGGTGATCACGCCCGGCTGCGCCAACTGCGCCATGGCCAGGTTGAGCCCGGGACGGGTGGCCATCAGCACGCCGCTGTCGAGCGAGCGGATGTAGCGGGCCAGCTTGTAGTCGGTCCACAGGGTGAAGCGGTGGTAGGCCGTCTCCTCCGGCGGGATCAGCTTGCTGGGGAACTTCGACAACATCGCCCGCAGCGGATCGGGGCTGGGCTTGAGCCGGTCGTCGAGGAAGCGGAAGCGCACCCGCGGGTCGATCGGGAAGAACGGCTCCTCGGCCTCCTTCAGGATGCTGACGATCTCGACGTCGTGCTTCTCGGCCAGGTAGCCGGCCAGGTTGAACACCGTCCTGATCGTGCCGCCCATGCCGTTGGCGTGCAGGAGCAGGATCCTGATGCGGTCGGTCGACGGCGGCGGCGCGTTGCGTGCCTTGCGCCGGTTGTACCCCCGGTACAACCGGACCATCGCCGACTTCCCCCTGCGTGCCAGTGCGCGCACCTGGACGATCCCCCTTGTGCTCGGTTGCATTCGCATGCGCGCGGAGCCGGTCGTCAGGCCGCGCGCGAGCGGAGTGCACATGTCATCCCCTGTGCGCTTTCCCCGCCTATGATCTTTAGACGCCCAAGAGGTTCCTAAGGTTGCATACCTGGCCGATGCGACGGATCCGGCGTATGCGGCGAATGCTCGGCAAGCAGGCCAAGGGCGACGTCGATGGCCCGCTCCAGCTGCGTGTCCACGCCTTTGGCGTAGTCCTGCGGGGTGATGTCCACCTCGATGTCGGGATCCGTGCCGTAGTTCTCCACCTGCCAGCCGACGTCGTCGAAGGCGAAGGAGAACTCCGGCTGCGTGGTCACGGTCCCGTCGGCGAGCCGGTGGCGCGGCCAGATGCCGATCACCCCGCCCCAGGTGCGCTTGCCGACCAGCGGGCCCAGCTTGAGCAGCTTGAAGGTGTGGCTGAAGATGTCGCCGTCCGAGCCCGCCCACTCGTTGGTGATGGCCACCAGCGGCCCGCGCGGCGACTCCGGCGGGTACGGCTCCGGGTCCCCCCACCGCGGGTAGTCGTAGCCGAGCCGCCGCCTGGCCAGCTTCTCCAGCAGCAGCGCCGAGACGTGCCCGCCGCCGTTGAAGCGCACGTCCACGATGAGGGCGTGCCGGTCGTACTCGGCCAGGAAGCCCCGGTGGAACTCGCCGAACCCCTCGGTGCCCATGTCGGGGACGTGCAGGTAGCCGATGCGCCCGCCGGAACGCTCGTGGCACTCGGCGCGGTTGAGGTTCACCCAGTCGCGATAACGGGCCGGCTGCTCGTCGGCCAGCGCGCGCACGGTCACCGTGAACACCCGCTCCTCGCGCCGCAGGGTCAGCTCCACCTCCTCGCCGGCCTGGTTGACCAGCCGCTCGTTCGGGGTGGCCGCGCGGCCGATGGGCGCGCCGTTGATGGCCAGCACCGCGTCCCCCGGCCGCACGTCGAGCCCCAGCCGGTTCAGCGGCGAGGTGGCCTCGGGGTCCCAGGGGTCGCCGGTGACGATCGCGCGCACGCGGTAGACGCCGTCGCGGTAGTCCCAGTCGACGCCCAGCTTGCCCTGGCTGTAGTCCGGCCCGGGACGGTACTCCCCGCCGCTCTCGTAGGCGTGGCTGGTGCCCAGCTCGCCGTGCAGCTCCCACAGCAGGTCGGAGAACTCGCCCCGGGTGGTGACCCGGTCCACCAGCGGCTCGTAGCGCCGGTACACGCCCGGCCAGTCGACGCCGGCCATGTCCTCGGTCCAGAAGTTCTCCCGCTGCAGCCGCCACGCCTCGCGGAACATCTGCCGCCACTCCGACTCCGGCGCCACCGACACCTTGATGCGCGACAGGTCGATCCAGCCGCTCTCGCGTCCGGGCGGGTCGTCGTCGTGCTCGGGCACCTCGCCGGCCCTGACCACGCGCAGCCGGCTGCCGGCCCGGTACAGCAGCGTCTTGTGGTCGCGGCCCAGCTCGAACGCGGTGACGCCGTCGGCGAACGTCTCGTTCCTGCCCTTGGCGAAGTCATACAGGTGCAGGGTGTTCTCGCCCTCCAGCGGGCTGGTCAGCAGCAGCGCCTTGCCCTTGAGCCCGGCCACCCCCTCGTAGCGGCCCTCCGGCAGCGGGAAGGCGGTGACGCGGGCGGCCAGCCCGTCCAGGTCCACCCGGACGGCCTCCACCGGCTCGTCCTCCTCCTCGTCCTTGCCGTTGAGCGGACGACGTCCGGGCACGAACGGGTCGGGCGCGTCGGCCCGCAGCGCGATCGCGTACGGCCGGGTGCCCAGCGGGAACCCCAGGTCGAACTGCAACTGGTCGTAGACGGGCGAGAAGACCCGCTGGCCGATGAAGTACAGGTAGCGGCCCTGGGGGTCGAAGGCCGGCATCGAGTCCTTGAGCACCGGCTCGGAGGCGGCCACCGTCCGGCCGGTCTCCGGGTGGTGCAGCTTGATCGCGGTCGTCTGGGCGTTGAGCGGCCCGGCGTAGGCCAGCCACTGGCCGTCGTGCGACCAGGCCGGGTCCTCGGGGGGCCCGTGCGGGTTGCGTTCCACCAGCGTGGCCGCGCCCGTGGCCAGGTCCAGCAGGTACAGCTCGTGGCGGTGGTTGACCACCGCCACGCGGTCGTGCGCGGGGTCGGGGACCAGCTCGTTGATCCGGCCCAGCCGGGCCACCTCGACGCCGCAGCCGCCCTCGTGGCCCTCCAGGATGACCAGCGTCTCCTCGTCGGACTCGCCGCTGGCCGCGGCGATCAGCCGCACGCCGTCGTTCAGCCAGGTCAGGAAGCGGTAGCGGACGCCGTCCGGCTCGCCGTGCTGGCTCACCGGGCCCTCCCAGTCGGCCATCGCGTACGCCTTGCCGCGCGAGGTGATCGCCAGCGCGCTGCCGTCCGGGCTGAGGGTCGCGCTGTCGAGGAAGTCCTCGGCGTCGACGAACCGGCGGTTGCGCTGCGTCCTGGAGCTGGCCAGCCGCACGTCCAGCCGCCTGGGCCCGTCGCCCGGCCCGTCGCCCGGCTCCAGCAGGTACAGGTCGGCGCCGGCGTGGTAGACCAGCCGGTGGCCGTCGCCGGACAGGTTGCGCGCGTAGTAGTCCTCGTGGTGGGTGTGCTTGCGCAGGTCGCCGCCGTCCGGAAGGCAGGAGTAGACGTTCCCGACCCCCTCGTGGTCGGACAGGAAGCACACCCGACGGCCGCTCCAGCACGGCGAGGCCAGGTTTCCCGGCAGCCGGATCAGCCGCCTGAACTCGCCGTCGCCGTCGGTGTCGATCCACAGGTCGCCGACCGTGCCGCCGCGGTAGCGCTTCCAGCGCGCGGGGTCGGCGGTGTTGCGGCCGAGCACGATCATCCCGTCGGGGCCGTGGGCGATCGAGTTCGCCGGTCCGTACGGCAGCCGCTGCGGCACCCCGCCCGGCGCCACGCGGTGCAGCCATTTGCGCCCGGCGAACGGCTGGGACTGGTCGCTGGCGTACAGGATGCGGCCCTCGTGGTCCCAGCCGGTGACCGTGCAGCGGGCGCCGTGGAAGGTGACCCGGCGCGCGGCGCCGCCGACGGCCGGCATCACGTAGACCTCCTCCGGGCCCTCCTCCCGGCCGACGAACGCGATCTGGTCGCCGCGCGGGGAGATGCGCGGGTAGCCGGCCTCGGCCGCGCCGGCGGTCAGGCGGAACGCGCGGCCGCCCTGGGCCGAGACCATCCACAGGTCGTCCTCGGCGGCGAAGACCACCACGTCCTGAAATACAGTGGGAAAGCGGAGATAGGCCGACATGTGCGCAGCTCCTCTTCCACCGGACAGCCGAGGGCCGCCGGCCCCCGGCTGCGCGATTCACCTCACGGGGTCATCCCTCGTCGGTCCTTCGGGTTTCCTTCTTGGTCTCCTTGGCCTGCCGGCTCGTCTTGATCGCCTGCTTCTTGGCCTTGCCCGACTTGGTGGCCGGTTTCTTCTTCGTGTCAGCCATTGTTCTCCCCCTGTAACGGTTGCGCCCGATTGGCACACTATGGCGGATTAATACCCATCTATCCCTGATATCCGACATACCGCCTATCGCGTACGAATCGGGCGATCTCCGGACGGACGCGACCACCAAACCCCTTCGCCGCGCGACAGGCCCGGCAGCCGCCGCTCGGCCTCGTGCACGGCCGCCGCCGGGATCTCCCCTTCGAGCACCCACGTCCCGTCCCGCCTGCTCGTGCCGTCCAGGACCGCGCCCAGCCCGGCCAGGCGGGACGACACGGCGGCGAAGGCATCGGCGGGCACCTCCGCCTCGAAGCGGTGACACGGCTCGTACACCCTGGTCCCGGCCCTGCGCAGCGCCTCGGCCAGCACGACCCGGGCCTGCCCGCGGAAGTCGCCGGCGGTCGTGACCGGGGAGGCGTAACCCGTCGCCGTCAGCGTGACCAGCACGTCGGTGACCGGCCACCCGCGCGGGCCCGCCCCGAGGCCGTGCCGCACGCTCTCCTCGATCGCCCGGTGGAAGGCCAGGGGCAGCGAGCCCAGATCGACCTCCAGCCGGTAGAGCACGCCCGAGCCCGGCGCGGCCGGCTCGACCCGCAGGCCCACGGTCGCCATGAACGCGCCCCCGGCCTGACGCATCTCCTTGCTGGCCGCGCCGGTGCCCGCCGGACGCTCGAAGTGCACCGGACGGCTCGGCTCGAACTCCGCCTCCACGCCGAAGTCCCTGGCCAGGGTCTCGCCGATGACCTCCTTCTGGACCTCGCCGTACAGCAGGACCGACGTCCGGCCGCCGGGCAGCGTACGGGTGCCGATCAGGGGGTCCTGCTCGGCCAGCGCGACCAGCGCGGCGTGCAGGCGCGGCTCCTGGCCGGGGACCCGGGGGCGTACGACGGTCTCCAGGCTGGGCGGCGTGAAGTGGGCCTGCCCCGCCGGGCCGGGCTCGCCCAGCCGGTCGCCGACCCGGATCTCGGGCACGCCCCGGACCGTGGCGATGTCGCCCGCCACCGCCACCCGCGCCCCGGACCCGACGACGGCCACCCCGCTCGGCCGCCCCTCGTACGCGTGGACGCCCCCACCCGGCTCCCGCCGCAGAAACGTCACCCGCTCCCGCGCCCGCAGCTCTCCGCTCCACATCCGCAGATACGCGACCTTCTCCCCACCCCGCCCCCGCCCCACCGCAAACACCACAGCCACAGCCACAGTCGCCGTCGCCGTCGCCGTCGCCGTCGCCGTCGCCGTCGCCGCCGCTGCCGCCGTGCGGTCGGCGCTTCCATCCGCGCCGAGCGGCGGCTGGGGAACCGCGGGCAGCAGCCGGACCGCCCCGAGCAGCTCGGCCACGCCCTGGCCGGTGATCGCCGACCCGAACAACGCCGGATGCGCATCGCCCGCCGCGCACTGCGCCGCAAGTGCCTCCCGCACCCGCCCCGCACCCGGAACCACGTCATCGACGAGCAACTCCAACAGCCCGTCATCCCCCTCGGCCAACACCTCAGCCGCCACCATCCCCGCAGCCTCTGCGCCGCCCTCTGCGCCGCCCTCTGTGCCGCCCTCTGCGCCGGGCCCGGCGTCGGCCGCCAGGTCGGCCTCCGTCCTGGCGGGCTCGGCCTCGACGGGCCCAGCGGCCCGCACCACCTCCTCCGAGCCGTCGCCCGCCACCCCTGGGCGGGAAGCACCCCCGGAGGAGGGGGGAGCAAAGACGGGGGAGCGGGTGGCGACGACCGGGCCGCCGGAAGCCGCCCCGGAAGTCGAGGAAGGTCCGGTGGCGGGGGCCGGGTCGCGGGGAGCGGCCCCGGAGGACGGGGGAACGGAGGTGACGAGACTGGAGGGAGCCGCCTCGCGGGGAGTGGCGCCCGGAGGCAAGGGAGTGGAACCCGGTGGCGAAGGAGCGGAGCCCGGGGGCGGGGGAGTGGAGGCGAGGGGGTCAGGGGGCGGGGCGCTCGGGGCGGTGCCGAAGGGAGGCGGGGCGAAGGTGAAGGGAGGCGGGGCGAAGGTGAAGGGGTGGGTGGTGGCGGACGGGCCGCCGATGCCGCTCACCGTGTTGAGCGGGACCACCCGCGGCGACAACCACCGCCGGATCTCGGCGAGCACCCCCGCCTCCCGCGCCCCCATCCGGTCGATCTTGTTCACGAAGATCAGCGTGGGCAGCCGCAACCGCCGCAGCGTCTTCATCAGGACCCGCGTGTGCGGCTGTACGCCCTCCACGGCCGACACCACCAGGACGGCGCCGTCGAGCACGCCGAGCGCGCGTTCGACCTCGGCCACGAAGTCGGCGTGGCCCGGCGTGTCCACCAGGTTGACCCGCAGGTCGCCCATGGTGAACGAGGCCACCGCCGAGCGGATGGTGATGCCGCGGCGGCGTTCGATCTCGCCGCTGTCGGTCTGCGTGCTGCCGTCGTCGACGCTGCCGAGGCGCGCGATGACCCCGGTCTCGAACAGCAGCCGCTCAGTGAGGCTGGTCTTGCCCGCGTCTACGTGCGCGAGGATGCCGATGTTCAGGATGTGCATGAGTGGTGGAGCCCTCGAGAACTCTCGTGCCAATGGGGCGCTGGAAGATCTCTGGGCGGCGCCGCATCTCATGCTCCTGAACGTCGTCCGGCTGGGTGCCCGGTCATCCTGTCACCGGGGCGGGCCGGCGGACCACCGATTTAAACCGGGTCACAACAGGCGAAGCTGCTCCGGCTCTGCGACGGTGCCGGGCGTTCGGCGGGGCGGAACGCGGCGGGCCATGGCGGGCGTGGCTCTGCCGACCCCGTGGCGGCGGGCCAGCTCCTTGACCTGGGCGACGACGCGGTCCTGGTAGGAGGCGGGGGCGTAGGCGCCGCGGCCGTACAGCTCCAGATAGCGCGGCACCAGGCGCGGGTGCTCGCGCCCGAGCCAGCTCACCCACCACTCGCGCGCCCCCGGCCGCAGGTGCAGGACGATCGGGGCGAGGTGGGTGGCGCCGGCCTCGGCGATCTCCTTGACGGTGCGTTCGAGCTGGGCGGGGGAGTCGGTCAGGTACGGCAGGATCGGCGCCATCAGCACCCCGCACGCCACGCCGTTGTCGTTGAGCGTGGCGCACGCCTCCAGCCGCCGGCGCGGGTTGGGCGTGCCGGGCTCGACCTCGCGCCACACCGCCTCGTCCACGAAGCCGACCGACACGCTCGTGCTGACGTCGGTGACCTCGGCCGCCTCGGTGAGCAGATCGAGGTCGCGCAGGATCAGCGTGCCCTTGGTGAGCACCGAGAACGGGTTCGCGGCGTCGCGCAGCGCGGCCAGGATGCCCCGCATGAGCCGGTAGCGGCCCTCAGCGCGCTGGTAGCAGTCGACGTTGGTGCCCATGGCCACGTGGTGGCCGCCCCAGCGGGCCGCGGCCAGCTCCTTGCGGGCCAGTTCGGCCGCGTTGACCTTGACGACGATCTTCGAGTCGAAGTCGGCCCCGGCGTCGAGGTCGAGGTATTCGTGCGTCCTGCGGGCGAAGCAGTAGACGCAGCGATGCCCGCACCCGCGGTAGGGGTTGATCGTGTACTCGAACGGCACCCGGCTGGCCCCCGGCACCCGGTTGATGATGGACCGGGCCTGGACCTCGTAGAAGGTCATCCCCCTGAACTCGGGCGTGTCGAACGTACGGGTGACCGCGCCGCGGGCGAACAACGGCACGGCTGGATCGGCCTGACCGGGCCCGGCCAGGCGCAGGTTGTCCCAGCGCATCCCATGATTAGAACAAAAGTTCGAGCGTGATCGCAAACCGAAAAGAGGCGGTAATTAGGGGGTCACGTCAAGGCTAATGATCTTCATGGTTGGGGAGGAACACGCCACAGTGCTTGCGTTCCGGAGGTACGTCTATGGCCTGGTCGCAGGACGAGGAGCGAATGCTGGCCCAGATCGAGCAGCACCTCGTCGACGACGATCCGCGGCTCGTCGCCCGGCTCGAGTCGTTCAACGAGCGGGCTCGTCGCAGCGAGGCGCGGGCGAAGGGGCAGCCGGGCCACAGGCGGCCACGCCGGTCGACGGTCATCATCGTGATCAGCTGGGTGCTCATCGCGACGCTGGTGGCCACCCTGCTGATCATGGTGCTCCAGCACGAGGCCGCCACCGCCGTGGCCCTGGCCGCCTCGCGCTGACCTCCCCCGGACCGTCGGCCTGTCTCAGGCCGTGCGAACGGTCGGTTCGTGGCGTACCGGGAAGTTGACCGAGGCGGCGATGAAGCACGCCTTGTGGGCGTCCTCGTGCAGGCGGGCGGCGGTCTCGGCCATCTCCGGCGCGGCCACGGTCACCTCGGGGCGGAGCACGACCTCGGTGAAGTGGCCGCCGGCGCCGCTCTCGGCCATGGTGCCCGCCGCGTGGTCGGCGTACGCGGTGACCACGACGCCCGCCTCGGCGCACAGGTGCAGATACCACAACATGTGGCACTGGGAGAGCGAGCCGACCAGCAGCTGCTCGGGGTTCCACCGGGCGGGGTCGCCGCGGAAGGCGGGGTCGGAGCTGCCCGCGATGACCTGCCGGCCCTCGGCGGACAGGTCGTGGTCGCGGTCGTAGTCGCGGTAGCCGCTGGTGCCGGTGCCCCGGTTGCCGGTCCAGGTCACGGTGGTGGTGTACGTGTGGTGGCGGGTCATGCGGGTTCGTCCTTGCTGTGAGTGACGGCGCGGGTGTCGAGGACGTGCGCGCGGGCGATGGCCGCGGCGTCCTGCGGCCGGGCCTCGGTGATCGCGGCGAGAAGCTGTTCGTGCTGGCCGGAGACGTGCGCCGGACGGGACGGCGGCGCCAGCGAGCGCAATGTGGACACCTGGATCTGGTCCCACACGCGCTCCAGGGTGTGCAGCGCGATGGCGTTGGCCGCCAGCTCGGCGATCCGCCGGTGGAAGCGGCGGTTGAGCCCGACGGCCTCGCCGAGCCGACCCTGCGCGGTGGCGGCCGCCGTGGCGTCGGCGACCTGCCGCAGCGAGGCCAGGTCGGCGGGGGCGATGCGGCCCTCGCCCTGGCGGGTGGCCGCCAGCTCGGCCGTGAGCGCCTCCAGCGCCGCCCGCACCTGGTAGGCGTCCTCCAGTGCGGACGGCTCCAGGGCCACGACGACCACCCCGCGCCCGGCCGGGCGCACCAGGCCGTCGGCGGTCAGCGCCCGCAGCGCCTCGCGCACGGGGGTGCGGCTCATCTCCAGACTCGCCGCGACCTCCGTCTCGGTCAGCCGCGCCCCCGGCGGATAGGTTCCGTCGAGGATCAGCTCCCGCAACCGGCTCCAGGCCACATCGCTCTGCACGTACCCGACTCTAACGCTTTGCATACATTGCATGCAATGCATGCGACTCCTGTGAGAGAGAAGCTTCGAGCTGTCCCTGAGGAGAGGTCAGAGGCCCTTGAGGAAGGTCGCCGCCACCGGGGCCGCGACCTTGCCGCCCGTGCCGCCCCCCTCCACGACCACCGCGAAGGCCACGTCGCCCTTGAACCCCATGAACCAGGCGTGGGTGTCGAGCTTGTCGCCGGTGCCGAACTCGGCCGTGCCGGTCTTGCCGTGGGTGCCGGCGGGCAGGCCGCTGGCCCTGGCGGTGCCCTTGGAGACCACGGCCGCCATCATGCTGTGCAGCTGCTCCTTGACCCCCTTGGGCAGCGCCTGCTCGCCGGCCTTCTGCTTGAGCGAGGGCACCAGCGTGGGCGGCCGCCACGTGCCGTTGGCGATGGCGGCGGCGACCGAGGCCATCGACAGCGGGCTCGCGGTGATCCTGGCCTGGCCGAAGGACTCGGCGGCCAGCTCGGCGTCGGACTGGGCCCGCGGGAAGCTGGCCTTCGTGGCCGGCACGCCGATGTTGAGCGGCTGGTTGAAGCCGACGCCTTCCGCCGTCTTGAGCAGCTTGTCGGCGCCGAGCCGCTGTTCGGCCAGCGGCGCGAAGGTGGTGTTGCACGAGTGGGCGAAGGAGTCGAGGAATGACAGCGAGCCGAACTCCTCCTTCTCCGAGTTGCGGATCTTCAGCCCGCCGACGGTGGCGTACATCGGGCAGGTGACCTTGTCGCTGGGCGACAGGCCGGCCGCCAGCAGGCCGATCGCGGTGACCGCCTTGAACGTGGAGCCGGGCGGGTAGCGGCCGTCGAGGGCCCGGTTGAAGCCGCCCTGGTTGTTGACCACGGCCAGGATCTCGCCCGTGGAGGGCCGGATGGCGACCATGGAGGTGGGCTTGGGGACGTCCTTGACCGCGGTGACGGCCGCCGCCTGCGCCCGCGGGTCGAGCGAGGTCTCCACGGGCTTGCCGTCGGTGCCCTCGATGGTGCCGAGGGTCTTGCCGCCGAGCTGGATCTGGGTGGTGGGGGTGCCGGCCAGCCGCTTCTGGAACGTCTCCTGCAGGCCGCCGCGCCCGATCGCCTGCCCCGGCTTGTAGGAGGCGCCGAGCTTGGCGACGTCCTTCTTGGTGGCCTTGTCGAGGTAGCCGACGAGCTGCTGCACCGAGCCGCCGGACGTGCCGGTGTCGATGCGGCCGCCGTCGGCGTCGGTGATCTGCGCGCGCTGCGGCCAGCTCGTCTTGACGGCGAACGCCGCCCCCGGGGTCAGCTGCGGGTGCAGCGTGGACGGCCGCCAGTCGACCTTCCACATGCGGTCGGCCACAACGAGGTCGAGCTGCCCGTCGTAGGACCAGGAGCCGATGTTCTTCAGCGCCAGGGTCGCGGTGTAGGGGACCTTGGCCCGGCCGTCGCCCTCGACGACCCGCCCCAGCTTGACCGTGGCCGACTCGACGCCGAGCGCGGCGCGCTGCTGGTCGTAGGCGGTGAGCTGCTGCTGGGTGGCCAGCTCGGCGGTCATGGCGGCCTTGTCGCCGGCCTGCCAGGCGGCGGCGAAGCGCTGCGCCGTCTCGCCCGGTGTGCCCTTGGTGCGCAGCAGGTAGTAGGCGCCCCCGCCCGCGGCCCCCGCCACGAGCACGGCGGACACCGACACGATCGCGATGGTACGGCCCCGCGCCACTGGTCAGCCCCCTGGTCCTCGACGTCAGGTGTCAGAGCCTAGCGGTGACCGGTCACGTCGTTCCATTGGCGGTCTTGAAGCTGGAGGCGTACGCGGGCACGTACTCCTGCCCGGACAGCTTCTGGACGGCCTCCATGACCTCGTCGGTGACCCGGCGCCGGTCGCGCGCCTTGGTGTGGTCGCCCTCGAAGCGCATGGGCCGGCCGATGGAGATGCCGATCTTGGCGGGCCTGGGCACCTTGGCCCCGACCGGCAGCACCTTCTCGGTGCCCTTGAGCGCCACCGGCAGCACGGGCGCGCCCGTCTTGAGCGCCAGCCAGGCCACGCCGACCTTGCCGCGGTAGAGGCGGCCGTCGGGGGAGCGGGTGCCCTCGGGGTGGATGCCGAACAGCTCGCCGCGCTCCAGCAGCTCGGCGGCGGCGTCGAGCATGGCCTGGGCGGCGTGGGCGCTCTCGCGGTCGATCGGCAGGCTGCCGCCCAGGCGCATGAAGAAGCCGGAGACGGGGTTGCCGTCGAAGTACTCGTTCTTGGCGGTGAACGTGACGCGCCGGGGGAGCAGCGCGGGCAGCAGGAAGGAGTCGAGCACGGAGAGGTGGTTGGCCGCCAGGATGGCCGGGCCGACCCTCGGGACGTTCGCGGCGCCGGTGATGTGCGGCCGGCACATCGCGTGGGCGAGCGGCGCGGCGGCGAACTTGACCACTTCGTACAGCAACGGGCTCTCCTGGATCATGGGCAGTCAACCTTGCCACCCTAAGGCAGCGGGACGCCCGGAAAGCTTTAAGGCCGATGTGGTGGTCGCCTCCTCGGCGAGGTGCACAACACGGTTCCAGCCGAACGGTATTCCGTGAAGGCGGTAATTTGCGGCCCGGGGGACACAGCCACATCGGCATTTCCGAGTTAAGCACAGCCTCTGGCGTTGGAGGTAATCGTGCCCGCCGGATGGGGCGCGCGTGACCTGCGCGCCGGAGCTCAGGGGCCGGCGGGGCCGTCCATGAGCAGGGCGTAGGCGTGTTCGGCGGCGCGCACCGCGTCGGCCTCGGCCTCGGTCAGGGGCCGGCCCCCGGCGAGCTGCGCCCAGGTGCGGCGGGCCAGCACCCGCTGCACGGCCAGCGCCTGGGCCGCCAGCAGCGCGGCGGTCAGCTCGTCCATGCTCTCGGCCAGGGCCTCGGCCAGCTCGGCCTCGTCCTGGGTCATGTGGTGGAACAGGCGGACGGCCAGGCTGGGCGTGTCGAACACCATGCGGTGGAAGGCCAGCACCTCGGGGTGGTCGTTGAGCCCGGTGACCGGGTCGTGGGCGGCCAGGCCGTCGAGGTGGTGGCGGCGCAGCGCCGCGACCGGGTGCTCGCCGGGCGCCCGGCCGCGCACCACGCGGGCGGCCTCGCCCTTGTGGTCGGCGAACCGGTGCAGGACGAGGTCCTCCTTGGTCGGGAAGTACTTGAACAGTGTCGGCTTGGACACCCCGGCCGCCGCCGCGATCTCGGTCACCGGCACCTCGTCGAAGCCGCGTTCCAGGAAGAGCGTGATCGCCGCCGTCGAGATGGCCTCGTGCACCCGCTGCCGCTGCAGCTCCCGCAGTCCCGTCATGGCCGCACCCTATCAAAGTGTTAACCTGGTCAATGTCTTAACCGAGTTAACGCTTTGGGGGTGGGCATGGGAACGCTCGACGACGAACGGCGTCACGTCGAACGGTGCAGGGCGGGGCTGCGCAGGATGCTGGAGGGCGCGCGGGAGAACGTGATCGTCGGCGAGACCGTCGTCGGCGACCGCTACAGCGCGGAGCGGCTCGGCCGCCATCTCAAGAGCCTGGCCAAGGAGCTGAGCGAGGAGCCCGACGGGCCGCCGTTCTTCGGCCGGCTCGACTTCGGCCAGGACTCGGCCGAGCACCGCGGGCGGGCGTACCACATCGGCCGGCGGCACATCGCCGGCGAGCACGGCGGACCGCCGGTGGTGATCGACTGGCGCGCGCCCGTGGCGCGCGCCTTCTACCGCGCCGGCGCCCGCGACCCCCAGGGCGTCGAGGTGCGCCGCCGTTTCGGCTGGTCGGGCAGCACGCTGACCGGCTACGAGGACGAGCGTCTCGGCGCGGGGGAGGAGGGCGGCGGGGCGCTCCTGGCCGCCGAGATCGAACGCCCCCGCGTCGGCCCGATGCGCGACATCGTCGCCACCATCCAGCCCGAGCAGGACGACCTCGTCCGCGCCGACCTCGACACCACCATCTGCGTCCAGGGCGCCCCCGGCACCGGCAAGACCGCCGTCGGCCTGCACCGGGCCGCCTACCTGCTGTACGCCCACCGCCGCCGCCTCGAACGCTCCGGCGTCCTGGTGCTCGGCCCGAACCGGACCTTCCTCGGCTACATCTCGGCCGTGCTGCCCGCGCTCGGCGAGGTGGACGTCGAGCAGACCACCCTGGAAGGGCTGCTCGGCGCCTACCCCGTACGGGCCGTCGACTCCGCGGCGGCCGCGGCGGTCAAGCACGACGTCCGGATGGCCGAGGTGCTGCGCCGCGCGCTGTACGGCCGCATCCGCAGGCCCGCCGAGCCCGCCGTGGTGGCCGACGGCTCCTACCGCTGGCGCGTCGGCGAGGACGAGCTGCGCCGCATCGTGGAGGACACCAGGCGGGCCGCGCTCCCGTACGGGGTCGGCCGCGAACGCGTCAGGGCCAGAATGGTGGCGGCGATGCGGCGGCAGGCCGAGGCCCGCGGCCAGACCTGCGACGCCGCCTGGGAACGCCGGATCGGCCGGGCGCTCACCCCGGCGCTCGACGCGACCTGGCCCGCCGTCCGCCCCGAGGACGTGCTGTACGAGGTCCTCAGCGCCCCGCCCGAGGGCCTGCTGACCGATGCCGAACGCGCCGCGCTCGCCTGGCCCGGCCCGCCGCACGGGGCCAAGAGCGCCAAGAGCGCCAAGTGGACCGAGGCCGACCTGGTGCTGCTGGACGAGCTGGCCTGCCTGCTCGAACGTCCCCGCGGCTACGGCCACGTCATCGTGGACGAGGCCCAGGACCTGTCGCCCATGCAGTGCCGCGCCGTGGCCAGGCGCAGCGAGCACGGCTCGCTGACCGTGCTCGGCGACCTGGCCCAGGGCACCACGCCGTGGGCGGCCAGGTCGTGGCCGGAGCACCTGGAGCTGCTCGGCAGCCCCGGCGGGCGGATCGTCGAGCTGACCACCGGCTTCCGCGTGCCCGGCGTGGTCGTGGAGCTGGCCAACGCGCTGCTGGCCGCGCTCGACGCCGACGTGCCCCCCACCCGCTCCCACCGCTCCGACGGCAGGCTGCGCGTCATCGCGACGGCCGAGCTGGAGAAGGGGGTCGTGGCGGCCGTACGGGAGGCGGGCGGGTTCGAGGGGTCGATCGGGGTGATCGCGGCCGACGCGCACGTCGAGGCGATCACCTGCGCGCTCTGGAACGAGGGGCTGGACCTCGGCGAGCGGCTGAGCGTCATGCCCGCCTCGATGGCCAAGGGCCTGGAGTACGACCACGTGGTGCTCGCCGAGCCGGCCGCCGTCGTCGCGGCCGAGCCGCGCGGGCTCAACCGTCTGTACGTCGCCCTCACCCGCGCGGTCTCCCGGCTCGACGTCGTCCACGCCGAACCCCTTCCCCCTCAGTTTTCCCGCCCGTCATAACCCTTCTGAAATGGGCAGATGTCGGGACTCGGCGGCTCGACAGGCCTCCGGCTCTGGTGTGTGATGTGACTCACTTCACGAGGGAGCCGGAGAATGACCGCTTCGCAAGACCCGCCCCCGGGCGACGACGAGCACACGCGTGAAGGGCGCCGGCCGCAGCCGCCGCCCTACGCCCGGCCGCCGCAGCGGCAGGGCGCCCAGGTCCTGTCGATCATCGGGTTCGTCAGCGCCGCGGTGGCCATCCTGTTCATACCGATCCTGTTCGGCCTGGCCGGCATCGTGCTGGGCATCGTCGGCCACACCCGCGGCGAGTCCCTGGGCAAGTGGGCCGCCATCGCCGCCGCGGCCTGCATGGTCGTCGGCATGGTCCTCGGCGCGCTGGCCACGCGCGCGCTGGGCTCCTGACCCGCTGTGCCCGCGTGAGATCCGCCGTCGCGCGGGCACAGGGACGCGTCCCGGAATGAAGCGCGCCTCCCGGATGCTGTCAGGGACGCAGTCGCTCATGGAAGAAGGCGTTAACCATGTCCCCGCAGGCGGACGCGGCCCATCTGATCGTGCGAGCCCTGGAGGCGGAAGGCGTCGAGTACGTCTTCGGCATCCCCGGCGAGGAGAACATCCACTTCGTCGACGCGCTCAACGACTCCTCCATCCGTTACATCCTCGTCCGGCACGAGCAGGGCGCGGCGTTCATGGCCGAGATCTACGGCAGGCTCACCGGCAAGGCGGGGGTGGCCTCGGCCACGCTCGGCCCCGGCGCGATCAACCTGCAGCTCGGCGTGGCCGACGCCACCACCAACAGCACCCCCGTCGTGGCGATCACCGCCCAGGTCGGCCTCGACCGCATCTACAAGGAGTCGCACCAGGTGGTCGACCTGGTGTCGCTGTTCCGTCCGATCACCAAATGGGCCGACCTCGCCCCCACGGCCCTGGCCCTGCCCGAGATGATCCGCAAGGCGTTCAAGACCGCCCAGACCGAGCGGCCCGGCGCCGTCTACCTGGCCATCCCCGAAGACGTCGAGTCGGCCCCCGTGCCGGCCGACCTCGGGCCGCTGCCGGTCAACGTCGTACGCCCCCAAGACCCCTCCGCCGCGCAGATCGCCCGCGCGGCCGACGTGCTGGCCCGCGCGCGCCGGCCGATCGTGCTGGCCGGGCACGGCGCCGGGCGGGCCGGGGCGGCCGCCGCGCTGGTGCGCTTCTCCGAACGGCTCGGGCTGCCGGTGGCCACCACGTTCAACGGCAAGGGCGTCTTCCCCGACGACCACCCCCACGCGCTGGGCGCGGTCGGCTTCATGCGGCACGACTACGTCAATTTCGGCTTCGACGAGGCGGACGTGCTGATCAGCGTCGGCTACGAGCTGCAGGAGTTCGACCCCGTCAAGATCAACCCCAACCGCGACAAGGAGATCATCCACCTGCACCGGTTCCCCGCCGAGGTCGACGACCACTATCCGGTGTCCGTCGGGGTGCACGGCGACATCTCCCGGTCGCTGGACGCGCTCGCCGACGCCGTCCCGCGCCGCTTCGAGCTCAACGGCACCGGTGAGAAGATCCGCCGCCTGATGCGCGAGGAGCTGGAGCAGGGGCGCTCGGAGGACGGCTTCCCGCTGTCGCCGCGGCGCGTGGTCGCCGACATCCGGGAGGCCATGGGCCGCGAGGACATCGTGCTGGCCGACACCGGCGCGGTGAAGATGTGGATGGCCCGCATGTACCCGACGTACGAGCCCAACACGATGCTGGTCTCCAACGGGCTGTCCTCGATGGGGTTCTCGGTGCCCGGGGCGCTGGCCGCCAAGCTGGCCTTCCCCGAGCGCAAGGTGCTGGCCGCCACCGGCGACGGGGCGTTCCTGATGAACTCCCAGGAGCTGGAGACGGCCGTCCGCGAGCGCGTCCCGATCACGGTCCTGGTGTGGGTCGACGACGCGTACGGGCTGATCGAGTGGAAGATGGACCTGGAGCTCGGCCGTCACTCGGGCATCCGCTTCGGCAACCCCGACTTCGTCGCCTACGCCGAGAGCTTCGGCGCCCGCGGCTACCGGATCACCAGCGCCGGAGAGCTGCTGCCCACGCTGCGCAAGGCGCTGGCCGACGAGACGGTGTCGGTGATCGCGGTGCCCGTCGACTACGCGGCCAACCTGGAGCTGACCGGCAAGCTCGGCGAACTCACCGGCCCGTTCTGACCGGCCGTTCCCAGGGGCATCTGGGTCAGGTTCTCGTCCAGTGGGGCTGCGCGACGTCGAACACCCGCTGTTCGCGCCCGCGCAGCGCCACCTCGGCGAACTGCCACAGGATCGCCCCGGTCGGCGCGTGGATCACGATGTCCGGCCCGAGCGGCATCTGCAGCAGCTCGCCCTGCCAGCGCGGCACGCCGGGCGCGAGGAAGCGCTCCAGCGGCACCGCGTGCACCGAGGCCACCTCATGGGCGTCGCCCACCGGCTCCTGACGGCCCCCGAACGCCACCACCGGAGTGATCACGAACCCGGAGTCGGCGACGAAGTCGTCGAGCAGCCCGGCCACCGCCACGCCGGTCACCCCTACCTCCTCGGCCAGCTCGCGCAGCGCCGCCTCCACCGGCAGCTCGCCGTCGTCGAGCCGCCCGCCCGGCAGCGCCCACTGCCCCGCGTTGCGCCCCCGCGCCGCCCTGCGGATCAGCACCGTGTACGGGACGCGCTCGGCGTCCTCCAGCACGCACACCGTCACGGCCGCCCGGCGCACCCCTGGGACGGGCGGCACCTCCCGGCGGTCGAAGGCGGCGAGATGCGCGGTGACCTGCTCGCGCAGCACGTCGATCGGGGGCAGCATCCCCTCAGGATCCCACGCCCTGCCCGTACGGGCCGAGGGCCCGTCAGGAGAGGGCGGCCACCCCCTCCAGGAGGCGGTCGACGTCCGAGCGGTCGTTGTAGTGGACCAGGCCCGCGCGGACGGCGCCGCCCGAGTCGCGCACGCCGAGGGCGCCGGTCAGCTCCCAGGCGTAGTTGTGGCCGTTCCAGACGTTCACCCTCAGCCCGGCCAGATGCTCGGCGACCTGGCGCGGGGTGTGCCCGGCGACGGTGAAGTAGGCGGTCGCGGTGCGCCTGGCGGGCTTGCCGAGCAGGGTGACGTGCGGCATCGTCTCCAGGCCGGAGATCAGGGCGGCGAACAGCTCCAGCTCGTGCTCCTCGGCGGCGGCCATCGAGGCGAGCAGGCGTTCGCGGCGGGTGCCGACGCCGGGGACCATGGCGGCCAGGTGGTCGACGGCCGCGGTGACCCCGGCCAGGTCGGCGAACGCGGACGTGCCCGTCTCGAACCTCTCCGGCACGGTGTCGGGGGAGGGCCGCAACTTGGCCGGGCGGACCGTCTCCAGCAGCGCCGGGTCGGCGACGACGGCCCCCACGTGCGGCCCCGACCACTTGTAGGCGCTGGTGGCGTAGAAGTCGGCGCCCAGCGCCCGCATGTCCACCGGGCCGTGCGGGGTGGCGTGCACGCCGTCCACGTACAGCAGGGCGCCCGCGCGGTGGGCCAGCTCGGCGATGGCGGCCACGTCGGGACGGGTGCCGAGGATGTTGCTGGCCGCCGTCACCGCGACGACCTTGGTCCGCTCGCCGATCAGGTCGGCGTACTGGTCGACGGGGAGCTCGCCGGTCACCGCGTCCACCTCGGCCCAGCGGACGGCGGCGCCCGTCTGGGTCCACGGACGCACGTTCGCGTCGTGGTCCAGCCGGGAGACCACCACCTCGTCGCCGGGCCCGGTCAGCGCCCTGGCCAGCCGGTACGTCAGCGTCGTCATGTTCGGGCCGAGGATCACGCCGGCGGGACGGCCGCCGACGAGGTCCGCGACGGCGGCACGGCAGGCGGCGACGATCTCGTCCGCCCGGCGGCTGGCGGGGAAGGCCCCGCCCACGTTGCCGAGCCCGGCCCGGTAGGCGGCGGAGATGGCGTCGATCACCGGCTGGGGCGTCTGGGTGCCGGCCGCGCCGTCAAGGTAGGCGAAACCATCGGAAAGCGCAGGATAGGAGGAACGTACGGACTCCAGGGGGAAAGGCATGATAAGTAGATGCTCACCCTCAGAGACCTCAACCGCGCCACCTTGGCCCGGCAGCACCTCCTCGCCCGGCACGAGGGCCGCCCGGCCGACGTCGTGCACCGGCTGGCCGGGCTGCAGGCGCAGGAGCCGCGGCCGCCCTACCTGGGGGTGTGGACGCGGCTGGCCGGCTTCCGGCGCGAGGACCTGCACGACTCGCTGCACGCGGGCGGCCTGGTGCGGGCGACGATGATGCGGGCCACGCTGCACCTGGTGACGGCGGAGGACTACGCGTCCTTCCGCCCGCTGCTGCGTCCCATGCTGGCCGCCGCGGCGCGCCGGTTCGAGGGCGTCGACTTCGAGGCCGTCGCCGCGGTCGCCGACCGGCTGCTCGCCGACGGGCCGCTCACCTTCAACGAGCTGCGGCCCCTGCTGCTGAAGGAGTTCCCCGGCGCGGACGAACGGGTGCTCGGCTACGCCGTGCGCATGATGACGCCGCTGGTCATGGTGCCGACGCAGGACCGGTGGAGCTTCCCGCGCGAGTCCGCCTTCGGGCTGCCCGGCGTCGAACTGGACCCGGCGCCCAGCGTGGAACGCCTGGTCGAGCGGTACCTCGCCGCGTTCGGCCCGGCCACCCCCGCCGACGTCCAGACCTGGTCGGGACTGGGCGGGATGCGGGCCGTCATGAAGGGGATGGAGCTGGACAGGCTCGCCGACGAGACGGGACGCGAACTGTTCGACCTGCCCGGCGCGCCGCGGCCGGGCGGCGACGTGCCCGCGCCGGTGCGCTTCCTGCCCGACTTCGACAACCTCGTCCTGGGGCACGCCGACCGTACGCGGGTGCTGGCGGACGAGTTCAGGCCGCTGGTCGCGACCAAGAACCTGCGGATCAAGGCCACGTACCTGGTGGACGGGTTCGCGGCGGGGACCTGGCAGATCAAGCGGTCCGGCAAGAAGGCCAAGCTCCTCATCAGCCCCTTCGCCGCGCCGACGCCTCTGGACGCCCTGGAGGAGGAAGGGCTCGCGCTCCTCGCCTTCGCCGAACCGGACGCGACCACCTACACCCTCGAACACACCCCACCCAACTGACCACCCCGCCCGAAGAACGAACGTGGGAAATTGAGATGCCGGAGCCGGGGGTGCATCCCTACCCTCGGCCCATGCGTCACGAATCCGCCCTGTTGAACGTCATCGACGTGGAAGCCACCTGCTGGGACGGGCAGCCGCCGCCCGGCTCCGTCAACGAGATCATCGAGATCGGCCTCACCGTCGTGGACGTGTCGGCACGGAGCCGGGTGTCCCGGCACCGCATCCTGGTCCGCCCTGTCCGGTCGGCGGTGAGTGACTTCTGCACGGAACTGACCGGCCTGACGCAGGCCGAGGTGGAACGGGGTGTCACCTTCGCCGAGGCATGCCGGATCCTCGCCGAGGAGTACGGCGCCGGGGAGCGTCCCTGGGCGAGCTGGGGCGAGTACGACCGACGGCAGTTCGCTCGACAGAGTCAGGCCGACGGAGTGGCCTACCCGTTCGGCTATCCGACGGAACGCACCCACACCAACGCCAAGGCCGTGTTCGCGGCGGCGTACGGACTACGCAAGAAACCCGGCATGGATCACGCTCTGCAGATCGCCGGACTGCCGCTGGAGGGACGCCATCACCGCGGCGAGGACGACGCGTGGAACATCGCGGCACTCGTCCTCGACCTGTTGGACCGCGGGGCATGGCCGGGCCTCTAGCTCCTGGTGCGACTGACCGCGATTGCGGCGTTGTGTCGGTGTGGCCTCGTAGACTCCCCGGCCACGTCGTCGAAGGGGATTGCCGTGGAAGACCCGACAGGGATCGCAGCGCTGACCGAGATCCTGCCCGCGAATCTCGGTGCGGACGAGGAGATCGACTGGCCGGCGGCAGAGGCGCGGTGGGGCACGCGGTTCCCGCGTGACTACATGGCCTTCATGTCCGTCTACGGCGGCGGCTCGTTCGCCGAGGTCGGCATCCTCATGCCGTTGCCCAAGGAGTACATCCAGTGGGATCCCGGGACCTTCGAGGAGGAGACGGAGAACGCCCGTGACACCTGGGAGATGCTGGGCGGCCAGGAAGGGCTCGACATCGACCCGAACCACATCCTCGCCTGGGGCATCACTTCGGGCCCCGACATCCTGTGCTGGCTGACCACCGATCCCGACCCCGACCGGTGGCCCGTCCTGGTCTGCGGCCGCCATACCCGCGAGGGCTTCACCCTCTTCCCCTGTGGCATGGTCGAATTCCTCCGCATGCTGCTCCTGGACGAGCACGACCCCTACCCCCTCAGCGTCGAGGTGCGTAACGCCTCGCCGCGCTACGTGCACTGGCTCGAAGAACAGAAGCGCTGGAAGGCGAGAGCGGCCGGCTTCGGTTCGCCACGATCAGCCGATCAGTAGGGTTCGTCGCGCTCCGGGATCGTGCGGCCGATGCCGCGTCCGCGGGCAGGCGCGTCGATGATCGTGTTGGGGCCGGAGGCTGTCGGGAGGGGTGCAGGGTGGCGGAGGCGGTTCCGAGGCCGGCGGCGGCGACGCCGGACGATGTCCTGCGGGCGCGGGCCGAGACGGCGATGAGCCTGCCGGCTCCGCTGGTGGCACTGTGGAGCGTTCGGAACGGCCTGCACACGGAGTGCGGTGTCGCGGTGTACTCGGCGGAAGACATCGGTGAACGCAACGCCACTTACGAGGTCGCGCGGTATGCGCCAGGGTTCCTCCTCGTCGGCGATGACAGCGGTGGCCGCGGATTCCTCCTGCGCGCCGACGACCCGGACTCCGCCGTGTTCTCCTCCGGTCTGGGCGATCTGGAGCCTGCGGGCTTCGACGTCGTGGCGGCGGACTTCGCGTCCTGGATCGAATCGCTTGGTCCTGGCCCCTCCTGCTGACAGCGGCCGGCGAGTCGATTCGACCGGAGGCGAAAAGGCTTCGCGATGTGAGCGCACCGGATGGCAGGGTGCAGCGCATGGCACCCCAGTACCAGATTCGCGCAGACTACGACGCTGACACGATCGTGGTCTACCAGGCGTATGCACCTGCCATAGCCGACGCGGCGCTGCGAGCGGGCCGCTTCGTCGCGCCGTTCTCGTTCCAGAGGATGACCTGGATCAAGCCCTCGTTCCTGTGGCTCATGCATCGCAGCAACTGGGCCCGCAAAGCCGGTCAGGAGCGCGTTCTCGCAGTGCGGATGACCCGGCGGGGCTGGGAGGAGGCTCTGTCCCAGGCCGTGCTCACGACAGCGGATCCGGCGGCTGTGGCCCGGGCAGCCGTACATGTCCAGTGGGACCCGGAACGTTCGTTGCGCGGAGCGGCGCTGAACCACTACAGCATCCAGGTCGGCATCGGCCGCGACCTGATCCGCGCCTTCACCGACGACTGGATCGTCAGCCTCACCGACCTCACCCCGCAGGTCCGCAAGGCCACGGTTCTGACACAAACCGGGCACGCCGCCAAGGCCCGACGGCTGTTCCCCGCCGAGCGGGTGTATCCCCTGCCGCGGACGCTGGAACGCCTCCTTGCCCCGGGCAGATGACGGCCTACCGGCAAGAGGGATGGACGAACCGTGCCAAGAGCGCATGGGATGCCACAGGCGCCGACCCGGAACTGGTGCACGAGACGCCGGGCGACCTGATGGACGACGTCCTCGGCAACCTGCCGCAGAACGTGTGATCGCGGTCGCGGTCCATGCTGGACGACTACGCGAGGCGGTGGCGCTTGAACCGGCGCATCGGCCGCGAGCCGACCCCCGATGGCGCGCCCACGCTCGTCCTGCCGACGTCCGGCGTGCGGACGAGGTCCGGCGCGCCCGGCTCGGCTAGGCGAGGCCGAGGTCCCGCCGCACGCGGGCGTAGTGGCGGCCTGGCAGCAGGCTGCCGACCGCCCATGGCTGGTTCTCCGGCATGCGCCTGCCCAAGCTCTCCAGCAGGCGCTGCGCGCCGGTGAGGTGGCCGCCGTGGTAGAGCGCCGCGCCGAACAGGTGCGCGGCGTCCAGCGCCCGCGGATGCGGCCGGGCGCCCTCGCGCCACTTGTCGGACGCCGCCACCAGCGGGCCGGCCACCTCAGGGTCGCCGAAGTAGCCTTCGAGGATCTCCCGGGCCGTACGCTCCGACTCGCCGATCCGGCCCCACGCGACTTCGAAGTGCGCCAGCGCCAGCGTTGCCGTCACAGGGTCGCCCGGCGGCGCCGCGTCCGCCGTGCGGCGGGCGAAGGCCAGCACCTCGTCGTCGGAGCCGTACCACTTGCCGCACAGCACCTGGACGCGGGTGTAGTGGCCCAGATACAGGTGCGGAGCGCGGGCGGTCAGCTCCGTCCAGAGGCGGTCGAGCTCCTGCTGGCCGGCCTGCGCGCCGAGCGCGTGCCACTGCAGCCGCTCCCACGGAACGGGATCGTCCGGACGGGCCTCGGCGGCCTGCCGCAGCGGGACGGCGGCGTCCGCCAGCACCTCGTGGAAGCGGGCGAAACGCTGGTCGCCCACGTACGTGGCGTAGGCGCCGCCGCGGATCGCCCATGCCTGCCTGATCCGGGCGGCGCCGAGCCAGAGCAACGCGTCGGGGTCGTCGCCGGCCAGCCGCAGCAGCGCCTCGGTGTGCGCACGGGCGGCGATCCCCAGTTGCTCGACGCGCAGCGCACGCACCTCGTGGTCGTCGCGCGCCTGGCGGACCAGCTCCAGGCCCGGCTCCAGCCGTCCGGCCCGCACCTGGCGCAGCGCCTGCTCCAGCGCGGGATCGTCCCACGACCGGCCCGGACGCATCCGCGAGGTCTTGTCGAGCAGCTCGGCCGCGGCCGTGATCACCCGTATCAAGGACATCCGTGATCAATACCGCACGTGATCATGGCGTCGCAACAGCGCCAAGCGGCTAGTTCCAGGCGCCAGGCACCCCGTAGGGCACCTTGCCTTCGAGTTGCTTCTGATCGAGCACCTCGCTCTCCAGAGGCAGCGCAACGGTGACCTGCCGTCCCCAGGTGGAGTAGCGGGTGTCCGCCGTGAGCCGGAACACGGACCCCTTCCAGTGGTGCATGACCCCCTTGGCCGTGACTCGCTCCACCAGTCCAGCCGTGCTCAGGCGGATGGTGTAGGAGATGGTGCTGACGGGCTCGCTCCAGGAGTAGCCGCGAAAGCGCGAGGCGAAAGAACGCGACACCTTGACCAGCTTGTCGGCCTTGATCATGCCCTTCACCACTCCGCCCCGCCAGGACGTGCGGTGGGCCAGCAGCGTCTTGAGCGTGGCGGGTTCCAGAACCTCCAGCAGCGGGTTGCTGGCCGGCAGATCGGTGTACGGATAGCGCACCCAGCTCGTGCCCTGCGGCAGTACGTCGGCGAATCGGGGGCCGGAGACGTAGTCGTCGTGGCCTGACGAGATCACCCTCAGGGGCAGTTCTTCAGCAGCGGCGTCCTCGGCCATGCCGAGTTTCTTCAGACCGCTCATCACCGTCTTGCTGTACCGCACGCGCTGGGACGTGTCAGAGGCGATCTCACCTTGCGGCCCGAACCCGACCGTGCCGTCCAGGGCCAGGGTGTAGGACCCGCCGCGACCGTGGTCCACCTTCGCGGTGGACACGATGTTCACGCCCTTGCCGCGGGTCAATGTGGCTTGGAGCGCTTCTACCGGGTCGTTCCCGGACGCCGCCTGGGCGGGAACGGCGACGAGCTGTGCCAGGCCCGCGATCAGGATGACACCCATGACGGTCCGCTTCATCACGTTCCTCTGGAGATGGTGGGAGGGCGCAACAATCTTGTGCCTACGAGATCAACTGTCAAGCTGAACCGTGACCGTGGGGTCCCCGGACCCGGCCGGCATCCTGGCCATCTTCGCCGGCCGGGCGGGGCCGGAACTCGGTGACGATCCTGAGCCCGACGTCATGAACTGCTGCGACCACTCCGCGGACGACGTTTGTCTGGGCCGGTGCAGCCGGGTTCCAGACAAACCACCAGCCACCAAGACTGAGCCCTGACACGCCTACTGGGGCGTGCTCCTCATCGAGCCGTGAGAGGCGATCCGTGATCAATAAGATGCCGCTTCGACGTCTGACCGCCGGTCTGGGCAGCGCCGTCGTAGCGCTGGGTGGTGTCGCTGTGCTGTTCACCGCGACTCCCGCAGCGGCCTCGGCCGGCACGGCCACCGCCCTGATCTTCAAGTGCAAGTACGACGGCAACGTCCGCAGCTCTCCCCGGCTCGGACAGCCCAACTTCCTCTTCACCTGCTATGTGGGGACGCAGATCTACCCGTGCTGCTGGGTTCGTGGAGACTACAGCGGCGGGGACAACCGCTGGTACACCTGGCGTGGCGGCCAGGGCCAGCCGGACCGCTACATCCACTTCAGCCAGGTCTCCAGCGAAGGAGACGGCGGCGGCATGATCCAATGCCCCTAGTGCATCGAGACAACCAGCGGACCAGTGCCGGTGCACCCGCCATCAGGCGACGAAGCCGTCCTTGACCAGGTGTTGATCCGGAAGGCCGCGTCGGATGACGTAACCGGGGTTGCCGTGGACGTCCGTGTCGTACCCGGGCGGCAGCACGCGCATCCGCGGTCCGCAGTTCCTGTCCGAATGCGGCCCGCCCCCCGACGATCGCCGGGCGGGCCTCGCGTTCCAGCACCCGAGCGCCATGACGGCGGACGTCATCGAGGGTTCTGATCGACAGCGTCTTCGCATACGCGTGGCGACCGGCTCTCACCGAAGCGTGCGGGTCGGACATCGCGATCAGCCAGGTGACGCGGCGAGTGGCCCGCCGGGAGTTTCATGGTCTTGTCCAGCGTGGGTGGCTCCTTCGAGGAAGGCCGGGCGCGCGAGCAGAAGGGCTTCGTCAAGCCGGAGAGATGCCCGTCGCCATGAAGCAGGCCAGGGCGGGGCGAGGGAGCGGGCGTCTTCTGAAGTGCCGTCGGTCGGCGGGGGTGGTGGCGAGGGGACGGGGTTGGGGGGCTGGTCAGGGGGTGGATGGCGCCGGCGGGGAAGCGATGATCGGGTGTTCGTCGAAGCCACGTTCGAGGAAGTGTTGGGTAGCCTGGTCAGAGACGGCCCTGCCAGGCCCCGCTTCTTCCGTTCCCTCATGCCCTGAAGGTTCCGACGCCTATCGGCCCGCTACGTTTCCCCGCCGGCCCTGCCCGCAGGCCGGCTCAGTCACTGAGCGTCCACCCAACGCGAGCGAGGAGAGAATTTTGTCCCAAGCAGCAGAGGTTCTCGAACTGGACGACACCATCGCCGACGGTGGCACGGCCGTCGGCGCCGACTCGGTCAAGACCTATCTGAAGGAGATCGGGCGCGTCCCGCTGCTCACCGCCGAGCAGGAGATCGAGCTGGCCAAGCGCATCGAGGCCGGCCTGTTCGCCAGGGAACGGCTCGACAGCGAGCCCGGCCTGCCCTCCGAGCTGCGTGCCGACCTGGAGTGGATCGCCGACGACGGCCTTCGTGCCAAGCGCCGCATGCTGGAGGCCAACCTCCGGCTCGTCGTCTCCATCGCCAAGCGTTACACCGGCCGCGGCATGCTCTTCCTCGACCTGATCCAGGAGGGCAACCTCGGCCTGATCCGGACGATCGAGAAGTTCGACTACCGGCTCGGCTACAAGTTCTCCACCTACGCCACCTGGTGGATCAAGCAGGCCATCACCCGTGCCATGGCCGACCAGGCCCGGACGATCCGCATCCCCGTGCACATGGTCGAGCTGATCAACAAGGTGGCCCGCGTGCAGCGCCGCCTGCAGTCCGACCTGGGCCGCGAGCCCACCCCCGAGGAGATCGCCGCCGAGACCGATCTCGACGTCGAGCGGGTGTCGGAGGTGCAGGGCTACGGCCGGGAGCCGATCTCGCTGAGCACGCCGCTCGGCGAGGAGGGCGACAGCGAGTTCGGCGACCTGATCGAGGACACCGAGGCCGTCTCCCCGGCCGACGCGGTCTCGTTCACGCTGCTGCAGCAGCAGTTGCACAGCCTGCTCGACCAGCTTTCCGAGCGCGAGGCGGGCGTGATCACGATGCGCTACGGCCTGGCCGACGGCAAGCCGCGCACCCTCGACGAGATCGGCCGCGTCTACGGCGTCACCCGTGAGCGCATCCGGCAGATCGAGGCCAAGACCATGTCCAAGCTGCGTCACCCCTCCCGGGCCATGGCGCTGCGCGACTACCTGAGCTGACCGCCCGGTCCCGGGAACGGCAGCACGCCGCTGCCTGAGCCGATCGTTCCCGCCCGGGAACGGCAGCACGCGACACGCCGAGCAGGGCTCGCCGTGTGGACGTGGAGCGTCACCGCCTTGTCGACCGAACCAGCCGCCGCGACGCCGGCGCGACCAGCGACAGGCACGACCTCCGTCCACCCCGGCGACGGCCACCCGAGCACCCGCGTGCCGCGAGCCACGGCGACGCGCCCGTCACCCACGGGGAAGAGCGGTCCAGGGGTGGGAAAGGGCGGGTAAAAGGGCGCTCTGGAGTGTGTGGAGCCCGGAGCGGGCCGGGTGGGCCGGACCTACTCTGCCCAACGTGAAACGCTCCCGTACGAGCCTCGTCCACCAGGCCGCCTACGCGTTCCGGCACCCCCACAGGATCGCCCCTCACCTGCGCCGGCTGGCCCGCGACACCTGGTTCCGGCTCCGCACCCACGACCACGTCACCTACTACCGCGCCGTCATGAGGTCCGACACGGCCCGCGACCCCGAGGGCGCCGTGGGGTCGCACCGGCACCGGCGCTGGCTCGCCCTGGGACGCATGCAGTTCGACTACCTGGTGGAGCACGGGCTCAAGCCCGACTGCCGGATGCTGGAGATCGGCTGCGGGAACCTGCGCGCCGGCCGCCTGTTCATCGGCTACCTGTTCACCGGCAACTACTACGGCATCGACATCTCGCCCGACATCCTGCTGGCCGCCCAGGACACGGTCGAGAAGCACGCCCTGCAGGACAAGCTGCCGTACCTGGCGCCGGTGCGCGACCTGCGGCTGGCGTTCCTGCCGGACGAGTACTTCGACGTCGTCCACGCCCACAGCGTCTTCTCGCACTCGCCGATCGAGGTCATCGAGGAGTGCTTCGCCAACGTGGGCCGGGTCATGAAGCCGGACGGCTGGTTCGACTTCACCTTCGACCGGACCGAGGGCGAGGAGCACCACGTCCTGCGCGAGGACTTCTACTACCGCACCGAGACGCTGGTCGAACTGGCCCGCAAGCACGGGCTGAAAGCGACGTTCATGGACGACTGGGAGCAGGGCCCACATAAGCAGTCGAAAATCCGCATCACCCGGCGATAACCTCCCGGAGAGTGAGAAACCTCCGCCTGCTGCCCAAGGCCCACCTGCACGTCCATCTGGAGAGCACCGTACGGCCCGCGACCGTGCGCGAGCTGGGCGGCCCGCCCGAGCCCGAGGGCCCGTTCGCCGACTTCCGCGAGTTCGCCGACCAGCGGGCCAAGGTGCGCGGCCTGCTGCGCACCCCCGAGCACTTCCGGCGCGTCGCCCTGGAGTTCTGCGAGGACGAGGCCGCCCAGGGCACCCGCTACGTCGAGGTCACCTTCACCGCCGCCGCCCACGGGGAACGGCTGGGCGCCCCGGAGATGCCGCTGGAGGCGGTGCTCGACGGCCTGGCCGAGGGCAGGCGGTACGGCGTCGAGGCCCGGGTGCTGCTCGACCACTCCAGGCGGCGGCCCCTGGAGCGGCTGTGGCGGACGTACGAGCTGGCCACCCGCTACGACGAGGTGATCGGCCTCGGGCTCGCGGGCGACGAGGCCCATCCGCTGGCCCCCTTCGCCGAGGTGTTCGCCGCGGCCGGGGACGCGGGCCTGCACCTGGTGCACCACGCGGGCGAGGCGGCCGGGCCGGCGAGCATCCGCGAGGCGCTGGACCTGGGCCGCACCGAGCGGCTCGGCCACGGCATCCGGGTGCTGGACGACCCGGCGCTGGTGGCCGAGGTGCGCGAGCGCGGCGTCCCGCTGGAGGTCTGCCCCACGTCGAACGTCCTGCTCGGGCTGGTGCCGTCGCTGGCCGCGCACCCGCTGCCGCGCCTGCGCGAGGCGGGGCTCGCGGTCACGGTCAACACCGACGGCGAGACGGCGCTGGCCGAGGAGTACCTGCGGCTGCGCGAGGTCTTCGGGTACGGCGACGACGTCCTGGCCGAGCTGGCCCGCGCCTCGATCAGGGCCTCCTTCGCCCCGGGCGCCCTCAAGGCGGACCTGCTGGCCGCCGTCGACGCCTGGCTCCGCTGACCCGACCGGCCCCCGCCGGGCACGGCGATCTCCGTCACACCATGGAATAGTTGGCGAATCGGCGACCGTTGCGAACGGAGGTGGCGCGAACGCCACGACAGTGGCAGCCCGCGGCCTTGACGGGCCGGGGCCCACAGCCCGACCGAAGGAGCAGCGTTTGCGCACCGACTCGGCAGACTTAGGACTCAGGACCGCGTCGGCGGTCTACCCGGCGGGCATGCTGGCCGCGCCGCCCCGCACGCTGATCGACATCCTCGACGAGACCACCCGCCGCCACCCCGACGCGCCCGCGCTGGACGACGGCGCCGTGTGCCTGGACTACCGGTCGCTGCGCGCCGAGGTCGACCGGGTCGCCGCCGAGCTGGCCGCGGCCGGCGTCGGGCGCGGCTCCCGGGTGGGCGTGCGCATCGCCTCCGGCACCGCCGAGCTGTACGTCTCCATCCTCGCCGTGCTCGCCGCCGGCGCCGCGTACGTCCCCGTGGACGCCGACGACCCGGACGAACGCGCCGAACTCGTCTTCGCCGAGGCCGCCGTGGACGCCGTGCTCGACGGCGGCCCGGTCACGCGGGCCCGCCAGGCGGCCACGCCCGAGCGGCCCACCCCGGACGACGACGCCTGGATCATCTTCACCTCCGGCTCCACCGGCAGGCCCAAGGGCGTGGCGGTGACGCACCGCTCGGCCGCCGCGTTCGCCGACGCCGAGGCCGGGCTCTTCCTGCAGGACCGGCCGCTCGGCCCGGGTGACCGGGTGCTGGCCGGGCTGTCGGTGGCCTTCGACGCCTCATGCGAGGAGATGTGGCTGGCCTGGCGGCACGGCGCCTGCCTGGTGCCCGCGCCCAGAGCGCTCGTGCGCACCGGCATGGACCTGGCCCCCTGGCTGGCCGGGCAGGGCGTCACCGCCGTCTCGACGGTGCCGACGCTGGCCGCGCTCTGGCCCGCCGCGCACCTCGACGGCATCCGGCTGCTCATCTTCGGCGGCGAGGCCTGCCCGCCCGAGCTCGCCGAACGGCTGGCCGTGCCCGGCCGCGAGGTGTGGAACACCTACGGGCCCACCGAGGCGACCGTGGTGGCCTCGGCCGCCCGCCTGACGGGGGAGGGACCCGTACGCATCGGCCTGCCCCTGGACGGCTGGGACCTGGCGGTCGTGGACGGCGCGGGCGAGCCGGTCGCCATGGGCGAGACCGGCGAGCTGATCATCGGCGGCGTGGGCCTGGCCCGCTACCTCGACCCGGCCAAGGACGCCGAGAAGTACGCGCCGCTGCCGTCCCTGGGCTGGGAGCGCGCCTACCGCAGCGGCGACCTCGTCCGCGCCGAGCCCGAGGGTCTCGTCTTCGCCGGCCGCGCCGACGACCAGGTGAAACTGGGCGGACGCCGGATCGAGCTGGGCGAGGTGGACGCCGCCCTGAACGCGCTGCCCGGCGTCACCGGCGCGGCCGCGGCCGTCCGCACCGCGGGCGGCGGCCACCAGGTGCTCGTCGGCTACGTCGTCACCGGGCCCGGCTTCGACGCCGGACGGGCCCGCGAGCTGCTGGCCGGCTCGCTGCCCGCCGCGCTCGTGCCCCGCCTGGCCCCTGTGGACGCCCTGCCCACCAGGACCTCCGGCAAGATCGACCGGGACGCGCTCCCGTGGCCGCTGGACGGCCCGGCCGCCGCGGACCCCGGCCTGACCCCGGCCGAGGCGCTGCTGGCCGCGCAGTGGACCGAGATCCTCGGCGTGCGCCCGGAAGGGCCCGGGTCGGACTTCTTCGCCGACGGCGGCACCAGCCTGGCCGCCGCCCGCCTGGTCTCCGTGCTCCGGGCCACCCACCCCGACGTGGCCGTCGGCGACGTCTACGCCCACCCGACCCTCGCCGGACTGGCCGAGCTGCTGGCCGCCAGGGGCGGGACGCAGGCCCCCGCGCACGCCGCGGCCGCCCCCATGCCGAAACGCGCCGCGCTGGCGCAGACCGCGCTGATGATCCCGCTGCTCACCGCGGGCGCGCTGCGCTGGGTCGTGCCGCTGGCCGCGCTCGGCAACGTGCTCGCCCCGCCGTGGGCGCCGCGGCTGTCGTGGTGGTGGGTGACGCTCGGCGCGCTGGCGTTCGTCACCCCCATGGGACGCATGGGCCTGTCGGCGGCGGTCGCCCGGCTGCTGCTGCGCGGCGTGCGCCCCGGCGCCCACCCGCGCGGCGGCGGCGTGCACCTGCGGTTGTGGTTCGCCGAGCGGTTCGCCGAACGGCTCGGCGTGCCCGACCTGGCCGGCGCGCCGTGGATGGCCTGGTACGCCCGGCTGCTCGGCGCCACCGTCGGCCCGGACGCCGACCTGCACTCGCCCCCGCCGATCACCGGCCTGCTCAAGCTGGGCCGGGGCGCCTCCGTCGAGCAGGAGGTCGACCTGTCCGGCCACTGGTACGACGGCGACGTGCTGCACGTCGGCGAGATCCGCATCGGCGCGGGCGCCACCGTCGGCTCCCGCTCGACCCTGCTGCCCGGCGCGCGCGTCGGCAAGAACGCGCAGGTCGCCCCCGGCTCCGCGGTGGCCGGGACGATCCCCTCCGGCGAGCGCTGGGCCGGCGTCCCGGCCTTCCGCCAGGGCAAGCCGCGCCGTTCCCGGCCGGCGGAGCGCGCCGCCCGCTCCCGCCCGTGGGTCGCGCTGTACGGGGTGAGCGCGGTCGTGCTCAGCCTGCTCCCGGTGGCCGCGGCCGGTGTCGCGCTCGCCGTCCTGGCCGCCTTCGCCGGGGACGAGGTCACGCTCGGCGGCGCGCTGGCCGCCGCCCTGCCCGCCGTGCCGTTGGCCACGGTCGCCGGCATGGCGGCCTTCGCGCTGGTCACGCTGGCCGGCGTGCGGCTGCTCGGCCTGGGGCTGCACCCCGGTCACCATCCGGTGCACAGCCGTCCGGCCTGGCAGGCGTGGGTGACCGGCCGGCTGATGGCCTCGGCCCGGGTGTGGCTGTTCCCGCTGTACGCCAGTGTCCTGACGCCCGTCTGGCTGCGGGCGCTCGGCATGAAGGTGGGCCGCGGCGCCGAGCTGTCCACGGTGCTCGCGCTGCCCACGATGACCTCCGTCGGCGACGGCGCCTTCCTGGCCGACGACACCATGGTGGCCCCGTACGAGCTGGACGGCGGCTGGATGCGCCTGGCCTCGGCCCGGATCGGCAAGCGCGCCTTCCTCGGCAACTCCGGGATGACCGCCCCCGGCCGCAAGGTGCCCAAGGACGGCCTGGTCGGCGTGCTGTCGGCAACGCCCAAGAAGGCCAAGTCGGGCTCCTCGTACGTGGGCATGCCGCCCATGGAGCTGCGCCGCACGGCCGAGGAGGCCGACCGCAGCAGGACCTACGACCCGCCCGCGCGGTACCGGGCGGCGCGGGCGCTGGTCGAGGTGTGCCGGGTGGTGCCCGCGATGGGCGTGGTCGCGCTGGCCGTGCTGGCGGTGGCGGCGTTCGAGTGGCTGGCCGCCGGTCACGGCTTCGCCGTGGCCGCCGCGCTCGGCGGGCTGGTGGTGCTGGCCGCCGGGGTGCTCGCCGCGGTGGTCGCCACGGCCGCCAAATGGGCGCTGGTCGGCCGGATCAAGGCCGGGAACAGGCCGCTGTGGAGCTCGTTCGTGTGGCGCAACGAGCTGGCGGACAACTTCGTCGAGGTGCTGGCCGCGCCCTGGTTCGCCCAGCCGTGGCTGGGGACCGCCCCGCTGAACGTGTGGCTGCGCTCCCTCGGGGCACGCATCGGACGTGGGGTCACCTGCGAGACGTACTGGCTGCCGGAGGCGGATCTGGTGACGCTCGGCGACGGCGCGTGCGTCAACCGGGGATGCGTGCTCCAGACGCACCTGTTCCACGACCGGGTCATGAGCATCGACACGGTGACGCTGGAGGCCGGCGCGACGCTCGGCCCGCACGGCGTCGTCCTGCCCGCCGCGCGGGTGGGCGCGGGCACGACGGTCGGGCCGGCGTCCCTGGTCATGCGCGGCGAGGCGCTGCCCGGCGGCAGCCGGTGGTTCGGCAACCCCGTCTCGGCGTGGCGATGACGGCGTACTTCCCGGGGCACGGCGACCACCGGTACGCGGTCGAGCACTACGACCTGGCGCTGCACTACCGGCTCGCGGCCAACCGGCTCGACGGCACCGCCCGCCTGACGGTCCGCGCCGCCGAGCCGCTCGCCGATCTCGGCCTCGACCTCGGACACTTCCGCGTCCAGGGCGTCACGGTGGCCGGCCGGGCCGTCCGCCACACGCACGGCCAGGGCAAGCTGCGCCTCACCCTGCCCGGCCCGCTGGCCGCCGGGGAGCGGGCCGTCGTCGAGGTGCGGTACGCGGGCACGCCCGTCCCGGTGCGCAGCCCGTGGGGCGGCCTCGGCTGGGAGGAGCTGACCGACGGCGCGCTGGTGGCCGGTCAGCCGATCGGCGCGCCCTCCTGGTTCCCGTGCAACGACCGGCCGGACGACAAGGCCCCCTACCGGATCTCGGTGACGACGGCGCCGGCGTACCAGGTGATCGCCAACGGCGTGCTCACCGCCAGGCGGCGGGCGTCCGGGACCACGACGTGGGTCTACGAGCAGGCCGAGCCGATGGCGACGTACCTGGCCAGCGTGCAGATCGGGCGCTACCAGCTCTCGGAGGCGGGCGGCACGCGCCTGGCCCACCCCGCGCGGCTGGCCGCCCGCGCCCGGCACGACTTCGGCCGCCAGGGCGAGATGATGGCGCTGTTCGGCGAGCTGTTCGGGCCCTACCCGTTCAGCGGCTACACCGTCGTCGTGGCCGACGACGACCTCGACATCCCGGTCGAGGCGCAGGGCATGTCGATCTTCGGCAGGAACCACGTCGACGGCGCGCGCGGCTGCGAGCGGCTGGTCGCGCACGAGCTGGCCCACCAGTGGTTCGGCAACAGCCTCACCGTGGCGGGGTGGGCCGACATCTGGCTGCAGGAGGGGTTCGCCACGTACGCGGAGTGGTTGTGGTCGGAGCGCTCGGGCGGCCCGCCCGCGGACGAGCACGCGCTGCGCTGGCACCGCAGGCTCGCCGCGCTGCCGCAGGACTTCGTGCTGGCCGACCCCGGCCCGGCCGCGCTGTTCGACGACCGCGTCTACAAGCGTGGCGCGCTGACCCTGCACGCCCTCCGCCGGGCGGCCGGCGACCAGGCGTTCTTCACGCTCCTGCGCTCCTGGGCCGACAGCCGCCGGTACGGCAGCGTCACCACGCGGGAGTTCGCCGCGCACGCCGAGCGGCACGTCCCGGCCGGCGCGCTGCTGACCGCGTGGCTGCACGCCCGGCCCCTGCCGCCGATGGCGGGCGGCGCGCTGACCCGCGACCGCGGCGCCTGACCCGCACACCGCGCCGACCTGGCCGGACGGTCGCCGGGGTGGCGGCTCGGGGACGGACGCGTCCGCTCATAGCCTGGTCACATGGTGACCCGGCTCGCGACCTGCAACCTGTGCGAGGCCATGTGCGGCCTGCGCGTCGACCTGGACGGCGACCGGATCACCGGCATCCGCGGCGACGAGGACGACCCGCTGTCGGCCGGGCACCTGTGCCCCAAGGCGGTGGCCCTGCAGGACGTGCGCGAGGACCCCGACCGGCTGCGCCGTCCCGTGGTCCGCACCCCGGACGGCTGGCGCGAGGTCCCCTGGGCGTACGCGTTCGACCTGGTCGCCGCCCGGCTGGCCGGGACGCGCATCGTGCACGGCCCCGACGCCGTGGCCGTCTACCTCGGCAACCCGGTGGTCCACAGCCTGGGCGCGCTGACGCACGCGCCGCCGTTCGCCCGCCTGCTGGGCACCCGCAACCGCTACTCCGCCGCCTCCCTCGACCAGCTCCCGCACCAGTACGTGGCCCGCCACCTGTACGGCAGCCAGTGGCTGCTCCCCGTGCCCGACATCGACCGCACGGCCTACTTCCTGGCCTTCGGCGCCAACCCGGCCGTCTCCAACGGCAGCGTGATGAGCGCGCCCGGCGTCGTCCGGCGCATCCGCGACCTGCGCGCCCGCGGCGGCCGGATGGTGCTGTTCGACCCGCGCCGCACGGAGACCGCCCGCCTCGCCGACGAGCACCACTTCGTCCGCCCCGGCACCGACGCCGCGCTCATCCTGGCCATGGTCGGCCTGATCGTCACCGGCGGCGCCGCCCGTCCCGCGCCCTACGTGGACGGGCTCGACCGGCTGGCCTCGGCGCTGGAGGCGTTCACGCCGGAGCGGGCCGCGGCCGTCACCGGCGTGCCGGTCGAGGTGATCACCCGGGTCGCGGCCGAGTTCGCCGCCGCTCCCAGCGCCGCCGCCTACGGCCGGATCGGCGTGTCCACCCAGCGGTTCGGCACCCTGTGCCAGTGGGGGATCCAGCTGCTGAACCTGGTCACCGGCAACCTCGACCGGCCCGGCGGCACGCTGATGAGCAGGCCGGCCGTCGACCCGGTGCGCAACCGCCTGATCGACCCCGGCCACGAGGGCAGGTGGCGCAGCCGGGTGCGCGGCCTGCCGGAGTTCGGCGGCGAGCTGCCCGCCGCGGCGCTCGCCGAGGAGATCCGCACGCCCGGCGCAGGGCAGGTGCGGGCGCTGGTGACCATCGCCGGCAACCCGGTGCGCTCGGCCCCCGGCGGGCACGAGCTGTCGCGGGCCCTTTCCGGACTCGACTTCATGGTCAGCCTCGACTTCTACGTCAACGAGACCACCCGGCACGCCGACGTCATCCTGCCGCCCACCGACCTGCTCGAACGCGACCACTACGACCTCGTCTTCAACCTGGTCGCGGTTCGCGACCACGCCCGCTACACCCCGGCCGTGCTGCCCAGGACGCCCGGCGCCCGGCACGACTGGGAGATCCTGCGCGAGCTGGCCCGGCGATACGGCCGCCTGGTCCGGGCCGGGTCGCTGTCCGACCGGCTCATGCTGCGGCTCTCGCCGGAGCGGATCGTGGACCTCGGGCTGCGGGCGGGGCCGTACCGGCTGAGCGTGGCGCGGTTGCGCCGCCACCCGCACGGGCTGGACCTGGGCCCGCTCAAGCCGAGCCTGCCGGGCCGGCTGCGCACGCCGGGCCGCCGCGTCCAGGCCGCGCCGCCCGTCCTGCTCGACGGGCTCGCCCGCGCCCGCGCCGAGCTGCTGGCCCCCGCCCCCGCCGGGCTGCTGCTGATCGGCCGCCGGCACCTGCGCGACGACAACTCCTGGCTGCACAACTCCGCCCGGCTGGCCAAGGGCCGCCCCCGGCACCACCTGCTCATGCACCCCGGCGACCTGCGCGCCCGCGGGCTCACCGACGGCGCGCCGGTCCGGGTGCGCTCCCGCAGCGGCGAGGTGACGGTGGAGGTCAGCGCGAGCGAGGACGTCATGCCCGGCGTGGTCAGCCTGCCCCACGGCTACGGCCACGACCGGCCGGGCGTGCTGCTGTCGGTCGCGGCCACGCTGGGGGGCGCCAGCGCCAACGACCTCACCGACCCCTGCCTCCTGGACGAGCTCACCGGCACGGCGGCGCTGAACGGCGTGCCGGTCACCGTCGAGCCGCTCAGCTGACGGGCACGATCTCCGCGCGGGTCAGGACGCCGTCCTCGACGGTCAGCAGCCCGATCGTGCCGTGCGGCTGGCGACGGCGGTCGGTGGGGGAGCCCGGGTTGAAGATGCGCAGCCCCTCGCCCGACTCGTCGAGCGGGATGTGCGAATGGCCGAAGACCACCAGGGCGGCCTCGGGGAAGCGGCGGCGCAGCCGGGCCACGCGGCCCTGGGCGGGCCCGCTGTCGTGGATCATCCCGATCCGCAGGCCCTCCAGGGTCAGCTCCAGCGTCTCCGGCGCCACCACGTCGGGGCCGTCGTTGTTGCCCTTCACCACGTGCACCGGGGCGTAGGCGGCCAGCTCGTCGAGCACCGAGCGCACGCAGACGTCGCCGGCGTGCAGGATGACGTCGGCCCCGCGCAGGTGCTCGGCCACCCGGGGCGGGCAGGCGCGCCACCGCCGGGGCGCGTGCGTGTCGGACAGCGCCACCACGTTCATCCGGACGTCATGCCCGCAGATCCTCCAGCCAGGCCCGCCAGGCCGGAGCCTGCCCCGCGGGGTCGCCGAACAGCAGGTGCATGGCCAGCAGGCTGCCGCCCATGCCCTGGACGAACCGGTAGAGGGCGTCGGGGGTGCGGACGCCGACGCTCTGGGCGTTGCGGACGTAGACCACGCCCTGGACCGGGGGCAGACCGGGCGGCGCGAGCCGGACGGTGGCGCCGGGCTCGGGGCGGCCGCCGAGGGCGGCGTACAGGGCCCGCCAGGCGCGCGGCCAGTCGCTCACCGGCGGGCCGGACTCGGTGAGCGGGGTCGCGGCCCGGCCGGCGAAGTGGCCGAGGTACTCCGTCAGCGTCGCGAAGAACAGGGCCAGGCCCGTGGACATCGCCTCGTACTCCTGCTCCCAGTCGTCGCCGGGCAGGAAGCCGCTGGTGACCATGCGGAGCAGGGTGCTGCCCTGGCCGCGGCCCTCCAGCAGGAACTCGTAGGCCACGAAACGGCCGTCGGGGCCCGGGACGCCGGAGTGGGCGAAACGCTTGAGCGGGTCTTCGGCGGTCACCCTGGACTCGGGCAGCTCGGCCCCGGCGAAGGCGGTGCGGATCGCGCCGCCCTCGACCTCGTTGCGGCCCATGAACCACGAGTCGATGCCCGGCCCGGTGGTGATGGCCGCCCACACCTGCTCGGGCGTCGCCTCGACCATGGACTCAAGGGGGATCTCGAACTCGCGCCCCACCTCAGGAACCCTTCTTCACAGACGGGTGCACGGCGACGATCAGACGATGGTCCCGCCCGCCCTCCGCGGACTCGTCATGATATTTGCTGACCAGCGAGGTGACGCACTGCGCCAGCTCCTCGGCGAACGCGGCCCGGTCGGCGGCCGAGGCGAAGCGCACCTCGCCGTCGATGGCGAACGTGGCCACCTTCTTCTGCGCCTTGGCCGCGCCGGTGATCAGCGTGCCGACGTCGCGGACGAGCTGCGCCGCCAGGGCCAGCAGCCAGCGCGCCGACAGCCGGTCGGGGGACCGGGCCGGATCGGGCTGCACGGCGGCCAGGGCCGTGGGGGAGATCACGAAGGAGGCGGCCGTGGCCTGCATGACGCGCTCGGTGACGTTGCCCTTTCTGCGCTCCTCGACCAGCTCGACCAGCCCGTGGCGTTCGAGGGTGCGCAGGTGGTAGTTGACCTTCTGCCTGGCCAGGCCCACCTTGGCGGCCAGGGACGTGGCAGAGCCCGGCTCGACCAGCTCCGCCAGCAACTTCGACCGCATCGGGTCGAGCGACGCCTCGGCGGCCGCCGCGTCTTCGATCGCTGCCACTTCGTGCATGCCTGAAACGATCGCACCGAAAAAAATCGTTGTCAAGCCAGCCGGGCGGCCTTGCCCTCCAGATAGCGCTGCTCAGGCAGACTGAGCGTCCGCCGGGCCGCCTCGCGGAAGGCCAGCGCCGCCCCCTCCGCGTCGCCCTCCATCTCCAGCAGGTGGGCGCGGACCGCGGCCAGCCGGTGGTGGCCCGCCAACCGGTCGTCGGCGGCCAGGCCGTCGAGCAGGTCGAGCCCGGCCCGCGGGCCGTGCACCATGGCGGCGGCCACGGCCTGGTTGAGCCGCACCACCGGGTTGTCCTCCAGCCCGGCCAGCACGCCGTAGAGCGCCAGGATCTGCGGCCAGTCGGTCTCGGCGGCGGTGGGCGCCTCGTCGTGCACGGCCGCGATCGCCGCCTGCAACTGGTACGGGCCCAGCGCGCTGGTGGCCAGCGCCTTGCTGACCAGCTCGACGCCCTCCTCGATCAGCCGCCGGTCCCACGACGAGCGGTCCTGCTCGGCCAGCGGCACCAGCGAGCCGCCCGGCCCGGTGCGCGCCGCCCGCCGCGCCTCGGTCAGCAGCATGAGCGCCAGCAGCCCGGCGACCTCGCCGTCGCCGGGCAGCAGCCGGTGGACGAGCCGGGCCAGCCGGATCGCCTCGCCGGTCAGCTCGGGCCGCTGCAGGTCCGGCCCGGAGGTGGCGGTGTAACCCTCGTTGAAGATCAGGTAGAGCACGTGCAGCACCACGCGCAGCCGCTCGGCCCGCTCCGGCTCCGGCGGCGGCCCGAACGGCACCCCCGTGGACCTGATGCGCTGCTTGGCCCGGCTGATGCGCTGGGCCATCGTCGCCTCCGGCACCAGGAACGCCGCCGCGATCTGCGCCGTGGTCAGGCCGCCCACGGCCCGCAGCGTGAGCGCGAGCTGCGAGGGCTCCGAGAGCGACGGGTGGCAGCACAGGAACAGCAACGTCAGCGTGTCGTCGCCGGACGGCGTGCGCTCCTCGCCCGGCGCCGGCTCGACGAACTCGTCGGCCGGGACGGCGACCGCCGCGCTCTCCTCCCGCCGCCGGCGCGCGCTCTCGCTGCGGAAGTGGTCGATGACCCGGCGGGAGGCGACCGTGATCAGCCAGGCCCGCGGGTTGTCCGGCACGCCCTGGTCGGGCCACTGCACGGCGGCGTCGAGCAGGGCCTCCTGGACGGCGTCCTCGCAGGCGTCGAACTGCTCGTAACGGCGGACGAGCACGCCGAGCACCTGCGGCGCCAGCTCGCGCAGCAGCCCTTCGATCACTCCGCCACCTCGTCGATGACGGGCCGCACCTCCATGGCGCACAGACGCGCGTCCGGCCAGCGCGCGGCGATCTCGGTGGCCCGCTCGACGCTCGCGCAGTCGACGATCAGATAGCCCGCCAGGTACTCCTTGGCCTCCAGGAAGGGGCCGTCGGTGACGGCGGGCACGCCGTCGCGCACCTTCACGGTCTTGGAGGAGGCGGGGTCGCCCAGCGCCTGGCCCCCGGCCAGCTCGCCGTTGGCCTCCAGCTCGGCCATGAGCGCGTCGACCTCGGCCATGACCTGGTCGAACCCGTCGGCGACGGCCTGCTGGGCGGCGGGGTTGCTGTAGATGAGCAGCATGTATTTCACCTGCCTCATCCTAGGGTTCCGGGAAATCCGGCCGGGCCGGGCCGGAGTCAACGGGGTCGCAGCCCTGCGGGACGAGGGTGCCGGGCGGCCGGTCGGCGGCGGTCCGCACGCTCATGTGCAGGCGTAACCGGGAGCCCCGCGGGCTCTGGTCGAGCTCGACGCGGTCGCACAGGTGCTGGATCAGCCACAGGCCGAAGCCGAACCCCGCCGAGTGGGCGCGGCCGTGCTCGGCCGCGGCCAGGTGGGCCGCGCTGAGCCGGCCGGCCTCGTCCGCGATCTCCACCGTGACGCCGCCGGAGTCGGTGCGGGCCAGCACGGTGCCGGTGCCGCCGCCGTGGTCGAGGACGTTGGTGACCGCCTCGTTGACCGCCAGCACGAAGTTGTCCAGGCGCTCACCGGACAGCCCGCCGCGGCCGGCGTGGTCGCGCACGAGGCGGCGGATGGCGTCGAGATCGGTGCTGATGGGACAGCGTAGCTCCGGTTCCATGCCCATGGTCTGATCAGTCCTGCCTGGGTGTGGCGTGGCGGGGGACCCGGCTCTGGTTGCTTACCAGACGCAAGCCCGGCAAACTCCCGGGCCGCCCGGCCGCGGCGCGGACGGCTACTGGAGGCGGGCGCCGATGATGCACGTGTCGTCGTCGGTGTCGGAGTTGCTGTGCGTCAGCAGGTGGTCGAGGCGCTGCTCCAGGGGGGCCGCGGGGTGCCCGGCGATGTCCAGGAGCCGCTGCTGGGACTCGTGCAGGTTGACGTCCCGCCGTTCGATCAGGCCGTCGGTGTACATGAGCAGGATGTCGTCGGAGGCGAGCTGGACGTGCGTCTCCTCGTACTCGGCCTCGGCGACCGCCCCGAGCAGCAGGCCCTTGGTCATGTCGAGCTCCCTGGCCTGGCCGTCGCGGACCAGGATGGGCGGCAGGTGCCCGGCCCTGGCGTAGCGCAGCACGCGGGTGCGGGGGTCGAACAGCCCGCAGATCGCGGTGGCCGTGACGTTGGCGGTCAGGTGGTGGGCGACCAGGTTGAGCCAGGTCAGCAGCTGGCCCGGCCCGGCGCCGGTGGCGGCCAGGCCGCGCAGCGCGTTGCGCAGCACGACCATGCCGGTGGCCGCCTCGATGCCGTGCCCGGCGACGTCGCCGACCGACAGCAGGATCTGCTTGGTGGGCAGCACGACCGCGTCGTACCAGTCGCCGCCGACCAGGTGCTCCTTCTCGGCCGGCCGGTAGCGCACGGCGATCTGCAGGTCGAACGCCTCCAGCGGCTCCCGGCTCGGCGGCATGATCGCCTGCTGGAGCTGCAGGGCCAGCCGGTTGCGCTCGGCGGCCTGCTGCTCGGTGTGGGCGAGCTGGTCGCGGGTGGCGGCCAGCGCCACCTCTGTCCAGTGCTGGGAGGAGATGTCCTGGTAGGCGCCGCGGATGGACAGCAGCAGGCCGCTGTCGTCGAAGACCGGCTCGGCGACCACTCTGATGTGCCGCACGGTGCCGTCGGACCGCTGCAGCCGGTAGGCGGTGGAGGCCGGACGGCGGTGGTGCAGCACGGCCCGGACGAACCGGCCGATGGCCACGGCGTCGTCGGGGTGGGCGTGCGTGGCCAGGCGTTCCAGCGGGATGGGCGGCTCGTCGAGGGACATGCCGTACAGGTCGTGGAGCTGGGCGCTCCAGACGATCTCGCCGGTGAGCAGGTTCTCCTCGAAGCCGCCGATGCGGCCCAGGCGCTGGGCGTGCTGGAGCAGGTTGGCGAGCTGGGCGTCCTGGTCCTGCAGCCGCCAGATGAGCAGCACGCCGTCGCCGAGCCGGATGATCGCGATGCCCGCGACGGTGTGCAGCGGGATCTGGTCCACCAGGGCCGTGATCGTCATCTTCTCGGCCCTGAAGGTCTCGCCCGTGGCGTGCACGTGCTCGATCCTGGCCAGCAGCGCGCCCTCCTCGGCGGCCAGCGGGTACGCCTCCAGGAACAGGCTCCCGACGACCTCGCCGCGCGGCCGCCCGGCGGGGTCGAGGAAGCGCGGGTTGGCGTGCACGATGCGGAAGTCGGTCAGCCGGCCCTCGGTGCCCAGCTGCGGGCGCAGCACCAGCGCCGCGTCCGGCAGCGCGTCGGCCAGGTCGATCAGCTCGGGCAGCACCTGCGGCTCGTGCACGGCCTGGTCGGTGGTCTCGAAGGTGTGGGCGCACAGGTCGGCCAGCACCTCGATCTGCTTGACGATCCGCGCGCCGGGCTGCGGCATCGCGTGCGGCCAGCCGATCTCCAGCACGCCCAGGATCCGGCCGCCCGTCCCGGCCGGGGCGGTCGCCCGCGCGCCGGGGGTCTGGCGCTGCCCGATCGAGGGCAGGCCGACGGCGGCCAGGTCGTCCAGCCACACCGTGCCGCGTTCCAGCAGCGCGCGGCGGGCCGGCGTGGCCACGCCCGGCGGCACGTAACGCCAGCGCCTGGCCTCCTCGTCGGCCAGCCCCGCGTACCCGGCCAGGGTGAGCGACGCGTCCGGCCCGGCCTCCCAGATGGCCACCGTCGTCGCGCCGAGCGCGGACAGGGCCTGCTCCAGCAGCGACTGCGCCACGGCCTGCGCGTCGGTGGCGGTCAGCGCCCCGTTCTCGGCGGTGCGCAGCCGCACCGCCACCTCCGCCGACTCCTGGGCGCGGGCCGAGCTGAGGAAGTCGCGGGCGGCCTCGCTGATGCGGTCGTGGGCGGCCTGGTTGATGATGTCGGCGGCCAGTTCGAGCTGCGTCACCCCCGCCTGGTCGGCCAGGGTGGCGAGCTGCCTGGCGGCGGTGGCCAGGCTGCACTGCAGGCGCTCGACCAGCACGCCCTTGGCGACCTCGACCAGGGCGCGGCCCTCGGCGGCCCGCTGGGCCTCCAGGATCTGGTTGTGCAGGCGGTCGACCGTCGCGGCCAGGCGGCCGAGATTGGGCGGCTCGGTACGCTCCGGCGGCACGGCGGCCGCCGGATCGTGCTGGTGGTGCACTGCGTTGCTCCTTGAGGGGGACGGGTCAGGCGCCGAGCCAGTGACGGATGCGTTCGACCAGATGGTCGGCCTCGACGGGCTTGGTCACGTAGTCGCTCGCGCCGGCCGCCAGCGCCTTCTCCTGGTCGCCCGGCATCGCCTTGGCCGTGACCGCGATGATGGGCAGGTCGGCGTACTGCGCCATCGCGCGGATGCGGGCGGTGGCGGTGTAGCCGTCCATCTCGGGCATCATCACGTCCATCAGCACCAGGTCGATCTGCGGGTGGGCGACGAGCGTGTCGATGCCCTTGCGGCCGTCCTCGGCGTGCAGCACGTCGATGCCGTGCACCTCCAGCATGCTGGTCAGCGCGAACAGGTTGCGGGCGTCGTCGTCGACGATCAGCACCGTCCGGCCCGTCAGCGAGGTGTCGATCTCGGCCCCGGCGAGCTGGTTGACGTTCCCGGCCCGGATCAGCGGCAGCACGTCGCCGGGCTGGTCGGCGGTCAGGTGCAGGGCGATGCGCTCGCGCAGCTCGTCGAGGCTGGACAGCAGCTCCAGCGGCTGGCCGCCCTCGCGCGTCTGCAACGGCACCGCCTGCTGGGAGCTGGCCCGCCAGTTGTTGTAGGCCAGGACCGGCACCGAGTTCAGGGCCTGGTCGCCGTCCATGGCCTCCAGCAGGCGGTAGGCGCTCTGGTCGGGCAGGTCGAGGTCGAGCACGATGCAGTGGCAGGGGTCGGCGGCCAGCGTGGCCGCGGCCTCCTGCGCTCCGGCGGCCGTGACGATCTCGATCGTCTCGTCCTTGCTCAGCGCCAGCTCCGTCACCACGCTCTCGGCCACGTGCGAGAGCAGGCCCTGCGGCCGTTCCTCGATCACCAGCAGGCGGCGCGGCTGCGGCTGGTGGGACCTGGCCGGCGAGGCCGCCTCCTGCTCGGGCGTGCTGACGCGGGCGGCCTCGACGAGCACCGAGGGGTCGGCCAGGGCCTTCTTCGGGGAGAGCCCGATGAAGTCCGGCCGGGCGATCGGCAGGTAGAGGGTGAACACGCTGCCCTGGCCCGGCGTGCTCTGCGCGCCGATCGCGCCGCCGAGCAGGTGGGCGATCTCGCGGCTGATGGACAGGCCGAGGCCGGTGCCGCCGTACTTGCGGCTGGTGGTGCCGTCGGCCTGCTGGAACGCGCCGAAGATGGCTTCGAGCTGCTGGGCGGCGATGCCGATGCCGGTGTCGACCACCCGCAGCGCGATGGCCGCGCCGTGCTGGCGCACCGAGGCGGGCAGCTCGTCCTGGGCGGCCGGCTCGATGCGCAGCTCGACGCTGCCGGTCTCGGTGAACTTGACCGCGTTCGACAGCAGGTTGCGCAGCACCTGGCGCAGGCGCGAGTCGTCGGTCACGACCTCCACCGGGATGCCGGGGGCGTTGGTGATCGTGAAGTCGAGGCTCTTCTGCGACGTCATCGGCCGGAACGTGGCCTCGACGTAGTCCAGCAGCTGCCGCAACGGCACGCGCTCGGGGTTGATGTCCATCTTGCCCGCCTCGACCTTGGACAGGTCGAGGATGTCGTTGATCAGCTGGAGCAGGTCGGAGCCGGCCGAGTGGATGATCTCGGCGTACTCGACCTGCTTGGGCGTCAGGTTGCGCGTGTGGTTCTGGGCCAGCAGCTGGGCCAGGATGAGCAGCGAGTTGAGCGGGGTGCGCAGCTCGTGGCTCATGTTCGCCAGGAACTCGCTCTTGTACGTCGAGGCCAGCGTCAGCTGGTGGGCGCGGTCCTCCAGCTCCTGCCTGGCCTGCTCGATCTCCAGGTTCTTGGTCTCGATGTCCTGGTTCTGGCGGGCCAGCAGCGTGGCCTTCTCCTCCAGCTCGGCGTTGGAGCGCTGGAGCTCCTCCTGCTGCTGCTGCAGCTCCTCCGACCGGGCCTGCAGCTCCGCCGCGAGCCGCTGCGACTCGGCCAGCAGCTCGTCGGTGCGGGCGTTGGCGACGATCGTGTTGAGGTTGACGCCGATCGTCTCCATGAGCTGGTCGAGGAAGGCCCGGTGGACCGGCGTGAACGCCTGCACCGAGGCCAGCTCGATCACGCCGAGCACCTGCTCCTCGACCACGATCGGCAGCACCACCACCGAGGCGGGCTCGATCGTGCCGAGGCCGGTCGAGATCCGGACGGAGCCGGAGGGCACGTCGTCGACGGCGATGACCCGGCGGCTGCGGGCGGCCTGGCCGACCAGCGCCTCGCCGAGCCGGAACCGGGTCGGCCTGCCCGGGTCGGCCGGGTAGCCGTAGGCGCTGATGAGCTGGAGCTCGTTCTCCTCGGCCAGGAAGAACGCGCCGTACTGGGCGCTGACCAGCGGGGCCAGCTCGTTCATCACCAGCTCGGCGACGGCCGCCAGGTCGCGGTGGCCCTGCATGAGACCGGACATGCGGGCCAGGTTGGACTTGAGCCAGTCCTGCTGCTCGTTGGCGGTCGTGGTCTCGCGCAGCGACTTGACCATCGAGTTGATGTTGTCCTTCAGGTCGGCCAGCTCGCCCTCGGCGTCAACGGTGATCGAGCGGGTCAGGTCGCCGGAGGTGACCGCGCTGGTGACCTCGGCGATGGCGCGCACCTGCCGGGTCAGGTTGGCGGCCAGCTCGTTGACGTTCTCCGTCAGCCGCTTCCAGGTGCCGGACACGCCCTCGACCTCTGCCTGGCCGCCGAGCCGTCCTTCGCTGCCGACCTCGCGGGCCACGCGGGTGACCTCGGCGGCGAACGAGGACAGCTGGTCGACCATCGTGTTGATGGTGGTCTTGAGTTCCAGGATCTCGCCGCGGGCGTCCACGTCGATCTTCCTGGTCAGGTCGCCCTTGGCCACCGCCGTGGTGACCTGGGCGATGCTGCGCACCTGGTTGGTCAGGTTGTCGGCCATCGAGTTGACGTTGTCGGTGAGGTCCTTCCAGGTGCCGGCCACGTTCGGGACGCGGGCCTGGCCGCCGAGCTGGCCTTCGGTGCCGACCTCGCGGGCCACGCGGGTGACCTCGTCGGCGAACGCGCTCAGCGTGTCGACCATGGTGTTGATCGTCTGGGCGAGCGCCGCCACCTCGCCCTTGGCCTCGACGGTGATCTTCTGTGACAGGTCGCCGCGGGCGACGGCGGTGGCCACCTGGGCGATGCTGCGCACCTGGCTCGTCAGGTTCGACGCCATGACGTTGACGTTGTCGGTGAGGTCCTTCCAGGTGCCCGACACGCCCCGGACCGTGGCCTGACCGCCCAGGTTGCCCTCGGTGCCCACCTCACGCGCCACCCGGGTCACCTCGTCGGCGAAGGCCGACAGCTGGTCGACCATCGTGTTGATGGTCTCCTTCAGCTCCAGGATCTCCCCACGGGCATCCACCCGGATCTTCTGCGTCAGGTCGCCCTTGGCCACCGCCGTGGTCACCTCGGCGATGCTGCGCACCTGCGCCGTCAGATTGTCGGCCATCACGTTGACCGACTCCGTCAACGCCTTCCACGTACCCGACACACCCTTCACATCGGCCTGACCACCCAGCCGCCCGTCCGTGCCCACCTCACGCGCCACCCGCGTGACCTCGTCGGCAAAGGACGACAACTGGTCGACCATCGTGTTGAGCGTGTTCTTCAGCTCCAGGATCTCCCCACGAGCCGACACCGTGATCCGCTGCGACAGATCACCCCGCGCCACCGCCGTGGCCACCTGCGAGATGTTCCGCACCTGATCGGTCAGGTTCCCCGCCATGAAGTTCACCGAGTCGGTCAGGTCACGCCAGGTGCCCGCGACCCCCTCCACCTCTGCCTGTCCACCCAGCTGACCCTCGGTGCCCACCTCACGCGCCACCCGGGTGACCTCGTCGGCGAACGAGGAGAGCTGGTCGACCATCGTGTTGACGGTGTTCTTCAGCTCCAGGATCTCCCCGCGCGCGTGCACGGTGATCTTCTGCGACAGGTCACCCCGCGCCACCGCCGTCGTCACCTGCGCGATGCTGCGCACCTGATCGGTCAGGTTGCCCGCCATCGCGTTCACCGACTCGGTCAGGTCCTTCCACGTGCCCGACACCGCCGGCACATCGGCCTGACCACCCAGCCGCCCGTCCGTGCCCACCTCACGCGCCACCCGGGTCACCTCGGAGGTGAACAACGACAACTGATCGACCATGCCGTTGAACACCGAGGCGATCTCACCCAGCAGCCCGTCGGCGTCCTCGGGCAGCCGGGTGCGGAAATCGCCGTCCCGGACCGCCGTCAGCCCGCCGAGCAGCTGACGCAGCCGAAGCTCGCCGACCTCGGCGCCCCCGGACGCGGAACGGGAGCCACCGGTCATCGCTTCGCTCATGTCACCCTCGTGTCCTACGACGTTGTCGGGACTGTCCTGCCGGTGACCTCGCGAACGGCCCTGATCAGGAGGCCATGATCGAGGTCGTCGACGGAACAGTCGTGGTTGTTGGTCATCCGGATTCTAGAGCCGGCACTCATGATCTTCAGCCCCGAACGCCGAGGTGCTGCGGGGACCGCTCACGACGACTCGCGGAGGCTGTCGGGGCGCTGCGCGCCCATCGCGGCCACGGCGTCGCCCACGTCGGCGTGGACGGTCAGCGAGGACCACACGCCGGTGACCTGGAGCACGCGCGCGGGCAGCTCCTGCACGCCGGCCAGGCGGAGGACGCCCCCGTGTTCGAGCACCGCGGCGTTGAGACGTAACAACACGTGCAGGCCGCGGCTGTCCATGAAGCTCAGCCCGCCCAGGTCGAGCACCATGCCCGCCCCGGGCCGCAGGTGCCGCTCGGTGGCGGACTCCAGCCGCGTCGAGTTGGAGGCATCGAGCTCGCCGATCACGGTCACCAGCACGCCGCCGGGCAGGTCGCGGCAGCTCAGGCTCAGAGGGGTCACGCCGTCACCGAAGGCCGGGCAGCACGAAGGCCCGTCCGGCCGGAAGGGGACGGGTGTGGCGGCGGACGAAGGAGGTCAGGCATCACAGGCCGGCGGCGGGATCGGCTCGGTCACGGGACCGACGCGGTCGCCCGAAGGGCGCGGCCACCCCGACTGTGCTGCCTCTCGATCGCCTGGCCTGCGGCTACGCCCTCGCCGCGGACGCGCCATGTCGCCGCTACGGCCGGGACTCAATCGCGATCATCTCCTCCGTGCCGCGGCGATCGGTGCTCGCCTCCAACCCTTGAGCCTTCGACGGTGGCGGGTCAGCACATCAGGCGAAGAATCCGGCTCACTCCTGTCCACAGAACGAAACGGGCATCAGAGGATCAGTCGTGGTGGAGCTCGGCCGCGGAGCGGAGGGTGTCGCCGGGCGAGCAACCGAAGGCGGCCCGGTGGAGCTGGGCGAAGCGCCCGGGGTGGAAGAAGCCCCAGCGGGCGGCGACGGCGGTCACCGTGGTGGTGGGATCGCCGGTCTTCAGCTCGGCGTGCGCGCGGGCCAGCCGGGCCTGGCGCAGGTAGCCCAGCGGGGTGGTGCCGAGGTGCCGGCGGAAGGCGTACTGGAGGGCGCGGGCGCTGACCCGGGCGGCGGTGGCGATCTCGTCGATGCCGATGGGCAGGTCGGCGTGGTCGTCGATGAAGGCCGTCGCCCGGCGCAGCGCCTCGGGACGGGCGGAGCCGGGGGCGGCGGCGGCGTCGGCGTTGGTGGGCAGGGCGGTGAGCACGCTGGCGGCCAGGAGCTGCCCGGCGGTGGAGACGACCAGCGGCTCGGCGGCCAGCTCGGGGGCGGCCAGGACGTCGTCGCGCAGGTAGGCGAGCGTGCGCCGCAGGTGGCGGCCGGCGGCGGCGGAGACCGGGCGGTGCCCCACCAGCCGGACCGGCTCGGCCCGGCGGCCGGGCAGCGTGCCGGCCACCTGCTGCAGCAGCGCGGGGTCGAACATGATGATGTCGTAGCGCGAGCGGCGGATCTCGCCGGTGTAGGGCAGGTCGTGCGGGGCGAACAACACCGTGTCGCCGGGGCCGAAGAGCTCGTCCGGCCCGCCGGCGACCTGCTGGGCGATGGTGCCGGTCTCGACCGCGCACAGGCACACCTTGCCGAGTGGGTTGACGTCGAAGCTCATCGCGTATTCCAGGTTGAGCCGGTCGATGCTGACCGAGCCCATGACCTGGCGGGAGATCTGGGTGCGGGGGTTCTTCACGTCGGAGCCGATGCGCATCTTGGCGTACGCCTTGCTGAGGAACTCCTCCGTCTGGCCGATGTCACGGCTGTCGAAGACCTCTGGGCCCATCGGACCACCTCTCTCCGGTCGGGGGGACCGCGCCTGCCGCGGCCCGTGCCGATTTTCCCAAACGGCTACGACAACGGCCGGCCGCCGACGGGACAGGGCCCTCTGCCAGGGACGATCCGCTTTTGGTATACCATTTTTCAGGTGACTTCCTGGACGATCTCCAACGTGCGCCCCTGGGGCGGCGCGCCCGTGGACCTGACCATCGACGGTACCCGGATCGCCGCCGTGCTCCCGGCCGGGACCACCCCGCCCGCCGGCGAGCACATCGACGGCCGCGGCCTGCTGGCCCTGCCCGGATTCGTCAACGCCCACGCCCACGTCGACAAGAGCTGGTGGGGCCGGCCCTGGGTGTCGTACGGCGGTGTGGCGACCACGCAGGGCCGCATCGAGCACGAGCGCGCCGAACGGGACAAGTACGGCATCCCGGGTGTCGACGGCACGGTGGCGGTGCTGCGCGAGTTCCTGCGGCACGGCACCACGGCCACCCGCACCCACGTCGACGTCGACCTCGGGGTCGGGCTGCGCGGCATCGAGGCCGTGCGCGAGGCCGCGGCACGGCTCGACGGGGCGATCGAGGTCGAGATCGTGGCCTTCCCGCAGGACGGCGTCGTCCGCCGGCCCGGCGTGCTCGACCTGCTCGACCAGGCCGCGCGGGCGGGCGCCACCAGCATCGGCGGCATCGACCCCGCGACCATCGACCGGGACCCGGTCGCCCAGCTCGACGGCCTGTTCGAGATCGCCGAGCGCCGCGGCGTCGGCCTGGACATCCACCTGCACGACGGCGGCGAGCTCGGCGCGTTCCAGTACGAGCTGATCATCGACCGCACGCTCAGGACCGGCCTGCAGGGCAAGGTCACCGTCTCCCACGGCTTCGCCCTCGGCGACCTGGCCCCCGAACGCCAGCGCGGCCTGCTCGACGACCTCGCCGCGGCGGGCATCTCCTGGGCGACGGTCGCGCCGGTGCGCACCGCGCCCCTCCCGTGGCGGGGCATGGCCGAGCGCGGCATCGGCCTCGGCCTCGGCACCGACGGGATCAGGGACCTGTGGTCGCCGTTCGGCGACGGCGACCTGCTGCGCATCGCCCTCGGCTTCGCCCGGCTGCACGGGTTGCGCTCCGACGACGAGCTCACCGCCGCCGTGGAGCTGGCCACCACGAAGGCGGCGCCGTTCGTGCACCGGGACCGGCACGACCTCGTCGCGGGGGCACGGGCCGACGTCGTGCTCGTGGACGCCGAGAACGTGCCGGACGCGCTCGTGCGGGTGCCGCCGCGGGCGCTCGTGGTCGCCGGCGGCAGGGTGGTCGCCCGCGACGGCGACGTGCTCCTTGACGCCTGACGCCCGCGACGCGCTCCTGGTCGCCTGACGCCCGCGCGGGGTCGCCTGACGCCCGCGCGGGGTCAGGGAGTGCCGGACCGCTGCCGGTCGGCGTGTTCCCCGATGAGCCGGGCGCTGGTCGCCACGTGCCGGGCGACCAGCTCGCCGACGTGGGTCACGTCGCGGGCGGCGATCGCCTCGTAGAGCTCGCGGTGCTCGTCGGCGACCGCCTGGAGGTCGTCGTGCCGGCCGAGCAGCCAGCGCATCCGGCTGCGCAGGACCTGCCCCACCTCGACCAGCAGGTCGTTGCCCGCGATGGCGGTGGCCGTCTCGTGGAAGTCGGCGGCGGCCCGCCGGGCGCGGACCGCGTCGCCGGCGCGCGCCGCCCGCAGCTCGGCGTCGAGGTCGGCGCGCAGCCGCCGCAGGCCCTGCGCGTCGTGCCGCCGGGCGGCGAGCTGGAAGGTGACGGCCTCGAACGCCGAACGCACCTCCACCAGGTCGGCGACGTCGCGGGCGGTGAACTCGCGCACCACGGCCCAGGTGCGGGGCCGCAGCGTCACCAGCCCCTCGGCTGCCAGGGTGGCCAGGGCGTCGCGCACCGGCACCCGGCTCACGCCGAGCTCGGTGGCCAGGTCGCGCTCGACGAGCTTGCTGCCCGGCGGGCGGACGCCGTCGAGGATGTCGTCGCGCAGCCGCCGGATGACGCGTACGGACTCGGGCTCGAACCCGGCTCCTGCCACCATGCCCTCAGTCTCCCACCGGCGCCGCACCGGACGGGCTGTCCGCGTCCCCGGTGTCGAGGCGGCGTGCCTGCTGCTGGAGATGGGCGAGCATGACCTTGCCCGCGGGCGTCAGGGCGCGGGCCCCGGGCAGGGTGGCGCCCACCGAGCGGCGCACCGACGGCAGCGGCACCTGGAGTTCGAGGAGCTGAGGGTCGGTCCTGACGAAGAGCGCGGGCAGCGCGGCGATCATGTCCGTGCCGAGCAGCAGGGAGCGGATCGTCAGGATGGAGCTGCATTCGGTGCGGTCGGGCGGCAGCGGCAGCCCGTTGCGGTGGAACACCTGCTCCAGTTCCCGTCGCAGCGAGGTCTGCTCCAGCGGCAGGATCCACGGGTAGTCCAGCAGGCCGGCCAGCGCACGGGCGTGCGCCGCCGGGTGCCCGGCGCGGGCGACCAGCAGCACGGGCTCGTTGTAGAGCGGGATCTGGCGCAGGTCCGGGCGGTCCTCGATCGGGTTGAGCCGGCCGAGGATCAGGTCGAGGTCGCCGCCGGTGAGCTGGGGGACCAGCGAGTCGAACGTGCCCTCCTTGACGATCACGGTGATGCCCGGCCGCTCGGCCTTGAGCGCCGCGATCGAGCGGGGGAGCAGCACGTTCGTGGCGGCCAGCAGGGTGCCGACGGTGACCGTGCCGGCCGTGCCGTCGGCCAGGCCGGCGATGCGCTCGCCCGCGCGGCGCAGCTCGGCCTGCACGGCGCGGGCGTGGTCGATGAACGCCTCGCCGAAGAGGGTGGGGGTGACGCCGCGCGATCCGCGGGTGAACAGCTCCACCCCGAGGATCTGCTCCACCTCCCGCAGCCCCCGGGTCACGGCGGGCTGGGCCAGGTGGAGGTGCTCGGCGGCGCGCAGGACGCCGCCCTGCTCGGCGATGGTGGTCACGAGCACGAGGTGCCGCAGCTTGAGCCGGCCGCTCAGCAGGTCCAGCGGACGAGATATCACGAAATCATCATATGACCAGGGCGAACCTGCCCTATTTCGCTATGTCGGCGGGAACCGGCTGGTCACCCAGGCGTTCGGCGTCGTTGCGGGGGATCACCAGGGCGGCGACCAGGCTGATGACCGTCACCACGGTCAGGTAGGCGGTGATCGACAGCGAGGTCCCGGTCGAGGCGAACAGCGAGGCGGCCACCAGCGGCGTGATCCCGCCGCCCAGCAGCGAGGCGAGCTGGTAGGCGACCGACGTGCCGGAGTACCGGATCGCGACCGGGAAGAAGCTGGCGGTCAGCGTGCCCTGCGGCGCGTGGGTCATGGCCAGCACCGCGCCCATCACCAGCATGAACACCGCGATGAGCGGCTTGTTGCCGGTGTTGACGACCGGCAGGATCGCCAGGGCGCCGGCCAGCAGCACCACCGAGCCCCAGGTGAAGACGGCACGCAGCCCGTGCCGGTCGCCGAGGTGGGCCCACAGCGGCGCGGTGACCAGCCAGACGGCGGCGCCGCCGATCACGCAGCTCAGCAGGAACGTCCGCGACAGGCCGGCCGCGGCCTCGCCGTAGCCGAGGATGTAGACCATGAAGATGTAGGCCAGCGCGCTGTTGCCGATGATCACGCCGATCGTGTGCACCACCTCGCGCCAGTGGTCGCGCAGCACCACCGCGATCGGCAGCTTGACCGGCTTGCGCCGCTCGACCAGGTCGGCGTAGTCGGGGCTCTCCTCGATGCGCAGCCGCAGGTACAGGCCGACCGCCACCAGCACGATGCTGAGCAGGAAGGGCACCCGCCAGCCCCAGGCCATGAAGCTCTCCTCGCCCAGCAGCGAGGACGTGCCGAGGAAGACGGCGTTGGCGCACAACATGCCCGCCGGGGTGCCCATCATCGGGAACGCCCCGAACAGGCCGCGCCGGCCCTTCGGCGCGTGCTCCATCGTCAGCACCACCGCGCCGCCGAGCTCGCCGCCCAGGCCGATGCCCTGGGCGACGCGCATCACCACGAGCAGCACCGCCGCCCACACGCCCAGGCTGTCGTACGTCGGCAGCACGCCGATCAGCGTGGTGCCGATCCCCATGATGAGCAGCGAGACGACGAGCGTGTTGCGCCGCCCGATCCGGTCGCCGAAGTGGCCGAAGACGATGCCGCCGAGCGGGCGGGCCAGGAATCCCACGGTCATGGTGCCGAAGGAGGCGATGGAGCCGGCTACCGGGTCCATGGCGGGGAAGAACTGCTTGTTGAAGACGAGGGCCGCGGCGGTGCCGTAGAGGAAGAAGTCGTACCACTCGATGGCGGTGCCGATGAAGGCGGCCCGCGAGACGCGGCGGGCGGCCAGGCGGCGATCTGTGTCCATCTCTCTGTGCCTTCCGAATGAGGGTACGGAAGAGGATGCACGCTGGTGGTATGCCAGAACGAATACCGATTCGGTCGGCAGGCATAGCAGAACCGACATATAACGAAATAAGGATAGACAGGCGACATTTCGGTATTGGACTGTTATGTCGAGCGATCAGCAGAATGTCGACCATGAAGCCCGCGCACTACGTCAACGGCGTCTTCACGACGGCGGGGACCGACTTCCCCCTCATCTCGCCCGTCGACGGCCGCACCGTCGGAGCCGTCCCCGAGGCGTCCCGCGAGACCGTCGACGAGGCGGTCCGGGCCGCCCGCGCCGCCCTCGACGGCCCCTGGGGCGCCACCTCCACCGAGGAGCGGTGCGCGTACCTGCGCCGGATCGCCGACGGGATCGAGGCCAGGTTCGAGGAGTTCGTCGAGGCCGAGGCCGCCGACACCGGCAAGCCACGCGAGCTGGCCGCGACGGTGGACATCCCGCGCGCCGCCGGCAACTTCCGCGCCTACGCCGACCTGGCCTACGGGCGTCCCGAACGGGCCTACAACACCAGCGTCCCGGCCTGGAGCGGCAGCGGGCAGGCGCTCAACTACACCGTGCGCCGCCCGCTCGGCGTGGTCGCCGTCATCTCGCCGTGGAACCTGCCGCTGCTGCTGCTCACCTGGAAGGTCGCGCCGGCCCTGGCCGCGGGCAACGCCGTCGTCGCCAAGCCGTCGGAGGAGACCCCCTCCACCGCCACCCTGCTGGCCGAGGTGATCGACGCGGCGGGCCTGCCGGCCGGCGCGTTCAACCTGGTCCACGGCCACGGCGCGGGGGCGGCCGGCGAGCACCTGACCGCGCACCCCGGCGTGGACGCCATCGCCTTCACCGGCGCCTCGGCCACCGGCAGCGCCATCATGCGCAACGCCGCCGCGCACGTCACCCCGGTCTCCTTCGAGCTCGGCGGCAAGAACCCGGCCCTGGTCTTCGCCGACGCCGACCTGGAGGAGGCCGTCGAGGGCACGATCCGCTCCAGCTTCACCCACTCCGGCCAGATCTGCCTGTGCACCGAGCGCGTCTACGTCCAGCGCCCGATCTTCGAGGCGTTCACCCAGGCACTGGCCGAGCGGGCCAGGGGCCTGAGCGGCTACGGGCCGATGATCTCGGCCCAGCACCGCGACAAGGTGCTGTCCTACTACCGCCTCGCCGTCGAGGAGGGCGCGACGGTGCTGGCCGGAGGAGGCGTGCCGGAGTTCGGCGACGCCCGCGACGGCGGCTTCCACGTCGAGCCCACCGTGATCACCGGCCTGCCGCCGCACGCCAGGACCGTCCGCGAGGAGGTCTTCGGCCCCATCTGCCACGTCGCCCCCTTCGACGACGAGGACGAGGCCGTCCGGCTGGCCAACGACAGCCCGTACGGCCTGGCCGCCACCGTGTGGACCACCGACCTGTCGCGCGCCCACCGCGTGGCACCCCGGATCCAGGCCGGCATCGTCTGGGTCAACTGCTGGAACCTGCGCGACCTGCGCACCCCGTTCGGCGGCGTGAAGGCCTCCGGCATCGGGCGTGAGGGCGGCGAGTACTCGCTCGACTTCTTCTCCGAGCCGGTCAACGTGTGCGTCAAGATATGAGGACAGAAGTGACAGACAACCATCGCGCCGCCGCCGCGCGGCTGCTGGAGGCGTACGCGTCCGGCCGCCCGTGCGAGCCGGTCCGCGACCTGGTCGACGGCCTGGAGGCGGCCTACGCGGTGCAGAGCCTGCTCACCGAGCACTGGCTCGGCGAGGGCAGGCGGATCACCGGCCGCAAGGTCGGGCTGACCAGCGAGGCCGTGCAGCGGCAGCTCGGCGTCGGCTCGCCCGACTTCGGCGTGCTGTTCGCCGACATGGCGGTGCCCGACGGCGCGGAGATCCCGGCCGGCGCGGTGCTCCAGCCGCGCGCCGAGGCCGAGGTCGCGCTCGTGCTCGACCGCGACCTGCCGCACGAGCGCCACACGGTCGCCGACGTGATCGCCGCGACGGCGTTCGCGCTGCCCGCGATCGAGGTCGTCGGCAGCCGCATCCGCGACTGGGACATCACCCTGGCCGACACCGTCGCCGACAACGCCTCCTCCGGCCTGTACGTGCTCGGCAACCGCCCGGTCCCGCTGCGCGACGTGGACCTGCGGCTGGCCGGCATGGTCATCGAACGGCGCGGTGAGCAGGTCTCGACCGGCGTCGGCGCGGCCTGCCTGGGCCACCCGCTGCACGCCGCGGTCTGGCTGGCCGACACGCTGGCCGCGCTCGGCCGTCCGCTCCGGGCGGGCGACACCGTGCTGACCGGGGCGCTCGGCCCGGTCGTCCCGGTGAGTCCGGGCGACGTGCTGGAGGCCCGCATCGACGGGCTGGGCGACGTCCGCGCCGCCTTCGCCGCCGACGAGAAGAAGGAGGAGCGGTGAACGCGCTCGCCGAACGCCTGGACGAGGCCACCCTGACCGGCCGCGCCATCCCCCGCCTGACCGACACGGCCGACCTCGACGTGCCCGCCGCGTACGAGGTCCAGCGCGCCCTGATCGAACGGCGGCTGGCCCGCGGCGAGCGGCTCGTCGGCGTCAAGATGGGCTTCACCAGCCGCGCCAAGATGGCCCAGATGGGCGTGGACGACGTCATCTGGGGCCTGCTCACCGACGCCATGCTGGTGGAGTCCCGGCTCGACACCACCGGCCTGATCCACCCGCGGATCGAGCCGGAGATCGCGTTCCTGCTGGACCGGCCGGTGCGCGGCACGGCCGACGTGGCCTCGGCCGTCGGCGGCGTCGCGGTCGGGTACGAGGTGCTCGACTCCCGCTACGAGGGCTTCAGCTTCACCCTGCCCGACGTCATCGCCGACAACGCCTCGGCCAGCGGCTTCGGCGTCGGCCCCTGGCGCCGTCCGCAGGACGCCGGCGACCTGGGCAACCTCGGCCTGGTCATGGAGATCGACGGCCGCCAGGTCGCCGGCGGCTCGTCGGCGGCCATCCTCGGCCACCCGCTGCGCGCGCTGACCGCGGCCGCCCGGCTGACCAGGGCCGCCGGGATCGAGATGGAGGCCGGCTGGATCGTCCTGGCCGGCGCGGCCACGGCGGCGCTGCCGCTGCCCGCCGGGGCGCACGTACGCGTCGGCGCCGCCGGCCTCGGACACGTGGAGGTGACCACCCGATGAGCGACGCGCTGCTGGTCGAGGGCAAGGCCCGGCCCCGCGGCCGGTTCCCGCACGTCAAGCGGGCCGGAGACTTCGTGTTCGTGTCGGGCACCAGCTCGCGCCGCCCCGACGGCTCCTTCGCCGGGGCGAGCGCGGACGAGCTGGGCACCACCAGCCTCGACATCCGCGAGCAGACCAGGGCGGTGATCGAGAACATCGCCGACCTGCTGGCCGCCGCCGGAGGCGGCCTGGACGACGTGGTGAACGTGACCGCGTACCTGGTCAGCATGAACGACTTCGGCGGCTACAACGAGGTCTACGGCGAGTACTTCGACGAGAGCGGCCCCGCCCGCACCACCGTCGCCGTCCACCAGCTCCCGCACCCGCACCTGCTGATCGAGATCTCCTGCACCGCCCTCATCCCCCAAAGGAGCCAGGCATGATCCCCCCCTTCAACCTGAACAAGTGGATCGACGAGCACCAGGACCTGCTCAAGCCGCCGGTCGGCAACGCGCAGATCTGGAAGGACGCCGACCTCATGGTGACGATCGTGGGCGGGCCCAACCAGCGCACCGACTTCCACGACGACCCGATCGAGGAGTTCTTCTACCAGCTGCGGGGCGGCATGGTGCTGCGGGTCATGGAGGAGGAGGGCAAGCCGCCGGTGGACGTGCAGATCGGCGAGGGCGACGTCTTCCTGCTGCCGCCGCACGTGCGGCACTCGCCGCAGCGGCCGGTGCCCGGCTCGATCGGCCTGGTCGTGGAGTTCGCCCGCCCGCAGGGCGCGCTGGACGCCTTCGAGTGGTACTGCGTCAACTGCCACCGCCTGGTCCACCGTGCCGAGGTGCAGCTCCAGTCGATCGTGGACGACCTGCCGCCGGTCTTCCGCGCCTTCCACGAGGGCGACCGCACCTGCCCCCACTGCGGTGCCGAGCACCCCGGCAAGGACTGGCCGGACCACCTGCGGCCGGTGGTCCGGTGACCATGATCGACGTGCACGCGCACGTCTTCCCGCGGATCTCCCGCGAGGAGGCCAGGACGCTCGCCGGGGCCGGCGAGCCGTGGCTGCGCGACGGCATGATGATGAGCGGCGAGGACGACTACCGCCCGGTCACGCCGGAGCTGTGGGACGCCGGGGCCCGCGTGGCCGCCATGGACCGCACCGGCGTGGCCGTGCAGGCGGTCTCCTCGACCCCGCTGCTGTTCGGCTACGCGGCCGACCCGGCCCGCGCCGCCGAGTGGTGCGCCATGGTCAACGACCGCGTGCTCGACCACTGCGCGCAGGCCCCCGACCGGCTGCTGCCGCTGTGCCAGGTGCCCTTGCAGGACGCCGCGCTGGCCGCGAAGACCGTCACCGAGGCCAAGGCCGCCGGTCACCGCGGCGTGCACATCGGCAACCACGTCGGCCCGCGCAACCTGGACGACCCCGACATCGTCGCCTTCCTCGCGCACTGCGCCGAGCAGGACATGCCGGTGCTCGTCCACCCCTGGGACATGCTCGGCGCCGACCGCATGCGCGGCCACATGCTGCCGTGGCTGGTCGGCATGGCGGCCGAGACCCACCTCGGCATCCTGTCGCTGATGTTGTCCGGGGCGTTCGAGCGGCTGCCGGGCTCGCTGCGGCTGTGCTTCTGCCACGGCGGCGGCAGCTTCGCCTACCTGCTGGGCCGGGCCGACAACGCCTGGCACCAGCGCGACATCGTCCGCGAGCACTCGCCCAGGCCGCCGTCGGCCTACACCGACCGCTTCTACGTGGACTCCGCGGTGTTCGACCCGCGCGCCCTGCGGCTGCTGGTCGAGGTGATGGGGGCCGAGCGCGTCATGCTCGGCACCGACTTCCCGTTCCCGCTGGGGGAGCAGGAGCCGGGCGCGGTCGTGCGCGCCTGCGCCGAGCTGGACGAGCAGGGCCGCGCGGCCGTCCTGGGCGGCAACGCCGCCGCCTTCCTGGGGCTCGGGGGATGACGGTCGCCGAGACGCCGCTCGGGGCGTTGCGCGGCGTTCGGGCCGGCGGCGTGTGCACGTTCAAGGGCGTGCGCTACGCCGCGCCCGCCCGCCGCCTGGCCGCGCCGGAGCCCGCGCGCCCCTGGCGGGGCGTCGCGGACGCCCGCACCCCCGGCCCGCCCGCCCCGCAGCGGCCCGGCCGCATGGCCTGGGTGCCGGGCCTGGAGATCGACCCGGCCACGTCGGCCGAGGACTGCCTGTTCCTCGACGTCTGGACGCCCTCCGCCGAGGGGCGCCGCCCGGTGCTGGTGTTCCTGCACGGCGGCGCGTTCGTCTTCGGCTCCGGCTCCCAGGCGATGTACGACGGCACCGCGCTCGCCCGGGACCACGGCCTGGTCGTGGTGACCGTGAACTACCGGCTCGGCCTGCCGGGCTTCTGGCACGGTGACGGCGTGCCGGCCAACCTGGCGCTGCGCGACCAGATCGCCGCCCTGGAGTGGGTGCGCGCCAACGTCGCGGCTTTCGGCGGCGACCCGGCGAACGTCACCCTGGCCGGGCACTCGGCGGGCGGCACCTGCGTGCTGGCCCTGATGACGTGCGCGCCCGGCCTGTTCGCGCGGGCGGCGGCGATGAGCCCCGTCCCGTACGGGTTCCGCACGCCCGCCGAGGCCGCCGACTGGACCTCGGTGGCGCGTTCCGCGCTCGGCGGCGACCCGTACGCCGTGCCGCTCGCCGGGCTGCTGGCCGCCGAGGAGGCCGCCGTACGCGCCTGCGCCCCGGCCGCGGGGCTGCTGCCCGCCGCGCCCGTCGTGGACGGCGAGCTGCTGGCCGTCCACCCGGTGGAGGCCGTCCGCACGGGCGCCGCCGCGCGCGTCCCGCTGCTGGTGACGACGACGGCCGAGGAGACCCGCCTGTTCACCGCGATCGGCCAGGACGGCCTGGACACCGGCGAGCTCTTCGCCGGGCCCGCCCAGGAGCTGGCCGACGCCCATCACGGCCCCGCCGGGCACCACGTCTGCGGGCACCGCTCGCCGATGAGCCACGCCGGGGTCGCCCTGGGCGCTTGCCATCTGGCGGACGTCCCCCTCTACCTCGGCACCCACGGAACCCCGCTGACCGGCACGGGCCCCCAGGTGGACGCCCTGGCCCACGCGATGAGCACCACCTTCGCCCGCTTCTGCCACGACGGCACAGGCCCGTGGATCACCACGGCCGGCCGCGAGGCGGACGGGCTCACGGGCCGTCGGGGGTGGTGAGGGGGTGGCCGGGGAGCGGGGTGGACAGGATCATGGTGCTGGAGGGCGGGCCGTAGACCGCCAGGCGGTCGATCAGGTCCTCGAAGGCGACCATGGAGACGGCCACGATCCGCAGGATGCTGCACACGTCGCCGGTGACCCGGTGGATCTCGCGGACCTCCGGCCAGCCGGCCACCTCGGGGTCGCGCAGCACGCAGCGGGTGCCGTAGCAGGACATGCGGATGAAGGCCGAGACCGGCCAGCCGGCCCGCACCGGGTCCACCGCCGCGTGGTAGCCGGTGATCACGCCCGACTCCTCCAGCTTCCGTACGCGGTCGGCCACCGAGGGCGCGGACAGGTGGACCCTGCGGGACAACTCCTTGAGGGAGAGCCGGGCGTTGTCCTGGAGTTCGCGCAGCAGCTCCCAGTCGGTCTCGTCCACGATCATGCCTTCCGTTCGTAAGCCCCAAATCACGATTTATACCGAAACATAAGCCTATATGGCGATATAGCCTTCCATATGGCATTCCTTCTCCACCATCCCGACGCCATCATGGGGACAGCAAGGCTAAGAGAAGGGCAAGCGCGTGGACGCGACGCGACAGTTAGCAGCAGTGCGGCCGACCACGGCGGAGGAACGCGCCGCAAGAGCCAGGGCCACGGGCGGAGCTCCCACCCTGGACTTCCAGACCCGCACCCCCTACGACGCCTACGTCCGCACCGACGTGCTGCACGACCTGCAGCACCCGATGAGCGACGACGCGGGCGAGATGTCGTTCCTGATGATCACTCAGGTGATGGAGCTGTACTTCAAGCTCATCGCCTTCGAGCTGCGCAACGCGCAGGAGCGGCTGCGGGCCGACGACGTGTGGGCCGCGCTGGACCCGCTCCGCCGTACCGTGCTGCACCTGGAGGGCCTGAACGCGAGCTGGCGAGGCCTGCGCTGGATGACCCCCGCCGACTTCAACCGCTTCCGGGACGAGCTCGGCGAGGCCAGCGGCCTGCAGTCGGCGATGTACCGGCACGTGGAGTTCCTGCTGGGGCTGAAGAACCCGGCCCTGCTGCGCCCGTTCAGACGCCAGGACCGCACCCACCGCGACCTGCTCACCACCCTGGAGTCGCCGAGCCTGTGGGACGACGCCATCGCCCTGCTGGCCCGGCTCGGCCACGACCTCCCCCGCGAGCTGCTGGAGCGCGACTTCGCCGTCGAGCACGAGCCGCACCCGGCCGTCGAGCGGGCCTGGGTCGAGGTGTACCGCGACACCGGCCCCGGCAACGCGCCGCGGCTGCTCGGCGAGGCGCTGACCGACGTGGCCGAGCAGTTCGGCGACTGGCGCTACCAGCACGTGACGGCGGTCCGCCGGTCGATGGGCGCCAAGCCCGGCAGCGGCGGCTCCAACGGCCTGGCCTGGCTGGAACGCAGCATGGCGCGGGTGGTCTTCCCCGAGCTGTGGTCCGCCCGGACCCACATGTGAAGAACGGACGACACGTGATCGACGACTGGAAGCCCGCCGAGCAGGACGCCCTGCGCCGCGACCGCGACGACCCGGGCCACCGCGAGCTGTTCCTCATCCCGCCCGCCGACGGCGGCGGCCACCCCGAGTGCGCCTACTTCGCCGGCAACTCCCTGGGCCTCCAACCCCGGGCGACCGCGGCGGAGCTGGCCGAGGACCTGGAGGCATGGGCCCGGCTCGGCGTGGAGGGACATCTGGAGGGGGCCCGCCCGTGGCTGCCCTACCACGAGCGGCTCACCGGCCCGGCCGCCCGGCTGGTCGGCGCGCTGCCCGAGGAGACCGTGGTGATGAACTCGCTGACGGTCAACCTGCACCTGCTGATGGTCTCGTTCTACCGGCCGCGCGGCACGCGGACCCGGATCCTCATCGAGGACACCGCGTTCCCCTCCGACAGCTACGCCGTGCGCAGCCAGGCCCGCCTGCACGGCCTCGACCCGGACGAGACGGTGGTCCGGCTGCGCGACGGCCGGGAGGTGCTGGACTACCTGGACCGCGAGGGCGACACGGTCGCGCTGGTCCTGCTGGGCGGCGTCAACTACCTGACCGGCGAGCTCATGGACATCCCGGCGATCACCGCGGCCGGCCGGGCGAGCGGCGCGGCCGTCGGCTGGGACCTGGCGCACGCCGCCGGGAACGTGCCGCTGGAGCTGCACGCGTGGGGGCCGGACTTCGCCGCCTGGTGCTCCTACAAGTACCTCAACTCCGGGCCCGGCGCCCTCGGCGGCGTGTTCGTCCACCAGCGGCACCTGGGCGACCCGGCGCTGCAGCGGCTGGAGGGCTGGTGGAGCACCGAGCAGGCGACCCGGTTCGAGATGGCGCCGGTCTCCCGGCCGCCGGCCAGCGCCGACGCCTGGCAGGTCTCCAACCCGCCGATCTACGCGATGGGCCCGGTGCGCACCTCGCTCGGCGTCTTCGACCGGATCGGGATGACCGCCCTGCGGGCCCGCAGCGTACGGCTCACCGCGTACCTGGAGAGCCTGCTCGACCGGGTCACCCCCACCAGGCCGCTCACGGTGGTCACGCCGCGCGACCCCGCCCGCCGGGGCTGCCAGCTCTCCCTGCGCGTCGAGCGCGGCGGCGCGGCCGAGCTGACCCGGCGGCTGCGCCACGAGCACGGGGTGATCGCCGACGCCCGCGAGCCGGACGTCGTCCGCCTGGCGCCGACGCCCCTGTACTCGACCTACCACGACTGCTGGCGCGCCGCCGTCGCGCTGGCCGAGTGCGTCGAGGAGGACCGATGAACGTCACCGTGGTCGGCGCGGGCCTGACCGGCTGCCTGCTCGCCTGCTACCTGGCCCGGCGCGGCCTCGACGTGACCGTCTACGAACGGCGGCCCGACCCGCGCGCCGGGCTCGCCGAGCGCGGCCGGTCGATCAACCTGGCCATCTCCGAACGCGGGCTGGACGCGCTGCGCCGGATCGGCCTGGAGGAGCAGGTCATGGCCGGCGCGCTGCCCATGCGCGGCCGGATGATCCACCCGGTGGACGGGCCGCTGAACTTCCAGCCGTACAGCCACGACGGGGTGCGCTCGATCAACTCCATCAGCCGCGGCGCGCTCAACAACACGCTGCTGGACGCCGCGGAGTCCGCGCCCGGGGTGAAGATCTTCTTCGGGCACCGGCTGACCGGCCTGGACCCGGCGACCGGCGCGATGGAGTTCGACACCGAGGCCGGCCCGGTGCGCGCGGCGGCCGGCGTGGTGCTCGGCGCCGACGGGGCCGGCTCGGCCGTGCGGGCCGAGCTGGTGGCCCACCGGGGCATCCGGGAGAGCCTGGACTTCCTCGGCCACGGCTACAAGGAGCTGACGATCCCGCCCGTGGCCGGCGAGTTCGCCTTCGACCCCGGCGCCCTGCACATCTGGCCGCGCGGCACCTCGATGATGATCGCGCTGCCCAACCCCGACCGCTCCTTCACCTGCACGATGTTCTGGCCGACCGAGGGCGCGTCGAGCTTCGCCTCGCTGAGCGGCCCGGCCGCGATCGAACGCCACTTCCGCACCCACTACCCGGACGTGCCCCCCCTCGCGCCCGGTCTGGTAGGGGAGTACATGGAGAACCCGGTCGGCCGGCTCGGCACCGTCCGCTGCGCGCCCTGGCAGACGGACGGCCGGGTCGGCCTGATCGGCGACGCCGCGCACGCCATCGTGCCCTTCTACGGCCAGGGCGCCAACTGCGGCTTCGAGGACGTGACCGTGCTCGACCGGTGCCTGACGGAGACCGGCGGCGACTGGTCCCGCGCGCTGCCGCTGTTCGAGTCGCGGCGCAGGGACGACACCGACGCGATCGCCGAGATGGCGCTGGCCAACTTCGTCGAGATGCGCGACAAGGTCGCCTCCCCGGTGCACCGGCTGACCAAGAGCGTGGAGCACCGCCTCGAACGCGCGCTGCCCGGCCGCTACGTGTCGCGGTACGAGCTGGTGTCGTTCTCCACGGTGCCGTACGCGCAGGTCCGGCGGCGGGTCCGGCGGCAGCACCTGCTGCTGGCCGGGGCCGCCGGGGCCGGGGCCGCGCTGCTGGCGGCGGGCGCGGCCGGGCTCGCCCGGCTCGGCTCCCGCCGGTCCGGCGGGAGGTGAGGGTGGAGAACCGTGCCGTCCTGACCCGCCCGGCGCCCGGCCCGCTCCGGACCCTGCGGTACGGGGACGACGCCGACCAGGTGATCGACCTGTGGCCGGGCGACGGACCCGTGGTGGCGCTGGTGCACGGCGGGTTCTGGCGCCCGGAGTACGACCGGACGCACCTGCGGCCCATGGCCAACGCGCTGCACCGGGCGGGGTGCGGCGTGGCCGCCGTCGAGTACCGCCGCAGGCCGGGAGATCCGGCGGCGGCGGTCGCCGATCTGCGGGCCGCGGTCGGCCTGCTGCGTCCCTCGGTGGTCGTCGGCCACTCGGCCGGCGGTCATCTCGCCATGTGCGCCGCGCCGGACGGGACCGCCGTCCTCGCCCTGGCACCGGTCGCCGACCTGCGGCTGGCCGCGCGGCTGGACCTCGACGACGGCGCGGTGGCCGACTTCCTCGGCGGGCCGCCGGAGGACCATCCCGGCCTGGACCCGGTACGCCTGCCGGACCGGACGGGCCCGCTGGTGATCGTGCACGGCACGGCGGACGAGCGGGTCCCCGTCCAGGTCTCGGAGTCGTACCTGGCGGCCCACCCGGGGACGTCGCTGGTGCGCGTCCCGGGGGCGGGCCACTTCGTGCTCATCGACCCGGAGAGCCGTACCTGGCCGCTGGTCAGGCGTGAGCTGACCGCCCTCCTGCCCGCCTGACGGCGTCCGCCGCGAGCAGCGCCGCGCCGAGCTGCACCGCGACCAGCGAGCGCAGCGGGATCGGCGTGCCCTGCGCGTCGGCCTCGGCCTGCTCGAACCACTCGTCGAAGCGCGCGCCGAGCCGGGCGCGCTCGGCCCGGACGGCGGGCGTCGCGTTGCCCGCGGCCAGCTCGGCGTCCAGCATGCGCAGGTAGGTGCCGCAGTACCGCAGCCTCATGGAGTGCACGAGCTGCCGGCCGCCGACCACCTCGGCCACCGTGGCCGGGCGGTCGGTGCCGGGCAGGTCCTCCCACTCGCTGATGAACTCGTCGTGGGCCCCGACGAAGTCCTCCAGCGCCCGGCGGAAGGGGGAGGACACGGTCAGGTCGCCCTTGGCGCGGGCGAGCGAGGCGGCCAGCTCCCCGATCAGCTCGCGCTGCCCGGCCAGGAAGTCGCGGATCGTCTCGTGGTACTTCTGGCCGGTCGGGGTCTGGTCGGCGACGCGGGGGTCGGCCCAGTAGGGCAGCTCGGCGATCAGGTGCAGGGCGCCGAAGCGCTCGGCGTAGTCGATGCTGCCGCCGCCGATGCCGTACGTCGCGGCGATGTCGGCGCCGCGCGGCGTCAGGTAGGCCGCCGGCGCGATCTGGACGGCGCCCGGCAGCTCCGGCGGGCCCATGTGCAGCGGCAGGCCCTCGGCCGTGGCGATGGCGGTCAGGCGGGCGGCGAGCGCGGGGTCGTCGCGGTTGAGGTAGTAGAAGGCGCCCTGGAGCTCGCCGTTGTGCAGGGAGTAGACGAGGGCGGGCCGGACCTCGTCCATCAGCCGCATCAGCGCCTCGGTCTCCGGCAGCGTGCGGTCGAAGAAGTAGTCCTCGCCGGTCAGCGGGAAGGTCCATTCGACCTGGTCGGCCTCGGCCGGGCGGTAGAAGTGCTCGGCGTAGGCGCGGCGGTCGCTCGGGCGGGCGTACCAGCCCTCGTTGAGCCGGGCGCCGTCGGGGTCGACGCAGGGGACGAGGTGCCAGCGGAAGCCGAAGTCCTCCCGCAGCGCGGCGTCCTCGACGAGCTGCCGCAGCAGCGTGCTGACGGTGAGCGCGCCGATGGGCTCGTTGGGGTGGGGGCCGCCGATGATCACGGCGTCATGGGGACCCGCGCCGATGGTGGCCACGCGCAGCGGCTCGCCGAGGCGGGAGGTGCCGATGCGGCGCAGGCGCACCAGGTCGGGATGGGCGGCGGCGAGGTCGTCGAGCTCGGCGTGCATCTGGTCCACCGTCGGGAACGCGGTGAAGTCGGGCACGCGGCTCATGTGGGGGGCGACGTCCATTTCGGGCCTCCTGATAATCTGGATTATTCTAGTAAATCAGATTATCTTTACGGCATGCAGGAGATGTCATGCGGCTGACCAGAGCGGAAAGTAAGGCCGCCAACAAGCGCGCGCTGATCGAGGCCGCCCGCGAGATCGTCGGCAGGGACGGCTCGAAGGCCAAGCTGGAGGACATCACCGAGCTGGCCGGTCTGACCACGGGGGCGGTCTACTCGTTGTTCGGCGGCAAGAACGGGCTGATGGCCGCCATGGTCGACGACTACGTCGGCCCGCTCGACCTGCGCACGCCCGAGACCGGCAGGTTCGGCCCGCGGCTGGCGGAGGTCGTGGCCGAGATCGCCCGCCGCTTCCTGCGCATGTCGGCCGACCCGCAGGCGGCCGGCCGGATGTTGTTCGAGACGCGCGTGCTCGACCTCGTGCTCAACGACCCCGACCTGCGCCGCAGGCTCAACACCTCGATCAGGTCGACCGAGGTCGAGCTCGCCGCGCTGTTCACCGGCCGCGAGCACGGCGGGGCCGCCGTCACCGCGGAACAGGCGCTGCGCCTGGCCCGCGCCCTGAGGGCCCTGCTGTCCGGGCTCGGCCAGAACGTCGTGCTCGGCGCCCACGAGGCCGACGAGCAGTTCTTCGTCGAGACCGCCCTGGCGCTGATCACGCCGACGGTGCTCGGACCGGCCTAGATCACGGCCGGGGTTCGGGGGGACCACACGGCCGCACGTCACCCCACCCCGAAAGGCAGAACCATGTCCAGATCCGGCTTCGGCGTCATCGGCGCGCCGGTGTTGTACATCGGCGTCCTCCAGACCATGGAGATGACGCTCTCGCCCGCGCTCCCGCTCGTCCAGCAGGACCTGGGGGCCTCGCCCGGCGCGCTCGCGTGGATCTTCACCGGCTCGCTGATCAGCTCGGCGATCAGCACCCCCATCGTCGGCCGCCTGGCCGACATGTACGACAAGCGGCGCGTGCTGCTCGCGCTGATGGCGCTCAGCGGCGCCGGGGTCCTGCTCTCCGCGCTGGCGCCGAACATCACCCTGCTGATCGCCGGCATGGCGATCGAGGGCATCTGGCTGGGCGTGCTGCCCCTGACCGTGGGGCTGTTCCGCGACACCCTCACCCCCGAGCGCGCCGCCACCGGCAACGGCCTGGTCGTCGGCGTCGCCGCGCTGGCCAGCGCACTCGGCCTCATCCTGGCCGGGCCCATCACCTCGGCCCTCGGCTACCGGTCGCTGTTCCTGCTGGCCGTGGCCGGCGTGGCGGCGGCCGCCCTGCTGGCCTGGTTCACCGTGCCGTCCACCCCGCGCGCGGCCGGCGGTCGCGTCGACTGGGCGGGCGGGCTGCTGCTCGGCGGCGGCGTGGCCCTGGTCATGCTGGGCCTGACCGCCGTCTCCAGCTGGGGTTGGACGTCCCCGGCCACGCTCGCCCTGTTCGCCGCCGCCGTGCTGACGCTGGGCCCGTGGGTGGTCGTCGAGCTGCGCGTCGCCGACCCGCTCGTGGACCTGCGGCTGCTGGCCGGACGCACCCCGGCCGGGGTGACCGCCATGGGGGTGCTGCTCGGCTTCGCCTCCTTCGGCCTCGTCGTCGCCCTGCCGATGATGCTGGCCGCGCCCGCCGGCACCGGGTACGGCCAGGGCGCCGACACCCTGTGGATCGGCATCTACATGTTCCCCATGGGCGTCGCGGGCACCGTGATCGCGCCGCTGGTCGGGCCGATGACCAGGCTGCTCGGGCGGCGGGCGGTGCTGGTGCTGGGCAGCGTGCTCGTCTGCGCCGGGACCGGCGGGCTGGCCCTGTGGCACTCCGCGCCCTGGCAGGTCATGGCCGCGGTGACGGTCATCGGGCTGGGCGCCTCCATCGGCCTCACCGCCGGGCTCAACGCCGTGGCCGCCGACGTGCCGGGCGAGCGCGCGGCCGGGGTCAGCGGCGTGGTCTTCGTCGCCAAGAGCATCGGCGGCACGTTCGGGGCCCAGTTCGGCGCCATGGTGCTGGCCTCCGGCGCCGTCGCGGGGGTGCCCACCGAGCAGAGCTTCGTCGACACGTACCTGCTGTCGGCGGCGCTGGGCCTGCTGGCCGTCGCCGCCGCCTTCGTGATCCCGGCCACTGTGCGGAAGACGCAAGCAGGGCAGGCGGTTTCTGCCCTGGCGACGAAGCCGTCCGTCCGCCCCGGTGAAAGCCTGTGACGATGACGAACGTCTACATCTCCATCGACATGGAAGGCGTGGCGGGCATCGCCACCATGGACCAGGTCTCCCGCGCCGGCCACGGCTACCCGCGGGCCCAGCGCCTGATGACCGCCGAGGCCAACGCCGCCATCGAGGGCGCCTTCGCGGCCGGGGCCGCCAGCGTCCTGGTCAACGACAGCCACGGCACCATGGACAACCTGCTGCACGAGGAGCTCGACCCGCGCGCCCGGCTGATCTTCGGCACGCCCAAGCTCGACTGCATGGCCGAGGGCGTCTCGGCCGAGCACGACGTGGCCATGTTCCTCGGCTACCACGCCGCCGCCGGCTCGCCGGGCGTGCTCGCCCACACCTACTCCTCGCACTTCTACGAGGTGCGGCTCAACGGCGCCATCGTCTCCGAGGCCGAGGTCAACGCCCTCCAGGCGGCCGCCGTCGGCGTGCCGGTGGGGCTGCTCACCGGCGACGACGTCATCTGCGACGTCGCCGGCAAGGCGTTCCCCGGGGTGCGCACGGTCGCCGTCAAGATCGCTCACGGGCACACCGCGGCCGACAGCCTCTCGCCGTCCGAGGCGCGGCGGCTGATCAAGGAGGCGGCGGCGGAGACCGTGCGCTCGGCCGGGGAGCTGCGGCCGGTCGAGCTGCCCGGCGTGCTGGAGCTGGAGATCGACATGCCCACCACGCCCGCCGCCGAGCTGGGCGAACTGGTGCCGGGTGTGCGCCGGATCGCCGACAAGACGCTCGCGGCCACCTTCACCACCCCGAGGGAGGTGCTCGGATGCGTGACGACCTGCTACCACCTGGCGGCGGACGCCATGATCGCCAGGATGGCCCTGTACGGCAGACCAACCAGGTAGCCCCCAGGTTTGCCGCTCCGGACAAGCGTTTCGAACCCGGACATCCAGATACTTGAACGATGGATTTTGAGCAGGTAGAACGCGCGCTCGACGCCCTTCCCGGCCTCCGCTCCGGCGGGCCGGGTCTGGCCGTCGGGGTCTACGCCGACGGCAAGGTGCTGCACACCGCGGCGAGGGGCGTGGCCACCGTCGAGTTCGGCGTCCCGATCGACTCCCGTACCCGCTTCGACATCGCCTCCATCAGCAAGCAGTTCACCGCCGCGTGCCTGCTGCTGCTGGCCCGCGACGGCAGGCTGAGCCTGTCGGACGACGTCCGCGAGCACGTCCCCGAGCTGCGGCTCGGGGTGCCCGTCACGCTCGACCAGTGCCTGCGGCACACCGGCGGCCTGCCGGAGTGGTACGGCCTGCAGGCCGTCACCGGCGTCCCGTTCACCCTGATGGACGAGGAACGGCTGATGAAGCTCGTGGCGGGCATGCGCCGGACCACGTTCGAGCCCGGCACCCGTTTCTCCTACTCCAACACCGGCTACGTCCTGGCCGCCGTCGTGATCCGGCGGCTCACCGGCCGGTCGCTGGCCGACTTCGCCCGCGAACGGCTCTTCGAGCCGCTCGGCATGGACGACACCGTCTTCCGCGACGACGCCTCCGTCCCGCTGCCGCGGATGGCCTACGGCTACGACGGCGCCGGCGCGCGGGCCGACACGCAGGAGAGCGCGGTCGGCGACGGCGGCCTGGTGACCGGCGTCGCCGACCTCGCCCCCTGGTTCGGCTTCCTGGCCGACGGCCGGGTGCTGGGCGCCGACGTGCGCAGCGCGCTGCTGGAGCGCACCACGCTCGCCGACGGCGCCGTCCTGCGGTACGCCCGCGGCATCTGCCACCTGACCGTCGGCGAGCTGGACGCCTACGGCCACGCCGGCGGCATGCACGGCTACGTCGGCAACCTGCTCCACCTGCCGGATCCCGGCCTCGGCGTGGCCGTCCTGACCAACCACAGCGGCCTGGACCCGGTCGGCCTCAGCCTCCGCCTGGCCCGCGCCCTCACCGGCCAGGAACCGGCCCCCCGCCCGGCCCCCGCCCCCCGGGCCGACGCCGAGGCCGCGCGGCCCGCCCTGCTCGGGCACTGGTACGACCCGGAGACCGACGCCACGCTCACGCTCGAACCCGCCGGCGACGACGACGGCGGCAAGATCGCCCTGACCGGCGCCCTCGACCTCGAACTCGCCCTCGACGACGACGGCCGCTGGTACGCCCAGGTCCCGGCCGGCCGGATCTGGATCGTGCCGGAGGACGGGCGGCTGCTGTTCGGCCACGACGGGTCGATCCGATGGCCGCACGCGTACGAGCCGTGCGACCCGCCGGGGGAGGAGCCCGCCCCGCGAGGCGCCTGGCTCAACGACGAGACGGGCGTGCTCGCCGTCATCGACGAGGGGACGCTGCGCGTCGGCCTCACCTTCCAGGCCCCCGTGGCCCCCGCACCCGCCGGGACGTGGCGGGCGGGCCCGTTCACCCTGCGCCTCGACGGGGATGGCGACCTGCTGCTCAGCGGCTTCGGCCTGCTCGGCCTGCGCTTCGCCGCCCAGCCCGCGGGCACCGCGCCCGTCGGCATCCCCCCTGGTCTGGTCTAGGGCCGTGTTGGCCTGCAGCACGAGCCGGGGCGCGCAGAGTTTGGCTGCCGGGTCAGTGAACGAGGGAGGCCGGGCTTCTAGCGTCCGACTATTCCCCCCGCTCACTCCCCGAGGTGGTTCCATGACATCCGCAACCGCACTCGCCAGGCTCGCCACGGGCGCTCTGCTCGTGCTGGTGGCCGGCTGCGCCGGAGCCGCGAGCTCCGGCGCGGCCCCCGACACGCTCCGCTGGGCGACGGGGACGGCCCCCAACAGCCTCGACATCGCCCACGGCTTCAACGACGCCTCCACGACCGTGCAGTTCGCCGTCCTCGACACGATGGTGACCCTCGGCCCGGACGGCCGGGTCATCCCGAGCATCGCCGCCTCCTGGACCCATCCCGACCCGCGCACGTACGTCTTCACCCTGCGCGAGGGCCCGAGGTTCAGCGACGGCACGCCGGTCACCGCCGAGGACGCCGCCTACTCCCTGACCCGCCACCTCGACCCCGCCGTGACCTCCCAGGCCGCCAGCTACGTCACGCAGGTCAAGAAGGTCGAGGCCACCGGCCCGCGCACGGTGAAGGTCACCCTGAGCAAGCCCAGCGCCAGCTTCCTGGCCACCGCCGCGCTGGCCTGGCAGATCGTGCCGAAGAAGCTGGCCGCCGCGCACCCGAAGGACCTCGGCTCGCCCGAGGTCGGCACGCTCGGCTCCGGCCCCTTCAAGGTCACGAAGTTCTCGCTCACCTCGGGGGTGACGCTGGAACGCAACGACCTGTACTGGGGCCCCAAGCCGGAGCTGCGCAGGATCGAGATCAAGGCGATCGGCGACCCCGAGACGCTGCGCCTGGCCGTCTCCTCCGGCGAGGTGGACGGCACCAACGACATCCAGGTCAGCGAGACGCGCAAGTGGAGCGCCCTGCCCGGCGTCACGACCTCCTTCTACCCGGCCAACAACATCGCCTACCTGTCACTCGGCGTGCGCGAGGGGCCGCTCAAGGACGTGCACGTGCGCCGCGCCATCGCCCACGCCCTCGACCGGGAGGCGCTGGCCACGCTCATGACCAGCGGCCACGGCGGCATCGCCGACCTGATGCTGCCCAAGCCGCAGCTCGCCGCCCTGTACGGTGGCACGCCGCCGAAGCTGCCCGCCTACCCCCACGACGTGAACGCCGCCAAGGCCGAGCTGGCCAAGTCGGCCCACCCTCAGGGCTTCACCCTGGCCGCGCCGTACGACAGCGGCAGCGACGACGTCAAGGCGCTGCAGGCCATCGCCGCCGACCTGGCGGTGATCGGCGTCAAGCTCGACCTCCAGCCGCTGCCCACCGAGCAGTACCGGCAGCGCATGTTCAGCCACCAGGACACCCCGCTGCAGCTCGTCGACCTGCTCTACGGCACCCCCGACCCGGGTGAGGTGCTGCCCGACCTGGTCAGCCGCGCCTCGGCCGGGCCCCAGGGCTTCAACTTCAGCGGCTACGGCTCGCCCGAGATGGACGCCCGGCTCGACGACCTGGGCAAGCTCGAGGGAGCGGACCGTGCCGCCGCCGTCACCGAGGTGCTGGCCGAGATCGCCGACCAGGTGCCGTACGTGCCGCTCTACACCAAGGAGGCCGCCGTCGCGCTGCGCAAGCGGTTCACCGGCCAGTTCGGCACCTGGACCATGAACGTCTTCAGCACCATCCGCCCGGCGGCCGGTGTCTGATGGCCTTCGTCGCCCGCCGCCTGGCCGCCGCGCTGCTCCTGCTCGGCGTGCTGTCCGTGCTCACCTACGCGCTGCTGGCGCTCGCCCCCGGGGATCCGGAGCAGGTCCTGCTCGGGCCGCGGCCCTCCACCGCGGAGTCGCGCGCCGCCGTCCGCGCGCAGTACCACCTCGACGACCCGCTGCCCGTCCGCTACGCCACCTGGCTCGGTGACGCCGTGCGCGGCGACTTCGGGGCCTCCCTCTACAGCCGCGAACCCGTCACCAGCGTCATCGCCGACCGGCTGCCCGTCACCGCCGGCCTGGCCGCCTACGCGATCATCCTCACCCTCGCCGTCGGCCTGCCCGCCGGGCTGGCCGCCGCCATGCGCAGGGGCGGCCCGCTGGACCGGGGCATCACGCTCTCCGCGCTGGTCGGCCTCGCGATCCCGCCGTTCGCGATGAGCATCCTGCTGCTGTACGGCTTCGCCGTCACCCTCGGCTGGTTCCCCGTCTTCGGCGCGGGCGAGACGTTCGCCGAGCGGGTCGCGCACCTGACGCTGCCCGCGATCGCGCTGGCCACCGGGCAGGCGGCGGTCGTCATCAGGCAGATGCGGGCGGCCGCGCTCGACCTGGCCGGGCAGGACTTCATGACCTTCGCCCGGGCGCGCGGGGTCGGCCGCGCCCGCTACTGGATCGGGTACGCGCTGCGCAACACCGCGCTGCCCGTCCTCACGGTCGGCGGGCTGCTGCTGGCCGCCAACCTCACCGGCGCGCTGTTCGTCGAACGGGCCTTCGGGCTGCACGGCGTCGGCGAGCTGCTCGTCAGCGCCGTCGGGCAGAAGGACCTGCCCGTCGTCCAGGCGCTCGTCCTGATGGGAGGCGCCGTGGTGGTCGCCGTCAACCTGCTGATCGACCTGGCCTACCTCGCGGTGGACCCGCGGGTGCGTCACGGGGCGGTGGCCGCGTGAGCGTCGTGACGGGGACCGTGCGCCTCGGCGGACGGGCGCGGCGGCTGCGCCGGGCCAGGCCGGGGCCGCTGACGCTGCTGTCGGGCGGGATCCTCGCCCTGATGGCGTTCGCCGCCCTGTTCGGAACGTGGATCGCGCCCTACGACCCGGCCGCGCAGGACCTCGCGCTCGGCGCGACGATGCCGAGCTGGGCCCACTGGGCGGGCACCGACGAGCTGGGCCGGGACGTGTTGTCGCGCTGCCTGGCCGGAGCCCGCTCGGCGCTGCTGTGGCCGCTCGTCGTCGCGCTGGGCACGTGCGCGATGAGCACCTCGCTCGGGCTGCTGGCCGGCTACCGCCGCGGCTGGATCGACGCCGTCATGATGCGGGTGGTCGACCTGCTCATCGCGATGCCGGGGCTGCTCATGCTGATCGTCCTGGTGGGCGTGCTGGGCGGCGGCATCGGGTGGGCGGTGCTGGCGATGGCGGTGCTGTTCACGCCCGGCGACATCCGGGTGGTGCGCAGCCTCACCATGGCCCAGCGCGAGCTGGCCTACGCCGAGGCGGCACGTACACTCGGGCTCAGCCGCGGCCGCATCATGTTCAGGCACCTGCTGCCCAACATCGCGCCCACGGTCGTGGCCGGCGCGCTGCTCAGCTTCGTCGCCGCGCTGGTCGCGCTGTCCGGCCTGTCCTTCCTGGGCATCGGGCTGCCAGCCGGCACGCCCGACTGGGGGCTGATGATCGAGGAGAACCGCGGCCTGCTCGACCTCAACCCGTGGGCCGCGGTGGTGCCCGCCGCGCTGGTCACCGTCGCCGCCACCGCCGCCACCCTGCTGGGCGACCAGCTCTTCGAGAGGCTCTCCGATGCTTGAGACACGCGACCTGCGGGTCGTCGGCGACCGGGTGCTCGTGGACGGCGTGGACCTGACGGTCGCCGCGGGCGAGACCGTCGGGCTGGTCGGCGAGTCCGGCAGCGGCAAGTCCCTGACCGCCCGCGCCCTCGTCGGCCTGCTCCCGCGCGGTCTGCGCGCCGAGGGGTCGGTCGAGGTCGGCGGCGTGCAGCTCGTCGGCGCGTCCGAGCGGCTGCTGCGCGGCGTGCGCGGACGACGGATCTCGCTGCTCATGCAGGACCCCTTCGCCATGCTCAACCCGCTGCGCACGGCCGGCGCGCACATCGCCGAGACCCTGCCCGGCCGCACGTCCCGGCAGGAGATCGCGCGCAGGCTGGCCGAGGTCGGCATCGACGACCCCGCCGTGGCCGGGCGTTACCCGTTCCAGCTCTCGGGCGGCATGCGGCAGCGCGTCGCCCTGGCCGCCGCGCTGGCCGGCGACCCCGAGCTGCTCATCGCCGACGAGCCCACCACCGCGCTGGACGCCACCACCCAGCACGAGATCCTGGCGCTGCTGCGCCGCGTCCAGGAGGCGCGCGGCATGGGCGTGCTGCTCATCACCCACGACCTGCGCGTGGCGTTCGCCGTCTGCGACCGGGTCGCGGTGATGTACGCCGGGCGCGTCGTCGAGCAGGGGCCGGGCCCGGAGCTGGCCGCGGAGCCCGCGCACCCGTACACCGCGGGGCTGCTGGCCGCGCTGCCCTCGGCGGAACGCACGCTGGAGCGCCTGGTGGGCATCCCGGGCGCCGTGCCGCGGGCGGACGCGGTGGCCGACGTCTGCGCGTTCGCCACCCGCTGCGACCTGGCCGCCGACGCCTGCACCGCGGCCAGGCCGCCGCTGCGCCCGATCGGCCCCGACCGGCTGACCGCCTGCGTGCACGACACCGCCGGAGCCGCCCGCCCGGCGCTGCGCGAGGCCGCGCTGCCCGCCGCCCCGGCCGCCGGCGAGCCGCTGCTGCACATCGAGGACCTGCGCAAACGGTACGGCGCCCACACCGCGCTCGGCGGCGTCAGCCTGCACGTGAACCCCGGCGAGACCGTCGGCCTGGTGGGCGAGTCGGGCTCGGGGAAGACCACGCTGGCCCGGTCGGTGCTCGGCCTGATCACCCCCGACGGCGGCCGGATCCGGCTCGCCGGCCTCGACGTCACCGACCGCGCCGCCCTGGACCCGCGCGAGCGCGCCCGCGTGCACCGGCTCGTCCAGTGCGTCTTCCAGGACCCCTCCACCTCGCTCAACCCCGCCATGACCGTCGGCGCGACGCTGGCCGAGGCGATCGCCAGGGCCGCGCCCGCCGACCGGATCGGCGTGGGCGAGCTGCTGGAGCTGGCCGGCCTGCCCGCCGCGTACGCCGCCCGCCGCCCCAAGGCGCTGTCCGGCGGCGAACGCCAGCGCGTCGCCATCGCCCGGGCCCTGGCCGTCCGGCCCGCGCTGCTGATCTGCGACGAACCGGTCGCCTCCCTGGACGTGTCGGTCCAGGCGCACGTGCTCGAACTGCTGCGCGGCATCGGCCGGGAGCTGGGCACCGGGATGTTGTTCATCACCCACGACCTGGCGGTCGTCCGCCAGGTCGCCGCCAGGACCGTGGTGCTGCTGAAGGGCGCGGTCGTGGAGGAGGGGACGACCTCGGCCGTCCTGGACGCCCCGGCCCACGACTACACCAGGCGCCTGGTGGCGGCCGTCCCCTGACATGACCGACGAATCTCGTACCCGGGAAAGGTAATACCTGCATGCACGACCTCATCCTGCGCGGCGGCACCCTGCACGACGGGTTCGGCTCGCCAGGCCGCACCGCGGACGTGGCCATCGGCGGCGGACGCGTCATCGCGACCGGCCGCGACCTCGGCCGGGCCGCCCGCGTGGTGGACGTGGACGGCATGGTCGTCGCGCCCGGCTTCATCGACCCGCACAGCCATTCCGACACCGTGCCGTTCATGGCCGGTGCGCAGCCGTTCAAGCTGTGGCAGGGCGTCACCACCGAGATCATCGGGAACTGCGGCTTCTCCTGCGGGCCGGCCGACCCCGAGTCGGCCCGTTTCACCCCCGGGATCTTCGGCGAGCACGCCTTCACCACCTTCGGCGGCTACCTCGACGCCGTGGAGCGGGAGGGCACGACCAACAACCTGGCCGCGCTCGTCGGCCACAACACGCTGCGCACGGCCGTCTGCGGCATGGACGCCGCGCCGCCGCCCGGCGCGCTCGACCGGATGACCGAGCTGGCCGAGGAGGCGTTCGCCGCGGGCGCGTGCGGGCTGTCCAGCGGCCTGGAGTACGTGCCGGGCGCCTACGCCGGCACCGGCGAGCTGATCGCGCTGGCCCGCGCGGCCCGGCGCTGGAACCTCGTCTACGCCACCCACCTGCGCAGCGAGAGCGAGGGGCTGGCCGGCGCGCTGGACGAGGCCGTCGAGGTCGCTGCGGCGGCCGGGGTGCGGCTCCAGGTCTCCCACTGCAAGGCGTCGGGCCGGGCCGTGCACGGCTCGTCGGCCATGCTGCTGGACAAGCTGACGGCCGCCCGGGTCCGGGGCGTGGACGTGCGGGCCGACGTGTACCCGTACCGGGCGTTCTGCACCGGGCTGGTCGCGCTGCTGCCGCCCGCCGCGTGCGAAGGCGGCGAGCCGGAGCTGCTCAGGAGGCTGGCCGACCCGGCGGAACGGCGGGCGCTGCGCGCGCTGGCCGAGGATCCCGAGCGCACGACCGGCGTCGGCCTGTGGCGGGAGACGCACCCCGAGGACGTGCGGCTGCTGCGGCACTCCTCCGCCGCCGTCACCGGCCGATCGCTGGCCGACCTGCTGGACGGCCGCGAGCCCTGGGACGCGCTGTGCGACCTGCTCATGGCCGACCCGCACGCCGACGGCGTCTTCCACACCATGCACGACGACGACGTCACCCGGATCATGCGGCACCCCCTGGTGTCGATCGGCTCCGACGGCGGGCCCCCCGACGGACCGACCCACCCGCGCACGTACGGCACCTTCCCCACCTTCCTCGGCGAGTACGTGCGCGAGCGCGGGGTCGTGCCGATGGCCGAGGCGATCAGAAAGGTCGGCTCGACCACCGCGGCCCAGTTCGGCCTGGCCGACCGGGGCTGGCTGGGCAGGGGAGCGGTGGCCGACGTGTGCGTGTTCGATCCCGCCGCCATCCGCCACGACGGCACCTACGACCAGCCCGCCACCCGCCCGGCCGGCGTCACCCACGTGCTCCTGGGCGGCCGCATGGTGATCGACGACGGCGAGTTCACCGGCGGCCGGCACGGACGTCTCCTGCGCGGGGGCCGGGCGTGAGCGGCCAGGGCCGGGTGACGCTCGGCGTGCTGCTCGACAGCCTCGGCGCGGAGACGGTGAGCGCGCTGTGCCTGCCGGCCGGCCGCCAGGCGATGGTGGGCGCGCCGGTCATCCACGGCTCCGACGAGCCGCTGGCCGCCTACGCCGGGGCGCTGCTGCTGGCCACCGGCAGGCCGGAGCCGTCCCTGCTGGAGAGCGCGGCCGGGGCGGGCGTGAGCGCGGTCGTCGTCCGGGCCGGGATCGGCGACGCCGCCGCGCTGACCGAGGCGGCCCGCGGCGCGGGCGTGGCGCTGCTGGCCGCCGCCCCCGGCCTGGCCTGGGGCCAGCTCTACGCCCTGGTGGACGCCCTGCTCGCGCTCGTCGCCCCGGCCGCGGACCTGGGCGGCGGCCAGGCGGGCGACCTGTTCGCGCTGGCCAACCAGGTCGCCGCCCGCGTCGGGGGCGCGGTGGCCATCGAGGACCTGGCCATGCGCGTCCTGGCCTACTCCACGATCGGCCAGCCGATCGACGACCTGCGCAGGGAGGGCATCCTCGGCCGGCGCGTGCCCGAGCACCCGACGAACGCCGAGGAGTACGCCGCCGTCCTGCGCTGCGAGGGGGCCGTGTGGAGCCACGAGCCGCGCGAGTACCTGCCCCGGCTGGCCATCGCGGTCCGCGCCAGGGGCGAGGCGCTCGGCACGATCTGGGCCATCCAGGCCGACGAGCCGCTCGCGCCCGACGCCGACGCGGTGCTCGCCGAGGCTGCCAGGACCGCCGCCCCGCACCTGGCCCGCCTCAGCCTGGCCGCCGACGAGGCCCGCCGGACCAGGGACGAGTGGGTGGGCCGGCTGCTGCGCGGCGCCGGCCCCGCCGGGGAGCTGGCCGCCTCCTTGGGCCTGCGCCCGGACGAGCCGGTCAGGGTGGTGGCCGCCGGGGACCCGGCCGGGCGGACCGACGTCTTCGCCGCCACGCACGCCGCCGACCTGCTGCGCACCGCCTACGCCGTCTACCGGATCAGGGCCGCCGTCGGCGCCGTGGACGGCCGGACGTACGCGATCGTGGCGGCCGGCGCCGGGACCGCGTTGCTGCGCCGCGTCACCGCCGAGACCCTCGGCCGGATCACCGACCGGCTCGGCGGGCACTGGCGGGCGGGCGTCGGACGGGTCACGGCCTCGCTCGCGCAGGTCCCGGCCGCCGCCCGGCAGGCCGAGGAGGCCCTGCGCGCGATGGGCGGCCCGTTCGCGGGCGGCGAGGTGGGCCTGCACGAGGAGCTGGCCGCCGCGCTGTTCCTGCTGGACGCGGCCGCCTCGATGCGGTCCGGCCCGGCGCTGACGGGCGAGCCGCTGTCCCTGGTGGCCGAGCACGACGCCGGGCACGGCACCGACTACGTGCGCAGCCTGCGGGCCTGGCTGGCCGCCCACTACGACGTGCCCAGGGCGGCCGAGGCGTTGTCGCTGCACCCCAACACGCTCAGGTACCGGCTGCGCCGCATCGGCGAGCTGATCGCGCTCGACGAGCCCGACGTCCGGCTCGTGCTGGGCCTTCAGCTGCGGCTGGCCGAGATCGGGGCGTCCGGCGCGGGCGACGGTCAGAGCCCGGCGTCCGGCACAAACGGCGGCGGCTGAAGTTGGGCTTGCGCGCCAACGATCCGGCGGCGGTCCGGCGGAATGCTGGTGCCATGCTCGATATCCGCATCCTCCACGGGACCTCCGAGTTCCAGGCCGCCGACCGGCTGCTGCGCCGCGTCTGGAACACCAGGGCGGGCGACGACCCGCCGGTGGCCGTCGACCTCATGTGCGCCCTTGAGCACACCGGCGGTTACGTCGGCGGCGCCTTCCTCGACGGCGTGCTCGTCGCCGCCGCCTCCGGGTTCCTCGCCGAGGGGGGCAGCCTGCACTCCCACGTCGTGGGCGTGGCCGCCGAGGCGCGGGGCCGGGGGATCGGCCAGGCGATCAAGGCGCACCAGCGCACGTGGGCCGCCGAACGCGGCCTGAACTCCATCTCCTGGACCTTCGACCCGCTCGTCCGCCGCAACGCCTTCTTCAACCTCGCCCGGCTCGGCGCGCGGGCCGAGCGGTACGTGCCCGACTTCTACGGGCCGATGAACGACGGCATCAACGGCGGCGACGTCACCGACCGCCTGTTCGCCCACTGGCCCGTCGACCCGGCCCCTTCTCCGGAGCGGTCGGCCCCGGGCGAGTCCCGGAAGGCCGAGGTGATCCTCGACGAGAGCGGTGCGCCGCGCGAGCCGGGCGGCGCGGCCGTGCTGCGCTGCGCCACGCCCGCCGACGCCGAGCGGCTGCGGCGCGAGCAGCCCGCGGAGGCCGCGCGGTGGCGGGCCGCCCAGCGGGCCGCCCTGGGCGGCGCGCTCGCCCGCGGCTACCGGATCGCCGCCTTCACCAGGGACGGCTGGTACGTGCTGGAGCGCGCGGCATGAGGATCGCCGAAGCCGAGCTGCGCACGGTCGCGCTGCCCCTGATCACCCCGTTCCGCACCTCGCTCGGCACGCAGACCGTGCGCCGGGCGCTGCTGGTGCGCGTGCGCGGCGCCGAGGGGGAGGAGGGCTGGAGCGAGTGTGTGGCCGACGACGAGCCCACCTACAGCTCCGAGTACCTGGAGGGCGCGGCCGACCTCATCCGCCGCTTCCTGCTGCCCGCCCTGTTCGCGGTGCCGAGCCTCGACCCGGCCGGCGTCGGGCCCGCGCTGGCGCACCTGCGCGGCCATCCGATGGCCAAGGCCGCCGTCGAGACGGCCGTCCTGGACGCGGTGCTCAGGGCGCGCGGCCTGTCGCTGGCCGCCCACCTGGGAGGGGTGCGGTCCAGCGTGCGCGTCGGCGTGTCCGTCGGCATCGCGGACACCCTCGACGACCTGCTCGACACCGTGGACCGGCACATCGGCGCCGGGTACGCCCGGATCAAGCTCAAGATCGAGCCCGGCTGGGACCTGGAGCCGGTGCGGCTGGTGCGCGAGACGTTCGGGCCCGGCCTGATGCTCACCGCCGACGCCAACACCGCCTACACCCCCGCCGACGCCCGCCACCTGGCCCGCCTGGACGCCTACGGCCTGACCATGCTGGAGCAGCCCTTCGCCCCGGACGACCTGGACGGCCACGCCCGGCTCGCCGCCCGCATGGACACCCCGATCTGCCTGGACGAGTCGATCACCTCGGCCCGCTCCGCCACGGCCGCGATCAGGGCGCGCGCCTGCTCGATCATCAACATCAAGCCCGGCCGGGTCGGCGGCTACCTGGAGTCCCGCCGGATCCACGACCTGGCCCTGGCCGCGGACGTGCCGGTGTGGTGCGGCGGGATGCTGGAGACCGGGCTCGGCCGGACGGCGAACCTGGCGCTGGCCAGCCTGCCCGGCTTCACGCTGCCGGGCGACATCTCGGCGACGGCCCGCTACTACGAGCGTGACATCACCGCGCCGATCGAGCTGACCGGCGACTCCATCGTGGTGCCCGACGGCCCCGGCGTCGGCGTCACGCCGGACCCGGACGCCCTGGCGGCCTTCACCACCGACCCGCCCGTCCGCGTCACCCCCGCCGGGTGAGACGGTCGGGCGTGGGCTGACCGGACGTTGTCACTCCTGCTCGACGAGGTGGTCGAGCAGGACCTGGCTGATGTCGGCGAGTTGCCGCAGCTGTTCCGCGGTGAGCAGGTCGACCAGGTGCTCACGGACGCTGGCCACGTGCTTCGGGGCGGCCGCCCGGAGCGCGGCGTGCCCGTCGTCGGTGAGCACGGCCAGCCACCCGCGCCGGTCGCCGGCGTAGTGCTCCCGGCGCACCCACCCCTTCTGCTCCAGCTTGTTGACCGCGTGCGAGATGCGGCTCGGCTTGGAGTTGGTCCACTGCGCCAGCTCGCTCATGCGCATCGTGCGCCCGGGGGCCTCCGACAGCAGGACGAGCAGCTCGTAGTAGGTGGGCGGCATGTCGGCGGCCGCCATCAGGTCGCGTTCCAGGCGGTCGGTCAGCAGGCGGGTGGCCAGCCCGAACCTGCGCCACGCCTGCTGTTCGTCGTCGTTGAGCCAGCGGGTCATGCCCCGATCGTACTGGAAGGTTGCGTGCTGAAATAAATCTAGGTACTGTCGTGCCGAATCTTCCAGTGCTGAACTAATTGGAGCGCGACATGTACCCCAGCGAGCTGAGCGGCGACTACACCTTCGACCCGGCCCACAGCCGGTTCGGGTTCGTCGCCCGCCACGCCATGGTGACCAAGGTGCGCGGCAGCATCCCCGTCCAGGAGGCCACCGCCCGCCTGGACGCGGCGAACCCGGCGGCCTCCGCCGTCCGCGTGGTGCTCGACGTGGCCGGCATCCAGACCGGCAACCAGATGCGCGACGGCCACCTGCGCACCGGCGACTTCCTCGACGCCGCCGCCCACCCGCACATCGTCTTCGAGTCCACGTCCGTCAAGCACGCGGGCGGCGACGCCTTCGAGGTCACCGGCGACCTGACGATCCGCGGGGTGACCCGGCAGGTCACCGTCCCGCTCGACTACACCGGCACCGCCGTCGACGCCCAGGGCGTGACCAGGGTCGGCTTCGAGGGCGGCACGGCGATCAACCGCAAGGACTTCGGCATGACGTACAACGCCGCGCTGGAGACCGGCGGCGTGATGATCTCCGACCGGATCACCCTGGAGTTCGACATCTCCGCCGTCAGGTCCGCCTGAGCGCGCGCCCGAGGTTTCTCAGCGTCCCAGCCAGGCGTCCAGGCGGGACAGCAACTCCGCCGTGGGGATCCTGCCGCCCGTCGATCCGGCGTACACGGCCCGGCAGGGCGCGCGCCAGACCCGCACCTCGGCGACGGCGCCGGTGGTGTCGCCCACCCACACCACGTCGAGGGCGGCCGGGCGGGTGAACCTGCCCAGGCCGCAGTCGGTGGCGTTGGTGACGCTCTCCGTTCCGCCACGGTCGGTCACCGTGTCCACGGCCGTCGAGACATTGAGCAGCGACCGCACGGATTCAAGATCATCCGGGACGCGGGCCTGGGCCCGTAACCGCAGCACGTCCCCGTCGAGCCGGTACCGGCAGGCGGCGGCGGCCGACAGCGGGCTGGGCAGGAGGGCGCGCCACCGGAAGCCGCGGTTGGCGGCGACGTCGTCGCGCGGCCAACCGCGCGGGCGGGTCAGGTCGATGTCGGCGGCCGGCAGCGCGTCCGCGCACCCGGGAAGCCGCACGAGCGCCGGCCGCGCCTCCAGTTGCGCCCGGTAACGGCGGAGGAAGGCGTCGCTCGGATCGCCGAACCGCGTCCGGCCCGCGTACCGGGCGGTGCCGCAGTTGCGATCGACCAGCACGACGGCGGGCCGGCGCACGTTCCCGTAATGCACGACGAAGGACAGGCTCGTGCCGTAGCCGACCAGGGTGCAGATCTCGCCGAGGTGGAGGTCGTCGCCCAGGACGCGCCCCTTGGCCGACTCGCGCCGGCGCAGCTCGGCCTCCAGCGCGTCGCGCGTGGGCAGGCCGTTGAGCTCGGAGACCATCGCGCCGACCCCGTCGGTGAGCCTCTTGACCGCCCCTGCCGCCTGCCCTTGGGACGACGGCAGGGGCAGCTCGCACATCGTCACCGACACGGCGCCGTCGGCGGGCACCAGCTCCCCGGGCCGGTCACCGCGCTCCCACCCGCCGGCGGACGAGACCGGACAACCGCCGGCTCCTGGCCGCGGGCCCCGGGCGTTCAGCGGAAAGGCGGCGGAAGCCGCCAGCACCAGCGCGACCACACCCGCGACCACCCGGCCGACGCGCAGCAACATGCCAGCAATGTACGCGCCGGAAGCCGGTCGGACCGCCTCTCCGGGAGGACTGCTTCACCGGGAGGGCTGCCCGGTGTCGTCGTGCCGGTGGGCGGCGGCGTCGGTGCGGGCGCCGGACAGGATGGCGTCGAGCAGGCCGGGGTAGCGGGCGTCCAGGTCCTCGCGCCGCAGGACGAGCAGGTTCTCCCGGCCCGACGGCTGCTGCCAGATCACCCCGCTGTCGCGCAACACCCGCCAATGGTGGGTCATGGTCGACTTCGCGGTGATCCCCAGCGTGTTCAGCACGCTGGTGCAGTTGTGCTCACCCCCGGCGTCGAGGATGCGGACGACGGACAGCCGCACGCCGTTCCCCAGCGCCGACAGCACGTCTTCGACCCGGATCTGGTCGCGGTCGGGATGACGGAAAGCCATGGTCCAACTGTACCGCGACTGTCGAACAATCGCCTTCCGGTCTGGCATAGTACAGCCGTACGTAAATCATCGTACGATCGTTTCGTGCGGCGGGCTTCCGCGTGCCCGCTCACCGGCTCCCTCCGAAGGGCGTTCCATGTCCACACCATCCACGCTGCCCGCGTCCGTCGCGGACGGCGTCAAGCCCCGGCTCGGCTGGACCCTGGCGCTGCTCGCCCTGGCCCAGCTCATCTACGCGCTCGACCTCAACATCGTCTTCGTCGCGCTCCCGCGGATCGGCGCCGACCTGGGCTTCCCCGGCCAGACCCAGCAGCTCGTGGTCAGCGCGTACGTCGTCTTCGCCGGCGGCTTCCTGCTGTTCGGCGGCCGGGCGGCCGACCTGCTCGGCCGCCGCCGCGTCTTCGTGCTCGCCCTGGCCCTCTACGCGCTGTCCTCGCTCGCGGGCGGGCTGGCCACGGGCCCCGTCGTCATCATCGTCGCCCGCGCGGTGCAGGGCGTCGGCGGGGCGCTGCTGCTGCCCTCGACGCTGGCGCTGCTCAACAGCCTGTTCGCCGAGGGGCGGCAGCGCAACCGGGCGCTGGCCGTCTGGGGCGGCGCGGGCGCCAGCGGGCTGACGATCGGCGCGCTGCTCGGCGGCGTCCTCACCGAGAACTTCGGCTGGCCCGCCGTCTTCTTCGTCAACGTCCCCCTGGCCGGGCTGGTCGCGCTGGCGGCCCTGGCCGTCGTCCCGCGTGACCCGGCCAGGCGGGAACGGCGCAGGTTCGACATGCCGGGGGCGCTCACCGTGACCGGCGGGTCCACGCTGCTGGTCTTCGCCCTGGTCGAGGGGCCCGAGCTGGGCTGGGGCAGCCCCCTGGTCGCGGGCGCCTTCGCGGTGGCCGCCGTGCTGCTGGCGATCTTCGCGCTGGTCGAGGCCCGCAGCGCGGATCCGCTCATGCCGTTCCGGCTGTTCCGCAACCGCAGCCTGACCGTCGGCATGCTGGTCACCTTCGTCTACATGGCCACGTTCGGCGTCCTGCCGTACTTCCTCACCGTGCTGCTGCAGAGCGTCCACGGCTACAGCGCCCTGCAGAGCGGGCTGGCCTTCCTCGTCCCGTCGCTGGCCATCGCCGCCGGCACCCAGGGCGGCGAACGCCTGGCCACCCGGATCGGCACCCGGGCCACGCTGCTGATCGGCTTCGCCGTCGGCGTCGCCGGGACCGCCGTCCTGGCCCTCGGCTTCGACGCCGACGCCGGGTACGGCCTGCTGATCCCCGGTCTCGTCGTCTCCGGCCTGGGTCAGGGCGTGGTCTGGACCGCCATGTGGATCGCCGCCGCCACCGGCACCCCCGCCCACGAGCAGGGCGTCGCCAACGGCATCGCCTCCACCGCGCTCAACATCGGCAACGCCATCGGCCTGGCCGTCTTCACCGTCATCGCCGACCTCGGGACCGCGGGCAGGACCGGCCAGGCCCTGCGCGCCGCCACGGCGGACGGCGAGTTCCTGGTCGTCCTGCTCACCGCGGCGGTGATGATCGCCGGCCTCCTGGTCACCCTCACCCTGCCCCGCAGCACCCCCTGACCGCTCGCCCCTGACCGTTCGTGCCTGACCGCCTGACCGCCTGACCCCCTGGCCGCTTGCCCCCTGACGCGCGCCTCGGCCGCCGCGGGCACCCCTTCGGTGCAGCGGCGGCCGAGGCGTCCGCGCCCGCAGGGCCGCCGTTCAGTGCTGGTGCGCCTCTTCCAGCGACGCCCCCGCCAGCCGCGCCCTGACCGCCCCGGTGAAGGCGGGACACTCGAAGACGTTCTCGTGCGGGCAGGCCATGCCGTGCGCGATGGCGGTGCGCGCCACCTGGGCGCGGGCGATGCGCTCGTCCAGCTCGGCGAGTTTGCGCCCGTACAGCTCCCGCCACCCGTCGCCCGGCTGGGACCGGGCCGCGATGAAGGTCCTGATCTCGCGCAACGTGAGGCCGACCTCGCGCAGCAGCAGGATCACCGCGACCAGCTCGGCCGCCGACGGCGGATACCGCCGCTGCCCCGAGACGCGCTCGGGCTCCGGGATCAGCCCGAGCTCCTCCCAGTAGCGCAGCGCGGAGGTGGCGACCCCGGTGCGTTCGGCCAGCTCGCCGATCGTCAACTGCTCACTCATGGGACCGCAAGCATACGTGAGCCCGCCGTCCTGGATCAGGCCCCGGCAGGCGGCGCGGCGGCGATCGGCGGCGCCCCGTGTTGACAGGGGCCGACCCCTCTCCTAATCTCTTCTTCAGAGAAGATAAATCTTCAAAGAAGCAAATGCTTCCGCGAAGTCACCTGAGGAAGGGCAACGACCATGAGCAACACCCTCACCGCCGCCGACGCCGCCGCCATCACCTCCGTGCTCGACCGTCTCGCCGACGCCTGGAACCGGGCCGACGGCGGCGCGTACGGCGACCTGTTCACCGAGGACGCCACCTACATCACCTACGTCGGCACCCTCTACACCGGCGCCCGCGAGATCGGCGACGCCCACCAGGCGCTGTTCGACAGCTTCGTCAAGGGCACCAGGCTGGCCAGTGAGACCGTCGGCATCCGTCTCGCCGGCCCCGGCACCGCCCTCGTCATCACCCGCGGCGACACCTACAAGGGCAAGCCCGGCAAGCCGCACAAGATCCAGACCTACACGATGGTCCGGCAGGCGGACGGCGACTGGAAGATCGCCGCCTTCCAGAACACCAAGCACCAGGCCCTCATGGAGGCCATCTCCTTCACGTTCCAGCCCGCCAGCAAGCCCGCCGCCCACGTCTGAAGCTCTCCCGCCACCCTCGCCACGGAAGATCGCCCGCTCATGACCTCCCTCGCCGTCGTCGCCGCCACGGGCCGCACCGGACGTCTCGTCGTCGAACGCGCCCTCGCGGCCGGGCACGCCGTCACCGCCGTCGCCCGCCGCCCCGGCGGCCTCGACCTCGACCACCCGCGGCTCGTCCGCCGCGCCGCCGACGTGACCGACCCCGAGAGCCTGCGTGACGCGCTGACCGGCCACGACACCGTGATCTCCGCCCTCGGCCCGTCCGGCCGCGGCCCCACCACGGTCTACTCGCAGGGGACCGCCGCGATCGTCGCGGCGCTGCCGCCGTCCGCCCGGCTCGTCGTGATCTCCTCGGCCGGGCTGGCCGTCCCGCCCGGCGCGGGGCCCGTCACCCGCCTGCTCGGCCGCGTCCTGCACCACGTCATGCGCCATCCGTACGCCGACATGGCGCGCATGGAACAGGCGCTCGCCGGGACGCGGCTGAACTGGACGGCCGTCCGCCCCACCGGCCTGACCGACCGGCCCGGCACCGGCCGCCCCCGCGTCTCGATCGGCGCGACCGAACGCCTGGGCGCCCGTACGTCCCGCGCCGACCTGGCCGCCTTCATCGTCGGCCACCTCGACGACCCGCGGACCTACCGCCTGCCCGTCGCCGTCTCCTCCTGACCGCGACCCCGGCCTCACCGCCCCGGCGGAGCAGTGAAGGCGCCGGCCGCGGCGGCGAGCACGGCCGTCCGCGCCGCCTGCTCCGGCAGGTCCGGGTCGGGGGGAGTGCGGAGGAGCACCAGGTGGTGGTAGAGCGGCGCGGTGGCGGCGACGAGCAGCCGCCGCGCGTCGGTGCCGGCCGGCAGCTCGCCCCGCGCGACCGCCCGCCTGACGATGACCTCGCAGCGGGTGTACCGGTCCTCCCAGAGCCGCCGCACGCCGCGAGCGGCCTCCTCCGAGCGGAACGAGGCGGCGATCAGGGCCGCGGCGATCGACGGCTGCGCGGTCATCGCCGCCTGGTTCTCGTGGTTGAGCGCCGCCAGGTCGCCCAGCAGGGAGCCGGTGTCCCGGGGCTGCCAGTCGTCGTCGCCGGTCGCCTCCAGGACGTCGGCGAGCAGGCCGCCGACGTCCCGCCAGCGCCGGTAGACCGTCGCGCGGTGCACGCCCGCGCGGGCCGCGACGGCGTCGAGGGTCAGCCCGTCGAAGCCGCGTTCCGCGAGCTCGGCGCGGACCGCGTCGAGAACCTGCGCGCGGATGCGACCGGTACGGCCACCCGGACGGCGGCGCGGCCCGGACGACGGGCTCTCGGACGTCGTCGTCCCCTTACCTGTTTGCGAGGCGGACGTCGGCATGCCACCATCTTAATGTACAAGTTGTCGCATTAGCAGTGGCGGAAGGTAGAGATCCATGAACGCCCGCGTCCCCGCCGACCCCACCGTCCTGCACCCGATGCCCGCCCAGCCGCGGGTGGTGCTGCTGCGGCCGCTGGTCAAGTCCCCGCTGATCGAGGTGGGGGAGTTCTCCTACTACGACGACCCCGACGACCCGACCGCGTTCGAGACCCGCAACGTGCTCTACCACTACGGCCCGGAGAAGCTGGTCATCGGCCGGTTCTGCGCCCTGGGCACCGGCGTGCGGTTCATCATGAACGGCGCCAACCACCGCATGGACGGCCCCTCGACCTTCCCCTTCCCCACCATGGGCGGCTCGTGGTCCGACCACTTCGACCTGCTCACCGGCCTGCCCAACCGCGGGGACACCGTCGTCGGCAACGACGTCTGGTTCGGCCACGGCGCGACGGTGCTGCCCGGCGTGCGCATCGGGCACGGCGCGATCATCGGCGCCGGCTCCGTGGTCACCTCCGACGTGCCCGACTACGGGATCGTCGGCGGCAACCCGGCCCGCCTCATCCGCACCCGCTACCCGGCCGACGACGTCGCCCGCCTGCTCGCGGTGGCCTGGTGGGACTGGCCCGCCGAGCACATCACCGAGCACGTGCGCACGATCATGTCGGGCAGCGTCGCCGACCTGGAGGCCGCCGCGCCGGATGCGCGTCGCGCCTGACCGTCGTCCAGCACCTGTTCCGCCGCGCAGAACCCGAAATGAGTGACTCGCCCATGTCCCGCCGCCGCGCCCACATCGCCATGGTCGGCATCCCCGCCGTCAGCCACGTCCTGCCCAGCCTGGAGATCGTCCGCGAGCTGGTGGCCCGCGGCCACCGGGTGACGTACGCCAACGACCCGGCGGTCGCCGACCTGGTCACGGGCACCGGCGCCGAGCTGGTCCCGTGCACCTCGACGCTGCCGGTCGCCGACAACGACTGGCCCGACGACCCCATCGCGGCGATGAGCCTCTTCCTGGACGACGCCGTCCAGGCGCTCCCGCAGCTGCGCGCCGCCTACGACGACGACCCCGCCGACCTCTACCTGTACGACATCGGCGCCTACGCCGCGCGGGCCCTGGCCGAGGCGCAGGGCCGACCCCTGCTGCAGCTGTCGCCGACGTTCGTGGCCTGGAAGGGCTACCAGGAGGAGGTGGCGGCGCAGCTGTGGCGGCTGCCGGGGGCCGACGCCTACCGGGCCAGGTTCGCCGGCTGGCTCGCCGGGTCCGACGCCACCACCACCGACGTCGACGCCTTCTCCGGCCATCCGCCCCGCGCGCTGGCCCTGATCCCGCGGGCCATGCAGCCGCACGCCGACCAGGTCGACACCGCCACCGTGACCTTCGTCGGCCCCTGCCACGACCTGCGCGGGCAGGGCGGCTGGACCCGTCCGGGCGACGCCGCGAACGTCCTGCTGATCTCCCTGGGGTCGGCCTACACCCGTCAGCCGGAGTTCTACCGCCGGTGCCTGGCGGCCTTCGGCGACCTGCCCGGCTGGCACGTCGTGCTGCAGATCGGCAAGTACACCGACGTGGGGGAGCTGGGCGAGATCCCGTCCAACGTCGAGGTGCACCCGTGGGTGCCGCAGCGGGCGATCCTCGACCAGGCCGACGCGTTCGTCACCCACGCGGGCATGGGCGGCTGCTGCGAAGGGCTGCTGGCGGGCGTGCCGATGATCGCCGTCCCGCAGGGCGCCGAGCAGTTCGCCAACGCCGACCGGCTCGTGGAGCTGGGCGTGGCCCGCCGCATCGACACCGCCGACGCCACGGCCGAGGCCCTGCGCGCCGCGCTGGCCGAGCTGACCGGCGACCCCGAGGTGGCCCGCCGCCTGACGCGCCTGCAGGCCGAGGCGCGGGCCGAGGGCGGCACCACCCGCGCCGCCGACCTCGTCGAGCAGATGCTCGGCTGAGCCGCCGGGCCGGGCGGCGATGGTGACCGGGTGAAGATCACGTGGTAGGTACTCTCGGCATGGAGTTCTTCTGCTACCACCGTGACCGTCCCGGATCGGGCCCCCTGCGCGGGGAGTTGGGGGAGGCGCACTGGTCCTACATGGACCGGTACGAAGCGGAGCTGATCGCCCGCGGCCCGACCTTCGACCGCGACACCGACGCGGCCACCGGCAGCGTGCACATCGTCGACCTGCCCGACCCCGCCGCCGCGCGGGCGTTCGCCTTCGACGAGCCCAACTACCAGGCCGGGGTCTACCGCGACGTGCTGCTCCGCCGCTGGCGCAACGTGCTGGGGCGCACCATGTGGGAGTTCCCCGGCGGCCGGCAGGGCGGCAACCGGTACCTGGTGCTGGGCCTCGGCTCCGGGCAGCCCGCCGACCTCGTCCCGCCGGCCGACGGCGACGAGCTGATCGCGTACGGGCCGCTGCTGTCCGACGACGGCGCCACCTGGGTCGGCACCGCGCTGCTGGTCCGCGCGCCGGACGCGGACGCGGCCCGCGCGGTCCTCACCGCCGACCGCTACGCCGGGATCGAGGTGCACGACTGGGGGTTCGGCGGCCGTCGATGACGACCGGCGGCCGCGCGACGGTCAGGGCGATGCCGGGGAACCGAAGCTGGTACCCATGACGATCTCCCGCACGCGCGGCCGTGGGCTCGGCCGCGCGTTCCATGGACGGCTACCACTCGGCGAACGAGCCGTCCCGGTGCCGCCAGATCGGGTTGCGCCCGGCGTGCGACGACGCCGGGCGCACCGCCTTCTCGTCGACCTCGATGCCCAGGCCGGAGGCCGTCGGGCGGTCGAGGTGGCCGTCGGTGAAGGTGAAGACCGAGCGGTCCACCAGGTAGTCGAGGAGTTCGCTGCCGTCGTGGTAGCCGATGCCCAGCGACTGCTCCTGGATGAGGAAGTTCGGGGTCGCGAAGTCGATCTGCAGGCAGGCTGCCAGAGCGATCGGGCCGAGGGGGCAGTGGGGAGCGAGGGTGACGTCCCAGGTCTCGGCCATCGCGGCGATCCGGCGGACCTCGGAGATGCCCCCGGCGTGCGACAGGTCCGGCTGGATCACCGCCACGCCCGTCGGGAGCACGTCGCGGAAGTCCCAGCGGGAGAACAGGCGCTCGCCGGTCGCGATGGGAATCGTCGTGGACTCCACCACTCGTCGCAGGTCGCGGGAGAACTCGGGAAGCACCGGTTCTTCGGCGAACAAGGGGGACAGCGGCTCAAGCAGCGGCAGCACCTTGCGCGAGGCCGCCGACGTGAAGCGGCCGTGCAGGTCGACGGCCAGGTCGACGCCGTCGCCAACCGCGTCGCGCACCGCCGCGAAGCGGGCCACGATCCGGCTGGTGAGGGCCGGTGACGGGATCGGCGGCATCCGGCCCTCCCAGGCGGCGAACTTCAGCGTGTCGAAGCCCGCCTCCACCCGGGCCACGGCGTTCTCGGCCAGTTCCGCGTCCGTGTCGCCGTGCGCCCACGTGTAGACCTTGGCCTGATCGCGCACCGGGCCGCCGAGCAGGTCGTAGACCGGCACGCCGAGAGCCTTGCCCTTGATGTCCCACAACGCCTGGTCGATCCCGGCGACCGCGCTGGACAGCATCGGGCCGCCCCGGTAGAAGCCGCCCTTCGACATCACCTGCCAGTGGTCCTCGATGCGTCCGGGGTCGGCGCCGACCAGCGCCTCCATCAGCGTGTTCACGCAGGAGGCGACCGTCTCGGCGCGGCCCTCGACGATGGGCTCGCCCCAGCCGCTGACGCCCTCGTCGGTGTCGACGCGCAGGAACATCCAGCGCGGGGTGACGGTGAAGAGCTCGAAGCCGATGATCTTCACTGGAACACCTCGGGGTTGTCGCCGTGCAGGTTCCGGTGGAACGGGTCGCCCGGACCGATCTCGCCGGAGCGCACCGGCTGCCCGGTGAGCGCCGACTTGTACATCGCCGTGATCAGCTCCAGCGCCCTGCGGCCGTCCTGGCCGCTGCCGCGGGGCCGCCGTCCGGCCCGCAGGTCGGCGATCAGGTCCCGGAGCTGGGCCAGGTGGGAGCTGGGCACGTCGTCGGGCGGCGGCCAGTCGAGACCGGTCACGCCGGGGGCGGGGGTGATCGTCCAGTTCTCGTTGGCGTAGCCGTACAGGTGGGTGAGCTCCAGGGTGGCGGCGGCGAGGTCGACGCGCAGGTGGCTGACCTGGCGCGGCGCCAGCGACGTGCTGACGACCGTGGCCAGCGCGCCGGAGTCGAAGCGGACCAGCGCCGTCGTCACGTCGTCGGTCCGCACGTCGCGGGCGAGCCTGGCGGCCATGCCTCGCACCTCGCTCCAGTCGCCGAGCAGTTCGAGCATGAGGTCGATCTGGTGGATGCCGAGACCCATGGCGGGGCCGCCGCCCTCGGTCTCCCACCGGCCGCGCCACGGGACCGCGTAGTAGCCGGCGTCGCGGAACCAGGTGGTCTGGCAGTGCGCGACGTACGGCCGGCCGAGTGCGCCGCCGGAGATCAGCGCGCGGGCGTGCTGCGCGGCCGAGCCGAAACGCTGCTGGTAGACGACCGCGGCGTACGGGCCGCCGGCCTGTTCGGCCGCGGTGATCTCGTCGTACTCCGCCAGCGACAGGCACGGCGGCTTCTCGCACCACGCCCACGCGCCCGCGCGCAGCGCGGCGACCACCTGGTCACGGTGGAGCGCGGGCGGGCTGGCGATGTCGACGAGGTCGGGGCGCAGGTCCCGCAGCGTCGCGGCGAGGTCGTCGGAGGCGTGCGGCACGGCCCACCGGTCGGCGAACGACCTGGCCGCCTCGACGGTGGCGTCGACGACCGCCACAACCTCGATATCGGCCGACATTTCGCGAAAAGCCGGCATGTGGGTGGAGTCGGCGATCTGACCGCCGCCCACCAGGACGACGCGAAGAGGGGAAGGCATGGGGGGTACCTCGGGAGGTTCAGGCGGTTTGGGCGGAGACCACGCGCAGATAGGCGGAAGCCGACTCGCGGGTGCGGATCTCGATCGGCAGCACCACGTGCTCGACCTCCGACGCCGTCTCGGGATGGTCGATGCGCTCGGCCAGCAGCCGCATCGCCCGCTCGCCCATCTCCCGCGACGGCAGGCGGGCGGCGGCGACCGTCAGCGGCAGCAGGTCGAACGGCCCCGCGTCGTCCATGCCGGCCAGCTCGACCTGGCCGGGCACCTCGACGCCCATCGCGGTGAGGTCGGAGGCCGCGTGCGCCAGCACGAACCCGTTGGCGCACAGCAGCACCGTCGGCGGCTCGCGCCGGTCGAGCAGCCCGGCCAGCATCTCCCGCCGCCGGTCCTCCGGCAGCCGCAGGTAGGTCTTGAGCGCGGTCAGCTCCGGCGAGACCGGCAGCCCGTGCTCGCGCAACGACTGCACGTGCCCGGTGAGGCGCTCCTGCACCGAGGTGCACTCGGTGGCGTCCCACAACGCGGTGATGCGCCGGTGCCCCTGCCCGATGAGGTACTCGGTCAGCCGGTAGCCGATGGCGAAGTTGTCGAAGAGCACCGCGTCGGTCGGGGACTCGGGGTGGTAGCGGTCGACCATGACCAGCGGGACGCGCCGCCGTCTCAGCTCGGCCAGGGCGGGGGAGTCGTGGTGGGCGTCGACCGAGTACAGCGCGACGCCGCTGGCCTGGGTGTCGAGCGCCTGACGCAGCGCCTTCTCCTGGGCGGCCGGTGAGCCCTTGGTGTTGGACAGGAACATCCGGTAGCCGAGTTCGGCGCAGACCGACTCGATTCCGTCGATCACGTCGGAGTTGTGCGGCCCGTGCCCGTGCATGATGTAGGCGATGGAGCGCTCCCGCGTCGACTCGGCCGGGACGGGCCGGTCGGCCACGAACGTGCCGCGTCCGCGCCGGCGTACCAGGTAGCCCTCGGTGACCAGCTCGTTGAGCGCGCGCACCGCGGTGGTGGTGCTCACCCCGAACCGTTCGCAGACCTCGCGCTGGCTGATGAACGGCTCGTCCTGCACGTACTCACCGCGCGAGATCGCCGCGACCAGATCCCGCTTGACCTGCTGGTAGAGCGGCTCCTGGCTGTCGGACGATTCGTTCATCCTGCCCCCATCCGTCCCGTTCGTGATCGTTGACACGTTAACACGCTAAGACTAACGTCGGGCCGCATTCGGCGAAAGGACACCCAGCGGTGACACCCGAGGAGTTCCTGAAGGTTCAGGACGAGCGCTACGACCCCGAACACCGGCTGCCGTGGCAGCTGTCACGCAGCAACGGATACCACACCACGATCCCGGCCGGCAGCCGCGTGCACGACACCCGCGCCTCCACCGACTACGCGATCGCGTTGCTGCAGGCAGGCCGCCTCGACCGGGCCAAGGAGGTGCTCGGCGCGATCGTCGACCTGCAGGAGCGCGACCCGCTCGACGACCACTACGGCATCTGGGGCTACTTCATGGAGGAGCCGCCCCAGGCCATGGCGCCGGCCGACTGGAACTGGGCCGACTTCATCGGCGTACGGCTGGCCCAGGTGCTGGCCGCGCACGGGGACGTCCTCGACGGCCGGATCGCCGAGGCGCTGCGCCACGCGGCCCTGTCCATCTTCCGGCGCAACGTCGGCCCGCGCTACACGAACATCGCCCTGCTCGGCTCCGTCACCTGCGCGAGCGCCGGCGAGCTGCTCGGCACGCCCGAGTTCCTCGCCTACGGCAGGCGCAAGCTCACCGCGATGCTGGAACGCGACGCCTTCGCCGAGTACAACTCGCCCGCCTACAGCCCGTTCCTGCTGGAGATCTGCGAACGCGCCCACGTGGTGGTCCGCGACCAGGGGTTCCTGGAGCAGATCGAGGTCATGCGGGAACGCGTGTGGGCGGCGCTCGCCGAGCGCTTCCACCCGGGCACCGGGCAGCTCGCCGGACCGCACGCCCGCGCGTACACCGACTGGCTCAGCGAGGAGTTGACGTGTTATCTCGCCGCCCAGACGGGGGCGCCGATCGAGGCGCGCCCCGGCGTCGGGATCCGTGACGACACCCCGCGCATGGTGCCCACGCTGCCGTGCCCGCCGCGTCTGGCCGGGCGCTTCGCCCGGCTGCCCGAGCCCGAGGTGCAGGTCAGGACCGTCTTCGACGGCCAGACCACCGGCACCACCTGGCTCGGCGAGGACGCCACGCTGGGCACGGTCAACGAGGAGTTCGCCTGGGTGCAGCGCAGGCCGCTGCTCGGCTACTGGCGCACGCCCGAGGACCCGGCCGTGGTGCTGCGCGCCCGGATCATGCACAACGGCCACGACCTGACCGCCGCGTGGTGCCGTCAGGCGCAGGACGGGCCCAGGGCGCTGGCCGGATGGTGGCTCACCTACGACTCCGGCGACTTCCATCCAAACCTGGACAAGCCAGAAGGCAGCGTCTTCGACGTGGGCGACCTGCGGCTGCGCGTCACGCTGCGCGGCCGGGGCGTGCACGGCCGCGAGCTGGGCGACGGCGTCTTCGAGCTCGCCGCCGGAACGCGCAGGGCGGTCGTGCACACCGGCGCGGCCGCCTTCCTCGGCGAGCCCGCCACCTGGGCCCTGGCCCGCGGCGAGGACGAGGTCGCCGTCGAGGCGGTGCTGTACAGCGGGCCGCGCCGACCGGTCGACTTCCACCACGCGATCCTGCGCGCCGGGTTCGCTGTGGAACTGCTCGCGGAAGGCGCGGAACCCACCGCGCAGGCGCTGCTCAGCGCCGTGGGGGAGGAGGAGGTCCGCTGGTCGTGGGGCGGCCTGGAGGTCGCCGTGCCCGCCCGTCCCACCCGCTTCTGAAAGGCGCGTCCCCGCATGCAGGAAACCCAGGCCCCCTGGCCGCCCAGGGACGGGCTGACGATCACGCGGGTGCGTGCCGTCGTCACGGCGCCCGAGGGCATCCCGCTGGTCGTGGTGCGGATCGACACCTCCGACGACGGCCTGTACGGCCTCGGCTGCGCCACCTTCACCCAGCGCTTCCACGCTGTCGCCGCGGCCGTGGACGAGCACGTGGGCCCGATGCTGATCGGCCGCCATCCGGCCGACATCGAGGACATCACCCGCATGATCCACCTGTCGTCCTACTGGCGCGGCGGACCGGTGCTGAACAACGCGCTGTCCGGCGTCGACATGGCGCTGTGGGACATCGCGGGCAAGCGCGCCGGCATGCCCGTGTACGAGCTGCTCGGCGGCCGGGTGCGCGCGGCGGCGCCCGTCTACCTGCACGCCGAGGGCGCCACCGTCGAGGGCACGCTGGAGCACGCCCAGCGGCTCATGGCCGCCGGATATCGCCACGTCAGGCTGCAGACCGGGCAACCGGGGCTGGGCGGCTACGGAGCGCCCGGCAGGGCGAACGCCTACCCGGACGCGCCGCATCCCGACGGCTGGGACGTCAGGCACTACCTGCGCACCACCCCCGCCCTGTTCGACCGGGCCCGCGAGGTCCTGGGCGAGGACGTCGAGCTGCTGCACGACGTGCACAGCCGGCTCACGCCGAAGGAGGCGATCCTGCTGGCCAGGTCGCTGGAGCCGTACCGGCTGTTCTTCCTGGAGGACGTGGTCGCGCCCGAGCACTACGACCGGCTGCCCGAGGTGCGGGCGGCCTCGCCCGCGCCCATCGCGGTCGGCGAGCTGCTCGTCTCGGTGCCCGACGCGGCCAGGCTGGTCCTGGGCGGCGGCGTCGACCTGCTGCGCTGCCACGTCTCGGCCGTCGGCGGGCTGACCCCGGCGCGCAAGCTGGCCGCGCTCTGCGAGCTGACCGGGGTGCGCACGGCCTGGCACTCCCCGGGCGACGTCTCGCCCGTCGGCGTGGCGGCGAACCTGGCGCTGGACGTCACCACGCCCGCGTTCGGCATCCAGGAGGGGCACGTCTACCCCGACAGCGTGTGCGAGGTGTTCCCCGGCACGCTCAATCCCGTCCGAGGTCACCTGCGTCCCGCGGACCTGCCCGGCTGGGGCATCGAGCTGGACGAGAAGCTGGCCGCCGGGTACCCGCCGGTCACGCACCTGCACGAGCGGTGGGCCGCGCGGGTCCGCCGCCCCGACGGCGGCATAGAGCCACCTTAGTTGACGCGTTAACTCGTTGCATTTCGTGCGCGTTACCATCCCGTGCTTTACACGTTAACGCGTCATATATAGCGTTCGACTCGACTCGCCCCCCGGCATGAACTTGGAGTCCCGATGAACACGTACATGGCTAGAGGAGCCGCGGGTCTGCTGCTCCTGGCCGCGGTCGCGGCGTGCGGCGGCGGGCAGGACGGCACGTCCGGCGGCAAGACCGAGATCACCGTCTCCGGCATGCCGCCCAGCACCCAGCCGGAGAGCCAGAAGAACTTCCTGGCCCAGGTCGCCGAGTTCGAGAAGGCCAACCCGACCATCAAGGTCAAGCCGACCGAGACGCAGTACGACGTCAAGACGTTCGCGGCGCGCCTGGCCGCGGGCCAGCTGGAGACGGTCTTCCGCGTCCCGCTGACCGACCCGCAGGCCATGATCAGGCGCGGCCAGGTCGCCGACCTCACCGCGGACCTGAAGCTGCTCGCCAAGTCCGACTTCGACAAGCGCATCCTGGCCCCGAGCAGCACCCCGGACGGCAAGATCTACGGCCTGCCCACCGAGGCGTACGCCGCCGGCCTCGTCTACAACCGTGAACTGTTCACCAAGGCCGGGCTCGATCCCGACAAGCCCCCGGCCACCTGGGACGAGGTGCGGGCCGCCGCCAAGACGATCAGCGACAGGACCGGGGTGCCCGGCTTCGGCATGCACGCCACCGCCAACACCGGCGGCTGGATGCTCACGACCATGACCTACTCCTACGGCGGCCGGATGGAGAAGGAGGAGGGCGGCAAGGTCGTCCCCGCCTTCGACGACGCCCCCACCAGGCAGGCCCTCGCCCTGCTCAAGGCGATGCGCTGGGACGACCGCTCGATGGGCACCCAGCACCTGCGCAACCAGGACGACCTGCTGCGTGACTTCGCCGCCGGCAAGGTCGCGATGATGATGGGCGCGCCCAACCTCTACGGCAGTTACGTCGCCAAGTTCAACGGCAAGCCTGAGGTGTACGGCCAGACCACGCTGCCGTCCGGGTCGGGCAAGGGCACGCTGCTGGGCGGCACGGTCGCCGTCGTCAGCCCGAAGGCCACGCCCGAGCAGCGCCAGGCGGCGGTCAAGTGGATCGACGCCGTCTACCTGCGGCCCAAGTACGACCCGGCCCTGGCCACCGAGCGGGCCGAGAAGAAGAAGGCCGACGGTCTCGTGGCCGCCGTGCCGCAGCTGCCGTTCTTCGCCCCCGCGGTCTCCGACCCGGTGATGGCCGCGGAGAAGGCCGTCTCCAACGTCGACTGGGAGCACTTCGCCACCTACAACGAGGGCGTGAAGGCGCAGGAGTTCATCTCCGAGCCGCCCGTCGCCGGCCAGGAGCTCTACGCCGCGCTCGACACGGTCGTCCAGGCGGTGCTGACCCGCCAGGACGCCGACCCTGCGGCCGAGATCACCAAGGCCGTCGAGAAGGTGAAGCCGATCCTGGACAGGTCGCAGCAGTGACGGCGCTGGCCGAGCAGGCGGACGCGGCGGTCACCACGCCGCGCCCGCCCCGGCGGCGCCGGGCCCGGCACCCCTACGCGGTGGCCTCGGTGTTGTTCCTCGCGCCGCTGGTGCTCGTGTTCGCGGTGTTCTCCTGGTGGCCGATCCTGCAGAGCGCCATGCTCGCCTTCCAGCGCACCAACCTGGTCGAGGCGGCGAGCTGGGTCGGCTGGCAGAACTTCGCCAACCTGTTCGCCGATCCGCTGCTCGGCAAGGCCGCGCTGAACACGCTCTGGTTCACCGTCCTCGCCCTGATCCTCGGCTTCCCCGTGCCGGTCCTCCTCGCGGTGGTCATGTCGGAGCTGCGCAAGGGCGGCGGCCTGTTCCGCGTGCTGGTCTACCTGCCGGTGGCGGTGCCGCCGGTCGTGGCGATCATGATGTGGAAGTTCTTCTACAACAGCGACTACGGCCTGCTCAACGGCCTGCTCGGGCTCGTCGGCCTGGGCCCGTTCCCGTGGCTGCAGGACACGCGGTGGGCGATGCCCTCGCTGGTGCTGGAGGCCACCTGGGCGGGCGCGGGCGGCACCGTGCTGATCTACATCGCGGCGCTGACCAGCGTCCCCAGGGAGCTGTACGAGGCGGCCGAGAGCGACGGCGCGTCGATCCGGCGGCGCGTGTGGCACATCACGCTGCCCCAGCTCCGCGGCGTGCTGCTGCTCATGCTGCTGCTGCAGGTCATCGGCACCTTCCAGGTCTTCACCGAGCCGTTCGTCATGACCGACGGCGGCCCCGAGGACGCGACGGTGACCGTCCTGCTGCTCATCTACCGGTACGCCTTCGTCTACGGCGACTACGGCATGGCCGGCGCGCTGTCGGTGCTGCTGGCGGTCGTGCTCGGCCTGCTGTCGGCGGTGTACCTGCGCATGACGAAGGCTTGGAGCACGACATGAGCGGACTCATCTCCGACTCCGACCGCAAGAAGCGCGGCGTACGCGCGGTGCTCGGCTCGACCCAGTTCGCCGTCTTCCTCGGCGTGCTCGTCGCCGGGCTCGGCCCGATCCTGTGGACGGTCAAGGGGGCGATCTCCCCGACGCGGGAACTGCTCACCGACCCACTGCGCCTCTACCCGGCCGCCCCCGACTGGTCGCTGCTCGCCGAAGCCTGGAGCAGGCTGCGCATCGGCCACTTCATGCTCAACACGGTCGTCCTGGCCGGAGGGTCGTGGCTGGCGCAGATCGTCGTGTCGGTCATGGGCGCGTACGCGCTGTCGGTGCTCCGGCCGCGCTACGGCAAGTACGTCTACGGCGCGATCCTGGCGACGCTGTTCCTGCCGGGCAGCGTGTCGCTCGTCGCGCTCTACCTGACGGTGCTCGACGTGGGCATCGCCGACACCACGTGGGCGGTGTGGCTGCCGCACGCCGCGCACGCCTTCACCGTCCTGCTGATGAAACGTTTCTTCGACGGGATCCCGCGCGAGCTGTTCGGCGCGGCCCAGGTCGACGGGGCCGGACCGTGGCGGATGTTCTGGCACATCGTGCTGCCCATGTCGAAGCCCATCCTGGCCGTGACGTCCCTGCTGACGATCATGGGCGCCTGGAAGGACTTCCTGTGGCCCATGGTGGCCATCTCCGACGGCGAGCTGCACCCGATCTCGGTGGCGCTGCCCAGGCTGGCGGAGTTCGCCGAGGAGAACATGGTCATCGCCGGCATGTTCATGGCGTTGATGCCGCCCGTGCTCGTCTTCATCGTCTTCCAGAAGTACATCGTGCGCGGCGTGGGGTTCACGGGGGTCAAAGGTTGATGCTCAGCAGAGTGCTCGTCACCGGCGCCGCCGGGCTGATCGGCCGGGCCGTCCTCGCGCGCTGCGCGGCCGAGGACGTGCCGGTGACCGCGCTGGTCCTGGAGGATCCGGGCGACCTCAAGGCCGACCGCGTCGTCGTGGGCGACGCGGGCGACCCCGAGGTCGTACGGCGGGCGCTGGACGGCGTCGACGCCGTGATCCACCTGGCGGCCATCCCCAGCCCCAACGACAACCCTCCGCAGGAGGTCTACCTCAACAACACCGGCGCCACGTTCGCGGTGCTCGACGAGGCGGGCCGGGCCGGGGTGCGCCGGGCGGTCATCGCCAGCAGCCTCAGCGTGCTCGGCATGCCGTTCTCCCCGCACCGCCTGGAACCGGCCTACCTGCCTGTCGACGAGGCGCACCCGCTGCTGGCCGCCGACCCGTACGCGCTGTCGAAGGAGGCCGACGAGTCCACCGCGCGCATGATCCACCGGCTGCACGGCATGACGGTGGTGGCGCTGCGCTTCCCGTTCGTCGGCGGCCCCGAGGACCGGCTGCCCGAGCGGGCCGCCGAGTTCGCCGCCGAGCCGGCCAGGGGAGTCGCCGACCTGTGGGCCTACCTCGACTCCCGGGACGCGGCCACCGCCTGCTGGCTCGGCGTCACCCGGCCGATCGACGGCTCCCACGTGCTGTTCGTGGCCGCCCCCGACACCATCGTCCCGCTGCCCACCGCGGAACTCGTCCGCCACTTCCTGCCCCGTTCCCCGCTGCGCGCCGCCCTGCCCGGCCGGGCCGTGCCGATCGACGTGACCCGGGCCCGCCGGGTTCTCGGCTTCGAGGCGGAGCACCTGTACCAGCTCTGACAACGGAGAGGATCCACCCCCCATGAGATCCCGCATCCATCTCTGGTTACGAACCGTCATCATCTCCCTACTTTCCGTCCCGTTCCTGGCCGCGCCCTCCCACGCGGCCACCGACATCGACCAGGTCGTCGGCGACTTCGAGTACGGCACGCAGGGCTGGGCCCTGGGGCTCGGCCCGGAGTTCCCCGGCGCCAAGGGCGCCCTCACCAGCGACGCGGCCGACGCGAGGACCGGAGCGCGCTCGGCCCTGCTGACCGCCGACCTCACCGCCGGCGGCAAGTACGTCGAGGCCGGGTACGCCACGGCCGCCGACCTCAAGGCGCTGTCGCTCTGGGCGCGCTCGCCCGCACTGCCCACGGTGACGCTCCGGCTGGTGGACAGCACCGGGCAGACCCACCAGCAGCGGCTGCCGCTGGCCGCGGGCGGCGACTGGCAACGGCTCACCGTCACCTCCTTCACCGCCGGGCAGTCCTACCAGCACTTCGGCGGGGCCGGCGACGGCGTCTGGCACGGGCCGGCCAAGCGGGTGGCGTTCCTCGTCGAGCGCACCGGGCAGCTCCGGCTCGACGGGGTCACGATCACCGCGCCCGCCCCCGACCTCGCCCTGGGGCAGCGGGCCGTGGGCAACGTGTTCGTGCAGCCCGCCCAGCCCTCGTTCGACGTGACGAGCCGGGGCGACGCGCTGACCTGGACCGTACGCGACCTGTCCGGCGTCCAGGTGGCCGCGGGCGGCGGAACTCCCGGGACGCTGGCCGTACCGGTCGCCAGGCCGGGGCACTACCGGCTCAGCGTGACCGCGACCTCGGCCGGGACGGCGATCGCCACCAAGGAGACCACGTTCGCCGTGCTCACGCCCTTCACCGCGACGGGTGACTCCCCGTTCGGCGTGGCCGGTCACTTCACCCGGGCCGACTGGGGCGCTCCCGGAGGCGACCTTCTCGAACTGGCCGCCAAGGCCGGGGTGCGCACCGTGCGCGACGACGCGTTCTGGGAGTCGATCGAGAAGACCGAGGGCGTCTACGAGTACGGGCGCTACGACCCGCTGCACGCCACGCTCGACGCCAAGGGCATGCGCTGGCTGCCGATCGCCGCCTACACCAACCCCCACCACGACGGGAACGCCACGCCGTACACCGACGCGGGCCGCGCCGCCTACGCCGCCTACGCCTCGGCGTTGGTCGGCACGTACGACCTGCCGTGGATCGAGGTCTACAACGAGTTCAACATCGGCTTCGGCGACCGCGGCGACGGCCCGGCCGACTCGCGCGCCGACTACTACTTCCCGCTGCTGAAGGCCACCTACGAAAAGGTCAAGGCCGACCACCCGCAGGTCACGGTCGTCGGCCCGGCCTCCGCCGGCGTGCCGCTCGCCTGGCTGGAGGAGCTGTTCAAGCTCGGCGCCCTGAAGTACCTCGACGCCGTCTCCATCCACCCCTACGTCTATCCGGGCACCCCCGAGTCGGCCGCCAAGAGCATCGACGACCTCGACGCGCTGGTCAGGAAGTACAACAACGGCCGGTCCAAGCCCATCTGGATCACCGAGCAGGGCTGGCCCACCCACGCCGACGCGCGCGGCGTCACCGAGGCCGTCCAGGCCGCCTACGTGGTCCGCACCCACGTGGCGGCGCTGGCCAAGGGCGTGCAGCGGTTCTTCTGGTACGACTTCATGAACGACGGCACCGATCCGGCGCTCAACGAGGACAACTTCGGCCTGGTGCGCAACACCGCCGACGCCTCCGGCCGGTGGACGCCCAAGCCCGGCTACGTCGCCTACGCCGCCATGACCAGGCAGCTCACCGGGGCCGCCTACGTCAGGCAGGAGGCCGAGGGCCGTCAGCTCTTCCGCAAGGACGGCCATGACCTCCGCGTCCTGTGGTCGGCCCAGCCCGCGACCGTCTCGCTGCGCACCGACGCCCCGCTCACCGTCACCGACCTGACCGGCGGGAGCGAGGTGCTGCGCCCGCTCGGCGGCCGCGTCACGCTCTCGCTGTCCGGCGACCCGATCTACGTGCGCGGTGACGCCGTGCTGGAGGACGCCGCCCGCTACACGATCACCGGCGGCGGCGCCGTCGTCGGCGAGGGGATCGAGCTGAAGCTGGCCGTTGACGCCACGCGCGGCCCCGCCGTACGCGGCAGCTTCGCCGTCGGCGACGTCGACGTGCCGGTGTCGGTGCGCGGCGGGCGCAGGGCCGAGATCCCGGTGTCGCTGCCCGCCGTGACCCGCACCGGCCCGCTCGACCTCGTCGGCCGCCTGAAGATCCACGGGAGGCCGGTCGCCAGACTCGGCTCGCGGGTCGAGGTGACGCAGCCGTTCGCGGTCACCGCCAGGCACGTGCTGCCCGACGACCTGGCGATCACCGTGCGCAACCTGTCGGCCAAGGAACTCGCCCCCGGCGACCTCGGCTGGACCTTCGGCGCTCGCACCGGCACGCTTCCGATCGCCGGGACCGTGCCCGCGGGCGGCTCGCGCACCGAGCGCCTTCCGCTGGCGGACCTGCCCGCCGGGCCGTACGAGCTGCGGCTGGACGCCGTCGCGGGCGTCGGCGTCACCGGCCGGGTGGCCCGCGTCGCCGACGGCGCGCTCAACCGGGCCGGCCGCGCCACGATCACCGTCGACGGCGTGCCCGACGACCTGACCGGCCGCCCGGCCGTCGACCTCGCCGACGGAACCGTCAAGATCCCCTCGTACGGCGGGCCGGACGACCTCAGCGGCATCCTCCACGTCACCTGGGACGCCGACCGCTTCTACCTCAGCGCCAGGATCCACGACGACGTCCACACCCAGACCAGCACCGGAGCCGACATCTGGCAGGGCGACTCCCTGCAGTTCGCCGTCGCCGCCGGGCTGCCCGGCGAGACGCGCACCTGGTCCGAGCTCGGCCTCGCGCTGACCGCCCAGGGCCCGCAGTTCCACCGCTGGCTCGGCGACGGACCGGAACCCGACGCCAAGGTCGCCGTCACCCGGGACGAGACGGCCGGGGAGACCGTCTACGAGCTGTCGCTGCCCTGGGCGGCACTGGCCCCGCTCACCCCGCAGGACGGCCTGTTCAGCCTGTCCGTCGTCGCCAACGACAACGACGGGACCGGCCGCGAGGGCTGGATCGAATGGGGTTCCGGCATCGCCGGGACGAAGAACCCCGCCCTCTTCCGCCCCGCCCGCTTCATCGGGCAGTAGACGAAACCCCCTGCCCCCACCTCACCCTGCCCACCGGGACCCGCACCGGTCTTCGCGCGGGGCCCGATCACGAGCGTCACCTAGGAGTGGCATGCATCGGCTGAAACGCTGGAACACCCCCACCGTCTACAACGGCTGGGAACAGATCACCCAGCGCGACATCGCCTTCCACCAGGAGGAATCGCGCGACTTCATGCCCCAGATGGGCCCCATGGTCGGCCGGACGGTCACCGTCGTCATCGAGCCGGGCAACCCGGAGCACCCCGCTGACGTGTGGGACGACTACCGGCGCTACGTGGCCTCGGTCGACGGGCCGAAGATCGTCGTCGTGCAGGACCTCGACAAGCCCAGAACCGTCGGCTCGTTCTGGGGCGAGGTCAACAGCGGCGCGCACCGCGCGCTGGGCTGCGTCGGCACCATCACCGACGGCGCGATCCGTGACCTGGACGAGATGACCGGCGCCGGGTTCAAGGCCCTCGCCAGGCGGCTGTGCGTCGGGCACGCCCATGTCCGCCCGGTGCGCTGGGGCGTACCGGTCGAGGTGTTCGGGCAGGTCGTCGAGCCGGGGCAGCTCGTGCACGCCGACCAGCACGGGTTCCTGGCGATCCCGGCCGAGGACGAGGAGGGACTGCTGGAAGCGGCGGCCTTCATGGACGCCAACGAGTGCGGCACCGTCATCCCCGCCGCGCAGGCGGCGGGCCGCTCCCACGAGCAGGTGATCGCCGACCTCGGCGCGGCGGGCGAGGACTTCGCCCGCGCGGCCGGAGAGCGCTACGGACGGCAAGGAGAATCCCGCTGATGAAGATCATCTCAAGGAGGGTGGCCGCCGCCTGCGCGGCCATCCTGGCGGCCGGGCTGCTGACGGCACTGCTGACGGCCCTGCCCGCGCAGAGCGCGAGCGCCGCGGCGGCGGCCACGGCCGTGCTCGGCGCCGACCCCGTCTACACCGGCGTCGTCAAGGCGTGGCCGGGCGACGGCGACAAGGACCCGGCCCACGCCGTCAGCGAGCGCGGCGGCGAGTCGTGCTGGCAGATGTCCGGCACGCCGTACAACCGCTACGTCTACGTGGACGTGGCCGACGCCGCGATCCCGGCCGGGGCGACCCGCGCCTGGGTCGTGGTCCGCTACTTCGACGCCGGACCGGTCGGTCTCGACGTGCACTACGACGGCAAGGCCGGCGCCTTCACCGGCAGCGCCAACGTGGCGCTGACCGGCACCGGCACGTGGAAGAGCTCGGTCATCGGGCTCAGCGACATCAACTTCAAGAACCGGGTCAACGGCGCCGACTTCCGGCTCAACGTCAAGGCCGACGCCGCCTCGATCCCCGCCGTGTGCTTCAGCAGGGTCGAGGTGCACTTCACCGACCCGTCGCAGCTCACGATCACCAACCCGTCGCTGGTCTTCACCCAGGGGACGAACACGATCGACGTCGCCGCGGCGGCCGACCAGGTCGAGTGGACCATCGGCGACCCGAACGGGGTCCCGCTGCGGTCGGGCACGCGGGCGGTGGCCGGCGGCACCACGAAGATCGACATTTCCGATCTCGGCCCGGGTTACTACCGGCTGACCGTCTCGACCGGGGTCACCACTCGTTCCACCTCGTTCGGGGTCGTCACCCCGCTCGCCACGAGGGATCCGTACTTCGCCGCCGCCATCCACTACGGCTGGCAGCCGGGCATCGAGGAACAGCTGCTCAGGACGGCCGCGCAGATCGGATGGACCGAGGTGCGCTCCGACGCCAACTGGTCGGGCATCGAGAAGCAGGCGGGCGTCTACGACTTCACCGGCGCCCTCGACACCGGCCTGCGCAAGGCGCATGAGAACGGCATCACCACGATGCCCATCCTCGGCTACCGCAACCCGCTGTACGACGGCGGCAAGACGCCCAGCACCCCCGCCGGTCTGGCCGCGTTCGCCCGCTTCGGCGCGGCCGTGGCGGCCAATTACGCATCCTTCACCAAGGACGTCTCGGTCTACAACGAGTACAACTCCACCGGCTTCAACGACGGCGCCTGCGGCATCACCCCGCAGTGCTACCTCGACGTCGTCAAGGCCCTCTACCCGGCCATCCACCAGGCCGTGCCCGCGGCCAACGTGGTCGGCCCGACCTCGGCCGGCACCCAGCTCGCCTGGCACGACCAGTTCTTCGCCCTCGGCGGCCTGGACTACCTCGACACGCTGAGCGTCAACTTCTACGGCTACGCCGACGCCGGGGCCGGCACGCCGCCCGAGCGGACCGTGATGACGACCGAGTTCCCGCAGCTCGTGGCGAAGGTCAAGGCCAGGAAGGACATGCCGATCTGGATCAGCGAGAACGGCTGGCCCACCCACACCGCCGGCTCCACCGAGGCCCAGCAGGCCGACTACCTGATCAGGGCGCAGACGCTGGCCAGGAGCGCGGGCGCGGACAAGTACTTCTGGTACGACCTCATCGACGACGGCGACAACGCCGGCGAGCGCGAGCACCGCTTCGGCCTGTTCCGCCGCCCGGCCTCCGGCGTCGCCGCCCCCTCGCCCAAGCCGGCCGCGATCTCCCAGGCCGTGCTGATCCGCAAGCTCGCCGGCCGCACGCTCGGCGCCCGCCAGGACACCGGCGACGCCGACGTCCACTCCTACCCGATCAGCGGCGGCACCCGGCTGCTGTGGGCCGTCCAGCCCCGCTCGGTCACGCTCAGCGCGCTCGGCGACGTCACGCTGACCGACCAGTTCGGCGCGGTCAGCACGCTCAGGCCGCAGGCCGGCAAGGTGCGGCTCGACCTGGACGGCAGCCCCGTCTTCGTCTCCGGCCCCGTCTCCTCGGTCAAGGCCGGCGCCTCGCCGCTGTCGGTCAGCGCCCCCGAGCAGTCGGTCACCGGTGAGAAGCTGGTCGTGACCGTCACGGCCGACCGCACCGGCGGCGCGAAGCTGCCGGGCAGGCTGGCCGTGGCCGCCGGCGGCGTCAAGGCCGACCTGGTCACCCGCAAGGGCAGGAAGACGTCGGTCACGCTGGAGCTGCCCGCCACTCCGGTGACCGGCCGCAGGCCGGTCACCGCGACGGCCGCCGACGACCGCGGCCCCATCGCCCGGCTGCGCTCGGGAACCCAGGTGGTCAGGCCGTACACGGTCAACGGGCGGCCGGTCGTCGACGGGAGGAAGCTCCGGGTCACCGTGACCAACAACAGCCCGTCCACGCCGGTCAAGCTGAGCTCCGTCGGCTGGCAGGTGGGCTCGTGGCGCGGGGTGGTCGCCGATCCGGCCGAGGTGCCCGCGCTGGGCTCGGCCTCGGTGGAGGTGCTGGTGCCGGACGCCCTGCCGTACGTGAACTACAGCTACGCGGTCACGGCCGGGAACGCGAGCGACACCGGGTCGCTCAGCTTCAGTCCGATCGAGAAGGCCGGGGCGACCACCCTGGACCCGATCGACCTGAACGGCCTCGGCCGCTGGGTGGGCCTGCGCGGCGGCACCCGGACCGGCCCCGACGACCTGTCCGGGACCATCCGGTTCACGCACAGCCCGGACGCGCTGATCCTGGACGCGGTCATCAAGGACGACGTGCACAACGCCGCCCGCACCGACCCGTCGCAGACCTGGCAGGTCGACTCCGTGCAGTTCAGCCTGTACTCGGCCTTCCCGGGCGAGCTCACCGGCGAACGCGTCGAGATCGGCGCGGCCCTGCTGCCGTCGGGGCCCGCCGCCTACACCTGGACCGGCCCGGCCGGGCCGACCCCGGGCGCCGACGTCGCCATCACCAGGGACGAGACGGCCAAGACCACCACGTACCGGCTGGCCGTGCCGTGGGCGTCGCTCGGCTACGACAAGCCGCCGACCGGCGTGATCGGGATCTCGTTCCTCGTCAACGACGCCGACGGCGGAACGGGCGGCGACGCCCGCGACGGCTACCTCGAATGGGGGAGCGGCGTCGGCAGCGCGCCGAAGAACCCGGCGCTGTTCCGCTCCGCCCAGCTCGTCTGAGCGGTCCGGTCCAGGTCGTCGAAGCCCAGGACGTCGAGTCCCAGCTCGGCGGCCTGGGCCAGCACCGTCTCCAGCCGCGCCGGTGACACGTGGTTGCACTCGTGCGAGTCGGCGACCGCGTGCGCGTAGAACGTCACCGCCTCCTGCCGCCCGGCCGCGCGCACCAGGGCCGAACGCACCGAGGCGTCGTCGACCCCGGCGGGCTTGAACAGCTTGCCCGTGTCGATCCCGGCCCCGATCAGCACGCGGCGCCGGGCGAGCTCGGCGACCGGGGTGAAGATCTCGTCCACGGTGTCCAGGCCGCCCCCGGCCGGGTGCCGGGCGCCGCCGCGCAACCGGGGGAACACCCCGCCCAGCACCGCGTCCGACTGTTCGTCGCGGCGGCTCACCGGATAGGCGAAGCAGGCGGCCTCGAACCCGTGCGCGCGCAGCGCCGCCAGGCACGGGGTGACGTCCTCGGCCAGGTAGCCGTCGCCGCCGAGAGCCGCGATCCGGTCGGGCGCCCACAGGTGCCGGTAGCCGTGCGCCCCCACGGTGTGCCCGTCGTCCGCCAGCTCGCGCAGCCGTTTCCAGCCGTCGTCGTCGATCCTGTACGGCTCGCTGACGAAGAACGTCACCCGCGCGCCGTACTCCCTGAACAGGCCGCGCACCGCGCTCCACTCGGGGACGAAGAAGTCGTCGAAGGTCATCAGCAGGATGCCGCTCATGACGGTGATCATAACGTGTTAACGCGTCAACTTGAAGGCGTACACGTCCCTCGTCCGCGTCCGTTGACGGGAGGTGGTCCGGATCTCTAGTCTCCACTTAATCCGGGGGATGGATTTAGTCGCCGTTCGCGAAGGAGAACCCGTGACCGCAGCCGATCCGCCCGACGTTCCTCGTGCCCTCTCCCGCCGTGCCGTCCTCGCGGGCGCGGGTCTCGGCACGGCCGCCGCCGTGCTCGGGCTCCCCGGGCCGGCGAACGCCGCCGCGACGCCCGTGCCGCTGGGGGCGCTGCTCGGCACCAACCACGCCGCCGGGGCCGGTCCCGGGATCGGCGCCCTGGCCGGGATGTCGTGGGATCGCGCCGACGTCCTCTGGGCCGCCGTCGAACCGGCCCAGGGGACGTACGACGACACCGCCGTCCACGCCTTCGGCGCCCGGTTCGCCGCCGCCGCGCTGAACGGCGTCACCCTGCTCCCGGTCCTGGCCTACTCCGCCCCCTGGGCCGCCCGGACGACGGCGTACGGCTGGACGCACTGGGACGTGCGGTACGAGGTCGGCGCCGCCCAGGCGAACACCGGCTCGGGCTGGTCGCGCCGGGTGACCAGGACCCGGATCAGCACCGGCGAAGTCCTCCAGGACGAGGTCGTCGTGCTGCCCAAGGACAGGACGCCGCCGGCGGACCCGGCGAGGTGGAGCGCGTTCGTCGACCACGTCGTGGGGATCCTGCGCGGCACCTACGGGGTCGAGTACTTCCAGGTGTGGAACGAGGCGTACTGGTCGGCGGGGTTCTGGTACGGCAGCCCGTACGAGTACGTCGACCAGATCCACAAGCCCGCGTCGGCGGTGATCCGCGGCCACGGCGGCAAGGTCGTCTACGGCGGCTGGCCCTCGGTGGCGGCGATCGCCCGCTTCACCGCCCTGCTGACCGAGACGAGCGCCTGGTCCAGCATCGACGTGTTCGACGTGCACTACTACAAGCCGTCCGACCTGGAGTCGCTGCGGGTCGCGTGCGTCGCCGCGCTGGGGACGTCGCTGCCGATCTGGCAGACCGAGATCGGCTACTCGACCAGCCCCGCGGCGGCCGCCCTGGTGTACCCGGGACTGCTGCACTGGGCGATCACGCGCGGCCTCGCGCAGCGGCCGGACGGCTTCAAGCTGCTCTGGTACGCCTGGCAGGCGCCCGCCTCGGCGTCCGCCGCCGACGCCGGCCGCTACCTGCGCGCAGCCGACGGGACGCCGACCTCCCACGGCGTCTGCCTCGCCACCGTCGCCGACCTCTTCGACGGCGTGGTGCCCGAGACCTACGACACCCACACCAACGACGCCGGGCTCACGACGGCCCGGGACTGGGCCGCCGGTTCCGTCGAAGGGTTCCTGGTCGGCGGCAGCAGGATCGTCATCGCCGTCCACACCCCGGCCGGCTGGGCGGGCACGCACGTGACCTTCACCCTGGCCTCGCCGCCGCCGACGGCCGTCGCGGTACGCGTGGACCTGACCGGTCAGCGCACGCCGCTGGTCCTCACCGGCGACACGGTCACCGTGCCGCTGGCCGACGCGCCGGGGTCGGCCGCCGCCGCCTACAACGCCGCTTCCAGCATCCGCACCTGCTATCTCGAGGTCTCCTTGTGACAATCTCCCGCCGTACCTTCCTGCGCGGCGTCGGCGTCTCCGCCACCGCCGCCGTGCTCCCCGCCGTCACCGCCCAGTGGGCGGCCGCCGACCCGCGCTCCGCCCTGCTGACCCGCGAACAGCTGACGGCGCTGCTCGGACGGGGCGCGCACCTCCCGCTCGTGAGGCTCGCCGCGGCGGGGGACCTCGGCGGCGCGTTCTGCGCCCGCCTGCCGAGCCGCGACGACCAGGTGTCCATCACGGGGTGGGCCGGCGCGGACGACCTGTCGGCCGACCTCGCGCTCGGCTACGACGCCGAACGTCTGTACGTCGCCGCGACGGTGACCGACGACGTCCACCACCCGATCGGCGGCACCAACCAGTGGCAGGGCGACGGGCTCCAGATCGCCTTCGGCGACAGCGGCGGCGGATACGGCCCGGAGTACGGCCTCGCGCTGCTGGACGGCGGCCCCGAGGTCTACCGGTTCAGCGACGGCCCGGTCACCTCGCCGGTCGGCGACGTCACGCTGACCGCTCGGCGCGAGGGGACGAAGACGCACTACCTGGCGGCATTCCCGTGGGCCTCGACCGGCGTCGACGCCCCGGCTCCCGGCGGCTCGGTGCTGTTCAACGCGATCGTCAACGACAACGACGGCGCGCACCGGCGGGGCTGGATCCAGTGGCGTCCCGGCATCGCCACCGGCAAGTCCGCGCAGGAGTTCGTGCGGCTGGCGGCCCTGCCCGAGTCGGGCGCGTGCCAGGCCTGGATCACCCTCGACGAGGACGAGGTCGAGGCGGGGTCCACGATCGAGGCGGCGATCTACGTCCTGAACTGGGACGACGCAGACCGCCGCGTCGAGGTGACCGGCCCGGACGGCGCCGCGACCCCCGCGACGATCCCGGCTCGCACCACCCTGCGGCTCACGATCCCGATCACCGCGACGACCGCGGGCGAGCTCGCGATCACCGCCTCGGTCAAGGACCTGACCGGCGGCGCGACCACCGATCTGGCGGCGACCGGCCGGGTCACGATGTCGGCGGAGGCGATCGCGCGGGACCTCGCCGGGATCGCCGCATCCGTCAGGACGGCCGGGGACCTGCTGGCACAGTGCGAGGACCGGGGGATCCCCACTCACTACGAACGCGTCGACGCGACCACCTTGGAGAAGTTCACCGGCTACACCCGCGACGACGTCACGGCAGGTCAGAGGTGGCGCGCCACCTACAACACGGTCACCATGACGGCGATGGCCGACCACCTCCTCACCCGCCTGCGCTCCCTGGCCGCCGGGAAGGCGCGGGGGACGCGGGTGCCGCGCTACGTCACCGGGCCGATCGGCCGCGACGACTGGATGTTCACCGGCACGGTCTCCGACGGCACGACGACCAGGAAGGGCAGACCGGTCGTGTTCAGCGGCCCGATGGGATGGGCCGAGGTGGTCGCCGACATCCCCAGGCTGGCCGATCTCGGCTTCAACGCCTGCGCCCTGGAGATGGGGCCGCAGAGCGCGATCGTCCCGCCGGACGCGATCCCGGGCTGGGGCACGACGGGCGTCGGCGACGCGGCGGTGACCTTCGCCCGCGACGCGTCGGTCTCGCACGGCTCCGCCGCGTCCCTGCGCGTGTCGTTCGCCGGTCCGAGGAGGCCGAACAACTACCGCCAGTTCTCCCAGCTGCTGACCGTGGAGCCGGGGGCCGCCTACCGGGTCCGCGCGTGGATCAAGGGGCAGGACGTCACCCTTCGCGCGGTGTCGATCCCCACCGCCACCTGGGCCACCCGCTACTACCCGCCGGAGGGCAGCTACGACTGGCAGCAGGTCGAGTTCGCCCTCACCCCCGGCAACGTGTCGTCCTACCGCTTCTCGATCATCTGCGAGGGCCAGGTCGGGGCGCTGTGGATCGACGACGTGACCATCACGCGCGCCGACGGGACGGGTCCGGAGAACATCGCGGGCAACGGCGGGTTCGACGAAGCGGTGACGGTCGCGGCGAGCGGCGAGTACGCGGTGTCGCCGTACGAGATCGACCGGGGCCCGGTCCGCTGGCTCGCGGCGGCGGCCGAGGCGAACGTCGCCCTGAGCCTGCTGCTGGCGCCGCAGTACTTCCCGGCCTTCCTGACGGCCAGGCACCCCGAGCTCAAGCTGGCCGAGGGATACGACGTGCACCACCCGCTGGCGCGGGAGGTGATCGAGGCGTTCCTGCGTGCGATCATCCCCAGGATCGCGAAGTCGCCGGCGCTGCACAGCCTGATCCTCAGCAACGAGCCGCGCTACGTCGACACGGCGAGCCCGTCGACCAGGCGCGGCTGGGCGCGCTTCCTCACCGCGGAGTACCGCGACATCGCCGAGCTCAACAAGGTGTACGGCACCGCCCACCGGACCTTCGACGAGGTGCCCGCCCCCGGCGTGCGGGCGGTCGAGCCGACCGTGCGGTGTCACGACTGGATCACCTTCAACACCAGGGCGTTCGCCGCGTGGCACGCGTGGATGGCCGAGGTGGTCCACGACATCGCCCCGGACGTCCCGGTGCACTCCAAGATGGTGGGCAGCACCCTGAAGGACCGCAACTACCTGTTGTGGGGCCCCGATCCCGAGCAGTGGGCCACCTTCTCCCAGCTGTCGGGCAACGACGCGTCGAACTACCCGGGACAGGGCGCCGACGGCTTCCTGGGCAAGTTCGCGTTCTACGACCTCCAGGCCGGCATCGCGCGGACCCCGGTGTTCGACTCCGAGGACCACGTGATCCCCGACCGCAGCACGTCGTACTCGAAGGTGGAGGCGGCCCACGTCGCGGCGGACCTGTGGCAGGGCGCCCTGCACGGCCGTTCCGCCACCGCCTTCTGGGTGTGGGCGCGGACCACCGAGGCGGCGTCCACGCTGGCGGGCAGCATGCTGCACCGGCCGGACGTGATCGCCGCGGCCGGCCGGACCAGCCTGGACCTGAACCGGTTCGCCGCCGAGGTGGCCCTGCTGCAGGGCGCCGGGGCCGGGGTCGGCATCCTGTACTCGCGCACCTCGTCGGTGTACTCCGCGCAGCACCTGGCCGCGGTGCGCGAGGTGTACAAGGCCCTAACCATGAACGGGGTCCCCGTGCACTTCGTCACCGAGTCCGGCCTGTCCGGGCGGCAGGCCGCCGAGGGGGTGAAGACGGTGATCGCACCCGGGGTGACGCATCTGCCGTCCGCCTGCCTGCCAGGGCTGCGGGACCTGGCCGGCAAGGCCCGGCTCGTCGTCGCGGGCGCCGACGCCCTGACGCGCGACGAGCGGAACCAGGCCCTTCCGGCCGGTGAGCGCGCGCAGGTGCTCAGGAAGGCGACCGTCCTGCAGGCCGACGGCCCGGCCGGCATCGGGGCCGCCGTCCTCGGCCTGGCACGGCGGCTCCGGCTCGACGTGGTGACGCTGGAGCGGACGTCCGGCGGCCCGCCCGTGGACGTCGAGTGGCGGCCGGTGCACGACGGCAGGCGCTGGCTGGTCGGCGTGACGAACTACGGCAAGCGGCCGGAAGTGGTGACGATCAGGCTCCACGGCCGCGGGCCGCGCGAGCTCCAGGACCTGCTCACCGGGGAACGACTCGACCGGTCGCGGACGGAGCTGGCCCCGCTGACGCCGCGCCTTCTGACGCTCCGGTGAAGCCGTTTTTTATTCCACCCATCGGACTAAAGGAAACCAACGTGTTGTGGACCGTGAAGTCGCCCGAGGGCGCGGTCGAGCTCGACGTCTCACTGGACGACCAGGGCCGGCTCTTCTACGACGTGCGGCGGCGCGGCGTCGTACTGCTGCGGCGGTCCAGGCTCGGCGTCGAGCGGCGGGACGCGTCGTTCCACGACGGGCTCACCCTGGTCGCCGAACCCGTGGCCGAGGTGCGGGAGGACGGTCACGTCGCGGCGCACGGCAAGCGCGCCGTGCTGCGCGAGCGGTCCACGGCGGCGACGCTGTCGGTGCGCGGACGCAACGGCGCGCGCCTCGACCTCGACCTCCGCGTCCTGGACGACGCCGTCGCCTTCCGCTACCGCTTCCCCGAGGGCTCCGGCACGGCCACGGTCACCAGGGAGCTGACGACCTTCGCGTTCGCGGCGGAAGGGCGGGCCTGGGCGCAGCCGACCTCGCCCTCCGACGGCGGCGGACCCGCCCACGAGAACCTCTACACCAACGGCGTGCCCATCGGCACCCCGACCGGCGCGCGCTCGTACGACCTGCCGGCCACGTTCGAGGTGAACGGGCAGTGGCTGCTCCTCTCCGAGGCCGGGCTCGACGAGACCTTCCACGGCACCCGGCTGGCCCCCGTCCCGGCCGGCCGGGAGTACGGCGTGCTGGGCCCCGACCCGGACGAGGGCCTCGGGCACGGCGACGCCCTGGCCACCTCGGCGTTGCCGTGGACGCTCCCGTGGCGGTTCGTCGCCATCGCGGACACCGCGGCCGGGCTGATCGGGTCCACGACCGTGTGGCACCTGGCCGAGCCCGCCGCGATCAACGACACCTCGTGGATCAGGCCGGGACGCGTGTCGTGGAGCTGGTGGTCGGAGAACGCCAGCCCGCGCGACCTGGCCGCGCTGCGGCGCTTCGTGGACCTGGCGGGCGAGATGGGCTGGGAGTACTCGCTCGTCGACGCGAACTGGACGGTCCACACCGAGCAGGAGATCCGCGACCTGGTCCGCTACGCCACGGAACGGGACGTGCGCCTGTTCCTCTGGTACAACTCCGCCGGGCCGAACAACGACTCGACCGAGGGGCCGCGCGACCTCATGCACCTGCCCGAGACGCGGCGGGCGGAGCTGGCCAGGATCGCGGGCTGGGGGATCGCCGGGATCAAGGTCGACTTCTTCCACTCCGACAAGCAGGCCGGGATCGCGCACTACCTCGGCATCCTGCGGGACGCGGCCGAGGCCGGGCTGATGGTCAACTTCCACGGCAGCACCATCCCGCGCGGCTGGGAGCGGACGTGGCCGCACCTGATGACGCTGGAGGCCGTGCGCGGGGCCGAGTGGTACCTGTTCGGGCCGGCGTTCGCGGAGGAGGCCGTGTGGCACAACACCGTGCTCCCGTTCACCCGCAACGTGATCGGCCCGATGGACTACACGCCGGTGACCTTCGGCGACGCGCTGCGGCCCCGCAGGACCACGGCGGCCCACGAGCTGGCGCTCGCGGTGGTCTACGAGTCGGGGCTGCTGCACTTCGCGGACTCGCCCGAGTCCTACCGGGCGCAGCCGGCGGAGGTGCGCGAGGTGCTGCGGGCCGTGCCGGCCGCCTGGGACGACACGGTCGGGCTGGCGGGGGAGCCGGGCGACCACGTCGTGCTGGCCCGCCGTACGGGAGGGACCTGGTGGCTGGCGGGCATCAACGGCCCGGTCGCGCGCCCGGCGGCCACCCTCGGCCTCGGGCGCCTCGGGCCGCTGAGCGGCACCTGGCGCCTGGTCGGCGACGGCGCGGACCGCGACGCGGTGGCGGTCTCCGACGTCGCGGCGGACGAGGCGTTCCGGCTGCCCGCCATGCCCCCGGGCGGCGGCTTCGTCGCCCGCCTGCTCCCGCGGTAGGGCTCAAGGCGGACGAGAAGCGTCCGCCTGCTCCCCGGGCGGGACCTAGGGGCGGGCCGAGAAGCGTTCGTCGAGGATCAGGCAGGCGGCGCCGATCGCGGCGACGTCGGCGCCCAGCGCGGTCCCCATGACGCCGAGATCGTGGATCTCGCGCATCACGAACCGCTCGGCCACCGCCGACCTGAGCAGCGGCAGGTAGTGGTGTGCGGCCGGCGCCCACGCGGGCCCGCCGCACACCACGAGCTCGGTGTCGAGCAGGTTGCCGATGGTGAGGATCGCGCGGGCGAGCCGCCGCCCGGACCGGCGCAGGATCTCCACCGCCCGCGCGTCGCCGTCGTCGGCCGCCCGGCACAGCGCGCCGAGCCGCCGGACCGCCTGGACGAGCTGACCGTCCTCCGGCGTGGCGGGCAGGACGCCCGCCGCGACGGCCTCCTGGATGAGGAACAGCGGCGAGCAGGCGGTGCCCAGGCAGCCGCGCTGCCCGCACTCGCAGGGCGGCCCGTCGGCGTCGACGATCAGGTGCCCGATGTCGCCGGCGTTGCTGGACCGGCCGCGTACGACGATGTCGCCGCTGACCAGCCCCACCCCGACGCCGGTGCCCAGGTAGAGGAAGACGAAGTCGCTGTTGCCCGTCGCGCCGCCGGCCCAGCGCTCGGCCACCGCGGCGGCGGTGACGTCCTTGTCGAGCACGATGGGCAGCCCGGTCGCCCGGTGCAGCCGGTCGACGAGCTCGACGCGGTGCCAGCCGGGCAGATGCGGCGGATCGACCATGGCCCCGCCCGCGATGTCGAGCGGGCCGGGCGCCGCGATGCCGAGGCCGAGCACCCGGTCGCGCTCGACGCCGGATCCGGCGAGCAGGACGTCGAGGGCCGCGGCCATGCCGGTCATGATGGCGTCGGCGTCCTGGGGGCTGGCGGTCTGCCTGCTGAAGTGGGCCACGAGGTTGCCGCCGAGGTCGAGCAGCACGTACGTGATCGTGGCCGGGTCGATGTGCACGCCGAGCGCGTAGCGGCTGGCAGGGACCAGCTCAAGGGTGCGGCGCGGCCGGCCGAACCCGGTCGTGGACGTGCCGGTCTCCGCGATGAGCCCCTGGTCGAGCAGCCGCTGGCAGACGTCCGACACGGTCTGTGCGGCGAGGCCCGTCTCGACGACCAGCTCCGCGCGCGAGCTCCCGGTCCGCGCCCGCCTGATCGCGTCGAGGACGACCGAGTCGTTGAAGTCCGCGACGTGTTCGAGATTGGAGCCGCGCCGGAGCCCGGAGGATCGGGCCGGCGGCCCGCCCTCGCGTCTGGCTGCCTTCCCGGCCGTGGTCGACTCCCGCCTGGCTGCTGCCACTGCTCCCCGTTCCCCTCGCCGTCGTCGCGCTCTGCGCCTACCTTAGCCAACCCGTCGTTGACTTATTCAAGACGTCGGAAATATTGTAGATCCGCGTTGCTCGATTCGACCAAGAAAGTCGGCAATCATGATGCAGATCGCACACACCGCCGATGTCACCGTGGTCGGCGGCGGCCTCGCCGGTGTCACGGCCGCCGTGAGCGCCGCCCGCAACGGCGCGAAAGTGGCCCTGATCAACAACAGGGGAGTGCTGGGCGGCAACTCCAGCAGCGAGATCCGGGTGTGGGTGGTGGGCGCCACCGCGCACGGCGCGCAGAAGTTCGCCCGCGAGACCGGCCTGATGGGCGAGCTGTTCGCGGAGAACCAGTGGCGCAACCCGGAGGGCAACCCGATCCTGTGGGACCACGTCGTGCTCGACCTGGTACGCGCCGAGCCCAACATCACCCTCTTCCTCAACACCGAGGTCCGCGAGGTCGAGGCGGGCGGCGAGGAGGAGGACCGGGTGATCCGCTCGGTCACCGGCTGGCAGTCCGGCTCGGAGAAGCTGATCACGTTCGAGTCGCCGATCTTCCTCGACTGCACGGGGGACGGCCTGGTCGGCCTGCTCGCCGGCGCCAGGTTCGCCACCGGCCGGGAGGACCGCAGCGTGTACGGCGAGGATTGGGCCCCCGACGTCGCCGACGACAACATGCTCGGCAGCACGATCCTCTTCTACACCAAGGACACCGGCCGCCCGGTCCGTTTCGTCCCGCCGGGCATCACCAAGGACGTCGAGGCGTTCGACCTGCCGCTGCGCCGCCACATCGACCCCGGCATGAACGGCTGCGACTACTGGTGGATCGAGTGGGGCGGCGAGCTCGACGCGGTCGCCGACAACGAGCGCATCCGCGACGAGCTGTGGGGCATCGTCTTCGGCATCTGGCACCACATCAAGAACTCCGGCCGCTTCGACGCCGACAACCTGACGCTGGAGTGGGTGGGCAGCCTGCCGGGCAAGCGCGAGTACCGCCGCTTCCTCGGCGACCACGTCCTGACCCAGCAGGACATCGTCGGCCAGACCCGCTTCCTTGACTCGGTCGGCTTCGGCGGCTGGTCCATCGACCTGCACCCGCCGGGCGGCATCTACGCCGCCGACAGCCCCTCCAAGCACCTGTTCGGCCCCGGCCTGTACGACATCCCGTTCCGCTGCCTGTACTCCGCCAACGTCCGCAACCTGATGCTGGCGGGCCGCGACATCTCGGCCAGCCACGTCGCCTTCGGCAGCACTCGCGTGATGGCCACCTGCGCCGTCGTGGGCGAGGCCGCGGGCGCGGGGGCCGCGCTCGCCGTGCGCAGGGGCGTGACGCCGCGCGAGATCGCGACCTCGCACCTGGGCGAGCTGCAGTCGATGCTCCTGCGGCAGGACGCCTCCCTGTTGGGCGTGCCCTGGCAGGACCCGTCCGACCTGGCGCTCAAGGCCGCGGTGACGGCGTCGTCCACGCTCACCCGCCTGGCGGGTGACGGAGACGGCGAGCCGGAACCGCTCCCGATCGGCGAGGCCGACTTCGGGCTGCTGCTGCCCGCCGACCCGCGGATCGACGTCGTGCGGATCGGCGTCGACGCCGCCCGCGCCACCACCGCGACGGTCGAGCTGTGGGGCACGGGCGGCGGGCTGAACCACATCCCCGTGGAACCGCTCGCCCGGCGCGAGGTCCGGGTGGAGGCCGGGCGCGGCCGGCTGGAGGCCCGCTTCGACGACGTGCCCTTCGACGGGGGCGAGGTGGTCGTGGTCGTCCGGCGGAACGCCGACCTCGCCGTCCTGGTCGGCGCGGGTCGCCCGCCGTACGGCGTCCTCGGGCTGCTCAGCAGGGAACCGGCGCTCGACACCGGCAAGCCGCAGAGCAACGCGTGGTCGGCCTTCGAGCTGCGCAGGCGCACGCCGCGGTTCGAGGTCGAGCCCGCGACCGCCGCCTACCGGCCCGAGCAGGTCGCGGGCGGGCTAGCCAGGCCTTACGACGGGCCCAACCTGTGGGTCTCCGAAGGCGGCGGCGAGCAGCACGTCGAGCTGCGCTGGAGCGAGGAGCGGGTGATCGGCCGGGTGGAGCTGATCTTCAACGACGACGTCGACGAGGACCTGATCAACCTGCATCACCATCGCACGCCGTACCTCGTCATGCCGGAACTGGTGAAGGACTACCGGATCGAGGTGGCGCGTACGGGCGGCTGGGAGACGGCCGTGTCCGTCACCGGCAACCGCATGCGCCGCCGGGTCCATGTGCTTGATCCCGCCACGCGGGCGGGCGCCCTGCGGGTCGTCGTCACGGCGACCAACGGCGACGAGCGAGCCATGATCGTCGCCGTGCGGGTCTTCGAAACCTGACTTTGGAGAGAGTGCATCGTGCATGACAACCGTTCGATCGTCGAGGGACGGCTGGCGCGTTTCGTCCAGCAGTTCCTGCCCGGCGCCCTCTACCGGGAACGACGGCCCCTCACCGTGGAGGCGTGGAACGTGCCGGGCGAGCCGGTGCCCGCGCAGGCGGCGTTCGCGGCCGGCTACGAGCCGGTCACGCTGCCGCACCGGTGGGGCGACCCGTGGGGCACGACCTGGTTCCACGTGACCGGCCGGACGCCGGAGGAGATTCCCCCGGGCACCCGGCTGGAGATCGTCGTCGACCTGGGCTTCTCCGGGCCGCGTCCCGGGTTCCAGGCCGAAGGGCTCGGCTACCTGCCCGACGGCACGCTCATCAAGGCCGTGGCGCCGCGCAGCTCCCACCTGCCGTGGGACCCGGCCGAGCCGTACGTCGACCTGTACGTCGAGGCGGCGGCGAACCCGGAACTCGCCGGCGAGAACACCTACGAGCCGACGACGCTGGGCGACCGGGCGACGGCGGGCGGCGGGCCGTTGTACACCGCCAGAGCGTTCGACGTGGCGCTGCTGGACATCGGGGTGTGGGAGCTGGCGCAGGACATCTGGACGCTGGACGGGCTGATGCGCGAGCTGAGCCCCGACTCGGCGCGCCGGTGGGAGATCCTGCGGGCGCTGGAGCGGATGCTCGACGCCGTCGACCCCGCCGCCGTGTCGGCGACCGCGGCGGCGGGACGCGCGGCGCTGGCCGGCGTGCTGGCCAGCCCGGCCGCGGCCAGCAGCCACCGGATCGTCGCCGTCGGGCACGCCCACATCGACACGGCCTGGCTGTGGCCGGTGCGCGAGACGATCCGCAAGTGCGCGCGCACGTTCGCCAGCGCGGTGACGCTCATGGACGAGCACCCCGAGTACCGCTTCGCCTGCTCCTCCGCCCAGCAGCTGGCCTGGGTGAAGCAGCACTATCCGGCGCTGTTCGAGCGCATCAGGAAGAAGGTGGCCGCCGGGCAGTTCATCCCGGTCGGCGGCATGTGGGTCGAACCCGACATCAACATGCCCGGCGGCGAGTCGCTGGCCCGCCAGTTCCTGTACGGCAAGCAGTTCTTCCTGCAGGAGTTCGGCGTGGACACGCTGGAGGCCTGGGTGCCGGACACCTTCGGCTACTCGGCCGCGCTGCCGCAGATCATCGCCGCCTCGGGCAGCCGCTGGTTCCTCACCCAGAAGATCTCCTGGAACCAGGTCAACCAGATCCCGCACAGCACCTTCCTGTGGGAGGGCATCGACGGCACTCGGATCTTCACCCACTTCCCGCCCGCCGACACCTACATCTCCGAGCTGTCCGGCGCCGAGCTCGCCCACGCCGCGCGCAGCTACAAGGAGAAGGGCGTGGCCGGGACCTCGCTCGTGCCGTTCGGCTGGGGCGACGGCGGCGGCGGCCCGACCCGCGAGATGCTCGCCGCCGCCGAGCGGCTCAGGTCTCTGGAAGGCTCGCCGGCGGTGGCGATCGACTCGCCCCAGGCCTTCTTCGAACGCGCCGAGGCCGAGTACGAGAACCCGCCGGTGTGGTCGGGCGAGCTCTATCTCGAACTGCACCGCGGGACCCTGACCAGCCAGCACCTGACCAAGCAGGGCAACCGCCGCAACGAGCACCTGCTGCGCGAGGCCGAGCTGTGGGCCGCGACCGCCGCCGTCCGCGAGGGCGCCGCCTACCCCTACGACGAGCTGACCGACAGCTGGCACACCGTGCTGCTGCAGCAGTTCCACGACGTGCTGCCGGGCACCTCGATCGCCTGGGTGCACGACGAGGTCGAGCAGAACAACGCCGACCTGCTGGAGCGGCTGGACCGGGTGATCGACGAGAGCGTGCGCGTCCTCGTCGGTGACGGCGACCTGGAGCTCGCCACGGACGGGCTCGGCATCCGTGAGCGCGCCACGCACCCGGCGGGCGTCTCCCTCACCGCGGAGGACGCCGGGTTCGTGCTCGACAACGGGCTCGTCCGGGCCGTGATCGACCGCCGGGGCCACCTGGTGTCGCTGCGCGACGCCGGGACCGGCCGCGAGGCGATCGCGCCGGGCGCGGCGGGCCACCGCCTGGTGCTGCACCGCGACATCCCCAACGAGTGGGACGCCTGGGACATCGACGAGCACTACCGGCGCGTCGCCCGCGACGTCGACGAGGTCGAGAGCCTGGAGACCGGCGACGGGGAGGTCGTCGTGACCCGCCGCTTCGGCGACTCGACGATCAGGCAGACGTTGCGGCTGCGCCCGGGATCGGCCGCGCTCGACCTGGTCGCCGAGGTCGACTGGCACGAGCGCCACGCCCTGCTCAAGCTCGTCTTCCCGCTGGACGTGCACGCCGACAGGTTCGCCGCCGAGACCCAGTTCGGCCACGTGTACCGGCCCACGCACACCAACACCTCCTGGGACGCCGCCCGCTTCGAGGTGTGCGCGCACCGCTGGATCCACGTCGGCGAGCCCGGGTACGGCGTGGCCATCGCCAACGAGTCGACGTACGGGCACGACGTGGTGCGCGACACCCGCCAGGACGGCGGCACGACCACGACCGTCGGCCTGTCCATGCTGCGCGGGCCGATGTTCCCCGACCCCGGATCCGACCTGGGCAGGCACACGCTCGCCTACTCGATCAGGCCGAACGCCGGCATCCGCGAGGCCGTCGCCGAGGGGTACCGCGCGAACGTGCCGGCGCGTGCCGTGCGCGGGGGGCGTGAGGTCGAGCCGCTGGTGCGGGTCTCGCACCCGGCCGTGATCGTGGAGGCGGTCAAGCTCGCCGAGGACCGCAGCGGCGACGTGATCGTGCGCCTGTACGAGTCGGAGGGGACCAGGGCTCCCGTGCGCGTCGAGGGGGTCGGGGCCGCCCGCTTCGTGGACCTGGTCGAACGCGACGTCGAGCCGCCCGCGGACGCGCGGTTCGAGCCGAGGGCCGTGTCGCTGACGCTGCGCCCGTTCCAGCTGGTCACGTTGCGCTTCACAGCAGCTGGTCGATGAACTCCAGCAGGGTGGCGAGGTCGCCGGCGGCCTGACCGCCCGCGGTGGTGCGGCCGACGACGAGCTTCGGCGCGAAGTCGGCCGCCGTGCCCGGCGCGATGAGGTGCCGCGCCGCCGCGTCGCCGAGCGCGGGCAGGTTGGGGTCGATGGTCGTCAGGAACCCCGACCTGCGCTGCGGCGGGTCCATCGAGAAGTGGTCGTGGCCGACCAGCGCCACGTCCTCCGGGATCCGCAGGCCGTGGGCGCGCAGGCCGACGTAGGCGCCGTAGGCGATGAAGTCGTTGGCGCAGAAGATGGCGTCGACCTCGGTGCCCGCCTCGATCAGCCGGTTGACGGCCTGCAGGCCCCACGCCTTGGACCAGTCGCCGACGATGGGCTCCACCGCCTGCCCGGCGGCCGCCAGGGTCTCCACGAACCCGCGCGTGCGCAGCTCGGCGCCCCGCTCGCTGCCCTCGCCGATGTGCGCGATCTTCGTCCTGCCGAGCGACAGCAGGTGCTCGGCGGCGATCCGCCCCGCGCCGTGGTCGTCGGGCAGGAACGAGACGTCGGCCGGGTCGTCGGACTCGCAGAAGGCGTAGGCGACGGGGCACGACAGCCGGTCGGAGACCGACGGGTAGAGGCCCGACGGCCCCGACCCGATGACCAGCACGGCGTCGACGTGACGGGCTTCGAGCGCCCGGACGAACTGGGCACGCCGCTGGTCGCTCTCGGCGGCGTCGCACACGAGCGTGGCCAGCCCGGCCGCGGCCAGCCTGCGTTCCGCGCCGCGCAGCACCATGCTGCTGAAGATCTCCGAGGCGTCCTCGATGATGATCCCGACCAGCTCGCTCCGCCCTCTGGCGAAGGACTTGGCCAGAGCGTTGGGCCGGAAGTCGAGGCGTTCCACGGCCTCGTGGATGCGCCTGCGGGTCTCCTCGGAGGCGCGTCCGGTGTTGTTGAGCACCTTCGACACCAGCGACACCGAGACGCCGGCGGCCGCGGCGACGTCCGCGAGGGTAGCGGCCTTGCGCGCCATCAGTTCCTGTCCTCCCGGTGACAACAGGTGACGTCCACGTTTCTCCGGACTCTTGACAAAGTAGCAGGATCAGCACGACCATGGCGATGGTCAACCGGTTGACCATCGCCACGAAATCCGCCGGCACGCCACTGCTGCCCGCGTGAGCCCCCAGCGGTCACGACACCGCCCGAGCTCGATCGCCACCATGCCCGCAAAGAGGGATTCGTCATGCTTTATCACAAAAACTGGCGGCTCGCCGGTATCGCGATGACCGGAATCATAGCTCTCACCGCGTGTTCGTCCGGACGTCCCGACGCCGGGACGGACCCGGACGCCAAGGTGACGATCCACGTCGGCAACATGCCCACCAAGGACAACGCCGACAATCTCGCTCTGTTCAACAAGCAGGTCACGGCCTTCCAGAAGCTCCACCCGAACGTCACCGTGGTGGGCGAGGAGACCAAGTTCGACCCGCAGACGTTCGCCGCCCTCGTCGCCGGCGGCTCGATGCCCACCACGATGCAGGTGCCGTACACCAACATCCAGCAGCTCGCCCTCAACGGCCAGGTACGCGACATCACCGACCTGGTCAAGGGCGACGCGGTGCTCTCCAGGCTCAACCCGGCCGTCGCCAAGCAGACGCAGAACGCGGAGGGCCACACCTTCGGCGTCGTCTCGGCCGCGTACACGATGGCCTTCATCTACAACCGGGCGCTGTACGAGAAGGCGGGCCTCGACCCCGACACCCCGCCGAAGACCTGGGACGAGGTGCGCGCCAACGCCAAGGCGATCAGCAGGTCGAGCGACGCGGCCGGCTTCACGATCGCGACGACGACCAACTCCGGCGGCTGGATCCTCACCACGATGGCCTACGCCAACGGCAGCATGATCCAGCAGCGCCAGGGCGACACCGTCACGTCCACGATCGACGCGGCCGGCGTGCAGGACGCGCTGACGTTCCTGCACGACGTCCGGTGGACCGACCAGGCCGCGGGCAAGAACTTCCTGCTGAGCCAGGACGACATGCGCAACTCCATCGCCGCCGGGCGGATCGGGCAGACCGTCCTCGGCGCCGACCTCTACCGCGACCTCGTCGGCAACCGCGACATGCCCGGCGACGACCTGGGCATCGCGCCGCTCCCGCAGTCGGCCGCCGGCCTTGGCACGCTGGGCGGCGGCGACATCGCCGTCGTCAGCCCCAAGGCCGCCCCGAGCGAGGCGGCCGCCGCGCTGGAGTGGGTGAAGTTCCGGTACCTGAACCGCTTCCTCGACCAGCAGGCCGCCGTCGAGTGGGCCGAGACCTCCAAGGCGGGCGGCCTGCCCGTGGGCGCACCGGAGGTGCCGCTGTTCTCACCGGAGATCTACGACCGCTACCTGACCTGGGTCTCCGGCTACGTCAACGTCAAGCGGGACCACTACCGGGCCTACTTCGACAGCCTGGGCAGACTGCCCATCCTCGGCGAGCCGCCCGTGGCCGCGCAGGAGACCTACGCGCTCCTCGACGCCGTCACCCAGCAGGTCCTCACCAAGCAGGACGCCGACATCCCGGCGGCGCTCACCCAGGCCCGGACGGACGCGCAGGCGCTGATCGATGCCGCCGCTCAGTAGGTGGACCCAGCGCGGCGGCCTCGGGAAACTCCTGTTCACCGCGCCCATGCTCATCGTGTTCGGGCTGTTCTCGTGGTGGCCGATCCTGCGCAGCCTGGTCCTCAGCTTCCAGCGCACCAACCTGGTCACCGACCCCACCTGGGTCGGGCTGCGCAACTTCAGCAGGGTGCTCGCCGACCCGCTGCTCGCCACCGCCGCCTGGAACACCGTCTGGTTCACCGCGCTGGCCCTGGTCGTCGGCTTCCCCGTGCCGGTGCTGCTCGCCGTGTTCATCGGGGAGCTGCGCCGTACGCGGACGATCGCCAGCGTGCTCGTCTACGTGCCGATCATCATCCCGCCGGTCGTGGCGGTGCTGCTGTGGAAGCAGCTGTACGACCCGAGCGAGCACGGCCTGCTCAACACCGTGGCCGGCTGGGCCGGGCTGGGACCGTTCCCCTGGCTGCAGAGCGCCGAGACGGCGATGCCCAGCATCGTCGTCCAGGCGACCTGGGCGGGCTTCGGCACGACGACGATCATCTACGTCGCCGCGCTGATGTCGGTGCCGCCCGAGCTCTACGAGGCGGCCGAGCTCGACGGCGCCGGGGTGCTGCGCCGGGTGTGGCACATCACGCTGCCCCAGCTGCGCCCGGTCATCCTGCTCATGCTGATCCTCCAGGTCATCGGCACCTTCCAGGTGTTCACCGAGCCCTACGTCATGACCGGCGGCGGGCCGGACAACAGCACGGTCACGCTGCTCATGCTGATCTTCAAGTACGCCTTCGTCGCCGGCGACTTCGGCAAGGCGACGGCCCTGAGCCTGATGCTCGCCGTCTTCCTCACCGCCCTGTCCGCGGTGTACCTGCGCGCGACGAGGGGGTGGAAGCACTCATGAACGAGCGTGGCATCCTGTCCAGCGGCGAGCGGCGCAGGCCGGCGACCCGCGTGGTGTTCACCGTGCTGATCGTGGCCGTGCTCGCCTGCCTCGCGATCGTCGCGGCCGGACCGATCCTCTGGCTGGCCAAGTCGGCGGTGTCGACCTCGCAGGACATCCTGCGCGACCCGTTCGGCTGGTGGCCGAGCGGCATCCGGTGGGACAACCTGGCCAGGGCGTGGAACGGCATGGACATCGGCCGGGCACTGGCCAACACGGTCTGGATCGCGGCCGGCAACTGGTTCTTCGGCCTGCTGGTCGCCCTGACCGGCGGCTACTCCCTCGCCATCCTGCGGCCGAGGTACGCCGGGGTCGTCTCGGCCGCGGTGATGGCCACCCTGTTCATCCCGGGAGTCGTCTCCCTGGTGTCGCTGTACCTGACCGTGATCGACGTGCCGGGCGTCGGGGCCAACCTGATCGACAGCTACTGGGCCGTGTGGCTGCCCGCCGCCGCGCACGCCTTCAACGTGCTGCTGGTGAAGAACTTCTTCGCCGAGCTGCCGAAGGAGGTCTTCGAGGCGGCCAAGGTCGACGGCGCCAACTCCTTCGAGGTGTTCCGGCGCATCGTGCTGCCGATGTCGCGGCCGATCATCGCCGTCGTCTCGCTGCTCACGCTGGTGTCGGCCTGGAAGGAGTTCCTGTGGCCGCTCCTCGTGCTGCCCTCGCCCGATCTGCAGCCGCTGTCCGTCGTCCTCTACAAGATCTCGGCCACCGCGGAGACCAGCACGCTCATCGCCGCCATGTTCATCGCCGTGATCCTGCCGCTGGTCTTCTTCCTGCTGTTCCAGAAGCAGTTCCTACGAAGCGCCGGCCGCGCCGGCGCCGTCAAGGGGTGACCCGATGAAAACACTGTCAGCGCTCCTCCTCGTCACCACCGCGTTAGCCGTCCCGAAACTCCCGTACTCCAACACCTTCGACCCGTGGGCCATCAGCAGGAGCGGTTCGGCCGAGGTCGCCTTCACCGCCACCGCGCAGGGCCACACCGGGTCGGCGGTGCGCATCGTCAACCAGACGCCGAGCAGCCCGAACACCTACGGGCAGCTCGCCCAGACCGTGCCGGTCAAGCCGGGCACGCTCTACCGGTTCACCGCCTGGGTGGCCTCGGAAGGGCTGTCGAAGGCGGCCGCGCTGCAGGCGGTGCTGAGCCCGGACAGCACCCAGCGCTTCAACTTCCCGATGGGCGCCTACGACTGGCGTCAGGTCTCCTGGACCTACACCACCCCGGCCACCCAGACCAGCTTCTCCCTGCGCATCGTCTCCCAGGACGTGACCCCCGGCGTACGGCTGGACGACCTGACCATGACCGAGGACGGCAGCGGCCGGAACCTGCTGGCCAACCCCGGCTTCGAGGAACACTCCACCTACTTCGGGGTCATGAACGACTCCCTGCTCTTCGACCCAGGCAAGGCCGCCCTGGAACTGTTCACCGACGCCCAGAACCCGGCCCCCGCCCCCTGGGCCGTACAGGACGCCCGGGGGACGCAGGTCGCGAGCGGCACGGCCGCCTTCACCGGCGGGCACAGCGTCGTGGACCTGGCCTCGCTGCCCAACGGCTTCTACACCTTCACCTCCGGGACGCTGAGCACGAGCTTCGGCATCGTGCCGCCGATGCCCGCCGAAGCGGCCGGCTCGCCGTTCGGGGTCGGCCTGCACGGGTACGAGCAGGAGCTCATCGACGGCATCGCGCGCATCGGCTACACCCACTCACGCAACGACGTGGGCTGGTCGGCGGTCGAGAAGCAGGCGGGCGTCTACACCTTCGACCGCTACGACGCCGGATTCGCCGCCCTGCACGCCGCCGGGATCGAGCCGCTGCCGATCTCGGCCTACCGCAACCCGCTCTACGACGGCAACCGCACGCCCAGCTCGCCCGAGGGCCTGGCCGCCTACGGACGCTTCACGGCCGCCGTCAACCAGCACTTCGCGAGCTACACCCGGGCGACCGAGGTCTACAACGAGTTCAACATCAACTTCAACGACGGCCTGTGCGGCCGGACCCCCGCCTGTTACGCGCAGCTCCTCCAGGCCGCCGCCGCCGCCAAGCCGCAAGGAGCCCGGCTCGTGGGCCCGGCGATCTCCGGCGCTTCGGCCGACTACGTGCGCCAGGTGCTCGAACAGGGCGGTGCGCAGGCGCTGGACGCGGTGTCCGTCCACCCCTACCGCCACCCGACGCCGCCCGAAGGCATGGACACGCAGATGGCGTCGCTGAGCCAGACCATCGACGCCGCCGCCGGCCGCCCGCTCCCGCTGTGGCTGACCGAGTACGGCTGGCCGACCCACACCGCGGGTGGCACGACCGACGCCATGCAGGCCGACTACCTGGTGCGCTCGGCGGTGCTCTCCCTGGCCGGCGGCGCCGACCGCCTCTACTGGTACGACGCCCGCGACGACGGAACCGATCCAAACAACCAGGAGCACAACTTCGGCGTCTTCGAGGTCCGGCGCGCGACGGCCCGCTACGCCGCCGAGCCCAAGCCGGCCGCGGTCGCGCAGGCGGTGATGGCGGCCGAACTCGCCGGACGCACGATCACCGAGCGGGACACGCTGGACGCGACCACGTACTCCTTCCCCTTCAGGGGCACCGCGGGCGACCTCGTCCGCGTCATGTGGGCGTCGGACGGCCCGCGGACCGTGACCCTGCGCACCGCCCAGCCGCTCACCCTCACCGACCAGTACGGCGTGCCCGCCACCCTGAGCCCGCACGCCGGGGCCGTCCAGGTGACCCTGACCGAGCACCCGGTCTACGTCAGGGGCCAGGTCGACTCCCTCGCCCTCGACCCCGCGCCCGCGATCACGCTGAAGACGCCGCCGACCGTCGCCGACGGCGAGGGCATCGAGGTGCGCGCGGTCGTCGACCGCACCGGCCGCAACTGCCGCGCCGTCCCCGCCAAGGTGACGATCACCCTGGACGGGCGGCGCCACGACGTCAAGGTCAAGGGCTGCGGCACCGCCGAGACCGTCTTCGACCTCCCCGCTCCCGCGGGCGGCAAGGCGAGCTGGGTCACCGGCTGGGCCACCACCGGGAACGAGAAGGTGGCACGACTCGCGACGCCGACGATCAGGGTCACCACCCCCGTGGTCGCCGCCATCGGGGTCGACCTCGTCCGCGACGGCGGCTACCGGGCGCAGGCGTCCGTCTCCCTGTCCAACACCTCCCGCAAGACCCCCGTGACGCTCGACGGCATCACCTGGACGCTCGGCAAGGAGTCGGGCACGATCGACGACACCACCACGCTGCAGCCCGGCAAGCAGGTCTCGCACGCCGTCCCCCTTCCGTCGCTGCGCGTGTGGGAGCAGGGCTACCTCGACGTGTCCGTCAGGCTGCGCGGCCGTCCCGCGCTCCAGCTGCGGCAGTCCGTCGGCGCGGGACCGATCGAGCCCGACACGGCCACCACGGTCGCGCCGATCGACCTGGCGGCCGACGCGACCTGGTTCCGCTACACCGGCGACTGGGGCGGTGCCGCAGACCTCGGCGGTCCCGTCCGGATCACGCAGACGGCGACGGGGCTGCGCCTCCAGGCCACGGTCCAGGACGACGTGTTCACCCAGAAGAACCCGGCGGGCAACCTGTACAACGGCGACTCCATCCAGCTCTCCCTGTCGCCCGCGCTCCCCGGCGCCTCCACCGAACGCACCGAGATCGGCCTGGCGCTGACGCCCGACGGGCCGGCCGCCTACACCTTCGCCGCCTTCGGCATCGCGATCACCGGCCCGACCCCGACGGAACGGCTCGCGGTGACCAGGACCGGCGCCACCACTGCCTACGACGTCGTCCTGCCCTGGCAGAGCCTGGGGCTCAACGGACCTCCGGCCGGGGTGTTCGCGCTGTCCCTGCTGGTCAACGACGACGACGGCCCCGGCAGGAAGGGCTATCTGGAGTGGTCGTCCGGCATCGGCCACAGCAAGGACACCGGCCGGCACTTCCCCGTACGACTCACCAGCGGGCTCCAGGGGCCGTCCGGCTCCTGAGGGCTCCACGAGGGCCGGGGCGACGGCGAGGTGATCGATCACTTCGTCGTCGTGCGGCGCGCGGGCGACCGGCTAGGCTGTGACGCGCAGCGCGAGGAGAGGGGGCCCTTGGACGAGGCTGAGACGCCGCGCCTCACGATCCACGAGGTGGCCCGGCGCGCGGGCGTGTCGCACCAGACGGTCTCCCGGTACTTCAGGAAGAACGAGACCCTGAGACCGGCGACCCGCGCCAAGATCGACCTGGTCGTCCAGGAGCTCAACTACCGGCCGAACCTCGTCGCGCGTTCCATGCGCACCCGGCACACGAACCGGCTGGCGGTCACCCTGCCCGCCTCCGACTACCTGTGGCCGGCGCGCATGCTCCGCGCCGCCGCGGCCGCGGCGCACGCCGAGGGCTTCCAACTGGAGGTGCTCAGTGTCGAGGGAGATCCGCGGGCCAGGGCGGAGCGGGTGCTGGAGCTGGCCGGATCCGGGCAGGTCGAGGGCGTTCTGTCGCTTACGCCCCTGGAAACCGATCCGGCCGCCTCGCCGGTGCCCATCGTGGTCACGGGCGACTACGACGACCGACTGCGCGGGACGAACGAGCTGGCGGACGCCTCCCCGGTCGAGGAGATCATCGACTATCTCGCCTCGCTCGGCCACCGGGTCTTCTTCCACATCGCGGGCGCGCAGAGCTGGGCCTCTGCCCGCAACCGCAGGCTCGTCTTCGAGCAGACGATCGCGCGCCGCGGGCTCGTCTCGTACGGCGTCGCGCTCGGCGACTGGAGCTCCCGGTCCGGCTACGACGCCGTTCGCGGTCTGCCCGACGGCTGTGGCGTGACCGCCATCGTGGCCGTGAACGACCACGTGGCGATGGGGGCCGTACGCGCGGCGCTGTCACGGGGCTGGCGGATCCCGGGCGACGTCAGCGTGTTCGGCTGGGACGACGAGGAACTGGGACGTTTCGCCACCCCCTCGCTGTCCACCGTGGCGGTGGACCGGGAGGTGCAGGGGCGGGAGGCGATGGCCCGGCTCATCGCGGCGGTGCGCGGCGAGCCCGCGCCGCCGCCGTCCGACCGGTCGATCAACCGGGTCATCGTCCGCGAGACGGCCGGTCCGGCGCCCGCCTGAGGACCGGCCCGCACGTCGGCGCCGATCCAGCCGCAGGACCCGTCGGCCGCCCTATCAGTGGCGCGGCGCCCACGTGCGCGCAGCCGGCCGCCCGATCAGGGGAGTGGCGCCCACGTGCGCAGCCGGCCGCACATGCCGAAGGCGCGAGGGCCCGGCCCAGCAGTGGTCCGCACCACGGCGGCCTGCCCGAGATGGGCGGGATCACCACCCGCGATCGCGTCGAGCTGTGACGCCGTGCGCTCGGTCTCGGCGGCGACGGTCTCGTCCCACAACTCCTTCCAGGACGCCACCCGGGGACGCACGATCGCGGCCGCCAGCCGATGGAAGTCCGCCAGCGCCTGCCCGCCGCGCTCCGCGGCGTCCGCCACCAGCCGCCGGAAACCGGTGACCGCCAGGTCTCTGCGGGCCCGTGCGGCCGCCGCCCGTTCGTCCTCCGAACACCCCACCGGCAGCGTCGCCGCGGCCAGGTAGGCGTCGCGGTCGCGCAGGACGTCGGCGGGGAAGGTGAGCACGGCGTCCCCGGCCTCGGGCAGGCCCGCGTTCTGCATGATCACCAGCAGCCGGAGCCCGTCCTCGTTGACCAGGCGGTGAACCGTCCCGGGCGAGAACCACAGGACCGTGCCCGCTTCGAGCCGGTCGCGGGCGAAGCCGGCGGCGCTGAGGGTGTGCACCTCCCCGCGGCCCGCGGTCACGACGTACGCCTCGGTCGAGACCGTGTGCAGGTGCGGCGTGCCGCCGTGCACACCGTCGGCGCACTCCCAGTCGTAGACCGCCAGATCGCTGATCGAGGTGCCGCCGGGGAACAGCGGGGTCACAGCGCGAACTCCGTGCCGAGTTCGTCGAGCTGGGCACGGTCGCACATGTGGTCGATGAAGACGTAACGGTGCGCGAGTTCGAGGGTGTCGCCGTCGGCCAGAGCGATCTCCTCGTCGAAGGAGGGGGAGGGGCTGATCACGGCGAACGCCTCGCTGCGGACGAACCACTTGATCGGCGCCGGCGCGCTGGAGTGCCCGGCGACGGCCAGCACGGTCCCGCCGCCGTCGATCCCGTCGTGCTGCCCGACCATGGCCAGCCATGGCGCCTCGACGCCCATCATCTCCTCGCCGCCCAGACCGCCGGCGCCGATGATCGTGCCACCGGTCCAGGACCTGGGGCCGCGCCAGAAGTAGCCCGCGTACCCGGCCATCGGCCGGCCGTGCGTGGTGGGGCTGCCGAAGTCGAGCGTGGCGCCGCGGACGTTGTGCAGCGACGTGGTGAAGTCCAGGGCCCAGAGGCCGCGCGCGCGGTCCACGCCGTGGAAGACCTGGCGGCGCTGCTCGGTGATCCAGTGCTCGCCCCGGGCCGAGAGCCAGTGCAGGCTCTCCTCGACCACGACTCGCGTGCCGTCGGAGGTGACGTCGGAGAAGGCGAGGTGGTTGATGTGGCCGTGGTTGTCCTCCCAGTGGTAGTCCCGCTCCGCCGAGAAGGTCGGGCCGCCCCAGAAGTTCTGCCCCGACAGGTGCGCCCAGGTCATCTGCAGGCCCTTGTGCCAGCGGTGGTCGTGCGGCCGGTAGACCGACATGGGCGCGCCGGACAGGCTGCGGATGGGGTGGAGGTAGGGCTTGGGGGACTCGGCGTCGGGAGCGTCCGGCCGGTGGACGTACCGGGCGATCCGCACGTCGCCGGCGGTGACGGCCAGGGCGTCGTCCTCTTCGCGGACGGCGAGCGTGGTGTCGGGCATGGGGCGGGTCCTTCTGCTGGGAACGGGGGGCGGCGGCGGGCGGAGCGTGGCCGCCGCTGGGCGGGGAGAGGTCAAGAGTGATCGATCACTTTTGCTTGATCAAGCTATGCCGACCGCTCCTCGGGGTCAACCCCGTGCCCAGGGCTCATGGCGCCGGGTTCCGGCCGGCGGAGGCGCCGGCGCGGACGTCACGAGATCAGGCCAGGGAGCTCAGCGGGCGATCACCTGCACCTCGGGGAACCGTGAGGACGGCTTGCCGAGCAGGGTGCCTTCGCGTCGAAGATGCAGATCGAAGAAGGCCCTGGTGTAGGCGCGGGTGACGGCCACGGAACGCGCCGCGGACAGCGTGCCGTTCACCGCTCGCAACTGCTCCTTCGACATGCCCGTCGCCGCGGCCGCCTGCTCGTACACCACCGGCAGGTCGGTATAGGAATTGTGCTTGGCGCCGTTGGTCCGCACGTGCAGCCGCCAGCCCTTCAGCCGGGACCAGAACGCCTTCTGCCCGCGGATGGGCTTGTCGAAGATCTCGGCCTCCATGAGCATGTACGGCTTGGCCAACCCCTTGGCGGCCACCTTGCCGAGGGCGGGTCCGTCCAGGTTCAGCACCGCCTTGATCCGCCGGTCCGCCAGCATCGTCGCGGCGGCCGTCGCTCCTCCGGCGGAATGGCCGAACATCCCGACCCTGCCCAGGTCGAACGCGCCACGCAGCCCCTCCGGCAGCGTCCGGCGTTCAGCGTCGGGGTTCTGCCCCTTGTTCAGCTCCTTGAGCTGGTCCAGCACGAAGCGCGCGTCAGCCACCCGCACCTTGATCTCGTCGGCCTTCTCCGCCAGCCGGCTCACCGGGACCGGCTTCAGCACGCGGCCGGTGACCGTGCCGTCGGGGAACTCCACCTCGCCGGCGTCGCCCGGATGGTCGATGGTAACCACCATGTAGCCCCAGCTGGCCAGTTCCTCGACCGTGGTGGTGTTCATGGAACGGTCGGCGCCGTTGCCGGGCGAGAACAGGACGACGGGCAGCCCCCGGCCGGCTACGCGGGCCCCTTCGCGGCCATGGGTCAGGGGCAGGCCGACAGCCGCGGGCGACAGGCCGTTGCTGCGGTAGAAGGCCTCGGCGGCGCGAGGCGGCAGCCAGGGCGCGGCGGGGTGGCCGTCCGGACGGCGCGTGGGGTACCACAGGCTGACCATCAGCTCACGCCGGTCATGGGCCTTGATCCACGGGTCGGCCCTGGAGCCGTCACGCAGGTGCAGTGTGACAGTGCCGATCTCGCGTGGGCCCGTCGGCTGCGGCAGGGTCACGGTGACGGGCTTCGACCTGGCCTGTACGGCGGGTCCGGTGAGCAGGAGGCCGACCGTCACCGCGGCGGCCAGACCCCGTCGGAGAAGTGCGCGATTCATGACCGCCACGCTAGGGAGACGCAGCGCGCAAAAACTCCGTACCGGAGATGATTTCGGCACTCATGCGCATGAACGAAGCCGCCGTCCACCTGGAGGAGAGGGCACGGCCGGCTGGGCCTGGACACCGAGTGCGCTTCCTGCTAGCGACGGCGTCGTCGAGCAGGTGGTGGGGCGGCACCCGTCTTCGGCGGCCGTCGATGACGACCGGCGGCCGCGCGACGGTCAGACGGCCTCGGAAGGCTCGGCGGGCTCGTCCGGCTCGCCGGGCCCCGCGTCCCGGAGCGCCTCCACCGCGGTGACGGCCTGGGAGACGCGGTCGTGGATCGTCACGAGCTCGACGGTGCCGGTGATCTCCAGCAGCCGGGCCACCGTGGGCTGGAGACCGGCCAGGTGCACGTCGACGCCGTGCGCGCGGGCCAGCGTGGCGGCGGCGAGCAGGACGGACAGGCCGGAGCTGTCGAGGAACGTCAGCCGGTGCGCGTCGATGATCAGGTGCTCGTCCAGGCTGCGGCGCACCTGGTCGAGGTAGGTCTCCAGGTGACCGGAGGCGGTGGCGTCGACCTCGCCGGCCACCGTGATCACGGTGATCCCCGGCAGGTAGCTGCTGGCCAGATGCATCACAACCGCTCCACATCATCCGGCAGCCGATCGGGCCGGGCGTCCGCGGTCGCGCCGACGGCCTCCTCCACGCAGGCGTGGATGTGCAGCGTGTCCCACACTCCGGTGATCTGCAGGATGCGGGCCGGGATGTCCCGCACGGCGGCCAGGCGCAGGCTCCCGCCCGTGTCGTGGACGTCGTCGTGCGCCCGCAGCAGCACGTGCAGGCCGCTGCTGTCCATGAAGGTCAGCTCGCCCAGGTCGAGGATCACGGACCGGCCGGGGCGGTGGGCGTCGCGGATGGCGGACTCCAGGCGATCGGCGTTGGTGGCGTCGAGCTCACCGGAAACCGTGACCAGCGCGCCGGCCGGAACCGGCCGGCAGCTCATGCTGAGCACGGACATGGCGGCCTGATGGCGGCGCTCGGCGCGACGGCGAGGTACGTCTGGGATACGGACATCTTTTGTTCCCCAAGTGGGCCTGGCCGGTAGGGGCGGCGTCGGGGCCGCCCCACGCCCCAAGGTTAGGGGCGAAGAGGGTTGCAGGAAAGAGCTTTCGTCATAGGATCTTCAGGTAAGCATTTTCGTCCGCCCCGCGGATCCGGGACGTCCAGGTAGAAAGCGTCAGAGGCTGTGCCCGACCCTGAAGACCATCCGGCGACGTGGACGTTCCTGACCCATCACGCCCGCGTGCTGGTGGAGATCGCCCGCGACCCCGACGCGCGGCTGCGCGACATCGCCGCCCGCATCGGCGTCACCGAACGCACCGTGCAGAACATCGTCTCCGACCTCTACCAGGCCGGCTACCTGACCCGCGAGCGGATCGGCCGCCGCAACCGCTACAGCCTCGACCTCGACCGGCAGTTCCGCTACCCGACCGAGGCGGGGCTGCCCGTCCGCCTGCTGATCGACATGTTCACCGCCCACGACCTGCCCACTGAAGACATGCCCACTGAGGACGGCTGACCCGCCGCCGCCGGGCCGGGCGCACCCGTCCAGGGCCGCTAAGCTGCGCGTATGGCGCGGATTCTCCTCCTGCACTCGATGTACGGCCTGCGGCCCGCCGTCCACCAGGCCGCCGACAGGCTCCGGGGGGCGGGGCACGAGGTGCACGTCCCCGACCTCTACGACGGCCGCGTCGTCGACACGCCCGAGGAGGGCATCGCGATCAAGGAGGAGATCGGCAGCGAGGAGCTGCTGAAGCGGGCCATCACGGCGGCGGCCCCGCTGTCCGGCGACGGCCTGGTCTACGCCGGTTTCTCCCTCGGCGCGGCCATCGCCCAGAACCTCGCGCTGGGCGACGAGCGTTCCCAGGGGCTGCTGCTCATGCACGGCACCTCCGACATGGCCGAGGGCGCCGTCGCCGACGACCTGCCGGTGCAGCTGCACGTCGCCGACCCCGACTTCTACGAGCCGGTCGACTGGCTCAACGCCTGGTACCTCCGGATGCGCCGGGCGCGGGCCGACGTCGAGGTCTTCCGCTACCCGGGGGTCGGCCACCTGTTCACCGACCCCGGCCTGCCCGACTACGACGCCCCGGCCGCCGAACGCGCCTGGGCGGTCGCCCTCGACTTCGTCGCCGGGCTCTGACCTCCGCCCCGGCCCGGGTACGGCCCCGGCCGCCCCGGGTAGGGGCCGGGGATGAGGTTCGGGAACTGGGAAGTGCGACCGCTGGGCGGCTGGCCGGGCTGCCTGGCGATGATCCTGATCTCGCTGCTGCTGTCGGCCGTGCTCACGGTCGTCGTCAACTGGCTGCTGCGCTGACCGCCCCGCGTTTGGACGTCAGGCCAGCGGGGTGACGTCGAGCCGTCCGCCGTCGCACACCTGGCCGGCGTCGAAGGGCACGTTCAGGTACGAGTGCTCGTCCGGCGGGATGACCAGCAGGCGGGCGGGGCTCGGGCAGGCGGTCTCGGCGCCGGTCTCGACGACCGTCCAGTGCAGCGTGGTGCGGGCGCTGCCGCCCGGCTTGACCGTCACCCGGTGCTTGGGGCCGGCGGTGCGGCGGACGCGGGTGCGCAGGGTGTCGCCCTGCTTGTCGATCATGATCAGGCCGGGGTGGCCGTACAGGGTGCAGGCGGTCCGTGAGCTGTTGGTGAACACCAGCGGCGCGTTCCTGTTGCCCGCGCCGGCGTCGATCGTGCCCAGGCGCACCTGGAGCTGGGCGGCCGAGCAGCGGCGGACGGGGGCGGACTCGCCGGCCAGCGCCGGCGCGGCCCCGCCCGCCAGCAGCAGTCCGGCCACGAGCGTGGCGGTGGTGAAGCGTCTCATGTGGTTTTTGACGCAGGAACCGCGGTGAAAGTTATGGCCGTACGTCAACTCGTCCGGGCAGCAGCGCCAGCACGACGGCGGAGGCGAGGAAGGCGGCGCCGAACCACAGCCCGTGCCGGAGCGTCCGGAAAAACCAGAACGGAGGGGGTCCGGTGGGACCCCCTCCGCTCCGGCCCTCAGTCACCCCCCGGGTACGTGGGGCACCGGGCGGACCGTCATCCGATCCGCTGCCACAGAGCCGGTACGACGTCGGGCGTCCAGTCCGGCTGCGAGGTGTGGGCGATCACGCAGCGGTAGCGGACACCCTGGTAGGTGACCTCGTCGCCGGCGTTGTAGGCGTGCCATTCCTGCCAGGTGTCACCGGTCCCGCCACCGTTCACCGTCAGCGAGAACGACGTGCCGTGGCTGGCGGAGCCGTTCGCGTTGAGGATGATCGTGTACGTCTGCGCCGGCGTGCTGGACGACGTGGTCACCGTCACCGTGGACGACTCGCCCGAGTTGATGGACGACGGGCTGAAGGTCACGGTCGCGCCCGGCGGCACGCCGTCGGCCGCCAGCGTGAGCGGGATCGGCCGGCCGGTGGTGACCTGCGTGCTCAGCGTGGTGGTCGCCGTCGCGCCCGCCGTGACGGTGGCCGAGGACGGGTCGGCGGCGACGGTGAAGTCGCCCGCCGGCGTGCCGCCGGTGACCGTGAGCGCGTAGCTCGCCGTCTGCGTCTGGGCCGTGCCGGTGGCCGTCACCGTGATCGGGTACGTGCCGTTCTTCGCCGTCGAGGCCACCGTGAAGGTCAGCCTGGACGACTGGCCCGACTGGATCGTGGCCGGGTCGAAGGCCACGGTGACGCCGTTCGGCAGCTTGGCCGCCGACAGCGTGACCTGCTGGGGCTGCCCGCCGGTCGTCGCCGTGTTCACCGTGGTGGCCACGGTGCCGCCGGCCGTCGCGGTGCCCGCCTCCGGGTCGAGCCGGACGGAGAACGCGTCCGGGTCACCGGGCCGGGAGACGGTCAGGGTGTAGTTCTGCGTCTGCGTCTGGGCCGTGCCCTGGGCGATCACCTGGACGGTGTACGTCCCGGCCGGCACGGAGGACGCCGTCGCGAGCGTCAGCGCCGACGACTGGCCGGACTGGATGGTGGCCGGGTTGAACTGGGCGGTCACGCCCGCCGGGAGCGTGCCCGTCCTGAGCTGGATCTGCTGGGCGTTGCCGCTCGTGGTCGTGGTGGTCAGCGTCGAGGCGGTGCTGCCGCCCGCGTCCACGGACCCCGACGTGGGGCTGAGCGCCAGCGAGAACTGGTCGGGGATCGGCCGGTTGACGGTCAGGGTGTAGTTCTGCGTCTGCGTCTGGGCCGTGCCCTGCGCGGTCACCTGGACGGTGTACGTCCCGGGGGCCGCGTTCGCCGCCACGTTGAGGGTCAGCGTGGACGACTGGCCCGACTGGATGGTGGCCGGGTTGAACTGGGCGGTCACGCCCGCCGGCAGGGTGCCCGTCCTGAGCTGGATCTGCTGGGCGTTGCCGCCGGTCGTCACCGTGCTCAGGGTCGTGGTGACCGAGCCGCCCGGGTCGGCCGCGCCGGAACCGGGGCTGACCTGCAGCGAGAAGGTGTCCGGGTTGGCCACGCAGGTCGGGTCGCTGGTGCCCCGGACGCTCACGGCGTCCCAGGCCGACTTGACCGCGTTGAACTCCACGCAGCTGTTCGGGAACAGCGCCTTGGCGGCGTTGAGCGAGGCCACCCGCGCCTTGGCGTGGGTCCACGGCTGCGTCTTGGCCTGCAGCGTGCCCATGAAGATCTTGCCGGCCTTCTGGATGCCGATGCCGGTCACCGAGGACGGTCCGCCGGAGCAGATCGGGCTGGAGGGCTTGCCGCCGCCGGGGTTGTTGCCCTCGGCCAGCAGGTAGAACCAGTGGTTCTGGGGCCCGGCCGCCGCGTGCACCTCGGTGGTGGGGATGGCGGTGCTGTAGCAGTTGGGGTCGCCGACCTGGGACGGGTTGTACATGTACCGGATCGGGCCGTTACCGACGAGGTTGACCTCTTCGCCCACCTGGTAGTCCGGCGGGTCGTTCGGGTTGTTGGCGTAGGCCTCCGTCAGCGCGCCGAAGATGTCGCCCGTGGACTCGTTCAGGCCGCCGACCTCGTTGTTGCCGTTGTCGCCGCCGGGGGTGTTGGTGAAGACGGAGTGGCCGAACTCGTGGCCGACGACGTCCATCGGGGTGGCCTGCTGGTTGCCGGCCTGGTTGTGGCCGAAGGTGGTGTACGAGCCGTTCCAGAACGCGTTGACGTCGTTCAGCCCGACCCGGATGGGGAACGAGCGGCCCGTCCCGCTGTGGCCGTTGCGGCCCAGCCAGTCGCGCAGCATGTTCCATTCCATCTGGGCGGCGTACAGCGCGTCCACGCAGGCCGTCTCCAGGTCGGTGCCCGAGCCGTTGCCCCACGAGTCGCTGCTCTTGGTGTAGGCCGCCCCGTTCTGGCCGCCGCACTGGAGGCCCGGCCTGGCGGTGTCCACCATCCGGTACGAGCCGGCGGAGCCGCTGGTGTCGATCGTCACCGTGCCGTCGTAGAAGCCGCGGCCGGTGCCCTCGTGCACCTTGTCGAACTTGTCGATCAGGGAGCCGGAGCGCGCGTCCACGAACACGTCGAGGATGCTGGGCCTGCCGGTGGCCGTCCGCCCCGTGACCTGGACCCGCCAGGCCAGCTTGGGGGTGGCGCTGGTGGCGTGCACGACCAGCTTCGCCGTGGTCACCTCGTCCACCTGCGGCAGGAGGGCTCTGGCGGTGGCCGCCGCCTGCCTGGCCGGGATCGAGGGCTCGGTGCCGACCTTGATCTTCGCGGTCTGGCCGGTGACCACCTGCTGGATCACCTGGCCGGCCCGGTCGGTGCCCACGACGACCTCGCCGCCGTAGACGGGCAGGCCCTTGTACGTGCGTTCGTAGGTCAGATATTGCAGGCCGTAGGTTCCGGCGACGTTGGACGAGAGAGTGAAGGCGTCGCCGGAGCCCTTGTGCAGGCGTTCGGCTCCGGCGGCGAGTGCCGCGTCGGCGTTCACTTTCGCGCGGTCGCGCGATTTGGCGTCCGCCGGCGCGAACGCCGGGGGGTCGGTCCTGGCGACGGTGGTCGCCGCGGTGGATAAGTGCGCCTTCGAGGTGGCGCCGGCGGCGCCTGTCATCGAGGCGGTAAGGGCCGCCGCCGCCAATACGGCGATCGTGCCCGACTTGAACGTGCTGTTCACTCTGGGTGACTCCTCTCACATGTCCCCGGGGGTGTGGGGATCGAAGGAGCCCTTTGGCTGGGGCTTGATTAAAGTTGTCACCCAGGGTGGTCAGGCGAACAGCTCACAAATTTCCATAACGCCACGGTATGCCGGGGGCACCGGCAGATCCGGCTCCACAAATCCTTGATCTTCAGCAAATGGACGCTGATATCCTCCGAAAAAGGACGGGCTCGAAGGGCGGGGAGAGCGCACGTGCGGCACGCACCGGAGCAGGCAGACCGGATCCGCGCCTGGGCGCGCGTCGCGCTCGACGCGCCCGGCCTGGAGACCGAGCCGCCGCGCCCGGGGCCCGAGCCGACACGGTCGCGCCCGGGGTTGCAGACGACACGGTCGCGCCCGGGGTCCGAGCCGGCCCTGTGGCCGAGGGACGCGGCCCGATGAGCGACTCGACGAGCGACCCGGGCACCGGCCCGACGAGCGGCCCCGCGAGCGGCACCGACCGGGCGGACCTCGTCCTCGGACGGCGTCTCGGGCCGGACGGCCGGGGCATGCTCCACGAGGTGCCCGGCCGCCGGATCAACGGCCAGTTCGAGGTCGTCTACAAGGAGTACGACCCCGACGTTCTGCCCGGCCTCGACGCGGGCGTCCTCACCGAGATGGCCGGGCTGATCGGCCGGCTACCCGGATGGGACGCGGCCTGGTTGTGCGACAAGGCGGCCTGGCCCGCCGAGATCGTCATGTCCGGCGGCGCGGTCCGTGGCTTCCTCATGCGGTCGGTGCCCCACCGGTTCTCCTTCGACCTGCGAACGCCGTCGGGAACCGAGCGCCGCCCGGCCACGATGGAGCTCCTTCTCGACGACGACGCCCACGACCCTGCCCACGTCGGCGCTCACGACCCCGCCCACGACCCCGCCCACGACCCCGCCCACGACCCCGCCCACGACCCCGCCCATGACGGCGTCCATGGCGGCGGCATCGGCCGGCGGGTCGGCGATCGTGACCGTCTGCTGCTGCTGGCCGACCTGGCCGACACGCTCGCCCGTCTGCACACGATGGACATCGTCGTCGGCGGCCTGTCGCCCGAGCACCTGCTGTTCGCCGCTGAGGGCTCCCCGGAGTGCTTCCTCATCGGCTGCGACGCGATGCGGCTCGCCGGGGCGGCGGCGTTACCCCAGGTGGAGACGTCCGGGTGGGAGATCTCCGCCGACGAGCCCGAGGGCACGCCGCAGGGTGACGCCTACAGGTTCGCGCTGCTGGCCGTACGGCTCCTGGCCCGCGACCGGACCTCAACGGACCCCGGCAGGCTGGCCGCGGTCGCCCCCGCGGCGGCCGACCTCGCGGCGGCGGCGCTCCACGGGCCCGCGGACGAGCTGCCGCGTCCGGAGCGGTGGGCGCAGGAGCTGCGGCAGGCCGCCTCGTCGGCCACGACCGCGCCCACCCACGCACCGCCGCCACCTCCGCTCCTGCCACCACCTCCGCCGTCACCTCCACTGGCGCCATCGCCATCACCCCCGCCGACGTCACCTTCGCTGCTGCCACCGGCACCGCCGCAGGGACCACCGCTCCTGCAACCGCCCTCACCCTCACTCCTGTCACCGCCGCCGCAGGGGCCACCGCCGCAGGGGCCTTCGAGGCCGCCTTTTCCCGGGGCCGGGGGGCCGCGCCCGTCCGGCGGTGGGCTCAGTACGGGGATGAAGGTCGGTCTGGGGGCCGGCGTGGGAGTGGTCGGTGTGGTGCTCGCCGTGGCGGCCGCGGTGTTCGTGGTCTCGGTGGTGAAGGATCTCGGCCCGGAGCGCGGGGACAGCAGGCTGACCGCGGCGTCCTCCGGCTCGCCGGACGCGGTCGTCCCCACGCCGTCGCCGTCCTCGGCCACCCCGTGGCCCAGCGAACAGCCCACCGAGACGCCCACCGAGACGCCCACGCTCGAACCGCCCACCGAGGAGCCGTTCGACCCGGGTGATCTCGACCGCCAGGACACCGACCCGATCCCGCTCACGCCGAGCGCCCTGCTTCCCAGCTCCTTCACCACGGCCAAGGGCGTGCGCTACACGCTCCGGTCGAGCGGCGTGGACAAGTGCCCGGACGCCTACCACGCGGCCAACGTCCGCTCGGCCCTGCGCAAGGCGCGCTGCTCCAAGATGGTCAAGGGCTCGTACGTGAACCCCGGGGCCCCCGGGAACAAGCGCATCATGGTCTCGGTGTGGGTCGTGCCGCTGAAGAACGACGGCCGGGCCGACACCGCGTACGCGCGGCTCGACGACGCCTACGCCGACGCCTGGGGGATCGTCTGCCCCAGGAAGGGCCCCGGCTCCGGGCTGTGCCACTCGACGAGCTGGAGCAGGGCCCAGACCTGGGGATGGGTCGGGTACACCCACCGCTACCTGCTGCACACCATGGCCCTGTACACCAACCGCGCCAACTCCACCAGCACCCGGCCGTGGCTCAAGGACGCCTCCAAGGCCGCGTACAAGGCGATCGGCCCCAAGGTCTACCAGGACACGAACTGAATCCGCCGCCGGACGTCAGTCGCGGCGGTTCAGCGCCGAGTGGCGGCGCCCGTAGGCGAAGTAGATCACCAGCCCGATCAGGAACCACACGACGAACCTGAGCCAGGTCAGCGGCTCCAGGAACGTGATCAGCCAGAGGGAGAAGAGCACCCCGATCGCCGGCACCACCGGCATGCCCGGCATGCGGAAGCCGCGCGGCAAGTCGGGACGCCGGTAGCGGAGCACGATCACCGCCGCGCAGACCACCACGAAGGCCAGCAGGATGCCGATGTTGGTCAGCTCCGCCGCCTCCCTGATCGGCAGGAACCCGGCGATGAGCGCGGAGCCGGCGCCGACGATCCAGGTCACCCTGGACGGCACGTGCCGTACGGGGTGAAGCTTGGCGAACCAGGAGGGCAGCAGCCCGTCCCGGCTCATCGCGAACCACACGCGGGTGACGCCCAGCATGAACGTGAACATGACGGTCAGGATGCCGACGATGGCGCCGACCGCGATGACGCTGGCCAGCCCGGACAGCCCGACGGAGGCGAACGCCGAGGAGAAGCCGCTCTCGGGGTCGATGTCCTGGTAGTTCTGCATGCCGGTGAGCACGAGGCAGGCCAGCACGTACAGGACCATCGAGATGGCCAGGGAGTAGAGGATGGCCTTGGGCATGTGCCGCTGGGCGTCCTTCGACTCCTCGGCCGCCGTGCTCATGGCGTCGTAGCCGAAGACGGCGAAGAACACGGTCGCCGCGCCGGTCACCGCCCCGCCGAACCCGTAGGGGAAGAACGGCGTGTAGTTGGCGGTGTTGACGTAGAAGAAGCCGACCACGATCACCAGCAGCACCACCGCGACCTTGATCGCGACGACGAACGTCTCGAACCGGGCGGCCGACCGCATGCCGAGGTTGAGCAGGAACGCGATGAACAGGCACAGGATCGCCGCGAACAGGTCCACGACGTGTCCGGGCCCGGTGCCCGGCGCGCCGAGCATCCAGGCGGGCAGGTCGATGCCGAACTGGCCGAGGAGGAAGCCGAAGTAGCCCGAGATGCCGATCGCCACGACCGCGACGATGGCGGTGTACTCCAGCAGCAGGTCCCAGCCGATGAACCAGCCGACGATCTCGCCGAGCACCGCGTAGCCGTACGTGTACGCCGATCCGGCCTTCGGGATCATGCCGGTGAACTCCGCGTAGGAGAACGCGGCGGCGGCGCTGGCGATGCCGGCGATCAGGAAGGAGATCACCACGGCGGGCCCGGCGGTCTGGTTGGCGACGGCGCCGGCCAGCGCGAAGATGCCGGCGCCGATGATGCCGCCCACCCCGATCGCGGTGAGCTGCCAGAGCCCGAGCACGCGGTTGAGCTCGCCCTCGTGCTCGGTGGCGATCTGTTCTACCGGTTTGCGGCGGAATATCCCGGACCCGCCGCCGAAGCCTCGCGCAGACGTCATGGCGGGGTCCTGCCCTGACAGGAAGCCCGCCATGCGCATGACGGCGGAAGTCGGACGAACCGGCTCGAAGGAGCCGGTCCGTCCGCTTGCTAACCGGCGCGTCCCACGGTGACCTGGGCGCGGGTCTCGGTGGCGTTGCCCGCGCGGTCCACCGCCCGGTACGTGATCGTGTAGACCCGGTCCTGGCCGCCGTCCCGCTCGGCGCGCAGGGCGAAGGACGTGTCGGCGGTGCCGGTGGCGGCCTCGCGCACGTCGTCCCGGGCGTTGCCCTGGGAGCTGGTGATCGAGACCAGGGTGACGGTGACGGGCCCGGCGTCGGACGCCTTCAGCGCCACCTCCACCGGCACCAGCCTGCGGTTCGGCGGCCACAGCCGGGCGGGGTCCGGCGTGACGGTCAGGGCAGGGGCCGTCGCGTCGATCCGGACGGTGACCGACTTCGGCTCCTCGACGTTGCCGGCCTGGTCGGCGCTGCGGAAGGCCAGCGCGCTCTCCCCTTCGCGGTCCACCCGGACGGGGGCCGTGTAGAGCTGCCATGAGCCGTCGCCGAGCCGGTACTCGGTGCGCGCCACGCCGGAGCCCGCGTCGGCGGCGGTCAGGACCACGTCCACGGGCCCGTCCGACCAGCCGGCGGGCACCCCGGACGCGGTGGTCACCGGCGGCTCGCCGTCCTCGTTCGCGGGGGCGGAGTGGATCTTGAAGCCGTCCACGATGAAGTACGAGCCGTCCTTCTTGACGCCCTTGAGCGTGTGCGGGCCGGGCGCCAGGCCGGTCCTGGTGTAGACGACCTTCTGGTACTCGCGGGTCGGGTTGCTGTTGTCGATGGTGGCGTCGAGCTTGCCGTCCAGGTAGAGGTCGACCTTGCCCTCGTCGGAGTTGACCTGGGCGATGTACTCCACGCCGGTGCCGTGGAAGGCCAGCTCGAAGGAGTCGCCGTCGGTCTGGGTGGCGTGCAGGTCGTCGAGGGTCGAGCCGCCGCCGCCGCGCCGGTCGTTCTTCCAGTCCCAGCCCTCGCCGGTGTAGGTGACGCCGGAGACGTTGTCGATGGTCTCCACCCCGTACGCCTTGGTCAGGCTCAGCTCGGTCAGCGCCTGCGCGCGCCAGACCTTCAGCGGCACCGGACGCCCGGCGGGCGTGCGGTTGTAGACCTTCCAGAAGCTGTCGCGGCCGGTGACCTTGGTCCCGGCGATCTCCCTGATCACGTCGCCGGTGCGCAGGCCCTGCCCGTGGGCGTGGGACCCGGCCGGGACGGCGGCCAGGAACAGGCCGTCGTAGTCGGTGAGCCCGACCGAGGACTTCACCTCGTCGCTGTGGACCTCGGTGGCCGTCGCGCCCATGAGCGGCTCGGCCAGGTTGCCGATCGTCATGCCGGTCTCGGGCTCACGCCAGGTGAGCGGCGGCGGCGTGGGCGAGCCGGGCTTGCCGAACCCGGTCATCGGGAACGGCTGGAAGCCCAGCGCGAGGGCGGGGGAGCCGGCCTTGAGCGTGTAGTCGAGCTTGGCCGGGTCGGCGTACGGGCTCTGCCCCTCGAACAGCGGGTCGGCGACCACCGAGCGGGTGTCCAGCCCGCGGGCCCGCCAGGCGGCGGTGATGTCGGCGACCGGCTTGCCGTTGTTCCAGAACAGGTTGTCGTCGTAGACGGTCCCGGAGGTGGACGGGTCGCTCTGGATGAAGTCGTAGGGGTCGTCGGTGACGAAGATGTTCTTCTCGACGACGTCGCCGTTGCTCGCGTAGGAGACGTGGAAGTGGCCGCCGCCGTTGACGAAGATGTTGCCGCGCACGGTCCTGAAGAAGCCCTCGCGCAGCTTCACCCCGCCGTTGAGCAGCAGGTTCCCGGTGACCTCGTAGTTGGAGGAGCCGTCGTCGAGGTCGACGTCCCAGTGGGAGGAGTGCCGGATCCGGTTGTGCCGGATCTTCGTCGTCTCCATCGCGTCGAGCTTGGCGTACGCCTTCTTCTGGGCGTCCCCGGCGGTCAGCGGCCAGAAGCGGTCGCGGCCCCAGCTGTTGATCGGCCCGTGGTCGGAGGTCTCCTTCACGCAGTCGAAGATGTCGTTGTCCTCGATGACGTGGCCGCCCCACGTGCCGTCGTTGATGTCGACGCAGGCGCGCGGGCCGTCGTGCACGGTGTTGCCGGACACCGTCACCCGGCGGCTCATCGAGATCTGCACGCCCGAGCTCTGCTTCTCGAACCGGCCGTTGCGGGTCATGTGGTTGCCGCTGATGGTGATGTCGCGCGGGTAGTCCTCGGTCTTCGGGCCCGGCGTGGTGTCGGTGATCGTGCGCCGCATGTCGTTCCAGGTGGACGGCTCGCGGACGGCCGCCGGAGAGCCGATGACCGCGACGTCGCTGGCCCCCGACTCGCGGAACTCGCCGCCGGAGACGACGTTGCCTTCGGCGTACCCGTCCATGAAGACGGCGTTGCCGCCGACCTGGTCGAACCGGGCGTCGCGGATGGCGACCCGCTGGGTGTCGCGCAGGTAGACCGCGCCGGCGCGGACGATGGCCCAGTCGCCGAGCTGCAGTTTCTCGTACGGGCGGCTGAACAGCGTGCGATGGGTCTGGGTGAAGGTGAACCCGGTGAAGGTGAGGTCGCGCACCGGCGCGGAGGGCGAGTCGCCGACCACCCGCACGAGCTCCTCGCGCTCGGCGGTCTCGACGCGGGCCCTGGCCGGGTCGAGACCCGCGGGCGGCTGGAGGTAGAGGCGGCCGGCGTCCTTGTCGTAGAACCACTCGCCGGGGGCGTCCAGCTCCTCCAGGACGTTCTCGACCATGCGCTTCTGCGGATGCAGGCCGTCGCCCCGGTTGTTGTCGCCGACCCACTTCAGGATCGGGACGCCGCCGTCGCCGACGCCGGTCACCCTGAAGGAGTTCCCGCCCCATTCGCCCTGGTGCAGCCCGCGGACCAGCGCGGTCGTGGGGTTCTTCCAGCGGGCCACCCGTTCGGGCGAGATCGCGTCGGCGGCGTACCCGTCGAGCACGGCCTCCTTGGGATCGACGTTGGGGTAGCGGGCCAGGACCTGCCGGGTGCCGTCGAGGAAGAGCTCGTCGAAGTCGAGGCCCGCGCCGATGTCGGCCACCAGGGTCGCGCCCTGGTACGGGGTCCAGGCGGGGGTCAGCCGGCGTCCGCCGCTGAGCACGACCTGCTCGCCGGCGGCCGCCTCGTAGACGGCCCCGGAGTCGGCGGGGGTGAAGGTGAGGGGCTCGGCGAGGTGGTAGACGCCGCCGCGGACCCGTACCCGGGGCGGCTCGGGCGCGGTGGGCAGGACCGCGCGCACCGCGCACCGCGCGCTGGGCACGCTCGATCGTACGGAACGGCGCCGCCTCGGTGCCGGCGGCGCTGTCGTCGCCGTCGGGGGAGACGTGGAAGACGGTGCCGGCCGCCTGGGCGGAGGCGGGGGAGAGAGCGGTCAGTCCGGTCGCGGCGAGAGTCGCCGCGAGGAGCAGCCGCCAGGGCTTGCCATGGCGCACAAGGGCCTCCAGTCGGGGGATGGCCCTCATTGTGACCAAGCCCTCAGACGAAGGCGATCACGCCAAGGTCACGTTTCATCCGACCAATCCACTTCAGAAGGCTCGTAGTGCGCCAAAAATCACGTTTTATCCGCTAGATGATCGGATCTCTCCGTCGTACCTGAGCAGGTCGCCGGGGCGTCCGAGGCGCTGGCCGCGCCAGCGCCCGCGATGGCCGACGAGCAGCCACGCCGGCGGAAGGCGGCGGGCCGTTCAGGACGGCTCGCCGCCACCGTGGGTTTCCCCGGCCGGGCGTCAGACTCGCGTCGAGGTGGAGGCGTACCCGCCGCCGCCGGGGTAGACCCACTCGCCGGTGAGCGTGGTGCCCTCGGCGTCGAAGGTGCCCGCGTAGTAGGCCGGGCCGCCCTTGGCCCCGGCCCAGATGGTCAGCCGGTCGCCGTCCAGCTCGTAGACGTAGTCGAAGGTGTTGCCCGCCGAGTCGTAGTAGCGGGACACCACGTCCGCCCCGGCCGGCTCGCCGAACGGGCGCAGGTTGCCGATCACCTCGATGCCGGTGACCGGCTCGCCGAACTGGGCGAGCTCGACGTGCTGGACGAGGAAGAACCGGCCGGGCAGCCACTCGTAGCGCACGGTCCCCTCGGCGCCGCCGGTGACCTTCCAGGTGCCGACCAGCCGGTCCAGGGCCTTCAGCTCGGGGCTGGGCTGCGGGGTCTCGATCATGTCGTCCTCCTCTGCGGGTTGTCTCACCGGTACCTCGGAGCCCCCTGCCGGGCTTTGACACGAGATCGCTGTGACGTGAATCACCCTCGATCGGCGTCAAGAAGGCCGGTCCGGGTCCGAGGTAGCGAGCGGGAAACCCACCGACAAAGGAGGACGTTCATGACCACCACCACCGCCACCGGCGTCCCCGTCCGCAGGAGCGCCCGGACGTCCGGACGCCTGCTGCTGGCCGGGGCGCTGGCCGGGCCGATCTTCTTCGCCTCGGCCACCACGCAGATGCTCACCCGTGAGGGCTTCGACCTCACCCGGCACCCCATCAGCCAGCTGTCCACCGGCGACCTGGGGTGGATCCAGATCCTCACCTTCGTCCTCGCCGGGACGGGGGCGCTGGCGCTGGCCGTCGGCATCAGGCGCACGCTCACCGAAGGGATCGGGCGGCGGGCGCTGCCGATCCTGGTGGGCGTGTTCGGCGCGGGGCTGGTGGCGGCCGGGGTCTTCACCATGGACCCCGAGAAGGGCTTCCCGGCGGGGACCCCTGAGGGGCCGGTCGCGCAGGTGTCCTGGCACGGCGTCGCGCACTCGGCCGCCGCCGCCGTGGCCTTCACCGCGCTGGCCGTCGCGGCCGTCGTGATGAGCGTCCGGTGCGCCCGCCGCCGGCCGGCGCCGCCCGCCGTGCCGGGCGCCGTGCTGAGCGCCGTCGCCGCGCTGGTGCTCCTCGTGCCGATGTCGCCCGACCGCATGAGCGTCCAGATCGCCGTGAACGGCCTGGTCGCCTTCACCTGGACGACCGTCCTCGCGGTGTCGCTGCGGCGCGCCGTCTGAGGCGAACGTAGAATCGGCTGCCACGATCGAGGGATTCACCATGAAATACCTGCTGCTCGGCTACACCCCGGCCGCCGCGTGGGACGCCGCCACCGCCGATGTCCCCTCCGAGGAGGCGCTGGCCGCCTTCGCGACCTACCAGAAGCTGGAGCAGGAGCTGATCGCCTCCGGCGAGTTCGTCGGCAGCGAGGGCCTGGGACACCCGGCGGTCAGCACCACCGTCCACCGCGACGGTGACGAGGTGGTCGCCACCGACGGTCCCTTCGCCGAGCTCAAGGAGGTCCTGGCCAGCTTCGCCGTGATCGACGTGACCGGCAAGGAGCGGGCCGTCGAGATCGCCGCGCGCATCGTCGAGGCGCTCGGCGAACCGATCGAGATCCGCCCGATCATGGGTGCGGACTTCGGGGCGTGAACCGCGAGCTGGAGCACCTGCTGCGCACGGAGGCGCCGCAGGTGCTCGGCGCGCTGGTCCGCCGCTTCGGCCGGTTCGACATCGCCGAGGACGCGGTGCAGGAGGCGCTGCTGACCGCCGGGCGTACCTGGCCGGTCGAGGGCGTGCCGGAGAACCCACGCAGCTGGCTGATCCGCGTCGGATACCGGCGCATGGTGGACCTGCTCCGCTCCGACCAGGCCCGCCACCGCCGCGAGCTGCGGGCCGGCGTGGCCGACCTGGCCATGCGGGAACCCGGGCGCCGGGCGAACCCCGCGGCCGAGAGCGACGACAGCCTGACCCTGCTGCTGCTGTGCTGCCATCCCGCGCTCGACCCCACCTCCCAGGTGGCGCTCACGCTGCGCGCGGTCGGCGGCCTGACCACCGCCGAGATCGCGCACGCCCACGGCACGACCGAGCCCACCATGGGCGCCCGGATCAGCCGCGCCAAACAACGGCTGGCCCGCGCCGGAGCCCGCTTCACACCGCCCACCGACGCCGACCGCGACAGCCGCATGAGCGCTGTGATGCGGGTGCTCTATCTGATCTTCAACGAGGGCTACACCGCCACCGCCGGCGACCGGCTCGCTCGGGTCGACCTGACCCGCGAGGCCATCCGGCTGACCCGCATGCTGCACGCCACGCTCGGCGACGACGCCGAGGTGACCGGCCTGCTGGCGCTGATGCTGCTCACCGAGTCCAGGCGCGCGGCCCGTACGGACGGCGGCGACCTGGTCCCCCTGGACGAGCAGGACCGCACCCGGTGGGACCGCGACGCGATCGACGAGGGCACCGCGCTCATCGACGGCGTCTGGAACCGCGGCCGGACGGGCCCCTACCAGCTCCAGGCCGCGATCGCCGCCGTGCACTCCGCGGCCGCCGCGCCCGACCGGACCGACTGGGCCCAGATCGCCATGCTGTACCTGTGGCTGGAACGGCTCACCCCCACCGCGCCGGTCCAGCTCAGCCGGGTGGTGGCGGTGGCCCACGCCTACGGACCGGCCCGCGGCCTGGCGCTCCTGGACGACCTCAACCGCCGCCACCACCTGGACCGGCACCCGCTCACCAGGCAACGGGAGCACGCCGTCCGCGCCCACCTGCTCCAGATGACCGGCGACACCACGCGGGCCGCCGCGCTCTACCGGCAGGCCGCCGGCCTGACGGCGAACCAGGTCGAGCAGCGCTACCTGCTCGGCAAGGCCGGCGATCTCAGCTGACCGGCCCCGGTACCGACGCCATGGGCGGATCGCCGGGGTGACACCCGCCGTAGCGGAACGAACCTTTCCGCCTGTCCCTCTACGGTGAGGGCGAACGCACCGAGGAGGAATTCGTGATCGAACTGTCGTGGCCGCAGGTCAGCGCGCGCCGTCTGGAGCGGGCGCACCTGGCCGCTCCCGCCGCCGACAAGGGCCAGGCCGCCGTCGTGGCCGCCATGTGCGGGGCGCACGCCCAGGTCATGTCGGCGGCCGAGCTCTCGATCGGCCTGCGGCTCGACGGCGTCACCCGCGCCCACGTACGCGAGGCGTTGTGGGACGAGGGGACCCTGGTCAAGACGCACGGGCCGCGCGGAACCGTGCACCTGCTGCCGGCGGACGACCTGCCCATGTGGCTGGGCGCCCTGTCGTCGCTGCCCCCGGGGCCCGGCGGGGCCGAGGGGGTCCGGCTGACGGCGGAGCAGACCGACCAGGTCGTCCAGGCCGTCCGCGACGTGCTGGCCGGGGCCGACATGACGATCGACGAGCTGAGCGACGCGGTCGTGGCGGCCACCGGGCCGTGGGCGGGCGACCTGGTCATGCCCGCGTTCCAGGGCATGTGGCCGCGCTGGCGGCAGGCGATGCACACCGCGGCGCACCGCGGGGCGTTCGTGTTCGGGCCGGTCAGAGGGCGCAAGGTCACCTATCGCGCCGCGCCGGCCGCGCCCGTGCCGCCGGACGCTCGGGCGGGCCTGGTCAGGGCCTATCTGGCCGCGTACGGGCCGGCCACTCCGGCGCAGTTCGCCCAGTGGGTCGGCGCGACGGTGCGGTGGGCGGCCGAGGCGTTCGCGACGGTGGAGACCGAGGAGGTGTCGTTCGACGGGCGTCCGGCCCGGGTGCTGGCGGGGGACACGACGGTGCCGGACGGGCCGCCGCGCGGCGTGCGCCTGCTGCCGTACTTCGACGCCTACCTGATCGCGGGCCGGCCGCGCGAGCTGCTCTACCCCGGCCCGGCCTGGCAGCGGGCGTTGTCCGGCGGGCAGGCGGGCACCTTCCCCGTGCTGCTGGTGGACGGCGAGGTGCGCGGGGTCTGGCACCAGCGGCGCTCCGGCAGCCGGATCGACGTCACGGTCGAACTGCTGTCCGGCCTGACCGCCGCCCAGCGCGGCGAGCTCGACGAGCAGGTGGAACGGGTGGGGGAGATCCTGGAGGGCAGGCCGCGCCTGACCCTCGGCCCGGTCACGGTGGGCGCGCACGCCTGAGTTCGGGGAACGCACCTGGCTGGACAAAGCGTCCGAATTGGACATAACATCCGGGCGTGACGAACACGGATGAGCGCGTGCGGCTGTGGTCGCCGGTGTGCGAGGCGGTGGCCGCGCTGCTGGCCCCGTACGCCGAGGTGGTCCTGCACGACGTCCGCGGCGACCGGGTCCTGGGCGTGTGGAACCCGATGTCCGGGCGCGGCCCCGGCGCCCCGTCGCTGCTCGGCGAGCTCGACCGGCTCGACCCCTCGCCCAACGGCGTCTACGGGCCCTACGAGAAGCTGCTGGCCGACGGGCGGCGGCTGTCGTCGGTGAGCGCCGTGCTGCGCGACCCCGGCGGCGAGCCGTCCGCCGTGCTCTGCGTGAACCTCGACCGCACCCCGCTGGAGCAGGCCGCGGCGCTGCTGGCCGCGTTCGCCGCGCCGTCGGCGCCGCGTCCGGAGGCGCTGTTCGAGCAGGACTGGACCGAGCGCGTGCAGCAGATCGTCGGCGCCTACGTCCGCGAGCACGGCCGGCCGGTGGAGCGGCTGACCCGCGAGGATCGCCTCGCCGTGCTGGCCGAGCTGGACCAGGCCGGGGTCTTCACCGTCCGGCGGGCGCCGTCCGTCGTCGCGGGGGCGTTGCGGACGTCCCGCTCCACCCTCTACGCCCTGCTCGCCGAGCTCAGGAGGAGCCGACCGTGACCCCGCTTCCCGACTTCCGGCTGGAGGTCTACTTCTCCCGCTGGGAGTTCACCGCCCGCCACCACCTGGCCGCCTCCGACGCGCAGACCATGACCATGGCCGAGTTGCTCGCCCTGGCCGGCGACGACGACAGGCACGCCTGGGAGACGCTGTCCCTCGGCTACACCGAGACCTTCGGCGACCCGGGGCTGCGTCAGGCCGTCGCGGACACCTACGAGCGCGTCGGCGCGGACGACGTGGTCGTCTTCGCGGGCGCCCAGGAAGCCCTGTACCTGGCCATGCAGGTGCTGCTCGGCCCCGGCGACCACGCCGTGGTGGTCACGCCGTGCTACCAGTCCGCCGAGACGGTGCCGATGGCGTTGTGCGAGGTCACCGGCGTCGCGCTCGACCCGGCCCGCGACTGGGCGCTCGACCTCGACGCCGTGGAGGCCGCGATCCGGCCGAACACCCGCGTGGTGTCGGTCAACTTCCCCAACAACCCGACGGGCAAGGTCATCGGCGCGGCCGACCTCGCCCGGCTGGCCGCGCTGTGCGAGGAGCGCGGCATCCACCTGTTCAGCGACGAGGTCTACCGCGGCCTGGAGCTCGACCCCGCCCGTACGCTGCCGCAGGCCGCCGACCTGTCACCGGGGGCGCTCTCGCTGAACGTCACCTCCAAGTCCCTCGGCATGCCAGGCCTGCGCATCGGCTGGATCGCCTGCCGCGACCGCGAGCTGCGCGCCCGCCTCGAACGCGCCAAGCACTACACGACCATCTGCAACTCCGCGCCCAGCGAGCTCCTCGCCCGCATCGCGATCAAGGCACGGGACCGCATCCTGGAGCGCAACCGCGGGATCATCGCCGCCAACCTGCCGCGCTTCGAGGCGTTCTTCGGCGAGTTCGGCGACCTGTTCGAGTGGCGGGCGCCCGACGGCGGCTGCGTCACCTTCCCCCGCTACCTGGGGCCGGACGGCGTCGAGGCGTTCTGCGCCGAGCTGGTCGAACAGGCCGGCGTGCTGCTGCTGCCCGCGGGCGTCTACCGCTCGGAGCTCACGTCCACGCCGGACGACCGGTTCCGCCTCGGCGTGGGCCGCGCCGACCCCGGGCCGGGCCTGGAAGCCTGGGCGTCCTTCCTCAAGGGGCGCTGACCGGCCCGGCGTGCGGGCCGGTCCGCTCGACGGCGGCCTGCACGCCGTCGAGCAGCACGGTGAGCCCGACCGTGAACGCCTCGTTCACCTGGTGTTCCAGGTACGGCTCGCCCTCGCCGGGGACGCTGCCCTCGCTCTCGATCCAGGCCACCATGGGGAAGCGGGCCGCGAAGCCCGGCGCGACCTCCTCCAGCAGCTGGGAACGGGTGTGCCACCACTCCTCGTCCGACACGCCGGTGGCCGACGGGGCCTGCCGGGACTCGGCGACCGTCCGGGCCGCGCCGCGGACGAAGTCGAACAGCAGCGACACCACGCCGCGCAGCGCGGGCGGGCGCAGGCCGGTCTCGCGCAGGATCGCGACCAGGCTCTCCAGCAGCGCGAACTCGTTGGGGCCCAGCACCGGACGGGCCTGCGACACCTGGAGCACCCAGGGATGGCGCTGGTAGAAGTGCCACAGGTGCCCGGCCCACGCGGTGACCGCCGCCCGCCAGCCCCCGGCCAGGTCGTGGGCGGTGGGCAGCTCGCCCAGGGCCTTGTCGTACATGAGGTCCACCAGCTCGCCCTTGCTGGGGACGTAGGTGTAGAGGGCCATGCCCGTGCGGCCGAGCCGTTCGCCGACCTTGCGCATGGACAGCGCGGCCATGCCCTCGGCGTCGGCGACGGCGATGGCGGCGTCGACGATCAGGTCCACGCTCAGGCCCGGCTTGGGACCGGGACGCGACTCGCCCGGCTCCTCGGTCCGCCACAACAACGCCATCGAACGGCGCGCGTCCCCCTGCCCGGCGAAGACGACCACAGTACGACTCTCCTCTGCCCGATCTCTTTACGGCAGAAGATATCAGCGCTCCGAGTGGTAGGGCGGGGGCGTGCGTCGATCCCGGCGCCCCGCGGGGGCGCCGGGATCGAGGTGGGTGAGGGCGTCAGCCCCCGACGCCGACCCCCGCGCCGGGGCCGTAGCCGTGGCCGATCCAGTTGCCGTTGCCGCTGCCCGGCCAGTTGTGACGGCCGTGGTCGTGCTTCCAGCCCCAGCCGTCGTCATCGTCGTCGTGCCCGTGCTCGTCGCCCTTGCAGGCGTCGGCGTCACGGGTGCCGGCGAACCGGCCGTACTTCGTGACGTGGTGGTACGTGGAGTCGTCGTTCGTTCCGAGGCTGCAGTTGTCCGGGTGCCAGTGCCTCTCGTCGGACCAGGCGTCCGCGGCGGCCACGCCGGCCATGCTGAACACCGCGGCCGCGACGAGCAGTGCACCGCCGGCGGCGATGAGGTTACCTCTCATGAGCTCCCCCTGTAATCACGAAGTGACATCGGCCATCACTATACGTAGCGATCTTGGACGCCCTCCGCAGCGCCACACCCGGTTTCCCCCAACAGCGGGCCCCCTACCAGCAAACTCCCGGACACCGGCAACCCCGGCCTGGCAAGGGCGCACGGGCCTTCCGCACGGCGTTCCGGCACGAGCGCACGCCGGGCGCGCGACGCCTCCGAGTCAGCCGTTCTCCGGAACGAGCAGCACCTCGGCCCCCATCGGCAGATAGCCCGCGGCCAGGAAGGCCCGTACGCTCGCGGCGTTGCCCGGCGCGATCTGCGCCCACAGCGGGCCGGGCGTCAGGTGCCTGGCCGCCGCGGCCAGCGACCTGCCGAGCCCGCGCCCGCGGTGCTCGGGCTCCACCTCGACGGCCGCCTCCCAGCGGCCCGCCACGCCGCGGCCCAGCGTGACCAGGCCGGCGCCGTCGGCGGTGACCCACACGCGCACGGCGTCCCGGTAGCGGCGGGCCCGGACGACGCGCGGATGGTCGCCGGCGGTGAGCTCCTCCAGCGGGAGCGGGGGCGGCCCGGGGGCGGGGGCGGCCAGCGCGAGCAGGTCGAGGTTGCCGGTCCGCCTGCCGGTCGCGGCCTCCATCGCCGTCAGGAACGCCGGCATGAGCGGCGCCGACAGGTCGCCGGCGGGCAGCAGGGCGTGCACCCGAGCCGGATCGACGTCGGCGAAGACCACCGTGTGGGCGGTGAAGGCGATGATCCCCGCGTCGCGCTCCGACGGCTGGGGGAGGACGGTCACGCTGCCGTCGGGGGCGGGCGGGCGGCCCGCCGCCGCGTCCGAGAGAAGGTCGGCCAAGGTCTCCATGCCCACATTCCAGCAGACCGGATTCGCAGCGGAACGATCAGCCCGAGGGCGCGCCCCCGTCCGCCGCGGACCGTACGGCGGCCAGGTAGGCGTGGATGGCGTCCCGGTTGCGGGACAGGCAGTCGATGCGCTGCTGGATGCGGCCCGCCTCCGCCCGCAGCAGCTCGGCCAGTTCGGGCGTCAGGCACTCCGGATGCAGGTGGATCTCGTCGGGCTTGTTGAGGAACGGCAGGATGCGGCGGATGATCTCCGTGGTGAGCCCGGAGTCGAGCAGGCCGCGGATCTGCTGGACCCGGTACACCGCCGACTCGGGATAGTCCCGGTAGCCGTTGACGGCGCGGTCGGGGTGCAGCAGGTCCTGCTCCTCGTAGTAACGCAGCATGCGCGTCGGCACGCCCGTACGCTGGGACAACTGTCCGATCTTCATGCTTCCCTCGGAGGATTTGCCTTCACACTGATGTGAAGGTTTCAGCATAGGCGGCATGTCTCCTGCGAAACTCCCGTGGGCGGGGCTGCTCGCGCTGTTCACGGCGGCGTTCACGGCCGTCATGACCGAACTCCTCCCGGCGGGCCTGCTGCCGCAGCTCTCCGCCGCCCTCGGCGTGCCGGAGGGGACGGCCGGGTTCCTCGTGACCGCCTACGCGGTCGCCTCCTTCCTGGCCGCGATCCCGCTCACCGCGTTGCTGCGCGGGCTGCCCAGGCGGCAGGTGCTGGTGGCCGCGCTGCTCGGGTTCGCGCTGCTCAACGCGGTCACGGCGGTGTCGTCGTGGTACGCGGTGACGTTCGCGGCGCGGGTCGGCGCGGGGGCGATGGGCGGCATCCTGTGGGCCATGCTCGTCGGGTACGCCGCCCGCATGGTCCCCGCCGAGCGCCGCGGCAGGGCCATCGCGATCGTCTCGGCCGGGATCACGGTGGCACTGTGCGCGGGCATCCCGGCCGGGACGCAGCTCGCGGCGGCCGTCGGATGGCGGGCGGCGTTCGGGTCGCTGTCGGCGGTGGCGGTGGTCCTGGTGGGCTGGGTCCTGTGGAAGGTGCCACCCTTCCCCGGGGAGCCGGCGGCGCGGCGGGTGCCGTTGCGGCGGGTCGCGGTCGTGCCCGGCGTCAGGACCGTGTTGTCGGTGACGGCGCTGGTGCTGCTGGGGCACCAGGCGATGTACACGTACCTGGCGCTGTTCGCCGAGCAGGCCGGGTTCGGCAGGCCGGGGACCGTGCTGCTGGTGTTCGGCGTGGCCACGGTGGCGGGCATCTGGGTGGTCGGCGCGGTGATCGACAGGCGCCCGCGGGCGACCCTGCTGGCGGTGCTGGCCGCGGTGGCCGCGTCCATGACGGCCCTCGGTCTGTACGCCGGGTCCGCCGGGGTGCTGCTGGGCGCGGTCGCGTTGTGGGGCGCGGCGTTCGGGGGAGCGCCGACGCTGCTGCAGACCGCGCTGGTCATCGCCTCGGGGCCGGAGAACGCCGACGTGGCCACGTCGATGCAGACCACCGTCTACAACGCGGGCATCGCGGCCGGGTCGCTCACCGGCGGGCTGGTGCTGGAGGGCGCGGGGGCGGGCGCGCTGCCGTGGACCGCGCTCCCGGTGGCGCTCGCCGCCCTCGCGGTCGTGGCCGCCGCCCGCCGGCACGCCTTCCCGGCCCCTGGCGGCACGGCCCCCGGTGACCCTGTCGCCGGAAGCAGGGCCGCTGGAACAGGCGACGCTAGAAGCCGTGCCTCGACAGCGGCGGCACCAGCTCCCGCTCCTCGTACGACAGGTGGGACAGCAGCGCGTCGCTGAGCAGGTCGACGGCGGCGCGCAGGTCGCCCAGCCCGCCGGGCTCGCCGACGAAGGCGACCAGCGTCCGGTCCACCCGTTCGATGATCTTGTGGATCGCCTCGTGCTCCTCCTGCAGCCGGTCCAGGACGGGCGCGAGCCCCGGCTCGGCGCGGCGCAGCTTCGGGAAGACCATGCTGTCCTCCCCGGTGTGGTGCATGGTGACGAGCCTGCAGTACGACTCGCAGTACGCCCCCAGCGTCCAGTTGTTCTGCCGCATCGTCATGGTCGCGATCTGCGAACGGGCCGCGCCCGCGTCGATCGTGCCCGCGGCCACCTGCTCGACGAGGTCGCGCAGCTGGGCCAGCTCGGCGCGCAGGTGGTCGTGCACGTCCACGAGGTGCTGCCCGGCGGCCTGCTCCGCCGGGGTGTACCGGCGGCCGGGGTCGGGGTCGGGCGCGGTGGGCCTGGTGGCCTCGTCCCAGACCTGGATCGCGGCGCGGGTCCCGGCGTGGTTGGCCGGTTCCGGCGACTGTCCGCGTCCGGCGGCGACCAGCTCCCGTACGGCCGGGGCGGTCTCGGCGGCGAAGCGCTCGATCTCGCGCGGATCGCCGGACATGAGGATGAAGACGCTCACCCCGTGGACGAGCGCGAGCTCGGCGAGCTGCGCGGCGGGCAGCGGACCGCCCAGGTTGAGCAGCCGCCGCACGTCGGACGGCGACCGCCCGGCCTCCAGCGCGGCCTCGTCGATGACGGCGTTGCCCTCGCCCAGGGCGGCGACGTCCTGGAAGCGGGGGAGCGAGGGCAGCCAGCCGTCGGCCAGCCGCCCGGTGAGCCGGAGCATGCGCGGCTTGTACGCCCCGAGCCAGATCCCGATGTCGTGGGCCGGTCGCGGGCCGCGCTTGAGCCCGTCCACCCGGTAGTGCTCGCCGCGGTGGTGGATGCCGCCGCGCGTGCCGGTGTCCCAGACCGCGCGGATGATCCCGATGCCCTCCTCCAGCGCGGCCACGGCCTCGGACGGGGTGTGCCGGGGGCCGCCCATGGCCTCGATGGCGTCCCAGTAGCCGCCCGCGCCGAGCGCCAGCTCGAACCGCCCGTGGCTGAGCAGGTCGAGACTGGCCGCCGCCTGGGCGAGCACGGCCGGCGGGCGCAGCGGCAGCGGGTGCACGTTGCCGGCCAGCCGGATGCGCTCGGTGCGCGCGGCGACGAAGCTGAGCAGCGTCCAGGTGTCGAGGAGGGCGGGCTGGTAGGGGTGGTCCTGGAAGGTCACCAGGTCCAGCCCGGCGCGCTCGGCGAGCTGGGCGAGGGCCACGACCTCGTCCGCCTGCCCGGCGGCCGGGACGAGGTTGGCGCTGAACTGCAGGTCGTGACCGTAGTCGGGCATGAGGCTCACCCATTGGTTTGTTGTACGAACTGTTGGTGTCGCGAAGTAAATTTAGTTCGTACCGCCAACTACTGTCAATTACACTGGTCGCATGGTCGCCACCGAAGCCCCGGGTCTGAGCCTCACCGAGGCGCTCGTCCGCCTGGCGCACCTGGTCGAGCAGGTCTACGGCGAGGTCAGCAGGGAGCACGACCTGACCCCGCAGCAGGCCCAGCTCCTGTGCCTGCTGGTCGGCGGGCCCATCGGGATGACCGGCCTGACCCGAGCGCTGCACCTGGAGAAGTCGAGCCTGACCGGGCTCGTCGACCGCGCCGAGAAACGCGGGCTGGTGGCCCGGGTGCGCGACGCGCGTGACCGCCGCGCCTGCCTGATCGAGCTGACCCCGGCGGGCGCGGAGATCGCGGTGCGCGCCCACGACGGGGTGGCGGCCCGCCTGGAGACGCTGGCCGCCGGCCTGCCCGCGAGCCACCGCGACCTGCTGGCCGCGGCCATCGGGGAGATCCTAACCGAGGACACCGCCCGCACCGGCCGCACCTGGGGCCGCCTGGAGCCCGGCCGCTGAACGGCCGCTGGTCAGGGGAGCGTCAGGGGGTAGGGAAGACCTCCGCCAAGAACGACGTCAACGCCGCCGTCACCTCTTCGGGGCGTTCGAGGGGCGCCAGGTGGCCGGTCTCGGGCAGGTCGAGGCGGCGCGCGCCCGGAATGCCCGCTGCCAGGATGTCCGACACCTCCTGGATGCCCGGCACGTCCGACAAGCCGTTGATCACCAGCGTGGGCGCGGCGACCTCGCGCAGCCGCCCCGCGGCCGGCGGGGACAGGAACCGCTCCGACGACCTGGGCCCGGTCCAGGACCGCTGGAACACCAGGGCACACATCTCCACCGCCGCCTCCCACACCGCGCCGGGCAGCGCGTCGCGGCTGCGGCCGGGCCCGGCGACCTGCCAGGCCGTGTGCGCCTCCGCCATCGCCCGCACGTCACCCGGATCGACGCCGGTCGCCCCGCCCTCGCGGTAGCGGGCCAGCCGGTCGGCGGGCACCGAGGTGTGCACGCGTTCGCGGGCCTGCGCCAGCATCTCCGGCGGCCACTGATGTCCGGCCAGGCCGGAGCCGACCAACGCCAGGGCCGCCACCCGGCCGGGCGCGGCCAGGGCGGCCTCCATGGCGTACGCGCCGCCCATCGAGCAGCCGACCAGCGCCGCCCGCCCGACCTCCAGCGTGTCCATCAGCTCCAGCAGGTCTTCGTGGTGGCACACCTCGCCCTCGGCGTCGCCGGACCCGCCGTGGCCGCGCCGGTCGTAGCGGATCACCCGATGACGCCGCGACAGCGCCGCGAACTGGTGCTCCCACATGCGCCGATCGGCCACCCCGGCATGGACCAGCACGACGGCGTCGCCCGACGCGGGCCCGGCCTGGTCATAGGCGATCGTCATCCCCGCAACCTACTCCCGCGGGGGTGCGGGAGAAGGTCGCGTTCGCCACGGGCTCAGCGTCAGGCGTAGTCGGGGGTCATGACGGCGGCCAGGGTCAGGTGCGGGGCGGCCTCCTCCGGGCGGCCCTGGCGGTGCAGGGTACGGCCGAGGAGGTGGCGGGCGTAGGAGTCGTCGGGCGCCTCGGCGACCAGGCTCTCCAGGGTCGTACGCGCCCGGCCGAGCTGGGCCGAGGCGAAGTACGCGCGGGCCGCCAGCAGCCGCACCCCGCGATCCGTGCCGTGCTCGTCGAGCAGCGGGCGCAGCAGCGTGAGCGCGCCGAGCGGGTCGCGCTGGTCGAGCAGCGACTCCGCGTGGCGCAGGCGCTCCACCTCGGCGGGCAGCCGCCGGACCGGGTGAGCGGCGGCGTCGGCCAGGAAGTCCCTGATCACGTCCGGCGGCTGGGCCCCGGCCAGGGCGCGGCCGCCCGCCACGATGGTCGGCGACGTGCGCACGCCCTTGGCCTTGCCCGTGAGCAGCAGCTCGCGCACCAGGCCGGCGCCCCGGCCGTCCCACGGCACGCCGGTCTCGGCGGCGATCGCCGACAACACGGCCGGGTCGCCGATGTCGAGGGTCTCGACGAAGTGGGCCGACAGGACCCGGCCGACCACGGCGGACTGCAGCGCCGCGCCGCCCGTCTCGTACGCCACGGCGATCAGCCGGTGCGCCTCCAGCGTGTTGGGCCGCCAGGCCGCGCCCCACTGCTGCCCGAGCCCCTCGTCGGCGGCGATGCCGGCCACCCGCAGCCGGTTGTCGGCCGGGGACAGGCCGGGCGAGCAGACCTGGAGCGCCTCCTCGACCATGGGGTCGTTCAGCACCTCGGCCAGCGGCTCGGCCTTCGCCGGCGCCGACGGATCGATCTGGAACGGCCGCCAGACCACCTCGACCGGCTCGCCCTCCCAGGAGGCGAGGGCCTTCTCCAGCCGCCGCTTCCCGATGTGGGCCCATCCGCAGACCATGTCCGCCCAGACTTCGATTCGCATGTCGGGCAATCTATGCGACAACTGTCGATTAGTCAACATGTGTCGTATAGTGGCGGCGTGAACCCGGATGATCCGCGGGCGCGGCGTACCCGCGCCCGTCTCAAGGCCGCCGTGCTGGACCTGGCCGCCCGGCAGGAACTGGGCAGCATCACCATGTCGGCGCTGGCCCAGCACGCCGAGGTCAACCGCGCCACGATCTACCTGCACTATCCGGACGTCGACGCGCTGGTCACCGACGCCATGGAGGACGCCGTCACCGCCGTGGCGCGGGCGGCCGCCCTGTGCCCGCTCGACGCCCCCCGCGACCGGCCGCCGGTCCCGCTGGCGGAGCTGTTCGACCACGTGGCCGCCAACGCCACCCTGTACGAGCGCATGCTGGGCGGCCAGGGCAGCGCCCGCTTCGCCGCCCGGATGCGCGAGCGGCTCACCGAGGAGCTGACCGGCCGCTTCGCCACCGGCAGCCGCCCGGCGGGGTTCGAGGACGTGCCCGCCGACGTGCACGCCGCCTTCCTGGCCGGGGCGCTCATCGGCGTGATCACCCACTGGGTGTGCGGCGGCCGCCGCGACGCCGCCGCGGCCCAGTCGTTCTGGCGCCTGTTCCGGCCCCCCGTCCCCGGCTGAGCTCCGCCGCCGCCGCGCGCCGCCCTCCGGAAACCGGTGCGGGGGGCTCCGGGCCCTGAGCTCCGCCGCCGCCGCGCGCCGCCCGCTTGGTACGCTGCGTCGCGACATCGCCGGACAGGTCAGAGGCGTCGTTCCTCGCCTGGCAGCGGTCGCCCGCCCCGTCCCCGACCCCGACCCGACCGCCAGGACCACACGATGACCATGCTTCCCGACGAGCTCAGGACCGCCCTGGACTCGGCCCTGGCCCGCTTCGCGCCGCACGACCTGTCCCGCGCGACGGAACAGCTCACCGAGCGTTACCGCACCGGCCCGTCCGCCGCCGCGCCGCACCTGCGCACCCCGGCCGACATCGCGGCCTACGCCGCCTACCGCATGCCCGCCACGTACGCCGCCGCGGGCACGGCCATGCGCATGGCCGCCGCGATGACCCCGGGCTTCGCGCCGCGGACGCAGCTCGACGTGGGCGGCGGCACCGGCGCGGCGGTCTGGGCGGCCGGGCCGGTCTGGCCCTCGCTGGAGCGGGTCACCGTCGTCGAGCACGACCCGCAGATCATCGAGCTCGGCCGGCGGCTGGCCAGGACCGCGCCCGTCCGCGACGTCACCTGGCGGCGCGCCTCGATCGACCCGGGGCTCGACCGGCCCGCCGCCGACCTGGTCACCATGTCGTACGCCCTGAACGAGCTGCCCGCGCAGCGGCACGCCGACGTCGTGCGCTGGCTGGCCGCGGACGCGACGATGGTGATCGTCATCGAGCCCGGCACCCCCGCCGGGTACGCCAACATCGTCACCGCCCGGGAGACGCTGACCGGGTGCGGCCTGACCGTCGTCGCCCCCTGCCCGCACGACGGCCCCTGCCCGATCCGGCCGGGCCACGACTGGTGTCACTTCTCCGTCCGCCTGCCGCGCACCACCCTGCACCGCCGCGTCAAGTCGGGCACCCTCGGCTTCGAGGACGAGAAGTTCTCCTACGTGGCCGCCGTGCGGGGGGAGTGGCCGCGGGCGGCGGCACGCGTCCTGCGCCATCCGCAGAAGCGCAAGGGCCTGGTGTCGCTGCGCCTGTGCACCGCCGAGGAGGGCCTGCGCGACGTGGTCGTCTCCAAGCGGCAGGGCGAGCTGTACCGGCTGGCCCGCGACGTCGACTGGGGCGACGACTGGCCGGCCGCCGAGTGACCCGGCCGGGCGGTAGGGTCGGCGGAATGGATCATGATGAGGTGCTGGCGCTGTTCGACCGGCAGATGCGGCGGGAGGCGCGCCCCGACGGGCCGGACGTCAGGGTCGAGCGGGACGCCGACGTCGTCCGTCAGGTCGGCCCGCCGCACGCGTGGAACGGCGTCCTGTGGTCCGGCCTCGACGAGGGCGGCGCCGACACGGCCGTCGCCCGCCAGGTGCGCTTCTTCGGCGACCTCGGCCTGGGCTTCGAGTGGAAGCTGTACGCCCACGACCGGCCCGCCGACCTGGCCGACCGGCTCCTGGCCGCCGGGTTCGCCGCCGAACCGGCCGAGACCGTGATGGTGGCCCGGGTCGCCGACCTCGACACCGAGGTGCGGCCGCCCGACGGCGTAAGCCTGGTGCCGGTCACCGACGCGGCGGGCGTGCGGGCGCTGGTCGAGGTGCACGAGCTGGCCTTCGGCGCCGACGGCAGCCGGCTGCGCGACCACCTGCTGGCCCGCCTGTCCGACGACACCGTCGTCCCCGTCCTCGCGGTGGCGGACGGGCGGGCGGTCAGCGCGGCCCGGCTCGACCTGTCCCCGGGCACGAGCTTCGCCGGGTTGTGGGGCGGCGGCACCGTGCCGGGCTGGCGGGGGCGCGGGCTCTACCGGGCGCTGGTCGCCTGGCGGGCCCGGCGGGCCGCCGCGCGCGGCTACGACTACCTCCAGGTCGACGCCTCCGACCAGAGCCGGCCGATCCTGCTCGGGCTCGGGTTCGTCCCGCTGACCACGACCACGCCGTACGTGCGGGACTGACCTCGCCGGTACCCTGGGCACACCCCGTCGTGACAAGGAGAGCGTTGCCCGAGAGGACCCCGCGCGAGCTCGGCCTGCTGGCCGACTGCGAGAGCTGTTTCGGCCTGTGCTGCGTGGCCCTGCCGTTCGCCGCCTCCGCCGACTTCGCCGTCGCCAAGGACGCCGGCCGCCCCTGCGTCAACCTGCGCGACGACTTCCGTTGCGGCATCCACGCCCAGCTCCGGGAGCGCGGCTTCCCCGGCTGCACCGTCTTCGACTGCTTCGGCGCCGGGCAGAAGGTCTCCCAGGTCACCTTCGAGGGCCGCGACTGGCGTGCCGCGCCTGAGACGTCCGGGCAGGTGTTCGCCGTGTTCCCGGTCATGCGGCAGCTCCACGAGCTGTTGTGGTACCTCGCCGAGGCGCTGACCCTCGACGCCGCCGCGGAGATCGCCCCCGAGCTGCGGGCGGCGTACGAGGAGACCGAGCGCCTGACCCGCGAGAGCCCCGGCGTCCTGCAGCGGCTCGACGTGGCCGCCCACCGGGGTGAGGTCAACACGCTGCTGCTGCGTACGAGCGAGCTGGTCAGGGCCGGTCGGCGGGGCAGGGAGCACCGCGGCGCCGACCTGATCGGCGCCAACCTCAAGGGCGCCGACCTGCGCGCGGCGAACCTGCGCGGCGCCTACCTCATCGGCGCGAACCTGCGCGGGGCCGACCTGCGGCTGGCCGACCTGATCGGCGCCGACCTGCGGGGCGCCGACCTGTCCGGAGCCGACCTCACGGGCTGCGTCTTCCTCACCCAGGCCCAGGTCAACGCCGCCAAGGGCACCCCCGCCACGAAACTGCCCGCCGCGCTGACTCGTCCCGCCCACTGGACGGCCGCCGCCGGGCCGGAGCCGCGCGCCCGGCGCGGCAGGCAGGGCCGCCGCGGCCGACCTTAAAGGGACATGTAGTATCCCCTTTCATGCGCATGGGTGAAGGCGTCGAGTGGGGGCTCCACTGCTGTCTGGTGCTGGCGTGGCTGGAGGACGAGGCCCCGCTGCCCACCGGGCGGCTGGCGGCGCTGTTCGAGCTGCCGCCCGTCTACCTCAAGAAGCGGCTCCAGGCGCTGGTCCGCGCGGGCATCCTGTCCTCGGTGTCGGGCGCGCAGGGCGGGTTCAGGCTGGCCAGGCCGCCCGCCCGGATCACGCTCATGGACGTCGTCGCCGCGGTCGAGGGCCCCGACGAGGCGTTCAGGTGCACCGAGATCCGGCAGCGCGGCGCGGGGGCCGAGGCGCCCGCCCGCGAGTTCGCGCACCCGTGCGGGGTCGCGGCGGCCATGCGCAGGGCCGAGCTCGCCTGGCGGCGCGAGCTGGCCGCCCAGACGGTCGCCGACCTCATGGACGCGGCTCCGGCCAACGCCCCCGACCGCGCGCGCCGCCACTACGAACGCCTTCGCGGCTGAACTCGACCCCGCCCGCGGGGCGCACACTTGGAAGGAGAATCGGGATGTTCAATGTCCCGAATAAGACGGAGTCCCGGGGCCTCGCCCCGACGCTGGTGCTGGCGCTCGGGACGTTCGCCGTGGGCACGGACGCGTTCGTGGTGGCCGGGTTCCTGCCGGACCTGGCCGCGTCGCTGGAGGTCACCGAGGGGACGGCCGGGCAGTCGGTGACGGTGTTCGCCGTCGCGTACGCGCTGTCGTCGCCCGTGCTGGCCACCGTCGCCGCGCGGGTCCCGCGGCGGGCGCTGCTGGTGACGGCGCTGGTCGTGCTCGGGCTGGCCAACCTGGGGTCGGCGCTGGCGCCGTCGTTCCCCGTGCTGGTGGTCAGCCGGGTGCTGGCGGCGGCCGGGGCGGCGGCGTACACGCCGGGCGCGGGCGCGGTGGCGGCCGTCCTGGTGCGGCCCGAGCTGCGGGCGCGGGCGCTGGCCGTGGTGGTGGGCGGGCTGACGGTCGCGACGGCGCTCGGCGTGCCGCTCGGCGACCTGGCCGGCGAACGGCTCGGCTGGCGGTACGCGCTGGGGGCGGTGGCCGTGGCCTGCCTAGCGGTCGCCGCCGGGGTGTACGCGATCATGCCGGTGCTGCCGGGCGCGCCCCGGGTGCCGCTGCGCGCCCGGCTGGAGGTGCTGCGGCGGCCGGCGGTGACGGCCATCCTGCCGCTGACCGTGCTCGGGATGGCGGGCAGCTACACGGTGTACGCCTACAGCGTGCCCGCCCTGCGCGCGGTGGGCGTGGAGGGGACGGCGGGCATGCTGTTCCTGTACGGGCTCGGCGCCGTCCTCGGCAACCTGGCCGCCGGGTACGCCACCGACCGGTGGGGCGCGCACCGGGTGTTGCCGGTCGCGTACCTGGTCATGGCCGTCAGCCTGGGGCTGCTCGCCTGGATGGCCGCGGCCGGCCCGGCGGGTGGCCCTGCGGTCGGCGCGGCGGCCGGTACTGCGGTCGGCACTGCGGCCGGACCTGCGGTCGGCACTGTGGCGCTGGTCGGTGTGCTGGTGCTGGCGTGGGGTGCGAGCAGCTGGTGTCAGACGCCGCCGCAGCAGCACCGGCTCATCGCCGCCGCGCCCGGGGAGGCGCCGCTGGTGGTCTCGCTCAACTCCTCGGCGATCTACGCGGGGATCGGCGCGGGCACGCTGCTCGGCGGCCTCACGCTGCCGTCGGGCGCGGCCCTCACGTACGCGACCGGCGCGGCGCTGGCGGCCGCCGCCCTGCTGTTCGCCCTGGCCACCAGATCCGCGGGCGGCGCCCCCGAGTGACCGGCGTGACCCGCGTGGCACGGCGGCGCGGCGCCGCGGCCGGTAGGACGACCCGCGCCGAGTGGTGGCGCGGGGGCGTCAGGAAGTGTGGTCGCCGAGGGATTCGAGCAGGTCGCGCAGGGTGGCGGCCAGCTCGTCGCGCCGCTGCCCGGTGAGCGCCGCCAACATCCGCTGCTCGGTCGCCAGATGGTCGGGCAGCGCGCGGTCGATCAGCGCGAGCCCCTCGGCGGTGAGCGTCACGTGCACGCCGCGCCCGTCGGAGTCGCTGGGCGTGCGTCGCACCAGCCCCCGCGACTCCAGCCGGTCGAGCCGCTGGGTGACGGCCCCGGAGGTGACCATGGAGGCGCGCATCAGGGCGGCGGGGGTCAGGCGGTGGGGCGGTTCGCTGCGCCGCAACGTGGCCAGCACGTCGAACGAGGCCCGGTCGAGCCCGTGCCCGGCGAACGTACGGCCCAGCTCGGCCTCGATGAGCCGGGACAGCCGCGACAGCCGCCCGATCACCGCCATGGGGGAGACGTCCAGGTCAGGGCGCTGCGCGTGCCACTGCCTGAGGATGTAGTCGACCTGGTCAGCCACCCTCGCAGCCTACAAGTGTCTTAGCGGTGAGGAAAATCACCTGGCCGGAACGTCGGGGTTCGGTTAATTTGTCTTAGTGCTAAGTAATCGAACGGGAACCGTTCTGCTGACCGCCCTCACCCCCGCCATCTGGGGGACCACCTATCTGATCACGACCGAACTGCTGCCGCCCGGCCGGCCCTTGCTGGCCGCGTTGATCCGCGCCCTGCCGGCGGGGCTGATCCTGATCGCGATCACCCGCCGGCTGCCCCAGGGGAACTGGTGGTGGCGTGCGCTGGTGCTCGGCGCGCTCAACATCGGATTGTTCTTCGCGTTGTTGTTCGTGGGCGCCTACCGGTTGCCCGGAGGGGTGGCCGCCACCGTGGGGGCCATCCAGCCGCTGCTGGTCGCGTTGTTGTCGGCGGGGCTGCTGGGGGAGCGGCTGACCTGGCGCGTCGCGCTCGCCGCGGCGGCGGGCGTGGCCGGGGTGAGCCTGCTGGTGCTGCGCGCCGACGCCCGGCTCGACCTGCTGGGCGTGGCCGCCGCGCTGGGCGGCGCGGTGGTGATGGCGGTCGGGGTCGTGCTCAGCAAGCGCTGGAAGTCGCCCGCGCCGCTGCTGGCCACCACCGGATGGCAGCTCACGGCCGGCGGCCTGCTGCTCGCCCCGGTGACGTTCCTCGTCGAGGGGCCGCCGCCCGCCCACCTGACCGGCGAGAACCTCGCGGGGTACGCCTACCTCGCGATCATCGGCTCGGCCCTGGCCTACACCCTGTGGTTCCGGGGCATCCGCGAGCTGTCGGCCACCAAGGTCACCTTCCTCGGGCTGCTCAGCCCCGTCGTCGCCACCGCGCTCGGCTGGCTGGTGCTCGGGCAGCGGCTCACCCTCGCGCAGGTCGCCGGCGCCGTCATCGTGCTCGCCGCCCTCCTCGTGGCGCAGCTCCAGCCCGTACGGCACCGCGCCGCGCCGGAGCCGCTGGAGGCCCCCGTGCCCGCGGGCGGGAAACGATGATCGCGTCCGACGCTAGGATCGGGCCGAGGAGGCCGGTATGAGCGTGCAGGCGTACCCCGTGACCGGGCCGGTGGCCGAGCACGGCGAGGGGCCCGTGTGGTCCGCCCGCTGGGGCGGGCTGCGGTGGGTGGACATGCTGGCCGGCGACGTGCTCGCCCTCGACGACTCCGGCGGCGTGCGGCGGCGGCACGTCGGCCCGGTCGCCGCGGCCCTGCGCCCGCGCGTGACCGGCGGTTACGTGGTAGCCGGCGAACGCGAGCTGCTGCTGGCCGACTCCGACGACCTCGACGCGCCGCTGCGCCCGCTCGGCCAGGCGTGGAGCGACCCCGGCGTGCGCATGAACGACGGCGGCTGCGACCCCGAGGGCCGCTTCTACATCGGCAGCATGCCCTACGACGAGACCCCCGGAGCCGGCTCCCTCTACGTGGCCGGGCCGGACGGCGCGCTCAGCCCGGTGATCAGCGGCGTCACCGTCTCCAACGGCCTCGACTTCAGCCCCGACGGCGGCCTCGCCTACTACGCCGACACCGCCACCGGCCGGGTGGACGTCCTCGACCACGACCCGGCGGGCGGGCTCACCGGGCGCAGGCCGTTCGTGACGATCGACCCCGCCCAGGGCGCGCCCGACGGGCTGACGGTCGACGCCGAGGGCGGGGTGTGGGTGGCGCTCTGGCAGGGGTTCGCCGTGCACCGGTACACCCCCGGCGGGCGGCTCGACGCCGTGGTGGAGCTGCCGGTCGGCAAGGTCACCGCGGTCACGTTCGGCGGCCCCGGCCTCGACCGGCTGTACGTCACCACGTCGAGGCTCGGGGTGGACGCCCGGGAGCAGCCCGAGGCGGGCGCCCTGTTCGCGGCCGACCCCGGCGTGCGCGGCCGCCCGGTGCTGCCCACCACCCTGTGACGGGAGCGAAAGACGATCAGCGGGGGTGGTCGCCGGTGGCGCCGTCGATCAGCTCGCGCAGGATGTCCATGTGGCCCGCGTGCCGCACGGTGTCCTCGATCATGTGGATGAGCACCCAGCGCAGGGTCACCCGGCGGCCCGCCCACGAGGTGCCGGGCTCGTCGAGGGGGAGGTCGGAGATCGCCTTGTCGGCGGCGGCGCGGGCCCGGCCGTAGAAGGCGACGATCTGCTCGGTGGTCTCCCGCTCGCCGATCGCGAAGTCGTCCTCGGGGGCGAACCACAGCGGCTCGGCCTCGCGGCCGAACGTCGAGCAGAACCAGCCGTACTCGACGGCGGCCAGGTGTTTGACGATGCCGAGCAGCGACGTGCCGGACGGTGTCATCGGCCGCCTGACCTGCTCCTCGCCCAGGCCCTGCAGCTTCCACACGATGACGTCGCGGTGCCGGTCGAGGCTGGCGTGCAGGCTCTCCTTCTCGCCACCGGACGGCGGCACTCCTGTTCCCATGCCCGCGACCGTAACAGCCGGGACCGACACGTTGCCGTCGCCCGCCGGGGGCCGCGATACTCCCTGCATGATCGGTCATATCGGCATCAACGTCCCCGACATGCGGGCGGCCAAGGAATACTACGACGCCCTGCTGCCGTACCTCGGTTTCAAGGAGTTCTTCAGCAGCGAGGAGGAGATCGGCTACATGCCGGCGGACGACAAGCCGGGCACGTACCTGTTCCTCTACCCCGCGCAGGAGGCCGGCGACTACTCGCGGCACCGCACCGGGCTCCAGCATCTGGCGTTCTCGCTGCGCAGCCGGTCCGCGGTCGCCGAGGCGCACGCGCGGGCGGTGGAGCTCGGCTCGGAGGTGCTGCACGAGCCCAGGGAGTTCCCCGAGTACCCGCCGCCCTACCACGCCGCGTTCTGGCTCGACCCGCACGGCGTCATGCTGGAGGCCGTCTGCCACTACGACCGCGACTGACCTGCGGCGATCCCGGTTCCGCGCGGCTGGACGGCCTCCGCCGGGGAAGGTTCCCCATGGGTGCCGCCGTACGACGTGCGGGCGTGGACCGGTGTGCGATCTTCAGGTGCGAGGGGGTGAGGGCTAGCCTGGAGCATGACGTCCCGCACGGGCCCGGCGGCAGGCCGGGCGTGGACGACGCGCGGCCCGATGTCATGATGTCCCCGACGCTCGACCGGGAGGAAACGATCGTGGGGCCTTTCGCGGGCGGTGGGCTGCCCCCGGACGACGTCGTCGTCGCGGCGCTGCGGGCCGGGGACGAGTCGATGTTCGCCGCGCTCCTCGACACCTGGTCGCGGGGGATGTTGCGGGCGGCCAGGTCCTACGTGTCCACCGACGACTCGGCCGAGGAGGTCGTGCAGGACACGTGGCTGGCGGTGATCGGCGCCATCGACGCCTTCGAGGGGCGCTCCTCGGTCAAGACGTGGGTCTACCGCATCCTGGTCAACACCGCCAAGAAACGCGGCCTGCGCGAGAGCCGCACGCTGCCGTGGAGCGCGTTCGAGCCGCCCGCCGAGCCGGCCCAGAAGGTGGACGGCCCGACGCCGGAGGGCGCGGTGCTCGCCTCGGAGGCGCGCGGTCTCATCGGCGAGGCGCTGGCCGGGCTGCCGCCCCGGCAGCGGATCGTCATCACCCTGCGTGACCTGGAGGGATGCACGTCCGAGGAGGTTTGCGAGATCCTGGAGATCTCGGCCGCCAACCAACGGGTGCTCCTGCACCGGGCAAGGGCCACGGTCCGCGACCGGCTCGAAGGCTACTACCAGTCCGTGAAGCGGTCAGAATAGGTTAAACGGTTCAACGCTCAGAGGTGAGGCGGTCAACGTCGTGAAGCGGTTCACGTGCGACGAGCTGGTAGAACTCATCACCGCCTACCTTGACGGCGCTCTTGACCGGCCCGAACGCGAGGGGTTCGAGGCGCACGCGGCGGCCTGCGCCGACTGCGCGCGGCAGCTCGACCAGTTCCGCGAGACCGTCCGGGCCCTGCGCGAGCTCCCGCCGGAGCGCAAGTTGTCCGACGGCACGCGCGACCGCCTGATGTCCGCCTTCAGAGCCCGCCGCCACCGGGGTTGACGGCCCCTTTTCTGCACCAAGAGCCGCAAAGGGGGCAAATCTCGGCAGATCATCAGATTTCCGTGTAACGCTGGCGGGTCTCGCGGGTCTGTAAGCACATGCGCCACGCGATGACCGGCCCGGCGGCCGGCGGGTCCGGCGCCTCGGGAGCGGCCGGCGAGCCGCTCCGGGGCGTGCCGGAGGTGGAGGAGTTCGCACGCCGGTGCTTCGCCCCCGCCCCGGGCGACCGGGTGGGGGCCGAGCTGGAGTTCCTGATCTTCGACCGGGCGGATCCGGCGCGGCAGGTGCCGATGGACCGGGTGAAGCGGGTCGTCCCGGCGCTGGCCGGCGGGAGCCGGGTGACGTACGAGCCGGGCGGCCAGATCGAGCTGTCGGGCCCGGCCGGGCCGCCCGCCGAGGCCATCGGACGGCTGGCCGCCGACGTGGCCGCCGTCCGCGCGGCGCTCGGGCGGGCCGGGCTGGTGCTGGGCGGCGTGGGGCTCGACCCGCTGCGCCCGGCCCGGCGGCAGCTCCGCCAGCCGCGCTACGACGCCATGGCCGAGTTCCTGGGCCGCCCGTACGGGCCGCTGATGATGTGCTCGACCGCGTCCGTCCAGGTCAACGTGGACCTGGGGGAGCGGCCGGCGGTCCGGTGGGAGCGCGCCAGGCTGCTCGGGCCCGTCCTGACCGCGGCCTTCAGCAACTCGCCGCTGAGCCGCGGACGCCCCTGCGGCTGGATGTCGGGCCGCCAGGCCGTCTGGGAGAACCTCGACCCGACCCGCACCGCCCCCGTCGACGGCTCCGGCGACCCGGCGGCGGCCTGGGCGGCGTACCTGCTCGACGCCCGGCTCATGCTCGTCCGCGAGGACGAGCGCCGCTACCGCGCGGTCGGCGACGGCTCGACCTTCCGCGACTGGCTCGACGGCGCGGGCCAGCGCCCGCCCACCCCCGACGACCTGGCCTACCACGCCACCACGCTGTTCCCGCCGGTCCGGCCGCGCGGCTGGCTGGAGATCCGCTACCTCGACGCCCAGCACCCGGACGACTGGCCGGTGTGCGTCGCCGTCACCCACGCGCTGATCACCGACGACCGCGCCGCCGACGCCGCCCTGTCGGCCGCCGAGCCCGTCGCGGGCCTGGCCGAGGTGGCCGCCAGGTGCGGCCTGACCGACCCGCGGCTCGCCCGCGCCGCCGAGGCGGCCTTCCGCGCCGCCGTCGAGGCGCTGCCCCGGCTCGGCGCGCCCGCCGATCTGGTCGACGGCGTGTCCGGCTTCGCCGCCCGGTACGTGAGCGCGGGCCGCTCCCCGGCGGCCGACCTGATGGACCTGATGACGGACCCGGTACGGCGCCTGCCGGCCTGGCTGAGCGGAGAAGGACGGGCATGAACGACATCAAGGAACGCATCGCCGCCGAGCTGACCGCGGTGCGCGACCGTTCGCTGACCTACACCGAGGCCGAGGACGACCTCCTGCTGCGCCAGCACTCCCCGCTGATGTCGCCGCTGGTGTGGGACCTCGCGCACGTCGGCAACTACGAGGAGCTGTGGGTGCTGCGCGAGGCCGCCGGCATCACGCCGCTGCGCCCCGAGATCGACGACATCTACGACGCCTTCAAGCACCCCCGCAAGGACCGTCCCACCCTGCCGATCCTCGGCCCCGAGGAGGCCAGGAAGTACATCGGCGGCGTGCGCGGCCGGGTGCTCGACGTGCTGGACGCGATCGACCTGGAGGCCGCCGCGCCGCTGCACCGCGACGGGTTCGTGTTCGGCCTGGTCATCCAGCACGAGCACCAGCACGACGAGACGATGCTGGCCACCTGGCAGCTGTCCCGGCAGCCCGGCCTGGTCCGCGACGGCGACCTGCCGCCGGGCCGCGCCACCGGCCCCGCCGAGGTGTACGTCCCCGCCGGCCCCTTCCAGATGGGCACCGGCACCCTGCCCTGGGCCTACGACAACGAGCGCCCCGCCCACCGGGTGGACCTGCCCGCCTACTGGATCGACCGGCTGCCCGTCGGCAACGCCGCCTACGCGGCGTTCGTCGAGTCCGGCGGCTACGACGACCCGCGCTGGTGGCACCCGGACGGCTGGCGCTGGCGGCAGGAGAGCGGGGCCACCGCGCCGCTGTTCTGGACCCGGGAGGGCGACGCGTGGTGGCGCACCCGCTTCGGCCGCGCCGAGCCCGTCCCGATGGACGAGCCGGTCCAGCACGTGAGCTGGTACGAGGCCGACGCCTACGCCCGCTGGGCGGGCCGGCGGCTGCCCAGCGAGGCCGAGTGGGAGAAGGCGTGCGGCTGGGACCCGGACGCCGGGCGGGCCCGCAAGTACCCGTGGGGCGACGAGGATCCCCGTCCCGACCTGGCCAACCTCGGTCACCGGGCGGCCCGGCCGGCCCCGCTGGGGGCCTACCCCGCCGGGGCGAGCGCGTACGGGGCCGAGCAGATGGTCGGCGACGTGTGGGAGTGGACCGGGTCGTGGTTCCAGCCCTATCCCGGGTTCCGCAGTTTCCCGTACAGGGAGTACAGCGAGGTCTTCTTCGGGCAGGAGTACCGGGTGCTGCGCGGCGGCTCGTGGGCGGCCGACCCGGCGGCGGTGCGGACGACGTTCCGCAACTGGGACTACCCGGTCCGGCGGCAGATCTTCACCGGCTTCCGCTGCGCCCGCGACGCCGAGCGGGCCTAGATGTGCCGGCACGCCGCCTGGCTGGGCGCCCCGCGCCCGCTGACCACGCTGATCCACGAGCCGCCGCACGGCCTGCTCGCCCAGTCGTACGCGCCCCGGCGGCAGCGCCACGGCACGGTCAACGCCGACGGCTACGGCATGGCCTGGTACGACCCGGCCAGGCCGGAGCCGGTGCGCTACCGCCGCGCCATCCCCATCTGGGCCGACGCCAACCTGCCCGCGCTCGCCGAGATCGCCCGCTCCGGCTGCCTGATCGCGGCCGTGCGGTGCGCCACGACCGGGATGCCGGTGGAGGAGAGCGCCACCGCGCCGTTCGCCGGGGGCGGCTGGCTGCTCAGCCACAACGGCCGGGTCGAGCGCGACGCGGTCATGGACCTGGCCGACGACCTGCCCGAGAGCCCCTGCGACTCGGCCTGGCTGGCCGCCGCCGTGTTCGCCCGCGGCAGCGCCGGGCTCGGCCTGGCCGCGGCGCTGGCCGACGTCGTCGTGCGGGCGGGGGAGAAGGACCCCGCCGCCCGCCTGAACCTGCTCGCCTGCGACGGCACGGCGCTCGCCGCGACCGTCTGGGGCGACACCCTCTTCTTCCGCGCCGACCGGGACGGCGTGTACGTGGCCAGCGAGCCGCTCGACGACCGGCCGGGCTGGCAGGCGGCGCCCGACCGCAGCCTGCTCACCGCCACGCCGGACGACGTACGCGTCCAGCCGTTGTGACCTTTCAGGAGGATCTCGTGCCCGTCACCCAGCCGACCGTCCATGTGATCAACCATCTTGACCCCGGCTACCTGCGCCAGGCGCTCGAACACGACGTCAGGACCGGGCTGACGGCCACGCCCAAGTGGCTGCCGCCCAAGTGGTTCTACGACGAGGCGGGCAGCGACCTGTTCTCGCGCATCACCCGGTTGCCCGAGTACTACCCGACCCGCCGCGAGCTGACGATCCTGCGCGCGCGGGCGGCCGAGATCGCCGCCGCGAGCGGCGCCGACACGCTGGTCGAGCTGGGGTCGGGCACGAGCGAGAAGACCGTGGTCCTGCTGGACGCGCTCACCGCGGCGGGCACGCTGCGCGCCTACACGCCGGTGGACGTGGACGCCGTCACCCTGGAGGCGGCCGCGCGCCGGCTGGGCGGCCGTCATCCCGGGCTGGAGGTGCGGCCGGTGTGCGCCGACTTCGAGCGGCACCTGCGGCTGCTGCCGCGCTCGGGCAGGCGCATGGTGGCCTTCCTCGGCGGCACGATCGGCAATCTCGAACCGGCCGCCCGCGAGGTGTTCCTGAAGGAGGTGCGCGCCACCCTGCGGCCCAGCGACACGTTCCTGCTCGGCGCCGACCTGGTGAAGGACACCGGGCGGCTAATCGCGGCCTACGACGACGCCGCCGGGGTGACGGCCGCGTTCAACCGGAACGTCCTGCGCGTGGTGAACCGGGAGCTGGCGGCCGGGTTCGAGCCGGAGGCGTTCGAGCACGTCGCCCTGTACGACCAGCGCAACGACTGGATCGAGATGCGGCTGCGGGCCACCCGGGACATGCGGGTGCGGGTCGGCGCGCTCGGCCTGACCGTGGACTTCGCCGCGGGCGAGGAGATGCGGACCGAGATCAGCGCCAAGTTCCGGCTGGAGCCGCTGGGGGAGGAGCTGGCCGCGGCCGGGTTCACCGTCCTGCGGTCGTGGACCGACCCCGCCGGCGACTTCGGGCTGCTGCTGGCCGGGGCGTGATCGCCGCACGCTGGCGGGCCGCCCGCTCGGCCGCGCCGCCCGGACACCTGGACGCGGCCGGCTGCAACGTGCCCAGCGACCGGACGCTGGCCGCGACGGTCGAGCACCTGCGGCGCGAACGCGAGCTCGGCGGGTACGCCGCCGTGCCGGGACTGACCGCGCCCAGGGCCGCGCTGGCCGCCCTGACCGGCGCGGACGCGGCCGACGTCGCCTTCCTGGAGAGCGGCACGGCCGCGATGGCGGCGCTGCTCGGCGGCTGGCGGCTGCCGCCGGGCGCCCGGGTCGGCTTCACCCGCTCGGAGTACGGCAGCACGCTCATGCTGCTGCGCCGCCTGGCCGCCGAACGCGGCTGGACCCTCGCCGAGCTGCCCGCCGACGACGACGCCCGCCTCGACCTCGACGCCCTGTCCGCCGCCCTGCGCCGCGGCCTGGACCTGGTCACCCTGCCGCACCTGCCCTCCCACCGGGGCACCGCGCAGCCGGTCGGCGAGATCGGCCGCCTGTGCCGGGAGGCCGGCGTGCCCCTGGTCCTGGACGTGTGCCAGTCCCTCGGCCACCTGGACGTCACCGGCGCGCGGGCCACCGCCTACGTCGGCACCTCCCGCAAGTGGCTGGCCGGGCCGCGCGGCGTCGGCTTCCTGATCGTGCCCGGCCTCACCGAGGACATGGACGCGGCGGCCCCCGCGCTCGGCGGCCACGTCTGGCTGGAGGACCCGGCGCGCAGCGGGCCGCTGCCCGGCGCCGCGCGCTACGAGAGCGCCGAGTCGGCGGTCGCGGCGCGGATCGGCCTCGGCGTCGCCGTCCTGGAGCACCACGCGCTGGGGCCGGACGCGGTCCGCGCCCACCTCGCCGAGCTGGGCGCGGCGGCCCGGCGCACGCTCGACGGCAGGGGCGGCTGGCGGGTGGTGGAGCCGTACGACGAGCCGACGGCCATCGTCACCCTGCGCCCGCCCGGCGGCGCGGACCCCACCAGGACGGCCGCGGCGGCGGCCGGGGCGGGCCTGCTGGTGGGCGTCGCGCCGGTCGCCCGCGCCCCGCTCGACCTGCGGGAACCGGTGCTACGCGTCTCGCCGCCCCCCGGAACCCGGCAGGAGACCCTGGACGCCCTGGCCCGCGTCCTCGACGGCCATTAGAGCGGGCGGGTGTCAGAGCGGGCGGCGTCAGAGCAGGCGGTCGAAGCCGACCAGCAGGTGCGCGGGCCCGCGCAGCGACGCGCTGTGCCGGTACGGCGGCGGGCCGGCGGCCAGTTCCGGCCCGACCAGCCTGCTCACCAGCGCGCCCAGCGCGACCCGCGCCTCGATCCGGGCCAGCGGCGCCCCCACGCAGTAGTGCACGCCCCCGCCGAACCCCAGATGCTGGTTGTCCCGCCGCGCCGGGTCGAAGCGGTCGGCGCCGGGGAAGCGGGCCGGGTCACGGCTGCCCGAGGCCAGCAGCAGCGCCACGTCCGCGCCCTGGGGGACGGTGACCCCGGCGATCTCGATGTCGGCCAGCGTCGTGCGGGTGCGGAACTGCACCGGCGGGTCGTAGCGCAGCACCTCCTCGACGGCCGGCACGATCAGCCCGGGGTCGGCGCGCAGCCGCGCCAGCGCCTCCGGGTTGCGCAGGAACGTCAGCATGCCGTTGGTGATCAGGTTGACGGTGGTCTCGTGGCCGGCGATGAGCAGCAGGGCCATCGTCGCGATGATCTCCGGGGCGTCCATGCGCTCGGTCTCGCCGTCGGTGAGCAGCGCCGACAGCAGGTCGTCCGACGGGTGGGCGTGCCGCTCGCCGGCCAGCTCGACCAGGTACGCGCGCAGCTCCGGCGCGGCGGTCTCGGCCTGCCGCACCTCCTCGGCCGACAGCCCCTCGGGCGGGTCCAGCGTGCGGGCCAGCGCCGAGGCCCAGCCGTGGAAGCGCGGCTCGTCCTCCTTGGGCACGCCGAGCAGGTCGCAGATCACCGTGACCGGCAGCGGGTAGGCCAGGTCGTCCACCACGTCCAGGGAGTCGTGGCCGGCGCGCCGGTCGAGCAGTTCGGCCACCAGCGACACCACGTGCTCCCCGAGCCGGTTGACGCGCTCCGGGGTGAAGTGCCGCATGACGATCCGCCGCAGCCGGTCGTGGTCGGGCGGGTCGAGGAAGATGAACGCCGGTTTGCGGGACTCCTGACCGTTCTGGGCGTCCTGTCCGGCCATCAGCCTGCCGGAGGCGCCGAACGAGCCGGAGCCGCTCCTGCTCTTGCGCTCGTCGGAGCTGATCCGCGGGTCGTGCAGCAGCGAGACGATCTCGGCGTACGTGCTCACCGCGTACAGGTCGTCCCCCTGGCGGGAGACGGGCGTCTCGCGCAGCCGGGCGTACAGCGGGTACGGGTCCGGGCGGCTCGCCTCGTCCAGGACCTGCGCGAACAGGCTCTGCGTCACCTGGTGGGCCATGGTCGTCCTCCGGCTCTCATTCCAGCGGCGGCGCGGTCAGCGGCGAGCGGGGGTCGCGCTCGCGCGGCACCTCGCGCGCGGTCGGGCCCTGCCCGGTCACCGCGGCCGTCGGGCTGTGCGTGGACTGGCCGTCCACGGCCAGGCCGGCGGGCACCGGGAGCAGCGTGCGCGGCCCGTCGGCGGCCCGCAGGTCGGGCGGGAAGGGCGCGGCCGCCTCGATGAGGCCGGCGTAGGCGGGCAGCGAGCGCGGGGCGTCCACCGCGACCGCCGCCACGCACCGGCCCTGGCGGCCGAAACAGGCCACGAAGCGGCGCTCGGCCACCGAGCCCTGCGTGACCACCACCTCGTCGGCGATCGTCGGCAGCCCGACGGACTTGATGCTGACGCCGAACTGGTAGGACCAGAACGCCGGCAGCCCCCGGTGCGGGCGCGGCCGGTCGGCGACCATGTTGTGCGCGGCGGTGGCCGCCTGGCGCACCGCGTTGTCCCAGTGCTCCACGGCCAGCAGCAGGCCGTCGAAGTGCGGGTGCGGCCAGCGCGCCACGTCGCCGGCCACGAACACGTCGGAGGTGACGATCGCGTCGGCGTCGAAGGCCCGGCAGGCGGCGTCGCACACCACCCCGCGCGCGTCGGCCGCCAGGCCCGCCCCGTCCAGCCATTCGGTGTTGCGGACGGCCCCGAGCGCCACCACCGCGACCTCGACCGGCAGGACGTCGCCGTCGGACAGGTGCGCCGCGCGCAACCGGCCCTCCGCGTCGCCCTCCAGCGCCATCACCGTGGTGTTGACCCGCAGGTCCACGCCGTGCTCGCGGTGCAGCCGGGCGGCCACGCTGCCGGCCGCCGCGCCCAGGGCGCCGGCCAGCGGGGCCGGGCCGCGTTCTGCGACCGTCACGGGCAGGCCCATCTCGCGGCACACGGAGGCGATCTCCGAGCCGGTGAACCCGCCGCCGATGACCAGCACCCGGCTCGGCCCGGCGGCGAGCGCGGCCCGCAGGCTCGCCGCGTCGTCGCGTCCGCGCAGGGTGAACACGCCGGTCAGGGCCGCCTCGGCGGGCTCGGGCCAGGGGCGCGCCCGGGTGCCGGTGGCGATCAGCACCCGGTCGAAGCCGATCTCGCGCCCGCCGGCCAGGCGTACCTGCCGGGTGCGCAGGTCCAGGCCGATGGCGGGCTCGCCGAGCAGCCGGCGCGCCCGCAGGTCCCGCGCCGTGACGAGCGCGGTGTGCGCGGGCGAGGCGCGTCCGGCCAGCACCTGCTTGGACAGCGGCGGCCGGTCGTAGGGCTCGTACGGCTCGTCGCCGATCAGGGTCAGCTCCCCGGTGAAGCCCTCGGCGCGCAGTGTCTCGGCGGCCCGCAGGCCGGCCAGCGAGGCGCCGACGATCACCGCGCTACGCATGGTCGTCCGGCGAGCAGGTGATCGCCTGCACCGGGCAGGCCGCGGCGGCCTCGCGCACCTGCTCGCGCAGCGCGTCGGCCGGGGCGTAGTCGTACTCGAGGGACTCGGCGCCGTGGAACCGGAAGACCGCCGGCGCCGCGAACACGCACTGGCCGTAGCTCAGGCAGCGGTTCAGATCGACGAGCACTCTCATGTCCGCCACGTTACGAACGGCTGCTCCAGCCACGTTCCAACCTGATCCCAAGTTTTCCTGATTTGCGAAACCTAGGACTCCTAGGATAAAACCTAGGAAGGTTAGGTTTCCTGCTGCGGAGGTGGATCATGATGGCTCGGGCCGGTCTGACGGCGGACCGCGTGACGGAGGCGGCCGGGGAGCTGGCCGACGAGGCCGGGTTCGACAACCTGACGGTCTCGGCCCTGGCGCGCCGCTTCGGCGTCGCGGACGCCAGCCTCTACTCCCACGTCAGGAACCTCCAGGACCTGCGCGTCCGGGTGGCGCTGCGCGCGGCCCGCATCCAGGCCGACGCCCTGACCGTCGCGGTGGCCGGCAAGGCGGGCAAGGACGCGCTGGCCGCCTTCGCCGCCGCCTACCGCGACTTCGCGCTCGCCCACCCGGGCCTGTACGAGGCCACCCAGCTCCGGCTCGACCCCGAGATCGTCGCCGGGTGCGCCGACGTCCAGCGCATCTTCACCACCACCAACGCGGTCGTGGCCGCCTACGGGCTGCCCGAGCCGGCCCACACCGACGCCATCCGGCTGCTGCGCAGCACCTTCCACGGCTTCACCAACCTGGAGGCCCGCGGCGGCTTCCAGGCGTCCCGCGACGTCCGCAGCTCGTGGGACGCGATCATCGACGCGCTCGACAGCGCACTGAGACATTGGCAGGTTTCCCTATGACCGGAACGACCGCGGCCCGGCCCGGCCTCGACCGGCGGCTGCTGACGGTCGCCGGGGTGCTCACCCTCGGCGCCTTCACCGCCCTGCTCGACGGCACGGTGGTCGGCGTCGCCACGCACACCCTGGCCCGCGCCTTCTCCGCCGACCTGGCGGCCACCCAATGGGTGACGACGGCCTACCTGCTCGCCCTGGCCGCGGTCATCCCGGCAACGGGGTGGGCGGCCCAGCGGTTCGGCGCCGGGACGGCCTGGACCGCCTCGCTCGCCGTGTTCCTGGCCGGCTCGATCCTGTGCGGGTCGGCCTGGTCGCTCGGCAGCCTCATCGCCTTCCGCGTCGTGCAGGGGGCCGGGGCGGGCATGCTCTTCCCGCTCAGCCGGATCATCGTCGTCGAGGTGGCCGGGCGCGAGCGGCTCGGCCGGATGATGGCGCTGATGGCCGTGCCCGCCGTGTTCGCGCCCGTCCTCGGGCCGGTCGTCGGCGGCGTGCTGCTGGAGACGCTGTCGTGGCGGTGGGTGTTCCTGGTCAACGTCCCGTTCGTGGCGGCCGGGGTCGTCCTGTCGGCTCTGTACGTGCGCACCGCCCGGCCCGAAGGCCCGGCCGAACGCCTCGACGTGGCCGGCCTGCTCGGCGTGAGCGGCGGCCTGACCCTGCTGCTGCACGGGCTGAGCGGGGCCGGTGAGCTCGTGGCCGCGCTGACCGCGGCCGCCGGCGCGTTACTGCTGGCCGCCTGCCTGTGGCGGGCCGCCCGCACCTCCGGGCCGCGGATCGTCGAGCCCGGCCTGTTCCGCGACCGGGCCTTCGCCGCCTCCGCCGCGCTGGCCTTCCTGGCCAACTTCTCCCTGTTCGCCGCCGTGTTCCTGGTGCCGCTGTTCGTCCAGACGGCCGAGGGGTCCGGAGCGCTCGGCGCCGGGCTGGTGCTCGCGCCACAGGGGCTCGGCATGCTCGTCGCGGTGCTGGCGGCCGGCCGGCTGATCGACCTGAACGGCAACCCGCGCCGGATCGTCGTCACGGGCCTGGTCCTGCTGGCGGCCGGCACGCTGCCGTTCGCGCTGGCCGATCCCGGCACGGGCACGGCGCTGCTGCCGGTGGCGCTGTTCGTCCGCGGGGTGGGGGCCGCGCTCGCGGTCGCACCCACCATGATCACCCTCTACCACTCGCTGCCGCCGGCCAAGGTGCCCGCCGCGACCACCGCCAACGCCATCGGCCAGCAGGTCGGCGCGGCGGCCGGCACCGCCTGCGTGGCCGTGCTGCTCCAGCACGGCGGCTACCGGCCCGCCTTCTGGGTCACGCTGGCCGCCGTCGCGCTCTGCCTCCTGCCCGCCCTGTTCCTCCCGTCCTCGAAAGCAGGCACGTCATGAACCCCGTCACCGAGAACGAGATCCGCTCGTCCTTCGTCAACTGCTCCAAGGGCGAGGCCCGCCGGCTCGCCGTCCCGAGGGGGCTGCCCGAGCTGCCCTGGCCCGACCTCGACTTCCTGGGCTGGCGCGATCCGGGGGCGCCCGAGCGGGCGTACCTGGTGGCCGAACGCGGCGGCGCGCCGGTCGGCGTCGCGCTGCGGCTCGGCCAGGAGGTGCGCAGGAGCTTCACCAAGAGCACGCTCTGCTCGGTCTGCGTGACCCCGCACGCCGGGACCGGCGTCGCGCTGTTCACCGCGGCCCGGGTCGGCGCGGCGGGGCGGCAGGGCAACACGGTGGGCGCCTACATGTGCGCCGACCTGGCCTGCTCCCTGTACGTCCGGGGACGCAAGGAGACCGAGCTGGGCGTCCGGTTCGAGTCGCTGAGCGTGGCCGAACGCGTCGCCAGGACCACGGTCAACCTGGACGCCTTCCTCGACAAGATCCTGCACGACACCCTGGCGTGATCGGGGTGTGGAGGGGCGGCGTCCAGCTCGCGCCGCGGGGCGGGAAGGGTCCACCCGCGGCGCCGGCCGGCCGGTGAACTGTCGGGGCCGCCTGCGACACTCCCCGGATGCTGATACTGGAACTGTTGCGGCCGACGTTGCGCGCCGCCTGGGGGCCCGACACCTGCGACACCGCCGCGCGGGAGGAGTGGCGGGCCGACAACCCGGCCAGGGGGCAGTGCGGGATCACCGCGCTGGTGGTCCAGGACCTGCTCGGCGGAGACCTGATCCTGGCCGAGGTGCACGCCGACGGCGTCAAGGTCGGCCACCACTACTGGAACGTGCTGCCCGGCGGCACTGAGGTCGACTTCACCTCCGACCAGTTCCACCCGGGCGAGGTCATCGTGAATCCCCAGCTCCAGCACCGTCCCCCGGACGCGCCGCGCCGGTGCCGCGAGCAGTACGAGCTGCTGCGCCACCGCGTCGTCACCGCGCTGTCCGGGCCGCCGCCCGCCTGAGACGTCATGTGACGCCATAATGACGCCATAGCGCATTGCGATGACGTCACATCGCGTGTCATGATGGCGTCATGGACCTTGCCCCGTATGTCGATCAACTCCGGCGGGAGCTCATGCTCGCCGCCGGGACGGGCGGCGAGGAGGCCCGTGCGCTGGCCGAACGCTTCGCCGCCACTTTGGAGTCGGCCGCCCGGCTCGCCCTGCTGGAGGCCCTGTCGGCCGCCGCGGACGAGATCACCCAGGACCTCGCGCCCGGCTCGGTGGAGGTGCGCCTGCGCGGCCGCGACCCCGCCTTCGTCGTGACGTCACCGCCCGCCGCCCACCCGTTCCCGGACCAGGACGAACCGCCCGTCAGCGCCGGGCCGGGCGAGCGGCCGCCGACACCGCCGCCGCCCCCCGAGGCCGACGAGGGCGGCACGTCCCGCATCTCCCTCCGGGTGCCCGAGGCGCTCAAGCCGCGCATCGAGGAGGCGGCCGCGCGTGACGGGCTGTCCGTCAACGCCTGGCTGGTCCGCGCCGTCTCAGCGGCGCTCGACCCGGGCGACGCCACCCGCGACGCCACCCGCCGCGCCGCCCGGCGCCCGGCCCCGCAGACCGGCAACCGCTACAGCGGCTGGGTGCGCTGATGACCATGCCGACCGATGACAGGGAGATCGGAATGCCGGCCTTCGACACGCCCCGCCCCATCGTCGCCGTCCTCGACCTGGCGACCGCCGCCGTCCGCGTCGTCGCGGGCGACCGCGGCGAGACCGTGGTCGAGGTCCGCCCGAGCGACGAGCACAACGACGCCGACGTGCAGGCCGCCCGGCACGTCCAGGTCCATTACGCCGACGGCAGGCTCACGGTGGCCGCCGACAGGGAGCAGGGCGCGCCGACGCTCGGCTGGGGGCTCTCGCTCGGCAAGCTCGTCGAGTCGCCCGCCGACTGGGCGCGTTCGCTGCTGCTCGGCACGGGCTCGGTGGAGGTGACGGTCGAGCTGCCGGCCGGCTCCCGCCTCGACGCCAGGACGTCCGGCGGCCTGTCGTGCCGCGGGCGGCTCGGCGACGTCACGGCGACCACCACGTACGGCGACATCCGCGTCGAGGAGGCCGGCCGGCTGCGCCTGAAGAGCACCCACGGCACCGTCTCCGTCACCCGCGCCCGCGGGCACGCCGAGATCACCACGAACCACGGCGACATCCGCGTCGGCGAGATCGACGGCACCGCCGCCGTCAAGACCGCCCACGGCGACGTGCGCCTCGGCGAGGTCACCGGCGAGCTGCGGCTCAACAGCGCCCACGGCGACATCACCGTGGAGCGCCCGCTGGCCGGCGTCGTCGCCAAGACCGCCTACGCCGGCGTGGAGATCCGCGAGGTGGCGTCCGGCACGGTCGTCATGGAGACCACCGGCGGCGGCCTGGACGTCGGCGTCCCCGAGGGCATCTCCGCCTGGCTCGACGTCAGCTCCCGGTACGGCACCGTGAACGTCGCCCTCGACCCCGGCGACGACCCCGGCGACGCGGCGCGCACCGTCGAGATCCACGCCCACACCACGCACGGCGACATCGACATCCACCGTTCCTGACGACCGAGGAGACCGACATGCCAGACGCGATCGTGGTCGAGGGGCTGACCAAGAGGTTCGGCGACGTGGCCGCCCTCGACGGCGTCGACCTGACCGTCCCGGAGGGGACCGTCTTAGGACTGCTGGGCCCCAACGGCGCCGGCAAGACCACCACGGTGAGGATCCTCACCACGCTCCTGCGACCGGACGCCGGCCACGCCACGGTGGCCGGGTTCGACGTCGTCCGCGACGCCCGCCGGCTGCGCGCCCGCATCGGCGCGTCCGGCCAGTACGCCGCCGTGGACGACCACCTCACCGGCGCCGAGAACCTGGAGATGGTCGGCCGCCTCTACCACCTGGGCGCCCGGCGCAGCCGCGAGCGCGCCCGCGAGCTGCTGGACCGCTTCGACCTCGCCGACGCCGCCGACCGCCCGGTGCGCGGCTGGTCCGGCGGCATGCGCCGCCGCCTCGACCTGGCCGGCGCGCTGGTCGCCGACCCGCCCGTGCTGTTCCTGGACGAGCCCACCACCGGCCTCGACCCCCGCGCCAGGATCGCCCTGTGGGACGTCATCGCCGAGCTCGTCCGGGAGGGCACCACCGTCCTGCTCACCACCCAGTACCTGGAGGAGGCCGACCGGCTCGCCGACCGCATCGTGGTGGTCGACCACGGGCGGGTGATCGCCCGCGGCACGGCCGAGGAGCTGAAGGACCAGGTCGGCGGCGACCGCATCCAGCTCTCGGTGACCAGCGCGGCGAGCCTGGACCACGCCGCCCGCGCCCTGGCGCCGCTGGCCCTGGGCGAGATGCAGGTCGACGCCGCCGCCCTGCGCATGACGATCCCGGTGACCGGCGGCGCGGCCGCGCTGACCCGGGCGCTCGGCCACCTGGCCGCCGAGCGGATCGCCGTACGCGACGCCGGGCTGCGCCGGCCCACCCTCGACGACGTGTTCCTCACCCTCACCGGACGCCAGGCCGCCGACAAGACCGAGGAGACCGTTCGATGAACGCCTTCCAGCTGGCCGCCGCCGACGGCCTGACCATCGCCAGGCGCAACGCGCTCAAGATCCGCAGGGCCCCCGACCTGCTGGGCGGCGTGATCATGCTGCCCATCGTGTTCGTGGTGCTGTTCACCTACGTCTTCGGCAGCATGATCGAGCTGCCCGGCATGTCCTACGGCGAGTACCTGCTGCCCGGGATCTTCGTCATGACGATCGTCACCAGCGCGCAGATCACCGGCTACACGCTCACCCAGGACCTGCAGAAGGGCATCTTCGACCGGTTCCGCACCCTGCCGATGTCCCCGACGGCGGTGCTCGCCGGCCAGACCGTCAGCGACGTGATCATGAACGTCACCAGCATCGCCACCATGGCGCTCGTCGGCCTGCTGGTCGGCTGGCGCGTCCACAGCTCGCCGCCGGAGGCGGTGCTCGGGTTCGCGATGCTGCTGCTGTTCGCCTACGCCTTCTCCTGGGTGACGGCCACCGTCGCGCTGGCCCTGCGCACGCCCGAGGTGTTCAACAACCTCGCCACCCTCACCTCGTTGCCGCTGGTGTTCCTGTCCAACGCGTTCGCCGACAGCACGCGCCTGCCCGGCCCGCTGCGGCCGATCGCCGAGTGGAACCCGGTCTCGACGCTCGTCCAGGCCGCGCGTGAGCTGTTCGGCAACACCAGCGCCGCACTGCCCCAGCCCGCCGCCTGGCCGCTGCGGCACGCCGTGCCGGTGTCGCTGCTGTGGTCCGTGCTGCTCCTGGCCGTGTTCGTGCCGCTGGCCACGCGGCTGTACAACAGGGCCGTCAGCCGATGAACACCGTCTCGGGCGCGGACCGCGAGCGGGCGGTCGAGCTGGTCCAGCAGGCGTACGCGGACGGCCGGCTCGACCCCGGCGAGCTGGAGCGGCGGCTCGAACTGGCGCTCACCGCCACCTCCGCCCGCGAGCTGGCGCCGATCGTCGCCGACCTGCCGGACGAGGTGGTCCGGCTGGGCTCCACCGGCGGCGCCGTCACCCGGACCGGCGACTGGGAGGTCCCGCGCCGCCTGTGCGTCGACTCCAAGTACGGCCGGGTGCGGCTCGACCTGTCGCGGGCCCACGTGCCGTACGCGCGCGTCGACATCGAGCTGCTGCTGGCGTACGGCAGCGCCACGATCGTCCTGCCCGCGGGCGCCACCGCGAACGCCGACGGGGTGCGGTCCGAGTGGGGGCGGGTGACCTGCAAGGTCCCCGGCCGGCCCCGCCCCGGCCACCCGCACGTCCAGGTGACCGGCGACCTCCCCTACGGCCGCCTGCTCATCCGCCCGGCCCGCCGCTGACCGGGCCCCCGGCGGCTACCCGTTCAGGTGGCGGCGGAGGAAGTCGAGCTGGAGGAGGAGCAGGCCCTCGAAGACGTCCTCGTCCGAGGTGGGGGCGTGGGAGGCGCCGGACAGCGGCAGCACCTCGTGCGGGCGTCCCGCGGCCAGCAGCGCGGACGACAGGCGCAGCGTGCCCGCCGGGAACACGTTGTCGTCGGACAGGCCGTGGACGAGCTGCAGGGGGCGGGCCAGGGTGTGCGCCTCGACCAGGGTCGAGCAGGCTTCGTAGCGGTCGGGGTGGCGGTCCGGGTGGCCGAGGAAACGTTCCCGCCAGTGGGTGTCGTACAGACGCTGCTCGCTGGTGCCGGCGCCGGCGACGGCGGCGTGGAAGACGTCCGGACGCCGCAGCACCGCCAGGACGGCCAGCGTGCCCGCGAACGACCAGCCGCGCATCGCGACCCGGCGCAGGTCCAGCTCCGGGTGGCGGGCGGCGACCGCGTGCAGGGCGGCCACCTGGTCCGCCAGCACGGGGCCGAACATGTCGCCGTGCACCTCGCGCTCCCAGGAGGGGCCGCGGCCCGGCGTGCCGGCCCCGTCGGTGACCAGGACGGCGAACCCCTGCTCGGCGAACCACTGCGAGACGAACATCATCGGCGCCTGCTCGTCGGTGACCCGGCGTCCGGCCGGCCCCGCGTACGGGTCCAGCAGGACGGGCAGCGCCGGGTCGCCGGGGCGGTGCCAGGAGGGCAGGTGCAGGTGGCTGCGCAGCTCGCGCCCGGTGGTGACGAGCGACAGCCGGCGCAGCGCCAGCACCGGCCGCTGCGCCGCCGACGCCACCTCGACCCCGCTCCGCGCCGGGGACGCCGCCCCGGCCGCGGGGCGTTCCACGCGGACGCGCTCGCCCGGGTGCTCGGCGGTGCGGATGACGTGGACGAGGGTGCCCCCGCGCCGGGTCCCGCCGTGCACCCCGGGCGCGACGCTGAGCCGGTGGGCGCCCGCCGCCGGGGTGTGCAGCCACAGGTGGGTCTGCGCGGGGTCGTCGGAGGCGGTGAAGAGCACGTCCTCGCCGTCCACGCCGAGCACCGCCTCCAGGTGCAGGCCGGGCGGCGTGACCGGGACGCCGCCGACGGTGAGCCGCCGCGTGCCGTCCAGGTCGGCGTGGGCGACCAGCCGGCCGGAGCCGGTACGGGCGGGCGTGCCCGGGACGAGCTGCACCCAGTACGGATCGTGCTGCTCGGCCAGCAGCCGCGTCCGGCCGGAGTCCGGGTCGGCGGCCAGCACCCGGACCGTCCGCTGGTCCCTGCTCTGCACCGACAGGTACGGGCCGTGGGCGTCCCAGCCGGCGGCCGTCACGTACTCGAAGGCGGTCCGGTCCCAGGCGACCTCGACGCGCCCGCCGTCCACCCCGCCGTCCACCCTGCCGTCCACCCCGGCGATCCAGAGGGTGACGTCGGCGTTGGCGGTGCCGGCCGCCGGGTACCGCACGGCCCGGGGCGGGCGCGCGGGCTCGGCGGGGTCGCCGACGTGCCAGAGCGCGACGCCGGCCTCGTCCACCCGGGTCGTCAGCAGGCGGGCGCCGTCGGGGGACCACCAGTAGCCGCGGGATCGGCCCATCGAGGCGGACGCGGCGTACTCGGCCACGCCGAACCGCACGTCCGGCCCGTCGGGCTCGGCCACGGCGCGGTCGCCGGCGCCGTCCGCGCCGATCACCCGCAGCGCGCCGCCGGAGAGGTAGGCGACCAGCCGCCCGGCCGGGTCGGGCCGCGGGTCGCGGGCCGTGCCGGGCACCGGCAGCGTACGGGCCGCGCCGGTGGGGACGTCCACCGCCCACAGCGCGCCCGCCAGGGTGAACACCGCCAGGCCGGCCGCGTCGTCCGTGGCGTAGGAGCCGATCCCCTGGGTGCCGCCGCCGGTCAGCGCGGCGGGGTCGGCGAGCAGCCGCTCCTCGCCGGAGCCGGCGTCCAGGGCCCAGAGGCAGGTGACCGGGTCGTCGCCGGCGCGGCTGCGCAGGAACAGCACGACGGAGCCGTCCGCCGAGACGGTGAAGGCCGAGGGGGCGCCCAGGGTGAACCGCCGGGTGCGGGCGAACTGCCGGGGCAGGCTGATCTTGGTGTCGTCGTCGTGGTGCGGCATATGTGCCTGGTTCCTCTCACTGTGGTCCGGTTTTCGGGCACGACAAAAAGCGCACACCGTAGTGGTGTGCGCTTCGTTCGTGTCAGGTGATCGGCGGGACTTCTCGCGCGGCTCCCGCGGCCGCCTCCTGCTGGCCGGGACGATCTCCGCGGCCGAGCTCCCGGACATTTTACTACATGATCATCCGCGTGGCGGCGTGCGTGTGACCGGGGGAGATCCCCGGCGGCCGCCCGCGTCGGGCCGGATCGGCTCTGGTACTGTGACGGTCTCTGGCCGAGATCGTCCGTAGGAGGTGAGACCCATTACCGCTTCGTCAGGCTGGGGCTCCCTTCCGGCACACGTCCGGCCCGCCTGGGCCAGGTGACCGCGGGGAGCGCCCATCGGCATCCCGAAAGGCTCCCCATGTCCCCCTCCCCGATCCCCATGTCCGCCGTCGTCACCCGGCTGCGCGCCGCCGGCTGCGTCTTCGCCGAGGACGAGGCCGAGCTGCTGGTCTCCACCGCCCGTACCCCTGCCGAGCTGGCCGGGATGGTCGAGCGCCGGGCCGGCGGGCTGCCGCTTGAGCACGTCCTGGGCTGGGCGCGGTTCTGCGGCCTGCGCGTCGCCGTCGAGCCCGGCGTGTTCGTGCCGCGTCCGCGCACCGAGTTCCTCATCCGTCAGGCCGTCGCGCTGGCCCGCCGGGCCGGCCGCCCGCCCGTCGTGCTCGACCTGTGCTGCGGCACGGGCGCGATGGGCGCCGCGGTCGCGGCGGCGCTGGGGGAGAGGGCCGAGGTGCACGCGGCCGACCTCGACCCCGCCGCCGTGCGCTGCGCCCGGCTCAACCTGCCCGGCGGCCACGTCCACCAGGGCGACCTGTACGACGCCCTGCCCGGCTCGCTGCGCGGCCGCGTCGGCATCCTGATCGCCAGCCCGCCCTACGTGCCCACCGAGTCGGTCGGCCTGCTGCCGCCCGAGGCGCGCCTGCACGAGCCGCTGATGGCGCTCGACGGCGGCGGCGACGGGCTCGACGTGGTGCGGCGGGTGATCGCGGGGGCGTCCGGCTGGCTCGCGCCGGGCGGCCATCTGCTGGTGGAGACCAGCGAACGGCAGGCCGCGGCCACCGTCCGGGCCGCCATGGCCGCGGGGCTCCCGGCGCGAGCCACGGTCTCGGAGGAACTGGACGCCACCGCCGTCATCGCCACCCGCCCCGCCTGAGCCCCGTACCCACTCCAACCGGACCGCGGCGGGCTGAGCTGCGGCGGCGCTGCTGGGGGCGGGCAGCGCGGTGCCCGGCGCGCCGGAGCGTGCCGGGCACCGCCCGCGTCCTCACGGACGCTGCGGGCGGGTGGGGTTGGCGGTGGTCCCCGTCGTGGTTCCGGTGGTACCCGTGGTCCCGGTGGTACCTGTGGTCCCTGTCGGGCGGGTGGTCATGTGCTCAGCCGTCCCCACCGGGTTGCGGCCCTTGCGCAGGCCCGCCAGCCCCAGCAGTCCGAGCAGCCCCAGCAGGCCCCACAGACCGCCGTTGCCGCCGCCCTCGTCGTATTTGTTCTCGGTCGGTTGCGGGCTCGGCGTCGCCTGGCTCTGGACGACGGGCGTGTCCGCCACAGCGGTGGCGGCCGGGGCCAGCGCCAAGCAGAATGCCATCCCCAGGCCGGTGAGCGTCTTGCGCATGTGGGTTCCCCCGGATCCGGCGGCCCTCAAGGCGGAGAGCCGCCTGTCGCGCCTTCCGGGCGACGGCCCGGAAGGTTCCCCCGAAATGGAGCGAGAACTCCATACTCGCTGGTAGACCTACCCCCACCCGCGCAAACAATCCCCACAAACCAGGACATACCGCCATAGTTGGGACGGCAGGCGTTCAGGCGATGGCCGCCAGGAGGCCGGTCAGCGCGTCGGCCTGGGCCAGCCCGCTGGCCGCGGCGATCTCGTCCAGGGTCTGCGCCGGGCGCACCTCGCTCAGCCGGACGTCGCCGTCCGCCGTGACGGTGAAGCCGTGCACCGCCGGATAGGGCAGGCTGTTGTAGGCCCACGGGGTGGAGAAGTAGTAGGCGCCGGTGTCGTGCAGCACGACGATGTCGCCCTCGGCCAGCTCCGGCAGCTCCCTGGCGTGCGCGACCACGTCACCGGCGAAGCAGCACGGGCCCGCGACGTCCTGGGCGAGCAGGGGGCCGTCCTTGGGGTCGCCCGACGGGCCGTACGCGCCGACCCGCAGCGGCCAGGCGTCCGGCATGAGCACCGTGCGGGTGGCGACCTGCGCGCCCGCGTGGGTGATCGCCACCCGCCGCCCGCCCGCGTCCTTGGTGTACTCCACCAGCGCCGCGACGAAGCCGTTCTTGGCCAGCAGCGACCGGCCGAACTCGGTGACCAGCGCGTACCGGCCGTCGAACAGCCCGGGGACGGCCGCGCGCAGCGTGGCGACGTAGTCGGCGTAGGTGGGGGCCACCTCGTCGCCGTCGAAGTTCACCGGCAGGCCGCCGCCGATGTCGATGCTGGTGATCTGCCGGACCCCGAGCGTCGCGTTGATCTCCTCGGCCAGCCGGTAGGTCTCGGCGATGCCCGCCGCGATCAGCTCCAGCGGGCAGCCCTGGGAGCCGACGTGCGCGTGCAGGCGGGTCAGCCACGGCCGTTCGGCGAAGGCGCGGACGACGGCCTCGCGGGCCCCCGGGTCGCGCAGCGCGACGCCGAACTTGGAGGTGGCGGTCGCGGTGCTCATCGCGCCGATCGTGCCGGTGCCGACCTGCGGGTTCACTCGCAGCCCCAGCACCGAGGAGGAGTCCGGCGCGCGCAGCTCGTCAATGCGGCGCAGCTCGGCCAGGCTGTCGGCGTTGACCGCGACGCCCAGGGACAGGGCCTGGCGCAGCTCCTCGCGGGTCTTGGCGGGGGAGTCGAAGACGATCGTGCCCGGCGCGAACCCGGCGTCCAGCGCGATCCGCAGCTCGCCGGGGCTGGCCACCTCGCACCCCATGCCCGAGGCGGCCAGCAGCCGCAGGACGGGGATCAGCGACGCGGCCTTGGCGGCGAAGGTGTGCAGCACGTCCGGGACCTCGCCGAACGCCTCGTGCAACGCCCTGACCGAGTCCCGCACGCCGGCGGTGTCGACGAAGCCGGCGACGGGCTCGCCCGGGCCGAGCGCGCCGGCGCGTACGGCATGGCGCAGCACGTGGGCGGCGCGTTCGGCGGTGGTGCCGCGGGCCGGGGCGGGCGCGAGCGTGGCACTGCTCTGGATCACGTCCAAGGCTCCTGGATGCATCGGGAAAGAGGGAGTTTCGGAGGGGGGCCAGACGAGATTCGGCCATGACCGCAGGCCAAGTCTTCAGCCGGGCGGACAAAGCCCGCCTACGGCTTTGTCCACTCGGCCAAGAAAATCCGGAGCCCCAGGTCAGGCGGCCAGGCGCACGGCGAGCGTGAGCAGCAGCCGGGTGTCGGGGTCGTCGAGATCGACGCCGAAGCGCTCGCGGACGCGGCGCAGCCGGTAGCGCAGGGTGTTCGGATGCAGGACCAGCCGGCGGGCGGCGCGGCCGACGTCCCCGGCGGCGTCGAGGTAGGCGGCGATCGAGCGGACCAGCTCGCCGCCCGCCGCCAGGTCGGCGTGGACCAGGTCGTACACCGGGCCGCTGCCGCGTTCCCACACCGGGCGGACGGCGTCCAGGACGCGCAGCACGTCCAGGGCGGGGCCGAGGTCGGCCGCCAAGGCGTGGCGGGGGCCGGCGGCGCGGGCGCGCAGGACCCGTACGACCAGGTCGGCCTCCTCCCGCGAGGCCGCCGCGACCAGCGGCGAGGCGGCCACCGACCCCGCCCCCACCAGCACCGCGGCGGCGCCCGGCGTCGAGGCGGCCAGCCCGTCCAGCTCCCGGGCCAGCCCGAGCACGTCCCGCTCGTCGCCGCCGCGCACCGGCACCAGGGCCAGCACCCGGCCGGTCTCCCGCAGCACCCGCACCCCCGTCCGGTAGGAGGCGGCGTGCAGCGCGAGCACCTCCAGCACCCGTTCACCGGCCGGGCCCCGGGCCGCCGCGCCCTCGCCCGCCGCGTCGGGGCCGGTCTCGGCGATCACGACGGCGCAGCGCAGGTCGGGCGGCAGGCCCAGCGTCCAGGCGTGGGTGCTCATGTCGCCCTCGCCGCCCAGCAGCCCGCGCAGCGCGTGCTCCTCGCGCAGCCGCGCGCCGCTCTCCCGCAGCCGGTGCTGCACCAGGTACGGCACCGCCACCTCCGCGGCCCGGCTCAGCGCGCTGGCCGCGTTGGGCGACAGGCTGCGGCCGTCGGCGGCGGCCCAGATCGAGCCCAGCATCTCCCGCCCGCTCCGGATGGCGATGATCAGCCGCTCCGGGGTGTCGCCGTCGGCGGGCCGGTGGATCACCTCGCCGGAGGACCACAGGGTGCGCAGCAGGCCGCTGCGGCGCAGTTCGTCCACCCGCCAGTCGGGCACCCGGCCGCCCAGGATGGTGGAGCGGCGCAGCTCGTCGGCCTCCGGCCCGGTGGCCGAGTGCGCCAGCACGCGGAACTGGGTGTCCTCGATGGTGATCGAGCCGCCGGTGAACTCGGCGACCACCGACGCCAGCGCGGCCAGCCCGCCGCCCGCCGTGGCCTCGGCCATCCGGTCGCCGCGTCCCGCCTCGCCGTAGGCGGCGGCCGAGCGCAGCAGGGTCGCCACGTCGTCCCAGTCGGCCCACTCGGCGCGGGCCAGCAGGGCGATGCCGACCTGCTCGGCCGCGTCGAGTGCGTCGTCGGCCAGGTCCTCGCCCGCCCGCACGACCACCGCCGCGGCGCCGCGCCGCGCCGCCTCGCGGATGGAGGCGGTGGCCGCGCCGGTGGAGTGGAACAGCCCGGCCGCGAGCACGATCCGGCCCGCGTACGAGCGGGCGGGCCCCTCGTCGCCGATGATCATCCCGGACACGTGCACGTCCTGGCCCGACGGCGCGAGCAGCAGCCGCAGGACGCCGCCCTCGTCGAAGGCGAGCAGTTCGCGGAGGGTGATCTGCCCCCGTTTGTTCATGACGGGGAGCATACGCAGGTCACGACGCCTGGCAGGCTGGGGGCCATGCGATTCGGCGTACGCCAGTTCGAGCTGGCCCTGATGCACCGCATGCGCGACCTCAACCCGCGACGCGTGGAACAGGCGCTGGCCGACCTGGACGCCTCCCGCGCCGAGCTGCGCGCCGCCCACGCCCACTGGACCCGGCTGGCCCACGCCCCTCGGGCGCCCAAGGGCCGGGCCGCGCTGCGGATGGCGCTCGGCCCGCCCGCGTACGCCGGCGAGGCCCCGTTCGGCAGCCTGACCTGCGACGTGGCCCGCTGGCGGCTGCCGTCCTGGCCGGAGCTGGAGTTCGAGGCGCTGACCGGCCCCGGCGGCGAGGTGTGGAACCTGTGGTTCGTGCGGGCCGGCGGCGACCGGCGGCTGTCGGCCGCCGACCTGACCCCGTGGGGATGCGTCGTGGCCGACGTCGCCGCGAGCTTCCCGGTGAGCTTCCAGGGCGAGGGGTCGGCCCCGCACCACTGGGCGGTCGACTTCGCCTGCCAGGGCACGTCCCGCCGCGCCCTGTTCGTGTACGGCCTCCTCCAGCGCCTGGACTGACGCCCCGGCGCGCCCCCGTGCCACCCGGCCCCCGCCTTCGCGTCGGGTGGCACGTTCCAGAGGCGGCCGGAGGTCAGGCGGTGACGAAGTCGGCGACGACCATCGTGGCGTCGTCCTTGGGCGCCGCGGCGGCCACCTCGTCGTACAGCCGGTCCAGGCAGGCGGCCGGGGACGGGCCGACGGCCAGCAGCTCGGTCAGCCGGTGCTCGCCCAGCGCCTTCAGCACGCCGTCGGTGACGACGGCCACGCGGTCGCCCGGCCGCAGCGGCACGGTGCCGACCTCGGGGTTCAGCGTGGAGGCCAGCCCGATCCCGCGCAGCAGCGGCCCGTCGTCGAAGGAGTGCGACGTGGTGAGCCGGCGCGGCTTGCCGCCCTTGGCGCAATGCCAGATCGCGCCGTTGCCCACGTGGGCGAAGCGCAGGCACGGCGTCTCCCCGGGGACGAGCACCAGCAGGTCCATCGTCGTGACCAGCGCCGGCTTGGACGGCGTGCGCAACGCGGCCCGCCGGACGGCCCGGTGGGCGGCCTGGGTGCACTCGTCCATGTCCTCCTCGCGCCGGGCGGAGTGCTGCGGGCGGGCGGCGACCACGGCGCCCAGGGCCAGCGCGGCCGCCGTGTGCGCGACCTCCGTGCCGCCCTGCCCGTCGGCCAGCGCGATCAGCCGCTCCTGGACGACGTAGGCGTCGGAGGGGTGGCCGTGCGAGCCGTCGTACGTGCCGCCCGCGGTCACCAGCCGGGGCCGCGCCGCCGGCATGCCGGGTGGCCAGTCCCCCCGGCGGCCCCGGACCGCCATCACCGAGAGGCAGCCGAGCAGAATCGAGATCGAGAAAACAGTCATGATCGTCCCTCCCGTCGCGCGCGACGACACCTGCCCAGTACATCCCTCTTGCGCGGGATGCGACTGACGGCCGATCAGCCGTCGTGGGGGGGGGGGGGGGGCGGCGCGGGGCCGGCCCCCCCCCCCCCCCCCCCCCCCCCCCCCCCCCCCCCCCCCCCCCCGCGCGAGCACCACCACCGAAAGAAATTGG
>NZ_JBITJF010000003.1:151501-539682 GCF_044459705.1 Nonomuraea sp. NPDC050227 | reverse complement strand
GTATTTTTGGGTCCGCCCGGGGGGGCGCGCCGACCCCGCCCATGTACACCCCTTGGGGGGGGTTGGCCCGGGGGGCCCGATCTGCGGGGGGGGGGGCCGGCGGGCTGATCGGCCGTCATGCCGCCCCGGGCCCGCGCGACCCACAGTGAGGCAGGGCGGCGCACGCGCACCGGAGCGCCGCCGGCCCCCCGAGGAAGAGCCATGGAAACAGCCGACCGTCATGACAGGAACAAGCCTGTTCAAAGTCGATATTGTGAGACCCGTCCTGTGCTCTCTTCGCGGGCGGATCGCACATGGCTCACCCCGGCTCCACGCGTCTCGGCAAGAGGCTCGACCCCAGACACGACACGCGGCACGACACGCGGCACGACACGAGGTACGACTCGGCGACCCGGCAGCTCGACAAGGCCGTCGCGCGTACCGCCGCGGGCGCGCGCGGGGCCGTCGGCCTGGTGTCGGTGGTCGCGGCCGGCCTCGGCGCGGTCCCGCCGGTCTCGGCCGCGTGGCTGGCGCCCGCGCTGGCGGCCGGCCTGGTGTGGACCGGGCTGTACCTGCGCCGGCTGCGCGCCGAGGAGCCGCTGCCGCACCGGCTGGTGGCCGGTGACGCGGCGACCACCGTGGCGGCCTGCCTGGCCCAGCGCCACCTGGTGCCCGTCCGGGCGTTCGACGCCGGGTCGAGCTGGATCGCGGGGCTGGTCACCATGACGATCGTCGTCATCGGGGTGACCTGGCGGCCCCGGATCGCCGTGCCGGCCGGGCTGGCCGTGGCGGGGGCGTACCTGGCGGGGGTGCGGCTCGCCGCGCCGTCCCAGGACGTCGCCGGCACGCTGGGCATCCACCTCGTCCAGCTCCTGGCGATCGTGATGCTGATGACGCTGCTGCGCCGCTCGGCCGCCTCCGCCGACGCCTTCCTGCGCGAGAGCGCGCGGGCCGAGATCGCCCTCATGGTCGAACGCCTGCGCCGCGAGGACGAGCTGCGCCAGGTCGCCAGCATCCACGAGACCGCCCTGCACACCCTGACCATGGTCGGCCTCGGCACCTACGACGAGCCGTCGCCCACCCTGCGCTCCCAGGTGGGCACCGACCTGGCCGCGCTGGAGAAGCTGCGCGACCGGCCACGTCCCGAGACCGCCCTCATCGCCCTCGACGCCCTGCTCGACGAGGTGGCCGGCCGCGTGCCCGGCCTGGACGTGCGCCGCCGCCTGATCCCGCAGACCGTCCCCGGCGACGTCGCCGAGCATTTCGCCCGCGCCGTCACCGAGGCCCTGGCCAACGTCGCGCTGCACGCCGGCGTGGCCGAGGCCGTGCTGGTCTCCAGCGGGCACGACGGCGAGATCCGGGTGGAGGTCGCCGACGCGGGCCACGGCTTCGACCAGGACCGCCTGCCGCCCGACCGGTTCGGCGTGCGCGGCTCGATCCTCGACACGATGAACGCGCTGCGCGGCGGCGGCGCCCGGATCTCCTCCGGCGACACCGGCACGCGGGTGAGCATGTGGTGGCGGCCGTGACCGACGACATCGAGCAGGTCGCCCAGCGCTACGCCCGCTACACCGCGCTCGGCGCGGCCGTCATCACCGGGTTCTGGCACACCGGCTACGACCTCACCGTCACCGTCACCGGCTGGGGCTCCTTCCGCTGGCCGCTGCTCGCCGCGGCCGCCTGGGTCGTCTACACGGTGGTCGGCGTGATCGCGGGCCTGGCGCTCGCGCGCACCTCGCGCGGCCCGGACCGCGTCCTCGGCCTGGCGGTCGCGGCGCTGGCCGCCGACGTCGCGGTGATCGTGGCCTGCCGCCCGCAGGACCTGCTCGGCATCAGCGACTGGGGATGGGGGTCGGTCGGCTGGCTGGGCGTCATGCTGGCCTGGAACCGGCCGCGCTGGCGGGCGGAGCTGGGCGCGTTCCTGGCCGTCAACGCCGCCGTCATGCTGGCCGCGATGGCCGTGGCCGGGGCGTTCGACCGGGTGTCGGTCGCCAAGTACCTGGTGGTCATCGTCGGCGGCGTCACCATGCAGCTCGGCTACACGGCCGGCTGCGCCCTGCTGCGCGCCCGCGCCGAGGACGCCGTGCTGCTGGCCCGCCGGCTCGCCGCCGACGACGCCTGGCGGGAGTCGGCCAGGAGCATCCACGCCGACCGCATCCGCAGGTACGCCGCCATCAGGGACGTGGCCGAGTCGCTGCTCCAGCAGCTCGCCGACGGCGCCGACCCCGGCGACCCGCGCGTGCGCGAGGACTGCACGGCCGGCGCCATGCGGCTGCGCCGCCTGATCACCGAGCGCGAGGACGTCCCGGACGCGCTGGTGGCCGCGCTGCGCGAGCGCATCGACGCGGCCGAGCGGCGTCAGGTGCTGGTGACCGCGCCGCCGTTCGGCGAGAACCTGCCCGCGCTGCCCGAGGGCGTGCGGGAGGATCTGCTCAGGGCGCCCGTGCTGGCGCTGGACGGCGCCCGCTCGCGGGCCAGGGTCACCGTGTCGGCGATGTCGGCCATGGTGAGCGTGGCCGTCGTCGCCGACAACGACGACCTGCCGGTCAGCCCCACGCCGGTGCGCGAGCCCAGCGGGGTCGTGGTCACCTACCAGCGCCAGGGAGGGGAGGTATGGGTCAACAGCATCTGGCAGCGCCCGTGACGGTCGCCCTGGTCGAGGACCACCAGGTGGTGGTGGACGGCGTGCGCTCCTGGTTCGGGCCGGGCAGCGGCGTCGAGCTGGTCGCCCAGGGGCCCACGATCGAGTCGGTCCGCGGCGTGGCCGCCGACGTGCTGCTGCTCGACCTCAACCTCAACGGCACGATGGTCGCCGACCGGGTGGGCGGCCTGTGCGCGGACGGCCAGCGGGTGATCGTCTTCTCCGAGCACGAGGAGCCCGAGATCGTCCGGGCGGTGCTCGACGCGGGCGCTTCGGCGTTCATCGGCAAGGGACGCGCCACCCGGGAGTCCTGCCTGGAGACGATCATGGAGGTGGCCGCCGACCGGCCGTCCGTGACGCTGCCCATGGCCCAGGCCATCGCCACGGACGAGGGCCCCCACCGCCCCCAGCTGTCGGACAAGGAGCGGGCGGCGCTGCTGTTCTGGTTCCAGTCGATGTCGAAGGCGTCGGTCGCGGCCCGCATGGGCATCAAGGAACGCACCGTGCGCCAGTACATCGACCGGGCCAGGGTCAAGTACGCGGCGGCCGGCCGGCCCGCGCCGACCAAGGAGAAGCTGCTCATCTGCGCCATCCAGGACGGCCTGATCCGCCCCGACGAGGTCGGCATCTACACCTCGCACGCCCGCCAGGGCCCGCCCACCTGACACGCGGGCTCCCTGCCCGGGCGCTGTACGATGTCGCTCCCCGCAACCCTGAGGAGGATCGTGGACCTGGCCGAGCTGGGCGAGGAGTTCGCCGCGTTCTGGCGGGAGCGGCACCTGTGCACGCTCGCCACCGCCCGCGACGGCGGCCCGCCGCACGTCGTGCCCGTCGGCGCGACCCTCGACCTGGACACCGCGACCGCCCGCGTGATCACCTCGGGCTCCTCCCGCAAGGCCCAGCTGATCGGCGCGGACGGCGCGGCGGTGTCGCTGTGCCAGGTCGACGGCCGCCGCTGGTCCACCCTGGAGGGACGGGCCGTGGTGCGCACCGAGCCCGAGCAGGTCGCCGACGCCGAACGCCGGTACACCGCCCGCTACAAGCCGCCCCGGCCCAACCCGTCCAGGGTGGTGCTGGAGATCCAGGTGACGCGCGTGATGGGCAACGTCTGATCACTGGCGGTTCGTCATGACTTCCGCACGCCCGAGCCGGATGCTAGCTTTCGCCCGTGGAGTCTGAGCACGACCGGCCGCCCGCGGCGTTACCCGAGGGCCCGGGCTGACGTGCTCCTCGACGCCGTCCACCTGCTCGCGGCCCTGGCCCTGATCCTGGCCAACGGCATCTTCGTCGCGGCCGAGTTCTCCCTCGTCACCGTCGAACGCGGCCAGGTCCGCCAGCTCGCCGAGGACGGCGACCGGGGCGCCCAGGGCGTCGAGGCCGCGGTGCAACGGCTGTCGTTCCACCTGTCGGGCGCCCAGCTCGGCATCACCGTCACCTCGCTGCTGCTCGGCGTCGTGGCCGAGCCCGCCATCGCCGACCTGCTCGACCCGCTGCTGGGCGGCGTCCCGGTGCTGCCGGTCGTGCTGGCGATCGCGCTGTCCACCGTGGCGCAGATGGTGCTGGGTGAGCTGGTGCCCAAGAACGCCGCCCTGTCCAGGCCGCTCGCGGTGGCCCGGCTGGCGACGCCGCCGCAGCGGGCGTTCTCGGCGGCGTGCGGGCCGCTGATCCGGCTGTGCAACGCGGTGGCCGACGCGATCGTCCGACGGCTCGGCGCCGAGCCGCAGGAGGAGCTGGCCTCCGCCCGCTCGCCCGAGGAGCTGGGCCTCCTGGTACGCCTGTCGGCCGAGGCCGGGGTGCTCCAGCCCGGCACCGCCGCCATGCTCCAGCGGGCCCTGCGCTTCGGCGGCAAGACCGCGGCCGAGGCCATGACCCCGCGTACGGACTGCGTGACCGTCCCCGGCACGACCAGCGTCGCCGACTTCCTCAAGCTGGCCAGGAGCCGCCGCCACCTGCGCATCCCGGTCTGCGGCGCGGAACGCGACGACATCCTCGGCATCGCCAGCGTCCCCGGCGCCTGCGCGGTGCCGCCGTCCGAACGCGACACTACCCCGGTGGCCGCGATCGCCCGGCCCGCCCTCCAGGTGCCCGAGACGCTGCGGCTGGAGGTCGTGCAGGAGCGCCTGGCCTCCGCCCGCGCCGAGATGGCCGTCGTGATCGACGAGTACGGCGGCCTGGCCGGCGTCGTCACCGTCGAGGACCTGGTGGAGGAGCTGATCGGCGACATCGCCGACGAGTACGACCTGCCCGAGGAGCAGTCCGACGAGCTCTCGCCCGTGCTGCTCGCGCCGGGCGCCTCCGTGAGCCTGCCGGCCCTGCTGCGCGCCGACGAGGTCGAGGAGCGCACCGGCTTCCGCATGCCGCAGGGCCCCTACGAGACGCTCGCCGGGCTGGTGCTGGCCGCGCTCGGCCGCATCCCGGACCCGGGCGACGAGGTCGCGGTGCGCGAGTGGGTCCTGCGGGTGGAGACCATGCGGGGACGCCGGATCGAGCAGGTCACGCTGACCGCGCCGGGCCGGGCGGGGGAGCGCCGGTGAGCCTCGCCCAAGGGCTGGTCATCGTGCTGCTGCTGGCCGTCAACGGCTTCTTCGTGGGCGCGGAGTTCGCGCTCATCTCCGCCCGCCGCACCCTGATCGAGCCGCGGGCGCGCGAGGGGTCGCGGCGGGCGCAGGCCGTGCTCGCCGCCATGAACGCCGTCCCGACCATGCTGGCGGCGGCGCAGCTCGGCGTGACGCTGGCCTCGCTGGTGCTCGGCGCGGCCGGGGAGCCGGTGGTGGCCGGGGCGGTCGGGCCGCTGCTGGCCGCCGTGGGGCTGCCCGGGCGGCTGGTCCATCCGGTCGCCTTCGCGCTGGCCCTGCTGCTGGTGGTGGCCGCGCACGTCATCATCGGCGAGATGGTGCCGAAGAACCTGGCGCTGTCGGCGCCCGACGTGGCCGCGCTGTGGCTGGTGCCGCCGCTGTTCGTGCTGGCCAGGGCGACCCGGCCGGTGCTGACGCTGGTCAAGGCCATGGCGGGGGTGGTGCTGCGGCTGCTGCGCGTCCCGTCCGCCGAGGAGGTCCGTACGGTCTACACCTCCGGGGAGCTGCCGGTGCTCATCGAGGAGTCGCGCCGCCACCGCCTGCTCCGCCAGGACGAACGCGACCGCCTGATCGCCACCCTCGCCCTGCACGCCCGCCCGGTCGGCTCGGTGATGGTGCCGATGAGCGAGGTCGTCAGCGTGCCCGAGACCATCGACAGCGCCGGCCTGCAACGGTACGCCGGCCGCCACGGCCACTCCCGCTTCCCCGTGCACGGCGCCGACCCCGCCGAACTGCGCGGCTACCTGCACGTCCTGGACGCGCTGAACGGTCACGGCGCCGCCGAGCCGCTGCCCGTGCGCGCCCTGCCGCAGGTGCCCGCCACCGCCACCCTGGCCCAGGTGCTGGCCGTCATGCGCGCCCGCCGCGCCCAGCTCGCCGCGGTCGCCGACGAGTCCGGACGGGTGCTCGGCGTCGTCACCCTGGACGACGTGCTCGGCGGGATCCTGACTGGCTGAGGCGGGGGTCCGTGCGAGATCATGGAGCAGGGCCGCGGGCCGTGGTGACCGCGACCGGGAACTCGCCGGAGGGCAACGCTCGTGACGTCGGTTTCGCTGATCGTGCCGTGCTACAACGCGGCCAGGACCCTGCGCCTGTGCCTGGAGTCGGTGCTGGCCCAGACTCGCCTGCCGGACGAGATCGTGGTCGTCGACGACGCCGGCTCCGACGGCTCGGCGGCCATCGCCGAGGAGCTGGGCTGCCGGGTCGTGCGCCTGCCCGCCAACCGCGGCGTGTCGGCGGCCAGGAACGCCGGCGTCGAGCACACGACCGGCGAGCTGATCTTCTTCCTGGACAGCGACGTGGCGCTGCGGCCCGACGCGGTCGCCAATGCCGTCGCGATCCTGGAGGCCGATCCGGGCGTCGGCTGCGTGCACGGCGTCTACGACACCGAGCCGCTGATCGACGACGGCCCGGTCGAGTGGTACCGGCTGCTGCACCAGGTCCACTGGCGGCGCCGGCACCTGGGCGAGGTCAACAGCGTCGTGTTCGCCCTGGCCGCCATCCGCCGCGAGGCGCTGACCCGGGCCGGCCGGCTAGACGAGAGCCTGCGCGACTGCGAGGACGTCGAGTACAGCAGCCGCCTGGCCGTCCACACCCGGATCGTGCTGACCGACGCCGTGGCCGGCCGGCACGACGAGGGCCACCGGTTCCTGCCCGTGCTGTCGGAGCAGTGGCGGCGGGCGCTGCCGCTGATCCCGCTCGCGCTGGCCACGGCCAGGCGGGGCGCGGCCAAGCCGGAGAACGCCAACAGCCGGGCCGGGATCCTCGCCTGCGCGCTGGCGCTGGCCTGCCTGCCGCTCGGCCTGTTCGCGCCGGCGCTGTTCGCGGCGCCCGTCGTGCTGGTCGGGTGGTTCGTGGTGGCCGATCCGGAGCTGCTGCGGTTCGTCCACCGGGAGCGCGGCCCGGCCTTCACCGCCTACTTCATGGCCGTGCACCTGGCCGTGCACGTGGTGCTGGTCACCGGGCTGGCCGTCGGCTCCCTGCGCCTCCTGCGGAGCGGCCCGGCCTGACCCCTCAGGAGGCGGGCGGCTTGAGCGCCGCCCGGTAGACCGCGGTCGTCGCCGCCGCCGCGCGCTCCCAGCTCAGGCTTTCGCGGACGAACCGCTCGCCGCGCTCGCCCAGCGACCGCCGCAGCGCCTCGTCCGACATGACGTCGATGATCCCGCGCGCGATGTCGGCCGGCTCGGCGGCCCGGACGAACCGTGCCGCGGGCCGCGCCGGGTCGTCCCCGAGGAAGATCCGGGAGAAGCCGTCGCCGAGGACCGTCGCCCGTCCCAGTGCCATCGCCTCGGTCGCGACCAGCCCGAACGGCTCGAACAGCGAGGGGAACACGCAGGCGTCGGCCAGCTCGTAGTACTCCAGCAGCTCCCGGCCGGTGACGAACCGGCCCGAGGTGAGCACCCGCCCGCGCAGCCCGGTCGCGCCCACGATGCGCCGGACGCCCACCTCGTCCCCCTCGCCGACGATCAGCAGCCGCAGCCCCGGCACGGCGGCCGACGCCGTACGCATCGCCTCCAGCAGCTGGTAGACGCCCTTCTGGCGTTCGATCCTGCCGACGAACAGCAGCACCTTGTCCCGCTCCGACAACCCCAGCCGCCGCCGCAGCGCCGCCGCGCCCCCCCGCAGCGCGTCCCGGTCGAAGGCCGGATCGGCGACGACCCGCTCGTACGTGCCGCCGAGCGGCACCACGTCGATGGGCGTACGCCGCCACCCCGCGGCGAGAAGCTGCTCGCGCACCTCGGGCGTGGCCACCACCACCCGTCGCGAGATCCGGGCCAGGTGGCGTTCCAGCGCCGCGAACAGGTTCAGCGGGTCGCGGATGCTGCGCTGCGCCGCCACCCCGTACTCGGTGGTGTGCACGTGCAGGACCACCGGCAGCCGCAGCAGGTGGTGGCAGAGCAGGGCGGCCAGGAAGTTCGTCGAGTCGTGCACGGCGACCAGGTCCGGCCGCCCGCCGCGGCGCAGCCGCCGCACGTACCGCCAGTCGCTGACCACGACCTGCGCGGCCAGCAGCAGGAACTCGGCGCGGCGGGTGCGGTTGAGCCGCCGCCCGCGCGCGCCGGGCAGCCGGACGCGCGGCCGGTGCACGGTGACGCCGTCCACGCGCTCGTCCACGGGCAGGCCGCCGACGTTGAGCGTGTGGACGGTGAGCTCGTGGTCGCGGGCGAGCCAGGGGGTGATCAGCTCGACGTAGCGGCCGAGCCCCGCCGTGACGTTGGGCGGGAACTGGTTGACGACGCAGGCGATTCTCATGACGGGTCCTTGAGGTAGACGCGCGCGGCCGTCACGGCCACGACGGCCAGCAGGAGGAGGTTGACCAGCGCGAACCCGGCCAGGCCCCCGGCCACCCCGTGCCACCGGACGCACCAGGCCGGCACGGCCAGCGCGACCGGCGAGCTCGCCAGCAGGCAGCCGATCAGCACCCGGGCGCCGCGCACCCCGTCCATGGACAGCGCCACCGCGTACAGGTTGAACGCCGTGTGCGCCCCGATGCCCAGCGACGACAGCGTCATCAGCCCGGTCGCGTACGGGTACTCGCCGCCCATCAGCAGGAAGAACACCGTGCTCGCGGCGAAGGAGAAGACCGCCGTCACCCCCGCCACGGCCGGGACCAGCCGGGCGATCCGCCGCATCAGCACCGGTTTGTCGGCGGTCGCCATCCTGGGCAGCAGCACCAGCAGCACGCCGTCGGTGAACACCACGCCGAGCAGCCGCTTGGGGAAGCCGTTGTAGACCGCGTACACGCCGACGTCGGCCGGGGCCGCCCAGTGGTTGAGGTAGAGCACGTCCACGCCGAACAGCAGGCCGGTCAGCGCGGCGACGGCCGTCACGTACGCGCCGTGCCGGTAGAGCGAGCGGGCCAGCCGCGCCGAGAACGCCCGCGGCCGCACCCCGGCCGTCGCCGTCGCCGCCACCGCGAACGCCGCGTTCGTCGCGATCAGCGCGACCAGGTACGGCCCGGCGTCCCTGATCCCCAGCACCAGCAGGCAGAAGCAGGCGGCGCCCAGGTAGGCGACCGCGACCGCCAGCTTGAGCCGGGCCACCAGCGCGAACCGGCCGAGCCCGCGCAGGAACCCGTCCGCGAGCTGGTTGACCGTCATCGACACCGCCAGCGCCAGCCCGTAGGCCAGCGCCGGGACGTCCACGTTCAGCGCGGGCGTGAGCAGCGGGGCGGCCAGCAGGCCCAGCGCGGCCAGCCCGGCGCTCATCGCCAGCGTCGCCGCCAGCGCCGTCGTGACCAGCGCCGGACGCTCGCCCGGCGCGGCCCGCGGCAGCTCCTGGAGCACGACGTAGTGCAGGCTCGTCAGCATGACCACGGTGACGATCAGCGCGATCGACAACACCACCGTGAACCGGCCGAACGCGCTCGCCCCCGCGCCGCGCGCGACGACCAGCGTGGTGGCCGCCGCGATGCCGCTGGCCGCCGTGCTCACCAGCGTCGGGCCCGCCGCCCACCGGTGCCCCCGGACCAGGCCCGCCGCGCGGCCCCTCAGCCCGTGCACCGCGCGTACGCCCGCCGGGCGAACTCCAGGTCGTCGGCCGTGTTGACGCCGCGCGCCTCGGCCGGGTCGGTCACCGGCACGACCGTCACCGGCCATCCCTCGGTCCGCGACAGATGCGCCAGGAACGGCAGGAAGTTCACCTCGCCGGTGGCCGCGCCGCGCGCCGCGCCCGCCGCGTACCGCTCCCACGCCTCCCGCAGGCCCGCGGTGGCCAGGCAGAACACCCCGATGTCGCTGAGCCCGCCCGGCCGGCACGCCTCGCCCTCGCGCGACTGCCGCACCCGGACGAGCTCGCCCCCGGCCAGCTCGTACTCCACGTACGGGTCCTCCATCGGCACCAGCGGCAGCGTCAGCCCCTCGCCCGGATGGGCGGCGACGACCCGGCGCACGGTCCGCGCCGACAGGTTCGCCTGGTCGCCCCAGACCACCAGGATCGTCTCGTAGCCGGCCCAGTGCCCGGCCGCGCCGAAGATCGCCGCACCCATCCCGGTCGGCCGCTCCTGAACGCTCACCGACACCCCGGGCGTCCCCGCCACCAGCTCGCCGAACGGGCCCGCGCCCGCCGGGGACACCACGACGTGCACGTGCCCGGTGACCGGGCGCAGCCGCCGGTGCAGCACGTCCCACACGGTGACGCCGTCGGCGAGGCCGATCATGATCTTCGGGAGGTCGTGGCCGAGCCGCGTCCCGCGTCCGGCGGCCGGGATCACCGCGCACACCCGCCGTTCACCCATGTCGCCGATCACCTCTCCAGCAGGGACACGATGTGGTCCAGGTCGGGGGCCGCGACCGCGCCGGGCGCGGGCTCGGCGGTGTGCACGTGCAGCGTCGCCAGCCCGGCGCCGACGGCCGAGGCCACGCCGTGCGCGCAGTCCTCCAGCGCGACGGCCGCGGCCGGCCGCACGCCCCAGCGGCGGCAGGCCGCGGCGTAGAACCCCGGGTCGGGCTTGCTCACCGGCACGTCGTCGGCGGTCAGCACGTCGCGCACCGGCAGCGGGCACGCGGCCAGCACCCGCTCCACCGAGGCCCGGCTGCCGCCCGTGACCAGGTAGGCGGCCCGGCCCGCCGCGTTCAGCGCGGCCAGCAGGCGGCGCGCGCCGGGGAACGGCCGCACCAGGCCCGCCTCGACGTAGCCGCGGTAGAGCCGCTGCTTGTGCCGCGCCAGCCGGTCGGCCGCCGCCGGGTCGCCGGTCAGTCGGGCGGCCACCGCGGCGGTGCTCGCGCCCGCGTGGTCGGCGTAGCGGAAGGTCTCCAGCGCGCCGGGCGCGTGCTCGGCCAGGGCGTGGCGGAAGGCGGCCTCGTGCGCCGGGGCCGAGTCCACCAGCGTGCCGTCGAGGTCGCACAGCCAGACCGTCCAGGGCAGCATCCGGCTCACCCGGCCCGCGCCAGCGGCGCCTCGCCGAGCACCGCGAGCAGCGCCTCGGCCGTACGCGGGCCGCGGTGGGCGCCCGGTCTGGCCGGGTCCTCCAGGTCGGCGCTGATCCAGCGCGCCCCCGCCCACGAACCCCGGTCCAGCACGCGGGCCGGCACGGCGGGAGCGCCCGCGCCCCGGCCGCTGAGCACGTGCGTGATCGTGGCCCGCTCGTTGCCCGGGTCGCCCAGGTAGGCCAGCGTGCGGTCCACCAGGTCGGTGGCCGTCAGCCCCTGGACGTCGTGGTCGCCGCCGACGTTCACGACGAACACCCTGGCCGCGGCCCCGCTCCCGGCCCCGCTCCTGGCCCCGCTCCCGGCCCCGCTCCCGGACAGGGCCTCGGCCAGGCCCGGGGTCAGGTAGCTGGGCAGCAGCGAGGAGTGGGGGGTGCCGGGGCCGTACACGATCAGGTCGGCCTCGGCCAGGGCCCGCAGCGCCTCGGGGTTCGGCGTGACCGTGGCGGACCGGCGGGTCAGCAGCTCGCGCACCCGCTCGGCCGGGCGGCCCGCCAGCGCGGCGCGGTCGGCCGCCGACAGCGGCTCGCGCAGCAGGAACAGGCCGGTGATGGCCACGCCGTCCTGCGGCGCGACGATGTCGGCCTCGTCGGCCAGCACCCGGCCGTCCTGCTTGAGCGCGATGAGGAACGCGTTCTCGCCGCCGGTCACGTTCAGCAGCCGCACCGGCGAGCCGAACGTGCGCGCGCACGCCCGTACGGCCGCGTTGAAGTCCTCGCCCAGCCGCAGGTAGGCCCCGGCGAACACCAGGTTGCCCAGCGCGCAGTCGGCCAGGTCGAGCCCGCCGGGCCGGGCGGCCAGACGGTCCGCGACGACCCGCAGCTCCCGCGCCGCCGCCGCCGGGCCGGTCGCGGCGACGTCGCCGATCAGCGCGTCCAGGTCGGCCGGGGTGGCGCCGGGCGGGAGCCGGCGTTCCAGCAGCGTGTGGCGCGGATCGCCGGGGTCCAGGTGCAGCAGCAGGTTCTTGCGGAAGTCGGACGGGCCCAGCATGCCCGGCAGCCAGCGGCGCAGCGCGCCCGTGGACAGCCCGTTGTCGTACCCGTTGACCAGCAGCGACAGGCTCGTCCCCGGGGTGCGCAGCAGCGCGCGGGCGATGCCGGCGCCACCGCGCCCGCCGCCGAACAGGGCCACCGACACCGGGCTCGACACGGTGCTCGACACGGTGCTCGTCATGGTGCTCATCGCACCTCCTCCAGCGGGGAGCGGCCCAGCGGGAACGGCGCGAGCGGCGCCCGCAGCACGCCCCGGCGCAGCAACCAGCGGCGCAGCCCGAGGTAGCCGACGAACAGCGCCCGGTCGCGCGCCCCGCGCCAGAACCGCCAGCCCCGGCTGCCGCCGCCCCGCTCGCGGTGCTCGATCGGCAGCTCCTCCCACACGTGCCCCAGCTCGGCCACGCGGGCGGTGATCTCGGTGGAGCAGTTCATCCCCGCCGACTCCAGCGGCAGCGCCCTGAACAGCGGGCCGCGCACCACCTTGAAGATCGAGTTGAAGTCGCGGTAGCGGGTGCGGTGCAGCAGGTTGCTGACCGCGCCGCTGGCCGCCGACCCCCACCGGTACGGCAGGCTGTCGGCCTTCCTGACCCGCGCCCCCGAGAAGGCGGGCCCGCCGCCGTCCCGGATGCGCTCCAGGAACGCGTCGAGGTTGGCGATCGGGAACTGGCCGTCGGAGTCGAGCAGCACCACCCAGTCCAGCCGGGTGCGCGCGACGGCCGCGGCGATGGCGGCCCCCGCGCCCCGGTTGCGCGCGAAGGTGACGACGACGAGCTGCGGGCAGTCCTCCCGCAGCTCGCGCAGGATCCGCCCGGTCGCGTCGGAGCTGCCGTCGTCGCACACGACGATCTCCCACCTGGCCACCCCCGGGTGGCGCTCCAGGTAGTCCCGCCATTCCGTCACCGCCGCCGCGATGTTGTCCGCCTCGTTGTACGCGGGTGCCGCCACGGAGACGTCGACGGCCGGCCTGTTCGGCAAGGGGTCACCTCCTCCGGGTGGCGTCCGGGTCGGCGCCGGCCCCGGTCAGGCGCCCGATCCAGCGGTCCAGGGGCAGCAGGTTGATCCCGGCGAGGACCGGGACGTGCGCCAGCGTGAACACGACCGCCCCCCAGAACGGGATCGGCCCGCCGGTGAACAGGTTGATGTGCGGGGCGTCGATCCGGTCGGGGATCTCGACCGGGTTGACCACCTGCCACATCACGTCGAGAAAGCCCGAGAACACGATCAGCACCCCGCTCGCCATGATCTTCAGGCAGCGGCCCGGCGAGCCGCCCCCGATCCGGTACGCGGCCGCGACCGTCAGCACGATCCCCGGGTAGAGCAGCAGGTACAGGTGCGTGTAGAAGTCGTCGCCCTGGGCCCGCGCGCCGTCGCCGTAGTAGAACCAGCTGATCCTCGGGATGAGGTAGCCGGTCAGGAACACGAACGGCGCGTACAGCAGCCAGTGCAGGCGCGGCGACACCCAGGGGAAGAACGCGATCGCGCAGCACAGGCAGGCGAAGGCGAGCAACTTGGCGGCGAGCTGCCAGGCGGCGTCGATCTCGCGGGCGTGCGGGGTGGCCAGCCAGACGAAGGCGAAGCCGGTCGCGCCGACGGCCAGGGCGATCCACCAGATGTGGGCGGCCCAGGGGCGCGGGGCGTCGAGCAGGGGGTCGGGATGGTTCACTACCGGTCCTCGTGGGCGTCATCGAAGGGTCACGGGAGCGCTCCCAACGCAGTATGTCACCTGTCCCGGCGGCGGCCACCGCAATATCGGATAACGGACCCACCGGAACTTGCGGGCATGCTGACTAACAGTAGTGTCCGCCTGAAAGTCCAGCTCAGAGCTCATGGCGCGGCTGGTGGAACGATGCAGGAGAAGAGTGACCGCAAATGGCCTGCCTGCGATGTCAAGACCCGGCGTGGAGTCGGGAAGTAAGACGTTCCGTCTGTCGCTTTTCGTGTGAAAGTTTGACCATCTTCACATAAGGCCAGCTCGGCAGGCGTTTCGGTTTCTTGGGAGCGCTCCCGCGACTTCTCATCTTTCAGGCCCGTAAGCCCTGTTTCGGGCGGGCCCAAACCGCCGTCAGCCGACCACGCCCTCCGCGCGCAGGCCGGCCACCTGCGCCGGGGACATGGACAGAAGCTCGCCCAGCACCTCGTCGGTGTGCTCGCCCAGCTCCGGCGCGGGCGACGGCGGGGCCTGGCGGCCGTCCAGGAGCAGGGGGCCGCCCGGGGCCAGGTGCGGGCCGACGCCCGGCTGGTCGAGCGGGGCCATCAGCGGCTCGGCGCGCAGCGCCGCCGCCCCGCCGGCGGCCAGCTCCTCCAGCGTCCGGTACCGCGACCAGAGCACCGACGTGCCCCTCAGCCCCTCCTCGGCCTCGGCCGCCGTACGCGCGGCGAACCACGGCGCGAGCAGCCCGCCCAGCGCCTCCCGGTGGGCGTAGCGGTCGGACTCGGAGCGGAAGTCGGCGGGCAGCGCCTCCTCCAGCGCCGACACCACGCGCGACAGCCCGGTGGCGGCGACCAGGTCGCGCCAGTGGCGTTCGGTGAGCACCAGGACCATGAGCCGCCGCCCGTCGGCGGTGGCGAAGTCGCGGCCGAAGTCGCCGTAGAGGTCGTTGCCGATGCGCGGCCGGCCGGCGCCGCGGAGCTGGGCCTCGGCCAGGAAGCCCAGGTTGCCCATGGTCGCCAGGGCGACGTCGTGCAGGGCCACGTCGAGGCGGCGTCCCCGGCCGGTCGCGGCCCGGTGGCGGTCGGCCGCGAGCAGGCCCACGGCCAGGTACAGGCCGCAGGCGACGTCCCAGGCCGGCAGCACGTGGTTCACCGGGCCGTCGTGGCCTGCGGGGCCGGTCGCGTACGGCAGGCCGAGCCCGGCGTTGACCGTGTAGTCCACGGCGGGACGGCCGTCGCGGTGACCGAGCAGCCGCGCGTACACCAGATCGGGACGGCGCCCGGCCAGCTCCTCGTACGACAGCCCGGCCCGGGGCGGCGCGTTGGTGAGCACCGTGCCCGCCGCGACGGCCAGGTCGGCCACCAGCGCGCGCCCCCGGGCCGAACGCAGGTCGACGGTGACCGAGCGCTTGCCCTTGTTCAGCCCAGCCCAGTAGAGGCTGCGGCCGGAGGGCGCGAGCGGCCAGCGCCGCGCGTCGGGCCCGCCGCCGACCGGATCGACCCGGACGACCTCCGCCCCGAGCTGGGCCAGCGTCATCCCGCCGAGCGGCGCGGCGACGAAGCTGGACAGCTCCACGATCCGCATCCCGGCCAGCGGTGCGACAGGCTCCTCCGCCACGGCCACCTCCATGTCGATCCGCCGATCCTACGCGCGGACGGCGGCCTGATGATCTAGTCCGGAAGTTCTGGTAACAAACATTTCCCGAAATAACCGGTCTGCCCCATTGTCATTAACTGGAATTGTTGGAACATATGGTCTGAGTCACGAGTGAAGTCCAAAGATCGCCTACCGCAAGAGGGTGGCGGCGAGGGGAAAGGGGCAACGCTCATGCGCCAGCGTGCTGTCCGTAACTTGGCCAGGCTTGGCACGGCGCACGCCAGGATCACGCGGATACTTGACGCCGCCGCCGGTGGGAAGAACAACTTCCTCGCCGACAGAGACCTGGTGCGCCATTTCGATCAAGTAACTCCCGTCGCCACCACCGCGGCCCGTGCCGTTCTTGAATACCTGTCGCGGGTGATCCGTCATTTGGCCGCTGTCGAAGGCGTGGACCAATTCATGATCGTGGGGAGCGGGGTGCCGAACGGCCCTTCGGGCGGCAGCCGCCTGCACGAGGTGGCCCGCCTGACCTCACCCGGCCCGGACGTCCGCGTCGTGTACGTCGAGAGCGACCCGATGGCCCTGACGCTGGCCCAGGCCACCATCGAGCCCTTCTGCGACCTGGTGCGCGTGGTCGACGGCGACGTGCGGGAGATGGACGAGATGCTCGGCGACCCGGTGGTGCAGACGTTCCTCGACTGGGACCGGCCGATCGCCGTGCTGCTGCTGTCGGCCCACAGCCTTGACGACGAGTGCGCCCGTACCGTCGTCAAGCGGCTGCGGCACGCCGTCCCCGAGGGCAGCTTCCTCGGGCTGCTGCACATCACCTTCGACGGCGTGCCGGGGGAGCTGGCCCCGGCCGTGCGGGGCATGCTGGCCATGACGTTGCCCGGCCTGAACGTGCGCACCCGCGCCGAGGTCGCGGACCTGCTGGACGGTCTCGACCTGCTGGAACCGGGGCTGGTGTGGGTGCCCGAGTGGCGTCCCGCCGACGGCGACCTGGCCTGCGCGGACGCCCCCGCCTCGTCCGGCAACTACGGAGCCGTGGCCCGCATCCCCTGACCTTCCACCGCACGGCCCCGCGGCCTCCTGGCCACCCGCCGCGAACGATGACGCGGCCCTGCGGACGACGGCGCCGCGCTGTTCTACCGCCACCTCCGGCGGATCCACCTCAACGTCCCCGCGCCGGCTCGGCCCGCAGGCCGCCGACGACATCGTGGCGGAGACGTTCCCGGCCGCCTTCCGCCGCCGCGGCTCCTGCGATCCCGCCGCCCGCCTGCAGCTCGCATCCGCCCGGCGGCGCAAACACGCTGATCGTGGCGCTGGGCTTCCAGCGCACGCCGCTGAACCTGGCCGTGCTGCTGACCGCCGTGGTGCTCACGACCCTCGTCCTGCTCGCGCTGGGACGCCTGCGCGTCTCCCGCGTGGTAACTTCGCAGAAGAAGTTACTTCTTGGAGGATTTATCTTCCCCAAGAAGGAGGACAGGAAGTGAGGACCGCGTGCCGAACACCCCCGACCCGTCGGACGCCGGCCGGCGCTACCGCCGCTACCTGAGCGCGGTCATGCTGCACGGCCACGCCGGCGCCAAAGCCTGCGGCCTGGGCGCCACCGACCTGTACGCCCTGAACATCCTCGAACTGGCCGGCCCGATGACCCCCGGCGAGCTCGGCGTCCGCACCGGCCTGACCACCGGCCCGACCACCCGGCTGATCGACCGGCTGGAGCAGGCCGGATACGTCCGCCGCGTGCCAGCCCCCGACGACCGCCGCAAGGTGATCGTCGAGCCGGTCGGCAAGCCCGCCGAGCTCGACGCGGTCATGGCCCCCGTCCGGCAGAAGATCGGCGACATCCTCGCGGGCTACCCGGCCGACCACCTCGACGTGCTCTACGACTACTTCGACCGGGCCGCCCGCGCCTACCAGGAGGCCGCCGAGGACCTGCGCTCCGGCTCCTGACGCGGCGGTCAGCGGAAGACGCGGCGGTCAGCGGAAGTCGGAGATGCGCAGCACCGCCAGCATGTCCGTCGCCCGCGAACCGGTCGAGAACGACGCCTCCACTCCGACCCAGCCGCGGAAGGCCCCCGTGTCGTCGATGATCTGCATCAGCGGCTTGACGTGCGAGTTGCCCGTGTAGCAGAACTCGCCCCGCTCCATCGCCAGGCACGTGCACCAGTGCCACAGCGTGTCACGCCGGTCGGACTTGGAGATCGTCGTCAGGTAGTACTGGATGGAGCTGACGTTGGCCTTCGTGCCGCCGCCGTACTTGGGGCAGCCGCCCGACTTCTGGCACGCGCCCTGCGAGGACGGCTGCAGGTAGGTCAGGCACGAGGTGGTCGACTTGCAGGCGCGGAAGGAGGAGTGGCCGAACGGCTGGTTCGCCGAGTTGACCAGCGTGCCGCTCGCCCAGCTCGTCAGGTCCTGCCTGAGCGAGCCGGGGAAGGCCCGCACCGAGCTCATCGCGCGCCGGGTGCCGATCGCGGCGTTGCTGCCGTAGCCGTAGCCGTGCGTGGCCAGGCTGCTGCCCTTGAGGTCGAGGCGGGCCAGCTTGCCGTCGGGGGAGGTGCGCACGTACCACTGCTCGGTCCAGGTCTGGGCGATCTTCCACCGGATCGTGAGCACGTTGCCCGCCAGCGTGTACGTCCCCGTACGGGTCTCGCTCGGGCCGCCCGTGTAGCCGCCCGCGGTGAGCACCTCGCAGCCGCGCGGCCGCGACGAGACGCCGCCGGCCTTGGTGGTGCAGCTCGGGTCGGGCACGGTGCCGGTGCGCTGCCTGGCCTTGGGGAAGCGCTGCCACCACAGGTACAGGGCGGCGCTCACCGTGCCGTTCGCGGCGAAGCGGTACGTGCCCAGGCGCACCCAGTTCTGCCGGGAGGCGGCCTGGAGATGGCCCTGCGAGACGACGAAGGTGGACTTGCCGCCCGGCAGCGGCGAGGCGGTGGTGGTGGCGGTGGCCGTCACAGTGGCCGTCACCGGCTGGACGGGGAGAAGGGCGAGGGCGAGCACGAAGGAGAGGACTGCCGCTGCGGTACGCATGGAGGGACTCCGTAGGGCTTGCGGGCGTTGGCCGATGGTCAACGGCCCACCGTATTCCGGCTCGACCGGATCTGTCCTCGAAACGCGGTCAGGAGGAAGCTGACAGTGCTCGACGTCCGCCGGTGAAGCTAGGATGAGGGGGTTCCCAGCATCGCGAGGAGGTTGATCATGTCGTTCCCACCGCCCGGCATGGTTCTCGGCGACGCCCCGGCGCGCACTTCCTCGCGGGAGGCCGCCACAGGCTGACCCTCTCCGCGTCGAAGTGCTTCTCATGGCCATCACTGGTTCGATCATGAGGAGCCCTGAGTGCTCGAGATCCGCTGGACCGAAGACGGCGAGGCCCGGTCGGCCCGCTGGCGTTCCGAGAACGGCTCGCCGCCGCCCGCGCGCGTGGTGATCGCCGACGAGCGCCTGGCCGCGGCCACGGCGTACCGGCTGGCCTGCGAGGGCACGGCGCTGCTGTGGCGCGGCGACTTCCACGCCGCCCGCCGTCTGCTGCGCGCCCTGACCCGCCGCGCCGACCACCACGCACCTCCACCCCGCCCTTCCCGCTCCCCGTCCCCCTCGCCCCCGCCCGCCCCCGCCTCCTCGCCCGCCCTCGCGTCCGCTCACCTGGCCGTGCCTGCGTCTTCGCTCGTGCAGGCCTTCCATCAGCATCGGCAGGCTCGCTCCCAGCGGGCCGTCACGCTGGGCCGGTTGCTGGTGCCGCTCGATCCGGACCACAGCGTCCCCCTGCGGCGCGCCCCCGACGTGCGGAGCGCCTGCGCGCAGGTCTACGGGCCCGCGACGGAGGCTTCGGTGATCTCGCTGCGTGAGCTGCTGGGCATCGTCGGGGCCTACGAATGGCGCAGGCGAGGCGTCGAGGTGCCCGCCCTGAACGACCGCATCCACCCCCACTACGGCGTCTTCTCACCGGTGCGCGGCGAGTACGTCGACCTGGTGGCCGCGGCCCCGCTGGTCTCGCGCGCGGGGGCGTTCGACATCGGCACCGGGACGGGCGTGCTCGCCGCGGTCCTCGCCCGCAGAGGCGTCGAGCGCGTCGTGGCCACCGATCGCGATCCGCGCGCCGTGGCCTGCGCCCGCGACAACGTGCGACGGCTGGGGTTGTCCGGCCGGGTCGACGTCCTGGAGGCCGACCTCTTCCCGCCGGGACGCGCGCCGCTCGTCGTCTGCAACCCGCCCTGGCTCCCGGCCAAGCCCGCCTCGCCCCTCGACCACGCCGTCTACGACCCCGGGAGCCGGATGCTCCGCGGCTTCCTCGACGGGCTCGGCGAGCACCTGACTTCGGAGGGAGAAGGCTGGCTGATCCTGTCGGACCTGGCCGAACGGCTGGGGTTACGGACCCGTGCCGAACTGCTGTCCGCCTTCGCGAGCGCGGGCCTACGGGTCGTCGACCAGCTCCGCACCCGGCCACGCCACCCACGCGCCTCCGACCGGGCCGACCCCCTGCACGCCGCCCGCACCACCGAAACCACCTCCTTGTGGCGCCTCCGCCGCACTTGACCCCCCTCCACCCGCGCCCGGCCGGGCCCCTTCACCGATGCCCGGCCGGGCCCCTCCTTCCGCGCGCGGCCGGGGGCCCGGGTGCACGGAACCTTCACCTGGTGTCCCTGGGATCTGCGAACCCGTCTGGTTGGCTGGGTTCATGATCGACATTGATCCCGCCTCCCGTCCCGACCCCATCGCCTACCTCGACCACGTCGCCTCGACCGACGTCGGCAGGGGCTACAAGCGGCAGATCCTCGACCTGCTGGACCTGCGGCCCGGACAGACCGTGCTCGACCTCGGCTGTGGCCCGGGACCGACCTCGCCGCCATGGCCGACGCCGTCACTCCTGCCGGACGGGTGATCGGCCTCGACCGCGCCCCGGCGATGGTCGCCGAGGCGGCCGCCCGTCTGGCCGGACGTCCGCAGGTCGAGGTGCGTTCCGCAGACGTGCACGAGCTGCCGTTCGAGGACGGGAGCGTCGACCGGGCCCGTACCGACCGGGTGCTGCAGCACGTGGACGACCCGGCGCGGGTGCTGGCGGAGTTCCGCCGGGTGGCGCGCCCAGGGGCGCGGATCGTCATGGCCGAACCCGACTGGGAGGGCATGCTCGTCGACTCCCCGCGCCCGGACGTCGGCCGGACGCTGGCCCGGTTCATCTCCACCGAGATGATCCGGCACGGCACGCTCGGCCGCAGCCTGCCCCGGCTGTGCGAGGGCGCGGGCCTCACGGTGCGGTCGGTGGCGACGGTCGCGCCGGTCTTCCGCGACCTGGCCACCGCCGACCAGGTCCTCGGCCTGCGCCGCAACCTGGCCAGGGCCGTCGGCGCCGGATATCTCGAACCCGGCGCCGAGGAGTGGTTCGACGACCTGCGCTGCCGCCCCTTCCTGGCCTCGGCCCTGCTGTTCCTGGTGACGGCCGAAGCCGCGTGATCGGCGCCCTGGCGGGGGCCAGGGGCGGGCGAGGGTCAGGTGATGCGGAGCGGAAGGGTGCGGGGGCCGCGCACCTGGCCCGTCGCCCAGGTGACGGCGTCGGGGTCGGCGAGGGTGAAGGCGGGGATGCGCTGGAGCCAGACGTCGAGGGCGGTGCGGAGTTCCATGCGGGCCAGGTGGGAGCCGACGCAGCGGTGGATGCCGAGTCCGAAGGCGGCGTGGCGGTTGACTTCGCGGTCGATGCGGATGTCGGCGGGGTGGTCGAAGTGGGCGGGGTCGCGGTTGGCGGCGGGGAAGGAGAGCAGGACCCAGTCGTCGGCTTTCATGTCGACGCCGTTCCAGTGCATGTCGTCTTTGACGAGGCGGGCCATGGTGACGGGGGCGTAGGCGCGCAGGAACTCCTCCATGGCGGTGGGCAGGAGGGCGGGTTCGGCGACCAGGCGTTCGCGGTCCGCGGGGGTCTTGGCCAGGTGCCACAGGGACGCCCCGATCGCGCTCCAGGTGGTGTCGATACCCGCGATCAGCAGCAGGGCGATCGTGCCCGCTACGTGCCCGGCCTCCAGCTTGTGGCCGTACAGCTCGGCCTCGACGAGGTACGTCGTGAGATCGTCGCGCGGGTGCTGCACGTGGTCGCGGATCTGGTCCAGCAGGTAGTCGAAGAGCCGTCCCATGTTGGCGGTCCGCTGCTCGGGCGGCAGGTTGACGCCTTCCAGGGCGTTCTCGATGAACTCGCGGAAGCGCGGGCCGTCCTCGGGCGGGAAGCCCAGCATGTCGGCGATCACCCGCATCGGGATGTGCTGGGCGTAGTCGCGGGCGGCGTCCACGACGTCCTGGCCCTCCAGGCCGTCGATCAGCTCGTGGCACAGCGCCCGCGTCGACTCCTCCCGCCTGGCCACCGCCGTCTTGGTGAACGCGGGCAGCAGCAGCTTGCGCGCGTCGTGGTGGAAGGGCGGGTCGGACGAGATCGGCGGCGTGCCGCCCACCGGCGCGCTCTCCCGCGGCGGCCGGAAGTTGCTCATGATGATCGAGCGCGAGGAGAACCGCTCGGTGTCGTAGGCGACGGCCGCGACGTCCTCGTAGCGGGTGGGCAGCCAGCCGCCGCCGAACCGGTCGGTGTGCGCGATCGGGCAGCGCCGCCGCAGGTCGTCCTGGATCGGGTACGGGTCGGCGGCCCATTCCGGCTCCAGGTGGGAGAAGTCCGTGGCCCAGTCCGAGACCGGGCCGGTGACGATCTCGCTGCGGGTGCCGAGCTCCTCGCCGTCGCCCGGCTCGCCGAAGTTCTTGACGAAGCGCTCGTCCACGCTCATGTCACGCCTCCCCGAGCAGGTCGATCGCCCGCTCCGGGCAGTTGGAGACGGCCAGCCGCGCCGTGCGCTCCTGGCCGGGCGGCACCTGGCCGTCGCCGAGGACCGTTCCGTAACCTTCGTCGTCCTCGCCGAACAGGTCGGGGGCGAGGTCGTAGCAGCGGCCATGTCCCTGGCAGCGCTCGGGGTCGATCTGTACTCTCACGGCGTTCCTTCGTGCGGTGGGGCGGGGGAGAGGGCGGCGACGACGCGGATGAGCAGCCTGGCCCACTCCTCCTCGTCCACCTGGTGGGGGTCCGGGGCGATGAGCGCGCTGCCCATCGCGAGCAGGAGGCAGAAATGGGCGATCGCCTCCGGTGACAGGGCGTGGTCCAGCTCGCCGCCGTCCTGGCCGGCGCGGACCAGGCCGGCCAGCCGGTGGGCGCGCTCGCCGACGTAGTCCCGCATGGGCAGGGCCACGTCCTCGTCGCGGCGGGCGGCGGCCAGCGCCTCGACGACGAGGTCGCCGCCGGCGTCCAGGGGGCGGGGGAGCCGGCGGCCGGCGGCGACGAGCAGGTCGGCGACCGGCCGGTCGGGGTCGTCGGCGAACAGGCCGTCCATCAGCCGCCGCCCGTGCGCGCCCAGCGCGGCCACGAGCAGGCCGGCCTTGGAGCCGAAGTGGGCGTACAGGGCGCCGTTGCTCACCCCGGCGGCGGCGGCGATGTCGGCGACGCGGGTGCCGTCGTAGCCGCGCCTGGCGAAGACGTCCGCGGCGGCGCGCAGCAGGCGTTCCCGCGTCTCGGCGGCGGTGACGCCGGCGATACGTCCCATGGACGAATTAAAAGATCGTTCATTTCATACGTCAAGAGCGGCCCCCTATCCCGTGATCGGCGCCTTCACCACCAGCACCTCCTCTCCCGCCGCGCCGCTCAGCCGGATCGACAGCTCCCACACCCCGGCCATCGGGAACAACTCGCCCTCGGCCACGTAACGGCCCGGCTGCCGCGGATCGGCGACGATCTCCGGGGTGGCGTGGCCCATGCCGGGCATCACCGTGGACAGCGCCACCGTGTGCGGGTCGCCGGAGGTCACCCGCACCTCGGCCGTGACGCGGCCCGTCGTCGGCCTCGGGACCAGGACGGTGACGGCGTACCGTTCGCCGGTGCTGGTGAGGGTGAGCGGGCCGGGCGCCGAGCCGCGCACGTACAGGAACACCGCCAGGGCCGCGGCCAGCAGGGCGGCGACGGCCAGGATCCGCCTCATCGGAGAGCCTCCGCGACCTCGACGGTGAAGGGCACGGTCACGATCCGGTCGGCGGCCGCGTACTGGGCCCAGGCCAGGTAGCGGCCCGGTGCCGGGAAGCTGAACGTGAAGCGCAGCCGGGGCGCGGGGGCGCCCATCTCGTGCACGTGGCCGAGGAACGCGCCGTCCTGGCTGCGCACGATCAGGTGCCCCGACATGCCCAGCCACTGCCGCGGCGTGACCCCGAGCCCCACCTCGATCGCCGCCGGACGCCCCGCGACCGGCACGGACGGCCGCACCACCGGCGTGCCCCCCGTCCCGGGCGCTACCGGCGGCGGAGCGGCCACCGCGGGCCCGGCGACCCGGAACTCGCCGTCGAGCAGCTGGCCGCCGGAGTCCTCGCGTTCCAGCTCCGCGTAGGCCAGGAACCGGCCCGGCCGGTCGGCGCGCAGCCGGACCTCCAGCCGTCCGGGCGCGGTGCGCAGCGGGTGCAGATGCCGGAAGTAGGCGCCGTCCTCGCTGGTGACCACCAGGTGGGCGAGCGCCTCGTGGTGCAGGACGAGGTCGTCCACCGGATGCCCGGTCGAGCCGTCGGTGAGGTCCAGGCGCAGCGTGAACTCCTCGCCGGTCGCCGGACGCGCCGGGACGGTCGTCACCCGTCCCCGCGCGAAGGGCCGTCCGAGGGCCGTCGTGTTCACCGCCGGGGCGGCGCCGTCCGGCGGCGGGGGCGGCAGCGAGGGCTCGAACACGACGACCATCGCGGCCACCGTCACCGCGGCCGCCGCGCCGCCGGCCAGCAGCATCGCCGGGGCCCTGCGCGACAGCGCCCCGGTGAGCAGGCCGCCCACCAGCAGCAGCCCGGCCACCAGCAGGCCGCCGTAGATCAGGAACTCGCCGGCGGAGCCGCGGTCCACCAGGACGCGGAACGGCAGCACGGCGACCTCGCCCCCCGCCGTCAGCCTGAGCTCGTGCGGCCCGGTGCGCTCGACCGTGATCCTGACGTACCGAGGGCTGGCGGACGGCTGCGCGGTGGCCGTCGCCTTGTGGCCGTCCTCGACCGAGCGCACCTCCAGGCCGATCGGCGGCCCGGTCGCCGGCTCGTAGGCGATCACGCCGATCTGCAGCGGCCCGGGCACCCGCGACGTGCCCTTGATCACGACCGTGAGCTCGGCGCCGGCGATGGTCTGGGCGAATCGCAGGTCCGCCCCGGCCGTGACGTTGTGGGCCGCGGCCGGGGCGGCGCCCGCGAGCAGGAGTACGGCGACGAGACACAGGACCCGGAGCGGCCGGATCATGCCCGTCCGGCGTCGGCCGCGTCCGCGGGGAGCGCGTTCGGCAGGAACAGCGCCCCGAGCGCCAGGCCGATCAGCCCGGCCACCACCGGCGCGCCGGTCCACAGCTCGGGCACCGCGGGCAGTCCGCCCCCGGCCGCCGAGGCGATCCCGATGTAGAGCGACCAGGTGACGAAGGCCGACAGCCCGGCGAAGGCCCAGTAGGCCCCCCGCCGCGCGCCGGACGGGCGCAGCAGGCGGATCAGCACGTCGCTCGCCAGGCCCGCGGCGACGAACGTGAGCAGGGTCGGCGCGTTCTCGAACGCCGTCTGCGCGCCGGGCATCAGGACGGCGATCGTGTACATGACGGTCACCGCGCCGAACGGCAGGTTCCAGCGCCGGGCCACCAGCAGCACCGGGGCCAGCAGGACCACGTTGCTGATGACCATGGAGGTGGCCAGATGTTCGGCGCCCGGCCCGTCCACGCTGGAGAACGCCTCGACGACGCGCGCGGACCGGTACTGCAGGGCGTCGCCGTACGACAGGAACAGCGACACCAGCGTGGCCGCGAACGCGAGCCCGGCCAGCGCCGGGAACAGCCGCCCGAGCGAGGGCCGGACGCCGACGTCGGGGGCGTTCCAGGCCGAGCGCAGCGGCGTGGTGATGATGAGCAGCATGGTCACGATCAGCCCCAGGTGCGACGGGCTGAACAGGATGTCGACGCTCGTCTCGATGCCGAGCACGGTGTGCCAGGTCATGTCGGCCAGCCCGAACAGCGCGAACGCCGGGATGGCGACCAGCCCGGCCAGATAACCCTGGGGAACGGCCGCGACCCCCTGCCGGCCGAGCCGCACGTTGCGGAACACCTGCCAGATGATCCAGCCGGACACCGCCGCGAACCCGGAGTAGAACGCCGCGTGCCACGGCGTGAAGAACGTCTCCAGGTCGCTGCGATTGGTGTGCGCCCAGGCGTCGATCATCAGGCCGACGCCGAACCAGACCCCCAGCAGCGCCGTGACGAGATCCGCCCGGAGCGGCACCCATCCGCGCGGCTCCCCAGAGTCCGCAAGTAATCGCCGTACGCCCGCGTTGGCCTCTGCCACTTCGCGTCTCCCTTCTTCCATGATCGAATACTTTCAGAAGCCGCGAAGTGGCGGGAAGCCCAAGATCACCATCGCCGAGCGGCCCGGGCCGACGCCCGTGGCCGCCAGTCTCGCCGACGGCCGCCGCGGGTGCGCGGCGGCCGGGGCCTCACGCCGGAGCCGGGCGCTGCCTGGCCACCACCAGGTGCAGCCCGTGGGGCAGCGGCTCGGTGCGGGCGACGTGCAGCCCCGCGGCCCCCAGCAGGCTCTCGACCTGGGTCAGCGTGCGTTCCTGGCCGCCGCTGAACAGCGTGAGCATCTTCATGTCCAGCGCGACCGCCGACGTCGGCGAGCGGTGCGGGTCGTCGTCGAGGACGGCGTCCACGATCCACAGCTCGGCGCGGCCGTCCATCAGGGACGCGAGCCGCGCCAGCAGCTTGGCGGCCTGCTCGTCGGGGTAGTTGTGCAGGATGTTGCCCAGCAGGTACAGAGCCGCCCGGGGCAGCGGGTCGGTGAACATGTCGCCCTCGGCCACCGTGATGCCCGCCCGCCCGTCCAGGTGACGGCGGGCCTGGGCGGCCACCTCGGGCAGCTCGAACAACACGCCGCGCAGCCGCGGATGGGCCGCCAGGATCGTGGCCAGGACGATGCCGGTGCCGCCGCCGATGTCGGCGACCACGTCCACGCCGGTCACGTCCTGCTCGGCGAGCGCGCGGGCCACGGTGACGCTGCGGGTGGCCATGAACTCGTTGAACAGCGCGCCGGCCGCGGGCCGGGCCCCCAGCCAGGCGTAGGGGGAGTCCACCTGGTGCAGCTCCAGCGCGGCGGGCGCGCCCCTGGTGATCGTCCGGTGCAGCAGGTCGGCCGAGTCGCGCCACAGCTCCTCGCCCCACATCAGCGCGGCGGGGGCCAGCGAGTCGTCCCGGCCGCTGGTGAGCAGGTCGCCCTCGCCGGTGAGCAGGTAGCGGCCGCGGGCGTCCCGCTCGACCAGCCGCAGGTGCTCCAGCGCCCGCAGCAGGCGGCCGAGCAGCATCTCGTCGGGACGGCCGGCGCCGCCCGCGGAGATCTCGTCGGCCAGCTCGTGCACGGCGCACGGCCCGGCGGCCAGCAGGTCGAACACCGACAGCCGCAGCGCGGCCCGGACGGCGGCGTACAGGATGAAGTCGTCGATCAGGCGCAGCACCCGCGCCCGCTCCGGCGTCTCGCTCATGGGTTCCCCTTCCCCGACTCCCAGGCCGGCCGGACGATCATCTCTTCGGCCCGCAGCGGCGCGGGCAGGTAACCGAACCTCACCATGGTGTCCACCACCGACTGCAGCTCTGCGGGTTCCAGCGCGGCGGGGAACGTGCCGAGCGTGATGGTCGGCAGCACCTCGCGCGGGATCTTCGTGTACGTGCCCAGCACCCCGGTGACCAGGTTCCGGTCCCGGGCGTCGAGCTGGGCGTGGGCCATGGCCCGCTGGAACCCGGCGACCGCCCGGGGATGCGCGGCCGCGTACGAGGCGGTCGTGGCCCACCCCGCGATCGGCCACCCGGCGGGGACGTTCGCCATGGCGTCGCCCAGCGACCGGCCGCCCTGCCGGCGGTAGGCGGTGATGAACGGCTCGGTCATCCACGCCACGTCCACCGCGTGCGCGGCCAGCGCGGCCGGCATGTCGGGCAGGGGGATCTCCTTGAACGCGACGTCGTCGGCGGAGACCCCGGCCGCGGCGAGCACGGTCTCGGCGCTCAGCGTGCCGACCGAGCGCAGCGTCGCCACCGCGACGCTCTTCTTCGCGCCGCCGGTGCGCCGCAGGTCGCGCGGGCTTCTGATCGGGCTGCCGGGGGCCACGAAGAGCTGGAACGCGCCCGGCGCGGCGTGGTAGGCGTCGGCGACCAGCTTCAGCCGCCCCGGCTCGCGCCGCTGCTGCAGGAACGCCGTCACGTAGTTGACCAGCCCGAACTCCAGGGCGCCGCCCTTCATCCGGTCGATCGCCGGGCCGCCGCCCTGCACGGTCACCGGCTCGGCCGACAACCCCTCGGCCGCGAAGTAGCCGCGGTCGCGGGCGAGGTAGACCAGCGCGCTGTCGGGGATCGGGATGACGCCGATCCGGATCTTCTCCAGCGGCGCTCCGGAACCGGTCGGCCGCGGACCGCCGGGCGCGGCCCCGCCGCAGGCCGCGAGCAGGACGGCGAGCAGGGCGGCGAGCAGGAACAGCAGTAGGGGACGTGATCGTCGCACGGTTCTCCCTTCGAGGTCCGCCGCCGGCCCTCGCTCCCGCTGGCGGCCCGGACACAGGTCGGAACCAACGCCCTTGAGTGCACCATCGGGAGGCCCGCCTTGCAACGCCCGGTCAGAACGGGATGGCCGCCGTGTCAGATGCGCGCCCGGCTGTTGCCCTCCTGGTGCACGGCGCCATCCTCACCCCCCTTCGGGGGCAACGCGGGGGTACAAGGCGCTGGCCGAGGCCGTGCCGGCCGGGCTGCTGCGCCGGACGGGGGCCGCGACGGGGTGAGCGTCGTCCTTCGCGGTCCGGACGGATGAGAAGATCGAGAGTGCTCCGAATCGCAGAAGCAGTACTCGCGAGGTTACCGGCGCCGCTGCAGGCGCTCGTGCTGAGGCACCGTGAACTGCTGAAGTTCGCGGTGGTCGGCGGAGCGACGTTCGTGGTGGACAACGCGGTGTTCTACGGGCTGAAGCTGACCGTCCTGCAACCGAAGCCGGTGACCGCGAAGATCATCGCGGTGCTCGTGGCGACGATCGTGTCCTACGTGCTCAACCGCGAGTGGTCCTTCCGGCTCAGGGGCGGTCGCGAGCGCCGCCACGAGGCGGGGCTGTTCTTCCTGGTCAGCGGCATCGGCCTGGTGCTCAGCTCGGCGCCGCTGTGGGTCTCCCGTTACGTGTTCCGCCTGGAGGCCCCCGACGTGGGCCTGGCGGCCCAGGAGATCGCCGACTTCGTGAGCGCGCAGCTCGTCGGCACGGTGATCGCCATGGTCTTCCGCTTCTGGGCGCTGCGGAAGTGGGTCTTCCCCGACGAGAAGACCCACCCCGTCGGCGTGCGGCCGGCTGCCCTGCCCCGGTACCACGGACGGCGCACCCTGCCGGTGGCCAAGCGCAAGCCCCGCAGGTCCGGCGTCCGGCAGGGTCAGCGGTAGACAGGGGCAGCGGTAGCCAGGGTCAGCGGTAGGCGGCGGCCTGGAGGGTGTAGAGGTCGGCGTAGAGGCCGTTGAGCGCCATCAGCGTCTGATGGTCGCCCTGCTCGGTGACCTTGCCGTGGTCGAGGACGTAGATCCGGTCGGCGTAGCGCACGCTGGCCAGGCGGTGGGTGATGAGCAGCACCGTGCGGCCCTCGGAGTGGTCGCGGATGCGCTCGAACAGGGCGTGCTCGGCGCGGGCGTCGAGGGCCGCCGTGGGCTCGTCGCAGATGAGCAGGTCGGCGTCGCGGTAGAACCCCCGGGCCACCGCGATGCGCTGCCACTGGCCGCCGGACAGCTCGCAGCCGTCCTTGAAGCGGCGGTCGAGCAGCGTGCGGTAGCCGAGGGGCAGGCCCGCGACCACCTCGTCGGCCCCCGCGACCGAGGCCGCCGCGACCAGGGCGGGCTCGCCCTTGTCGGCGCCCATGGTGATGTTGTAGCGGGCGGTGAGCGGCCAGCGGGTGTGGTCCTGGGCGATGACGGCCGTGCGCAGGCGCAGGTCGTCGGGGGGCACGTCGGCCAGGTCGACGTCGTCCCAGGAGACGGTGCCGGTGTCGGGCTCGTACAGGCCGGAAAGGATCTTGGCCAGGGTGGTCTTGCCGGAGCCGTTCTCGCCCACGAACGCGATGACCTCGCCGCGCTTGATCTCGACCGTCACCCCGCGCAGCGCCGGCTGGTCGGCGCCCGGGTAGGTGAACGTCACGTCGTCGGCCACGATGCGCTCGAACCCCTCGGGCACGGCCGCCGAACGGGCCGTGGGCACGCGGCGCTCGGCGTCGGCGCAGAACTGGAGGAAGTCGGTGAAGTAGAGGCCGTCCTCGTAGAGGCGGTTGGTGGCGTACAGGAGGTTGGCCAGCGAGGACTGGCCGGTCCTGATGGCCAGCACCGCGGTGCCCGCGACCGCGAGCGGGATCGCCGCCACGGCCAGCAGCACGCCCAGCGCGACGTAGACCAGGGCGGTGCCGAGGCCGCCCAGGGCCTCGCCGACCAGGCCGGCCAGGGTCTGGCGTCTGGCCAGGGTGAGCAGCACGTCCTGCTCGGCCCTGGCGACGGCGTCGTACATGCGCAGCAGGAAGCCGCGCATGGTGAACGAACGCACCTCGGCGGCGGGCTCGCGGTCGGCCAGCAGCTCGGCGATGATCCACTTGCGGCGGCGGGCGGGGATGAGGGAGTACATCGTCGAGTAGCGCATACGGGCGCCGCGCACGGTGGCCCACGCGTCGGGCAGCACGGCCAGCAGCAGCAGCGGCAGCAGCACCGGATGGAGCACGCCCAGCACGCCGGCCGCCGCCGCGATGCCGACGGCCGCGGTGACGACGTTGATGGCCGAGCTGACCACCGCGCCGGCCACGCTGACGCCGCGCATGTTGGCGCGTTCGAGGCTGTCGTGGAACTCCGGGTCGTCGTAGGCGACCAGCTCCACCTGGCTGGTCAGGCCGTAGAGGCGTTCCTCGGTGTGGCGGGAGATCTGCGGGGTCAGGCGTGACTGCGCCCAGCCCGCGCCGGCCTGCACCACCGTGCGCAGCACGGCGGCCACGCCCACCAGGACGAGGCTGGGCAGGGCGGCCAGCACGCGGCCGGGGGTCGGGCCCTCGCTGAACAGGGCGCTCAGCACGCCGGTGGTGGCCAGCAGGCCGAAGGCGGTGAAGACGCCGCCGAGGAGGTTGAGCGCGATGGTGGCCACGGTGTCGCGGGGGCCGGCCCGCCAGGACATGCTCATCGCCTGCGTCACGAGCGAGGGCAGGCGCCTGGCGATGGTCAGGAAGCCGACCTCGGCCATCTTGTCGTTGTGGGCGTACCAGTCGGAGACGGTGATCTCACCGAGTTCCAGAGGCTCATCGGGCATGCGCTGAGTGTGCGGGCGGGCACCGACGGTTTCCGCCGCCTCGCGCTCCGGAGTGACAGGACGATGGCCCGTGCGCCACCGGCCTGTCCACGGCCCGCCAGGCAAAGACGCGCGGGCGGCGGCGTGTCCCGGTCGCCCCGCGGGCGCGGGCACGATTTCATGTCCCCCGGTCACTCCACGTAACCAGAACGACACAGGGGACGGAATGCGAAGAATCACGGGGTTCGCGGTCGCGTGCGCGGTCGCCATGAGCGTCACCCAGCCCGCCTGGGCGGCCCCGCGGGAGGAGGTCCGCATCACCCGGTATCTCGGGGAGCAGCGGCTGCCGTACCTGATGCAGTTCGACGGCACCACCGTCGGCGGGGTGTCGGGCATCGACCGCGACCCGCGCACCGGCGCCTGGTACCTGATCTCCGACGACCGCTGGCGCTACGGTCCGGCCCGCTTCTACACCGCCCGCCTGGACATCGACCGGGACTCGGGCGCGTTCACCGGCATCAGCCTGACCGGGGTCACCACGCTGACCAGGCAGGACGGCACCCCCTACCCCGGCTACGGCAAGCCCGGCTCGGCCGACCCCGAGTCCATCAGGTACGACCGCTGGTCCGGTCGCCTGCTGTGGGGCGACGAGGGCGACCGCCCCGACGCCGGCCACCCCGACCTGCCGCTGGCCGCCTCCGGCGTGCGCGCCGCCGACCTCCAGGGCCGGCACCAGGGGGACCTGCGCCTGCCGGGTAACCTGCGCCTGACCACCACCGAGCACGGCCCGCGGCGCAACGCCGGTTTCGAGGGCCTGGCGGTCACCGCCCGCCGGATCACGGCGATGACCGAGGGGCCGCGGTACGAGGACGGCGAGCCGTCCACGGTGCAGCACGGCGCGCCCGCCCGGCTCACCGTGTGGGACCGGCGGGGCGTCCCGCGCGGCCAGTTCGTCTACCCGCTCGACGCGCTCCCGGCCGCGCCGGTGCCGCCCACCGGGGAGTCCGACAGCGGGGTCTCGGAGATCCTGCCCATCGACGACCACCGCTACCTGGCCCTGGAACGCTCCTGGATCGAGGGCGTCGACTACAAGGTCAAGCTGTACGAGATCGACCTGACGGGCGCGACCAACGTGCTGAGCCAGGACGACCTGAGCGCGGGGTACCGGCCGGTGAGCAAGCGGCTGGTCTACGACCTGGGCGACTTCCGGCCGCCGGTGCAGAACCTGGAGGCCATGTCGTGGGGGCCGCGGCTGGCCAGCGGGGAGTGCACGCTGGTGATCGGCTCGGACGACAACTTCAGCAGGAACGAGGTCAGCCAGTTCACGGCCTTCGCCGCCACGGGCTGCCCCTGACGCCCCGCCACCGGCCCGGGACCGCGTGGGAAGGCCCGCCCGGCCGCCGGACCGACACCGCGTGGGCGGCCCCGCCTCGCCGCCGGCCCGCCCCCCGCGCGGGGGCCGGGCCGGACCGAGGGTGGCGGATATATACGAATTGGAATATTTTCCCGGGAAAGCATCATGGCTACGCTCGACAGCCATGACTCTCCTGAAGCCCGCACGCCGGGCGGCCGCCGCTCTGGCGCTCGCGCTCGCCGCCGGGTTAACCGCGGCCGTCCCCGCGCACGCGCGCGAGGCGGCCCCGCCGTCCGCCGGCACCGTCCTGCGCGGGCTGGACCTCGACCGCGCCACCGTGCTCGACCTGCAACGCGCCATGGACCACGGCCGCTTCGACGCGGTGACGCTGACCCGCTTCTACCTCGACCGCATCCGCGCGGTGGACCCGCTGCTGCACGCGGTCGTCCAGACCAACCCCGGCGCGCTGGGCGAGGCCGAGCGCAGCGACCGGCGTCGCCGCCGGGGCGCGCACGGGCCGCTGGAAGGCGTCCCGGTCCTGCTCAAGGACAACATCGACACCGCAGCGCCGCTGCGCACCACCGCCGGCTCGCAGGCGCTGCTCGGCGCCCGGCCGGCCGCGGAGGCGTTCCTCGTCCAGCGGCTGCGGGCGGCCGGCGCGGTGATCCTGGGCAAGGCCAACCTGTCGGAATGGGCGAACTTCCGCTCCAGCCCGTCCTCCAGCGGGTGGAGCGCGATCGGCGGGCAGACCAACAACCCCTACGTCCTCGACCGCAACCCCTGCGGGTCGAGCAGCGGCTCGGCGGTCGCCGCCGCCGCCACCCTGGCCGCCGTCACCATCGGCACCGAGACCGACGGCTCGATCGTCTGCCCGGCCGGGATCAACGGCGTGGTGGGCATCAAGCCCACGATCGGGCTGGTCAGCCGGGCCGGCGTGGTGCCGATCTCGGCCCGGCAGGACACCGCGGGGCCGATCACCAGGAACCTCACCGACGCCGCCGCCGTGCTCTCGGCCATCCAGGGGCCGGACCCGCGCGACCCCGCGACCGTCCCGGGCGGCGACCGCGACTACCTCAAGGCCCTGCGTCCCGGCGCGCTGAACGGCGCCCGCGTCGGCGTGTGGCGCTCGGTCGCGGGCGACAACCAGGAGGTGCGCGCCGCCCTGGACGCCACCGTCGCCACGCTCAAGGCCCGCGGCGCGACCGTGGTGGACGTCGAGCTGGAGGGCATGGACCAGGCCGGCGAGGCCGAGTTCCCGGCGCTGCTGACCGAGTTCAAGCACGACCTGAACGCCTACCTGGCCGCCACCTCCGGCCGGCACCCCGCCGACCTGGCCGGGCTGATCGACTTCAACCGGCGGCACGCCGGGACCGAGCTGCGGTACTTCGGCCAGGAGGTCTTCGAGCAGGCGCAGGCCACCACCGGCGACCTGGACGACCCCGCCTACCGCGCCCTCCGCGACCAGGCCACCACGCTGGCCCGCCGCGTGATCGACTCGGCGCTGGCCGCCGGCCGCCTGGACGCGCTGCTCGCCCCCACCAACCACGCGGCCTGGCTGACAGACCTGACCAAGGGCGACGACTTCACCGGCTTCGTCTCCTCCTCCGCGCCCTCGGCGATCTCCGGCTACCCGGCGGTCACCGTCCCGGCCGGGTACGCCAGGGACGTCCTGCCGCTCGGCGTCACGTTCTTCGGCGGGCGGTTCTCCGAGCCGTCCCTGATCGCTCTCGGATACGCCTTCGAGCAGGCGACTCAGGTCCGCAAACCGCCGACGTACCTGCGCACCCTGCCCTGAGCGGCCCGGCGGCGGGCTACGGTAGGGGCGACGGTCACGACGAGAAGGAGGCGAGATGCGCAGCAGACTGCCCGCCGCGCTGCTTCTCGTCCTGTCGTGGCTGCTCCCCGCGACGGGCCATGCCGAGGTCGCCGCCCAGGTCGCCGCCCAGGTCGCCGCCCAGGTCGCCGCCCAGGTCGCCGCCCCGGCCGTCACGCAGGCCGTCACGCAGGTCACGGCGATCCAGGCGGCGGCCGACCCGCCCGCCGTCGCCCAGCTCGGCTCGACCCCGCCGCCGCCTCCGCTCGCGCAGGTCAGGCAGGCGGGGCACGACCAGGCCGGGCCCGGCGGACAGGCGCTGCCCGCCGCGGCCCCGGCCCGGTCGCTGCACGTCTGGTCGGCCGTCGTCCGGCGGCCCGCCGTCCGTGCCGCCGCCGACCGGCCCGGGGGCGCGGCGGCGGCCCGCGCGCCTCCCTCCACGGTGCTCTGAAGATCCCTCTTCCGCACACCTGAGCCTGTGGAGGCCTCATGTCACGTGCGCCCATGTGGCGCGCGCTGGCGGCGTTCGCCGTCATCGCGACCTCGATCATCCTGTCCCTCACCGCCACGCCACGCCTCGGCCTCGACCTGCGCGGCGGCACCCAGCTCGTCTTCGAGGCCAGAGACTCCCCGACGGTCACGGCCGACTCCTCGGCCACCGACCGCGCCCTCGACGTGCTCCGCCGCCGGGCGGACGCGCTGGGGGTCGTCGATCCCACCCTGGCCCGCTCCGGCGAGAAGCGGATCATCGTCGAGCTGCCCGGCGTGCTCGACCCGAGCAAGGCGGCCGAGGTCATCGGCCGCACCGCCCAGCTCGCCTTCCACCCGGTCACCGGCCCCGGCAAGGCCGGGGACGCCACCGCGCTGCCCGACGAGAGCGGCAGCCCGCTCGCGCTCGGCCCGGCGGCGATCAGCGGCGACGGCGTCAGCGACGCCACCGAGCGCAGCGACCCGCAGCGCGGGCCCGGCTGGTCGGTCACGGTCGACTTCCGCGACGCCGACGCCTGGCAGCGGATGACCGGCGAGGCCGCCTGCCAGCCGGCGGGCGACCCGAAGCGGCGCGTCGCCATCGTGCTCGACAAGAAGATCATCTCGTCGCCGCAGCTTGACCCGTCCGTGCCGTGCGGCACCGGCATCCCGGGCGGCAACACCGAGATCACCGGATCCTTCACCCACGAGGAGGCCCGCGACCTGGCCGTGCTGATCAAGGGCGGCGCGCTGCCCGTGCCGCTCGACCTGGTCGAGCAGCGGACCGTCGGCCCCACGCTGGGCGCCGACGCCATCGAGGCCAGCGTGAAGGCCGCGATCGCCGGGCTGGTGCTGACCGCCCTGTTCATCATCGTGATCTACCGCCTGTCCGGCCTGCTCGCCGCCATCGCGCTCACCTGCTACGGCCTGATCTCCTACGCCGCGCTGGTCGCGATGGGCGCGACGTTCACGCTGCCCGGCCTGGCCGGGTTCGTGCTGGCCGTCGGCATGGCGGTCGACGCCAACGTGCTCGTCTTCGAACGCGCCAGGGAGGAGTACGGCCTGGCCCCGGCCCGCGGGCTCGCCCCGGCACTGAACCGGGGGTTCAAGAACGCCTGGAGCGCCATCGCCGACTCCAACGTCACCACGCTCATCGCCGCCGCGCTGCTGTTCGGGCTGGCCTCCGGGCCGGTCAAGGGGTTCGGCGTGACGCTGGCGATCGGCGTGCTGGCCTCGCTGGTGTCGGCCATGCTGATCACCCGCGTGCTCACCCATGCGGTCATCGGCCGGATCGGGCCGCGCCTGTCGGGCCTGGCCTCACCGGGCGCCGTCCGGACGTGGCTGGCCCGCCGGAACCCCCAGCTCATGAAGGCCAGGAAGCTGTGGCTCGCGGTCGCGGGCGGCCTGGTCGTCGCGGCGCTGGCCGGGCTGTTCACCCGCGGCCTGGACTTCGGGGTCGAGTTCACCGGCGGCCGGCTCGTGGAGTTCGGCACGTCCAGGCCGGTCGACGCCGACACGGCCCGGCGGCTCGTGAGCGAGGCCGGCTATCCGGGCGCGGTCGTGCAGGCCGCCGCCGACGGCGTGACCGTGCGCGCGGGGCAGCTCGACCCGGCCAAGGTCCAGGCCGCGCTGGAGGGGCGGGGCGGCGAGGTGAGCAAGGTGCGCGACGAGTTCATCGGCCCCACGCTGGGCGAGGAACTGCGCCGCAACGCCGTCATCGCGCTCGGCGTGGCCGTGGCGGCGCAGCTGCTCTACCTGGCGGTGCGCTTCCGCTGGACGTTCGGCACGGCGACCGTGCTGGCGCTGCTGGTGGACCTGGCCGTGGTGATCGGGCTGTTCGCCTGGCTCGGCAAGCCGGTGGACGGCGTGTTCCTCGCCGCGATGCTGACCGTGGTCGGCTACTCGGTCAACGACAAGGTGGTGGTGTTCGACCGGGTGCGCGAGCTGTGGGCCGCCCGCCGCACCGCGCCGCTGGCCGAGGCGGTGAACACGGCGATCCTGCAGACCGTGCCGCGGACCGTCAACACCGGGCTCGGCGCGCTGTTCGTGCTGGTCGCGCTGGCCGTCTTCGGCGGCGACTCGCTGCGTGACTTCGCGATCGCGCTGGTCACCGGCATCGTCGTGGGCACGCTGACGTCGTCGTTCGTGGCCGGCCCCGCGGCCATCGGCCTGGCCCGGTACGACCGCCGTCCGGCCCCCCAGCCGCCCGCGCCCAAGGCCGCCCGGCGGCCGCGCGAGGGCTCGGGAGCCGTGTTGTGACCGGCGCCGCGGGCCCGCCTCGCGCGGGCGGGCCCGCGGCGTCGCGGGTCAGAGCCGGGCGAGCCAGTCCAGGAGGATGGCGTTGACCTCGTCCGGGCGTTCCTGCTGGATCCAGTGGCCGCAGTCGTCCAGGAGCCGGGAGGAGACCAGGCCGGGCAGGGTGGTGGGGAAGGCGTCGATCGCGGCGGAGAGCCACCGGGTCGTGTCGTCCTCGGCGCCGCCGACGAACAGCGAGGGCTGGACGATCGGCGCGCCGTCGTGGGGCGCGAGGTCTTCCCAGTCGCGGTCCATGTTGCGGTAGCGGTTCAGCGCGCCGGTCAGGCCGGTGCGCTCGAACTCGGCGGCGTAGAAGTCGAGGTCGGCCTCGCTCAGCCAGCCGGGCAGCGTGCCGCCGGCCGGGAACCGGTCGCGCAGCCTGCCGCCCGGGGCCACGAACAGCGGGTGGGGCGCGTCCGGGCCCGGCATGGTCCCGGCGGACAGGGCCGCGTACACGCCCGCCAGCCAGCCCCGGACGTCCGGCTCGATCTCGGCCTCGGCCCGGCCGGGCGTCTGGAAGTAGCTGACGTAGAACTCGTCCGTCCCGCCCATGGCGGCGAACGCCTCGGTGGGACGCGGCCCGCCGCGCGGCGTGTACGGCACGCTGAGCATGGCGACCGCGCGGAAGACGTCCGGCCGCAGCAGGGCGCTGTGGGCGGCGATCGAGGAGCCCCAGTCGTGGCCGACGATCACCGCGGTCCGCTCGCCCAGCGCCCGCACCACCGCCACGGCGTCCTCGACCAGCTCGGTCATCCGGTACGCGGCCACGTCCGCCGGCTTGGACGAGCGGCCGTAGCCGCGCACGTCCACCGCCACCGCCCGGTACCCGGCGGCGGCCAGCGCCGGGAGCTGGTGCCGCCAGGAGTACCAGGACTCGGGGAATCCGTGCACCAGCAGCACCAGCGGCCCCTGCCCCGCCTCCACGAGATGGACCCGGCCGGCGGGGGAGGGCACCAGGCGGTGGACGCCCTCGGCGACCGGGGTGAGCTGCGACATCGTTCCTCCACGCATGTGAGTCCTGGCCTGTCACCAGGATCATGCGCGGCCCGTGCCGCGGCGCGCGAACTCCGTTGCCGTTTCGGCAAACCCTGCGCTAAAGGTCGGTGGCGATGATCTTCTCGATGTTCCGCTCGGCCAGCGCCGTTATGGTGACGAACGGGTTCACCGTGGTGTTGCCGGGGATCAGCGAGCCGTCGATGACGTACAGGCCGGGGTAGCCGGTCAGGCGGCCGTAGTTGTCGGTGGCCCGGTTCAGCACCGCGCCGCCGAGCGGGTGGTAGGTGAGGTGGTCGCCCCAGATCTTGTACACGCCGAACAGGTCGGTGCGGTAGATCGTCCCCTCCTTGGCGTTGATCTTGTCGAAGATCGTTTTCGCCATGTCGATGGACGTCTGCTTCCAGGCGGTCTGCCAGCTCAGGTCCACCTTGCCGGTCGCGGCGTTCCAGGAGAACTCCGCGCGGCGCGGGGTGTTGGTGATCGACAGGTAGAACGAGGCGTACGTCTCGATCCCGGTCGGCAGCGGCGCCACCTCGGCGAACGCGCCGCCGGCCGTCCAGTTGTCGATGCCCGCGCACGGGATGGCCGACTGCAGCTTGCCGGTCGGGTCCCACAGGTGGTTGGCCCGGCCGCACATGACGTTGCCGTTGTCTCCCCAGCCCTTGCCGACCTCGTCGTCCAGCCCGGGCAGCGCGCCGGTGGCCTTCAGCCTGACCAGCAGCTTGCTCGTGCCGACGCTGCCCGCGGCGAAGAACACCCGGGCGGCCGTGACGGTCTTGGCGGCGGTGACCGAGCCGTCGGTGGCGAGCTGGTCGATCCGGACGGTGTAGCCGCCGCCCGCCGCCGGGGCGACCGAGGTGACCTGGTGCAGCGGCGAGATCGTCACCCTGCCGGTGGCGCGGGCCCGCGCCAGATAGGTCTTCTGCAGGGACTTCTTGCCGTGGTTGTTGCCGTAGAGGATCTCGCCGGCCAGCGCCGACTGGGTGGCCGTGCCGGCCGCCTCCTGCTTCATGTAGTCCCAGTCGTACACGTCGGGGACGAACGTGAACGGGAAGCCGGAGCGCTGGGCGTGCTTGCGGCCCACGCGGGCGTACTGGTAGCACGCGGTGGTGTCGAACCAGGCCGGGTCCACCAGGCCGACGCCGAGGCCGGAGTTGGCGCGCGGGTAGTAGACGCCGTACATCTCGTCGGCGTCGACCGACGGGAGCACGGCGGCGAAGTTCTCCCGCTTGGGCGTGACGGCCATGCCGCCGTTGACCAGCGAGCCGCCGCCGACCCCGCGGCCCTGGTAGACCGTGATGCCGGCGAACTCCTCGGCGTCCAGGATGCCGGTGTAGCGGGGGATGTCCCGGTCGATGGGGAAGCCGAGGAAGTAGTTGAGCGGCGCCTTGGTCCTGGTGCGCAGCCAGTACGAGCGATAGTCGGGCTCGCGGGTGTTGCAGAAGATCTTGCCGTCCGAGCCGGGCGTGTCCCAGGCCATGCCCATCTCGATCATGTGCACCTCGACGCCCGCCTGGGCCAGGCGCAGGGCGGCCACCGAGCCGCCGTACCCGGTGCCGATCACCAGGACGGGCACGCGGGCGCCGTCGGCGATCGGCCCGTCGGCGGCAGCGGTGGCGACGGCGGCGGCGGCGCGGCCGGGCAGTGCGGCGGCGCCCAGAAGGGAGGCGGTTCCGGCGATGAAGGTGCGGCGGCTGGTGTTCATGTCACGTGCCCTCGCTCGGTCGGTCTGACGCGGACTCGGTCGGTCTGACGGAGGGTGCCGGGCCGCCGGTCAGCATGCAGGCCGTGTCCAGGCCCAGCACGTGGTTGAGCCGGCCGAAGGCCCACCAGGAACCGATGCTCATGCTCAGTTCCACGATCTCGTTCTGGCTGTAGTGCTCGGTCATCCGGGACCAGAACTCCTCGTCGAGCCCGTGGTGGTCCAGGGCGTAGCGCTCGGCGTACTCGGCGGCGAGCCGGGTGCGCGCGTCGAAGGCGTCCGTGGCGCGCCAGTCCGCGACCGCGTCGGCGAAGCCGTCCTCGACCTTGACGCCGTCGCGCTCGGTGCGCCAGTCGAGGCAGAAGACGCAGCCGTTGATCTGCGCGATCCGCAGCCGGGCCGCCTCGAACTCGCGCAGGCCCAGCGTGGTGTGGGCGTAGACGGCCATGGAGAACTTCGAGGCGGCGGTCCCGATGCCGGGGACCAGCTCGCCCCAGACGTACGCGATCGGGTCCTTGCCGCCGGGAACGTCGACGATCACGGGTTCTTCCTTCCGAGCCGGCCGGATGCGGGGCGCAGCGGGACGTCGAGCGCGTCGTACAGGCCGGGCGGGGCGGCGGCGAGCCAGTCGATGGCGTTCACCAGCCGGCCCGCCGCGGTGGCGTTCCCGCCCGCCGAACGGCTGCCGCCCTCGTCGGTGGCCTCGATCGTGACCTCGATGCGCGGGCGGCCCTCGACGATCACCCGGTGGGCGCCGTCGCCGCCGTCCGGTGGGAGCGGCCAGTCGGGGGCGCAGGCGGGGTGGATGCGGGTGACGTGCTCGATCACGATGCGCGGCTCGCCCTCGACGACGCCCTGGACCTCGAACCGCACCGCGCCCTGGGTGCCGGCCTCGAAGTCGCCCATGCCGGCGGTGGTGACCGTGCGGTCGAGCGCACGCCGCTCCACGACCTCGCGGATCTCCTCCAGCGTGACGCCGAGGGCCCGCGCCATCAGCCGTACCTGCCCGCCCCACACCATGGACGGGACCGTCGGCGCGATCATCGGCGGCTCGTAGTCCATGGGCTGGCCCATGCCGACCATGTACCGGACCGCGTCCGGACGGTCGTAGCCCGAGTAGTCGAAGATCTCCTGGCAGCGGATGGCGTCCACGACCGAGCCGAGGCCGCTGAGCAGCAGGGGCAGCAGGTCGTTGCCCCAGCCGGGATCGATGCCGGAGGCGAACAGCGAGCCGCCGCCCTCGGCGACGGCGGCCAGCACCTGGTCCCGCAGCTCGGGCGGCGCGCCGCGGTGGTCGTAGAGGGCGTACAGGGAGGGCGTGACGACGACGGCGCCGGCGCGGACGGCCCGCAGGACGTCGGCCAGGGCGTCGTCGGGACGCAGGTCGCCGGAGGCGGCGTACACGACGGCCCTCGGGCGGGCGGCCAGGACGGCGGCGGCGTCGTCCGTGGCGGTGACGCCGAGGTCGCGGCCGAGTCCGGCGAGCTCTCCGGCGTCGCGGCCGGCCTTGTCGGGGGAGTGCACGACGACGGCGGCGAGACTGAGGTCGGGATGGGCCTCCACGGCCCTGATGGCGGCGCGGCCGACGTTGCCGGTACCCCACACCACGGTGGACGTCATGGGCGGAGCGTAGCAAGCGCTTGGTTTGGTGTACAGGGCCCAACGACCGGCCCTCCTCAGCCCTCGACGGCCTCTGGCGACGGACGTCTCTCAGCCTTCGACGGCCTTGATGAAGAGGTCTCCGGTGGCGGTCTTGACGAGGTCGGCCTTTCCGGTGGCCGGGTCGACGAGGGCCACGTCGGCGGCCCCCTGCATCGTGACCACGATCCGGCCCCCGCCGAACGCGATCCCCCGGTGCGCCGTGTCGGCGAGGTAGTCGCCCGTGAGCCGGCGGTCCCGCGTCCCGTCCTTCGGGGACAGCAGCAGCAACGCCGGGTCGCCGTGGTCGCCGCCCAGGGCCGCCACCCGGCCGTCGGCGGAGGCGGCCAGCTCGGCGTCCCAGGGCGCCCGCAGGGCCGTCACGGTGCGGATGACCTTGAGGTCGAGGTCGTAGAAGCGCAGCCGGCCGCATGGCGGCGAGAACACGGCCGGCCCGGTGCCGGGGACGTACACCAGGCTGTCGCCGAAGCCGGCGCAGGGCCTGCCGTCGTCGTCGCGCGGCGGCCGCAGCCGTACCGCGCTCAGTCTGCGCGCCGTGACGTCGCGGACGACGGTGACCGCGCCGAGGGGCGAGTCGTCCCGGCCGCCGACGTCCTGGCGGCCGGGGCCGTCCGCGTACTCCTCGGGGGCGCCGATGGCGAGGCCCACGCCGCCGCCGGCGAGCGGGCCGAGGGCGAGCCGGTCGCCGAACCGGTCGGAGACCTCGGAGCTGCCGGGCACGCCGGGCGTCTCCTGGGTGATCCGCCGGACGAACGCGCCCTTCCTGAACAGGTAGACCGCGCCTCCCGGCCGCTCCCGCGGCGCGCCGATCGCGACGAGGTCGCCGTAGGCGGCGACGGACTCGCCGAAGGCCGCGTCCTCCTGCGGCCGCGGCGAGACGAGCCGGCGCGGCGGCGCGGCGGCCCCGCCGTGCAGGACGTAGACCCCGCCCGCCCCCTTCAGGCCGGCCACGGTCAGGGTGCGGGTGCCGACGACGAGGTCCGCGCAGCGGTCGTCGTTGACGTGGGCCATGGTCACCGACCAGCCGAAGCCCTTCATCCGGTTGCCCGGCGGGGTGGGGAGGTGGATGACCTTGCCCGCCGACAGGACGTGCACCCGGCCGGTGGCACCGAGATAGCCGAGGGCGACGTCGTCGCGGCCGTCGCCGTCGAAGTCGCGGGCGCTCGCCCCGTCGCAGCCGCTGCGCGCCGGCCGCACGACCGGCGGCCGGGTCGCGGCCTGCACGGTCGGGACGTGGGTCGGCACGGGCGGGGTGTGGGGCGGCACGGTCGGGGTGTGGGGCGGCAGAGGCGAGGCGTGGGTCGGCGAGGCCGTCGGGCCCGGGCTCGTGTCCGGCGCGGGGACGGGACCGGGAGCGGTGGCGGGCCCCGCCGCGGAACACGCGGCCAGCGCCCCCACCAGCAACACCACGAGCGGACGGCCCGGGACCCGCATACGACGACCTTCCCTTGACGATCGCGCCATCCTCGCCCGCACCTCCGGCTCCCGGCAACCGGGGCCCGGGCCGGTGCCCACCCGTCCGACACCCGACAACCGGGGTCCGGGGGCCGCCCGTCCGGCTCGCGGCAACCGGGGTCCGGCGCCCGCCCGTGCGGTCGCCGCCTGACCGGGGGCGCCGGTCAGGCGGCGTCGAGGGCGATGCCGTACAGGTGGTCCACCCGGATCCTGATGACCAGGCGGCGTCCCCTGGCCATCTCCGCCAGGAAGGCGGCCTCGTCCGCCGGGTCGGGGAAGCCGCCGGCCATCTCCAGCAGCTCGCGTCCGGTGGCGTCGCCCGGGGTGAGCGACGGCTCGGAGACCTCCGCCCGTCCTTCGGCGACGGCGTACGACAGGACGTCGTCGCCCTGCAGGTGCACCGTCGCCCGCGGGTCGGCGAGCAGGTGGCGCACCTTGATGCGGCCCTCGGCGGAGGAGATGCGCAGGACGCGTCCGGCGGCGTCCCAGCGCAGGGCCATCGAGGCCAGGTGCGGGCGGCCGTCGCGCTTGAGCGTCGCCAGCACGCCGAAGGGCTGGCGGGCGAGGATCCGCAGGAGTTCGTCCTCGGTGAGGGGGCGGGCGCCGGGGCCCTGTCCGGGGCCGTAAGAGGGCTCGGTCATGATGATCGGCTCCGTTTCGCGGTGAGAAGAAGGGGATTCAGAGGGCGGCGGGCTGGTCGATCCGCGACGCGTCGGCGGTCGCGGCGGCCCGGGGGCGGCGCAGGACGGCCAGGGCGACCACGACGGCCGCCGCCAGCAGCCCGGCCGAGGTGGCGAAGGCCAGGTGGTAGCCGCCGGTCAGCGCCGCCGCCTCGGCCGCCCCGCCGGCGCGCAGCTCCTGCGTACGGGAGGCCGCCAGCGTGGTCAGGACGGCCACGCCCAGCGCCATGCCGATCTGCTGGGTGGTGTTGAACACCCCCGAGGCGAGGCCGGCGTCGTCAGCGCGGGCGGCCGACATGCCGAGCGTGGTCAGCGCCGGCAGCGCCAGCCCGCCACCTGCGATCAGCACCATGACCGGCAGCAGGTCGGTGACGTAGTCGGCGTCCACCGGCACCCGCGTGAGCCAGGCCATCGCGGCCAGCAGCAGCACCAGCCCGGCCAGCAGCACGGCCGGCGCGCCGAAGCGGGCGCTCAGCCGCGCCGACACGAACAGCGACACGCCGCCGATCGCCACGGCCGCCGGGAGCATCGCCAGCCCGGTGGCGAGGGCGCCGTACCCCAGGACCTTCTGCATGTAGAGCGCGACGATGATCTGGAAGGCGAACATCGCCGACAGCGCCAGCATCTGCACGACGTTCGCCCCGGCCACGTTGCGGGAACGCAGCACCCGCAGCGGCATCAGCGGCGTGCGCGCGGTGGCCTGGCGCAGGAAGAAGCCGGCGAGCAGGGCCAGCGACACCGCGCCGAACGCCAGGGTGTGCACGGCGAGCCAGCCGTGCTCCTCGACCTTGACCACGGTGTAGATGCCCAGCATCAGGCCCGAGGTGACCAGCAGCGCGCCGGTCACGTCGGCGCCCCGCGCGAGGCCGAGGCCCCGGTCGGCGGGCAGCGCGGGCAGCGCCAGCACGATCGTCGCCAGCCCGATCGGCAGGTTGATGAAGAAGATCCAGTGCCAGCTCAGCGCGTCGGTGAGCACGCCGCCGAGCACCTGCCCGATCGACGCGCCGGCCGCGCCGGTGAAGCTGAAGACCGCGATCGCCCGCCCCCGCTCGCGCGGCTCGGTGAACAAGGTCACCAGGATGCCGAGCACGACGGCCGAGGCCATCGCGCTGCCGACGCCCTGCAGGAACCTGGCGGCGATGAGCAGGCCCTCGCTGTTGGCCAGGCCGGCCAGCAGGGACGCGCCGGTGAACACCGCGTTCCCGGCCAGGAACATCGTCCGGCGGCCCACGAGGTCGCCGAGCCGTCCGGCCAGCAGCAGCAGCCCGCCGAACGCGAGCAGGTACGCGTTGACCACCCAGCTCAGCCCGGCGGGGGAGAACCCCAGATCGCGCTGGACGGCGGGCATGGCCACGGTGACGATGCTGCCGTCGAGGATGGTCATCAAGGCGGACGTCGACAACACGGCCAGGGCGGTGCGCCGGGAGGTGAGGGACATGGTCGTCTCCTGTTTCAAGGGGTGCAACAGGAGAGACCGTAGCAGATAGTTCCGTTACAGACGATATGTCACGGAACTACTTAGCCGCGTTCCCTGGCCCGCCGGACCGGCTGGGGTGCCTCGGCCGGGGTCTCCAGGTGGCCGGTGGCCAGCCGGTTCAGGGCGCGTACCAGCACCTCCCGCTCGTCGTCCGGGATCGAGCCGAGGGCCGCGGCGTGCACGCCGTCCACGATCTCCTGGCTGCGCCGCGCCACCTGGGCGCCCTTCTCGGTCACGGCGATGATCCGGGCCCGCCGGTCGGTGCTCGACGGCCGCCGCTCGGCCAGTCCGGCCTTCTCCAGGGCGTCGACGGTGACCACCATCGTGGTCTTGTCCATGTCGCCGATCTCGGCGAGCTGGATCTGCGTGCGCTCCTCCTCCAGTGCGTGCACGAGCACGCAGTGCATGCGCGCGGTCAGCCCCAGCTCGGCCAGGGCCGCCGCCATCCGGGTGCGCAGCACGTGACTGGTGTGGTCGAGCAGGAACGACAGGTCGTGCTCGGTGCGGGAGGGCGCCATCGAAGTCATGTCATCGAGGCTACCAACTCATCCCGTAGCGGATTATCCGCTGAAGAACGTCCACCCTGACGGTCTAGCGCAAGTTGATCTCACTATGTATGTTCGGACCGAAGGAAAGTTTCGTCCATGGAGGCATGGTGGGCAAGAAGTTTCACGTTCTGGCGTTACCGATCGCCGTGGCCGCGCTGGCCGCAGTGGCGTCCCCCGCCCAGGCGGCGACGGGATACGACCGCTGCCAGGAGGGCAACTACTGCCTGTTCTCCGGTCTCGACGGCACCGGCGACATCGTCCAGCTCCAGGCGAGCACGGCCAACCTGGCGGCCCTGGGCATGGGCGACCGCGCCAAGTCCGACTGGAACCGCACCGACACGCTCATCCATCTCTACTCCGAGGCCGACTACGGCGGCTGCTCGGCCGTCACCGGCCCGCGCGGCAAGGGCAACTTCTACATCACCTTCCGCGACTTCTTCGACTCCGTCCGCTTCGGCGGCCCGAACGGCCCCTCCTGCTCCATCGGCGGCGACGAGCTGAGCATCAAGCGCGCCGCGACCACCGACTCCCACGGCTGACCTTCGAACCCTCCGGCCGGCCCCGCGCACCCCGCGGCGGCCGGCCGTCGCCGTTCCCGGCCCGCGAGGGTGTCGCGTTGATCGTTCCGCTCGTACGCTCCCTCCATGCCGGACGTCGTCTCCCTGATCTTCTTCCTGGTGCTGATAGGCGGGCTCGTGATGCCGGCCTGCGGCGCGACTATCGTCGCCGCCGAGACCGCCCCGCGCGGGCGGCACGGCCGGATGCACTCCGGCCATCTGGTCGCCGGCGCGTGGGTGGCGGCGGCCGGGCTCACCATGATGGCGGCGCCCGGCTTCCGGCGGCTCTGCGGCTCTCGGCCCGGCACCTGGCCGACCGGCGCGCGCGGACGGCCCCCGCGGTGGCCGCGACCATGATCGCCACGGCTTTCGCCGTCGCGGTGGCGATCATGGCGACGGCCGGGACCGCGCAGTCCAGGGCGCAGTACCTCCCGCAGGCGCGGCCGGAGGCGCTCATCGTGCGGCTCGATCCCGGACGACCGGCGCCCGGGATCGCCGCCGTCCGGCAGGAGCTGCCCGGAACGGACGTCGCCCAGGGCCTGACGCCGGTCCACCCGTTCGACCTCACCGTGTCGACGGCCGACTCCGCGACGTCCTCCTCCCGCGCCTACATCGGCGACCAGGCGCTGCTGCGCTACCTCACGGGGGACCCGTCGTTCCCGTACGACGAGGGCAGGGCCGTGGCGGTCACGTCCGAGCAGGGCCGGCACGACACCGTCACGATCGAGTACAGCGCCCCCGAGGACCCGCCGGGCGAACCGAGAATCTCCAGGACGATTCCCGCGACCGTCGTCGCCCCGCCCGCCCGCGGCGTCGAGGCGGTCTTCCTGCCCGCGAAGCTGCTGCTTGGCATGGGCGTCAAGCTGGAACTGGAGGCGCTGATCGTCGATCCCTCCCTGCACCCGGTCACGGCGGCCGACCGGGGCCGCGTCCAGGAGCGGCTGGGCGAGAGCGGGCAGGCGTACCTGGAGGAGGGCTTCCGGCCTTCGTACGGCTGGCTGCTCTTCCTGGGGGCGGCCGTGCCGGCCGCTCTCGCCGGGGCGCTCGCGGCCACGATCAGGTCGCGCCGTCCGGACCGCCTCCTGCTCCGGGCCGGCGGCTCTCCCGCCGCCGCGCGCGGCCTCACCGCCTGCCGGGCGGCCCTGGCGGCGGCCTGCGGCGCGGTTCCGGGCGCCGTCGCCGGATGTGTCGCCGGGCTGCTGCTGGCCTGGCCCTTCACGACCTCGGTGGACTGGGACCCGGTGCCGCGGGTGCCGTTCGAGACGCCGTGGAGCTCGATCGTCCTGGCGACCGTCGCGCTCCCCGTGCTCGCGGCGGCGGTCGCGCTGCTGCTCAGGCCCGGCCGCCGCCCGTAGGGCGGTCAGGAGAAGGCGGATTCACCGGTCAGGTCGGCGGAGAGTCTCCACAGGCGGGCGGCGGACTCCGGATCGAGGGCCCAGGGTTTGACGCCGCCGATCAGCATGTCGTCGCCCGTCGCCGGCTCGGCCAGGTCGCAGTCCTGGCAGTAGGCGCCGCCGTGCGCGTCCAGCAGGGGTGACGTGGCCGCCCACACCGCGGTCGCCGCGCCCTGTTCCGGGGTCTTGAAGCCGTCGGCCCGGCGTCCGTCGGCCGTGATCCAGCCCTGGGCGACCTGTTCCTCGTGCGGGATGCGGCGCTGCAGCGGGGTGAGGATGCTGCCCGGGTGCACGGCGAAGGCCCGCAGGCCGTCGGCCGCACCGAGGGCGTCGAGATGGACGGCGAACAGGGCGTTGGCCGTCTTGGACTGCCCGTAGGCCGCCCAGTGGTCGTGGCCGTGGCGGAAGTGCGGGTCGTCCCAGCGGATGTCGGACAGGAAGTGCCCAGAGGAGGAGACCGACACCACCCGGGCCCCGGCGAGCGCCGGGCGCAGCCGGTTGACCAGGGCGAAGTGGCCGAGGTGGTTGATGGCGAGATGCGCCTCCCAGCCGGGGCCGACCGGCCGGTTGGGATAGGCCATGACGCCCGCGTTGCCGATGACGATGTCAAGGGTGCGGCCGGTCGCCAGGAACAGGTCGCCGAAGGCGCGGACGCTGCCGAGGTCGGCCAGGTCCAGCTCGGCCACCTCCGTGCGGGGGAGGTCGCGCAGCGCGTCCCTCGCCACGCCGGGACGGCGGGCGGGCACGACGACGTGCGCCCCCGCCCGTACCAGCGCGCGGGTGGCCGCCAGGCCGAGGCCCGAGTAGCCGCCGGTGATCAGGACGTTCCGGCCGGACAGGTCGATGCCGGCCAGGACGTCGTCGGCCGTGCTGTGCGCGCCGAAACCCGAGCCGATCTTTTGTTGAGTACGTGCCATGCCCTCGACCGTAGAATCTAGAGTGCAATCTAGGTCAAACTATGGCGAGGTGCCATGAGCAGGGACGCGGACCGCCTGTCCATCGGGGACGTCGCGCGGGCCACCGGGCTCGGCGTCCACGCGCTGCGCTTCTTCGAGCGCGAGGAGCTGTTCCTGCGCCCGATCCCGCGTACGGCGGGCGGGCAGCGGGCCTACGACCGGGCCGACGTGGAGTGGCTGCTGCTGTGCAACCGGCTGCGGGAGTCCGGCATGCCGATCGCCACCCTGCGCAGGTTCGCCTGCCTCGTACGCTCGGGGCCGGGCAACGAGCCGGAGCGGCTCGCGCTGCTGGAGGAGCACGAGCGGGCCGTCCGCGACCGGATCGCCGACCTGACGGCGAGCCTGGACATCATCCACGGCAAGGTCGTCGCCTACCGCCGGCACGTCCGGGACGGGACCGCGGCCGGGGTCTGGTCGCCGACGCCTCCGCCTTGAGTGGCGGGGCTGCCCTAGGATCAAGGACCCATGAGCCCGTCGCCCACGCTGTCCGCCACGGAGATCCGCGCCGAACGCCTGCTGCTGCGCAAGGCCCACGACGGTGACCGGGACGGTCTCGTCGAGCTGATGACCGACCCCGAGGTGCGCGAGCACCTGGGCGGCCCGCGCCCGCGGGACGACGTAGAGCGTTTCCTCGACGCCGCCGGAACCGCCGCCGCCACGGCCGCGCCGGGCGGCTACGTCATCGCCGACCTCGTCACCGACCGGCTGCTCGGGACGCTCGCGCTCGACCGCCGCGCGGCCGACCGGCCCGGGCACGTCACCGGCGACGGCGAGGAGCTGGAGCTGTCCTACGTGCTGCGCCGCCCGGCGTGGGGCAGCGGGTTCGCCCACGAGGCGGCGACGGCCGCGCTGCGCGCCGCGGCGGCCGAGCTGCCCGACCAGCCGGTGGTGATCGTCACCCGCACGGCGCACGGACGATCGCTGAGACTGGCCGCCCGCCTGGGCTTCCGGCCGGTCGCCGCCTTCGAGGAGTTCGGCGCCGAGCAGACCCTCTGCGCCGCCCGGCTGTCCTGGTTCAAGGGCTGACCTCACCGCCCGCGGGCCGGCTCCTCCGGGGTGAGCAGGAGGGCCATGATGCGGTCGAGCGCGGCCAGGTCGCCCGGGTCCAGGGCCAGCAGGGAACGCGGCGGACGGGCCAGGATGCGCTCGGCCTCCTCGGCTGCAGCCGTCCCCGCCGGGGTGAGTGTGACGATCTTGCTGCGGCGGTCGTCGGGGGAGACGCTGCGGGTCACGTAACCGCGCCGCTCCAGGTCGTCGACCATCAGGGTGGTGTACGGCTTGTCGGTGGACAGCTCGGCGGTCAGCTCCCGCATGCTCATCGGCCCGGCCAGCAGGCGGCGCAGCGCCTTGACCCGGAAGAAGCTCATGCCGAGCGTCTCGGCCACCTCCTTGCGGCGGTCCTCCTGCCGCAGGACGAGGTCGTACATCGCCGCCCAGACGCGGGCCACGGCGTCGTGCCCGGAACTGCCGGAGCTGCCGGAGTTGCCGGAGGTGTCGGTCATGAGGCGTCCGCCGTTCTGTCGGGTGCGTGGGCGAGCCGTTCGGCGGTACGGGTGGCGCTGCGGCGGGCCCAGCCGGTCGTGGTCAGGATACCGAGCAGCAGGATGGCCAGCCCGCACCCGGCGACGATCCACCAGCCGATGTGGCTGGCCTGCGGGAACCCGGCGGCGAACGGGCCGGCCACCGCCGAGGTGACCAGCGAGCCGATGACCGCGACGCCGAGTGACTGGCCGATCTGGCGGCTGGTGGAGGCCACCGCCGCGGCCACGCCGGCCTGGGCGCGCGGCATGCCGGACACGGCGGTGTTGGTGATGGGCGCGTTCAGCATGCCGAACCCCACCCCGAACAGCACGTACGCGGCCATGAGCCGCCAGGTCGGCGTCTCCGCCGCCAGCCCGGTCATGATCAGGCCGCTGGCCGCCATGGTGACCCCGGCCACCACCAGCGGGACGCGCGGCCCGGCGGTCCCGACGATCCGGCCCGACAGCGGCGCGCAGACCACGGTGAGCCCGGCCATGGGCAGCGTGTAGAGGCCGGCGTGCAGGGCGGACAGCCCCAGCACGTCCTGGAGGTAGAGGGTGTTGACGAACAGGAACCCGGCCAGCGCGGAGAAGCCGCACACCGCGATGACCGTGGCCCCGCTGAACGGCGCGCTGCGGAAGAAGCGCAGGTCGATCAGCGGGTCGGTGCGGCGCAGCTCGTACGGCGCGAGGACGGCCAGCGCCAGCGCCGCGACCGCGAAGCAGCCCAGCGTGCGCGGGGACGCCCAGCCGGCCGCCGGCGCCTCGATGAAGCCGTACGTCAGGGTGGCCAGCAGCACGATGACCAGCGCCTGCCCGACCGGGTCCACCCGGCGCGGGCGCGGCGCGCGCGACTCGGGCACGAACAGCGCGCACAGGGCGAACGCGGCCAGGCCCACCGGGATGTTGATCCAGAAGATCGCCTGCCAGCCGACCGAGTCCACCAGCGTGCCGCCGACCAGCGGGCCGAGCGCCATGCTGATGCCGATCACGCCGCCCCACACGCCGATCGCGCGGGCCCGCTCGCGCGGCTCGGTGAAGGTGTTCGTGATGATCGACATGGCGACCGGGTTGAGCATGGACCCGCCGACGGCCTGCAGCGCCCGCGCCGCGATCAGCCAGCCGAGGCCGGGCGCGAGCGAGCACATGAGCGAGCCGAGCGTGAACAGCGCCAGCCCCGTCTGGAACGTGCGCCGGCGGCCGACCCGGTCGCCGGTCGAGCCGGCCAGCATGAGCAGGCTCGCCAGCACCACCGTGTAGGCGTCGATGATCCACTGGAGGCCGGACATGGAGGCGTCGAGGTCGCGGCGGATGGCCGGCAGCGCGATGTTCACGATCGTGTTGTCCAGCCCGACGATGAACAGGCTCATGCAGCAGATGGCCAGCACGAGCATCCGCCGGCGGGGGCTGAGCGCGGGGGCGGGGGAGAGGGGCGCGCTACTCGTTATAGGCATATAACGATTATATTCGCACAACTAAACACATGTCCGCCCCGCCCCCCTGAAACGCCGTAAGGCCCCCGGCAGCCGGACGGGCTACCAGGGGCCTTACGACTCAGTCGAGGAAGGCCGCGGCGGCCACCGTGAGCGCGGTCACCGCGTACACCGACACCTCCTCGGGCAGCAGGAGGACCGCCAGCACGTCCACCACGGCCAGCATTCCGACGACCGCCCACGTACGCGGTCTGCGCAGGATCTCCGTCAGCCGGCTCATGGCTTGTGGAACTTGAACCAGTTGGTGAACGACCAGGTCGCCTTGGGTTGTGTGGTCATGTTCTTCGCACCTCTCAGCACTTCGGTGCCCATCGGCAGTTTCACTCCCGCCTGGGCCTTGGCCAGTTCCTGGCCCGCCTTCAGATAGCGGCCGGCGCCGCCCAGCGCCGCCCCGGTGAGTCCGGCGAAGGCCAGGCCGGTCACGCTGAACCGGTCGGAGCCCGCGTTCTGCACCGAGTAGCTCGCCATGCCGACCGCGGCCCCCAGCGCCACGCCGCACACCACGGTCACGCCGCACGCGGCCACCGCGACCGCGCCGACGACGCCGACGGCCACCGCCGCCACTGTCCGGCCCCACCGGTCCCACCAGCCGCGCTTCTTCTTCTGCTTCTCCTTCTGCAGCGCCTCCTGCGCCTGCCTGAGCTTGGCCTGCTCCTCGGCCAGCGCGTCGCTGATGCGCTTGTTCTCGGCCATCAGCTCCGCGATGCGCTGGGCCGCGGCCGGATCGGTGTACCGCAACATGCACGACTGGCTCGTGCACGCCCCGGGGTTGCTGGTGCCGCCGCTGCTGCGCCCGGTGCCGCCGCCCCTGGAAGGAGCGGGGGACGGCGCGGCGCCGACGGAGGCCAGCTGCACCTGTGCCGGCGCGGGCGGGGGCGGCGGCTGGATGGGCCGGCCGTCGGGACGGATGCCGGCGTCCTTGCACTCCTGGCCGTCGCAGACCCGCAGGCCGGTCGGGTCGGACCAGGCGACCGGGTTGTTGCTCGCGTAGGCGTAGCCGTTGATCTGCTGCGGGTCCGTCAGGTCCATGACCGGGTCGGCCGAGACGAACCGGCCGGTGGCCACGTCGTACTCGCGCGCGCCCAGGTGGGTCAGGCCCGTCGAGTCGTCCACGGTGCCGCCGACGAACCCCTTCTGGCTCGGCCAGGACGCCGGCGCGCCGCCCCGGGACCCGCCGTAGGGGGTGGTGGACCTGCGGCCGTAGGCCAGCGTGGTGGCGTTGACCACCAGCTCCTCGGTGTCGTGCCGGTCGCCGAGCAGGTAGTTGACCTTCCCGTCGCCGGTGCGCACCACCGTGGCCTGCGGGCCCTCGTAGTAGCGGGTGCCGCTCACCTTGCCCCCGGCCAGCGTCAGCTCCTGGCCGTCGAGGTAGAGGGTGACCGAGCCGGGGTCGCGGCGGATGATCCGGTTGCCGTCGGCGTCGTGGACGAAGGTGCTCGTCCTGCCCGCGACGGTGGAGGCGCTCAGGTCGCCCTCGGCGTTCCAGGTCAGGGTCTGGTCGCCGAGCGCGGTGACGCGCCGCCTGGTGTTGCCGGTGGCGTCGTACTCGTAGGTGTCGGTACGCGCGCCGGGCCCGGTCGTCTCCACCTTCTGCAACGTGTGCGGCTGCGGCCGGCCGGCGGCGGGGTAGGTGTAGACCCGGGTGACGTCGCCCGCCCCGCCGTGCTGGACCTCCTTGGTCCGGTTGCCCACCACGTCGAAGGCGAACGACTGCCAGTAGGGGGCCGGCCCGCCGACCGTCGAGGCCGACGGTGCCGCCGCGCAGTCGTCCGTGGCGGTCCACGCCTCGGTCAGCCGGCGCCGGTGGTCGTAGGCGTAGCACTGGGTGTCGGTCGCGGACCTGTCGTCCCGGTCGTCCCGGACGCTGGTGACGTCGCCCGCCGGGTTGTAGCTGAACACCGCGTCGTCCATGGTCTGCGGCCCGCTCTTCTCCCGGTCGTCGACCGACCGGGCCAGGCGGCGGGTGGCGTCCTGGTACTCCAGGGTGCGCACGACCCGGGCGCCCACGTCGCCGAGCACCGTCTGCAGGACCTCGCCGTAGGGCGAGTACTGCGTGCCGCCGACGTACACGCGGGAGCCGTTGTCGAGGGAGGCGAGCGCGCCCAGACGGGTGTAGCCGGGCCGGACGGTCTCGGCGGGCAGCCCGCCGGCCGCCTGGTAGGACGTCGCGGCCGGCAGCCCGCTGACCGGCCGGTACGTCGTGCCGACGGTGTACGTCCCGGCCAGCAGCCCCTCCGACGGCGGGATCGTCACCGTCGTGCCGGTCTGGCGGCCCGCGGCGTCGTAGCCCTTGACCGCGGTGACGTACGCGCCGCCCTCGTCGTACCGGGTGGAGGAGGCGGGCAGGCCCTTGCCGCCGGGCAGGGTGTCGTAGGCCCACTCGGCGAGCCTGGCGGCCCCCTGCGCGACCGACGTCTTGCGGCCGAGCTCGTCGTAGGCGTACGTGAGCGTGACGCCGCGGGCGTCGGTGGTGCCGGTGCGGCGGCCGGCCGCGTCGTAGGTCCAGCGGGTCAGGCCGACGTCCGGGTCGGACAGCGACGTCCTGCGCCCGCGCAGGTCGTAGCTGTAGGCCCAGGTGTTGCCTGCCGGGTCGACCACCTTGGTCACCCGTCCCGCCTGGTCGTAGTCGTAGGTCGTGACGTCGGCCCGGGAGTCGGCGAAGTCGGCGACGCGGCCGGGGTACTGCCGCAGTTCGGTCGTCCGGCCCCGGACGTCGGTCACCGCCAGGGTGGCGGCGGCGCCCTCCGGCGGGACGGTCGCGGTGTAGTTGCCGCCGTAGGAGGTGCTGCCGCGCCACTTCTCCACGTTCAGCGACTTGAAGATCTCGGCCGTCTGGCGGCTCTGGCCGTCGTACTCGGTGACGGTCTGCGCGGGCACCACGTTGTCCGGGGCGCCGAACAGCGACGTGTCCGGCGCGGAGGCGTTCCAGTAGGTGGCGTTCGTCTTCCACGGCCGGCCGTGGGAGTCCAGGAACGTGTCGGTGACCAGGCGGCCGCCGCCGTGGGCGTCCTGCTGGGTCTGCCGCTCGCGCAGCAGGCCGTCGTACAGGGTGGTCGTCGCCTTGTAGGAGCCGTCGTCGAGCAGCTCCTTCTTCGTCACCGCCGTCGGCGCGGCGCCGGAGATGGCGTAGCCGTAGACGATGTCGGCGGCGGCGCTCCGGTCGTGGCCCGGCAGCCACACCCTGACCAGCCGGCCCAGCGCGTCGTGGTCGGTGAAGGTGGTGCGGCCGTTGGCGTCGGCCGAGGACAAGGTCAGCCCGCGCACGCCGTCCAGGGTCGTGGTGGTGGTGAAGCCCTTGGGGTCGGTGACGGTCGTCCCCGTCGGCAGGCCGGTGGCCGGGGTGTAGGCGGTGGTGGTCAGGCGGCCCAGCTCGTCGGTCGTGCCGGTGGTCCGGCCGTAGGCGTCGTAGGTCGCGGTGGTGGCCACGTGCACGGGGGTGGCGCCGTCGAGGTGGTCGAGCGTCTCGGTCCGGGTGGCGTGCGCCTGGCCCGGCTTCGGCGCGGCCCCGAGAGCCTGGCCGTCGTAGAAGGTGCGGGTCTCGGAGAGCACCGCGCCGGGCGCGGCGCAGGTGCCGCCCGTGGTCCTGACCACCGACGGGTACGACACCAGCCAGGCGGCGGTGTCCCGGGCGGTGTAGGCGGTGGTGACGCACTCCTCGTCACCGGTGACCGCCGTGTCGCCCTGGTCCGCGGACGACAGCACCTGGCCCAGGTCGTCATGGGTGTAGTCGGCGCGGGTGCGCCGCCAGGCGGTGCCCGTCGCCGTGCTGATCAACGTGCGGCTGCGCTTCACGGACGTCCCGGTCCGCCGCGCGGTGAGCGCCGCCCGGCCCTTCACCGCCCTGGACGCGGTGACCGGCGACGACCACGGCTCGGAGACGGCCGCCGAGGCGAGCGCGCCGCCCTCACCGGTGTAGGTGAGGGTCTCCAGCGTGGTCCCGGCCAGCGCCGGGTCGTCGCTCACCTGGTTGCCCTCGGAGTCGGTCACCGTCCCGCCCAGGCCGCGCAGGTAGACGGTGTCGCTCTGGCTGCGCGCGGACGCCCCGACCTTCGTGCGGACGGTCCGGTAGCCGCGGTACTGGTTGTACGTGCGGTGCTTGTCCAGGGTGAACTCGCTCTCGTCCCGCACCCAGGCCGCGCCGTCCAGGTAGTCGTAGGACGTGACCACGGACTCCGAGCCGGAGCCGGCGACCTTGTCGTCCTCGACCACCTGGGTCACCACGTACTTGTGGAACCAGTCCTGGACCGGCTCGGCGTAGCCCTCGGGCGTCCACCACGACGGGTAGCAGCGCCGGGTGTTGGCCGCCGGGTCCGGCGTGGCGCCGGCGGCGCAGTCCTTGGCCGAGTAGGCGACCAGGGTGTCGGCCCCGGTGTCGGTGCCGATCCGGGTGATCCGGTACTTGTACAGCGGCGGGCGTCCCTCGTCGGAGTCCACCCTGTTCTCCATGAGCGTCCCGGCGAACGTGGTCGCGGGCAGGGTGATCGGTTCCCCGCCGCCCGACCCGGTACGGACGATCTTCGCCAGCCACAACCCCGCCGCGGTGTTGTCGCCCGTGCCGGGGAAGTCCTGCGTCAGCGCCCAGGAGTCGACGACCCGGCCGCCCGCCTGCGTGCTGATGGACGTCAGCCGCTTGCGCGTCCAGAACGTCGGCCCGGCCGTCGCGCATTTGGCGCCGCGCGCGCAGTCCTGGTCGACCGGCGTGTCCGGCCAGTTGGCGGCGTGCGCGGCGTCGAAGGCGTCGCAGCCGGACAGGCAGCGCTCGGCCACGCCGAAGCTCACCTTCGCCGCGGGGGTCGCGTAGACGTCCGAGGCGCGCAGGCCGTACTCGATGCGGTTGAGGTGACCGGCGCGGACGTAGTCGGCGTTGGCGGTGGGGGAGCCGGCCCTGGCGTAGGAGTTGGTCTGCCGGTCGTAGTAGTAGGCCATGGCGTTGCCGTGCGGGTCCACCACGTAGTCGAGCTGCCAGCGCCAGCCCTGCGCGCAGGAGGAGTCGGCGAAGGCGGCCGCGTGGCAGGGCTCCCCGGCGTGGTTGCCGAAGACCGGCACGGTGTAGGCCGACCCGGTCTCCGGCTTTCCGGCGCTCCAGCCGGGCAGCCGGTTCCTGCCGAACCAGTACTGCGTGCCGTCGGGCCTGGTGATCCGCCAGTACTCGTTGTCGTCGTCGCCGTTGGCGGTGTCGGCGGCGGTGCCGTTGAGGTGCTCGACCCTGGAGCCGTCGTCGCGGGCCGGTCGCCAGACGCCCGAGGCGTCGTCGCGGACGAGCGCGGTGGTGGTGCCGTTCAGCGACAGGGTGGCGTTGCCGGACTTCCAGCACAGGTCGCCCGTCCTGGTGCTGTTGTTGGCGCCGTCGCCCTGGTCGTCGGCGCACCCCTGGTAGCCGCGCTCGATGAAGCCCGGCTCGTACTCCCAGCCCTCGCCCAGCCAGGACGGCTGGTTGTTGGTCGAGGCGACCCGGCCGTCCACGGCGGAGGAGGAGTAGGACAGCTCGACGGGCGGGACGAGCCCGCCGGGCACCTGCGGCACCTCGATGCCGTAGGTGTAGCCGAACCCGCCGGAGCTGCCGCCGTCCGACCACGTGCCGGACGGCGCGAGCGAGGTGGCGGCGTAGCTGCCGCTGGCGCCCTTCGGCGCGGCGACCGCCGCGAGCACCGCCCCGCCGGGGTCCGGGACGTCGGCGGTGAGCGTGCCCGCCCCGGTGTCGTTGACCGCCGCGACCGGCGTCCTGGTACGGCACTGCGGCAGGTCGGGCGTCGTCAGCGCGCACCCGGGCAGCGTGACCAGCGACAGGCGCGCGGCCCAGTCACCGCCGAAGGCGCCCCGGACGGCCGCGTACCCCACCTTGACCGACAGCGCGCCCGGCGTGTCGGGCCGGACGGCCAGCAGCAGGCCCGCCACCCCCGCCCTGGCCGCGTCCTCGCGGGAGGACAGCTCCACCTCGGCGGCGGCCGGCCCGTCGGCGGCGGAGGCGGCCACCGTCACCGGCAGGCCGCCGGCCCGGACGCCCTTCCAGCCCGGCGAGTCCGCGCCCGCCCGCGCGACCTGCCGCCCGGCGGCGCGCAAATCCACCCGCGCCCTGCCCGCCGCGGGCCAGGCCACGGCGGCAGGGGTCCGCCACGCGCGGGTCTGGGAGTCGGACGGCGGCGCCGGGACGTCCCCGCGCACCTTGCCGCCGGTGACGGAGTGCTCCCGCTGCACCGGACGGATCTTGAAGGCCGGCCGGGCGGCCGGCGCCGGCGACGGGTGTAACATCCCCGCCGCCAGCGCGGCCACGACGGCCAGGACTGTCGTTCGCATCATCGTCAGGCCCCGTTTCAGGAGATTCCGGTGATCCAGCCGGTCCAGCCAGGACCGCCGACGTTGACGGCCGGCTCCCGGCCCGCGGGCGAGCCGGCATAGAGGTACAGGCCGTCGGAGAGCGCCGCCGTCTGCGCGGCCACCCAGAAGTCGGGGCCCTCCTTGCCGGCGGCCGGCTGGAAGGTCCTGACCCCCTCGACGTCGACGACCTGGCCCTGGAGGTCGCCGGGCGCGGCGATCCACGGGTGGCTGCCGGCCGGCCAGGGCTCGGCGCCGTAGGGGCGCGGCGCGCCGAGCACGTACGTGCCGGCGTCGTCGAACGAGCCCGGGTAGAGGGTCACCGCGCCGCTGTCACGCCGGCGCAGCACCAGGTCGGCGGCGTTGCCCGGGTCGGGGACGCCGTCGCCGTCGGCGTCGGGGACCACGTCGCCGGGCACGAAGGCGTCGTAGCCGTCCAGGCCGAGCGGCGCCGACCCGGCCGCCCCGGACGGGACGTCGAGGACGCGCGGCGCGGCCAGCTCCCCGTTGCCCGCCAGGGCGAGCATCCCGGCCGCGGTGCCGGTGTAGAGGTCGAGCCGGCCGCCCTCGACCACGATCAGGTCGGCGCCCGGCCGCCCGTCGAGGTTGCCCGGCGCGATGATCCGGGTGGCCGCCGACCAGTCGCCGCCGCCGGGGTGCCGCAGCTCCCGCCTGCCCTCGAAGTTCGGCCAGCCGGTGCCCTCGTTGGGGTACAGCGACAACTTGCCCGAGGCCGAGCGGACGAAGATGTCCTCGTAGCCGTCCTTGCCCATGCCGTCCTCGGGGCCGACGAAGTCGCCGCGGTGGGCCAGCAGCGCGCCGCCGAAGCCGGAGGCGCCCACGTCGGTGCCGCCGTCGGTGGTGCCGTCGCCACGGCCGGCGTACAGGCGCAGCGTGCCGCTGTTGTTGGTGGCCAGGATGTCGGGCCGGCCGTCGCCGGTCAGGTCGCCGTCGCGGTCGCCGGACACCGTCCCGTCGGGCTCGGCCACGAACACCGGCGGCGCGGTGACGATCAGCGTCGTGTTGGTCGCCGCCTGCGAGGGCGACCCGTCGTACGGCGAGACGTTGCCGGCCACGTCGATGGCCGCCACGTGCAGCCGGTTGCCGGGCCAGCGGTGCGGATAGATCTCGACGGTCGCCGAGCCGTCGGCACCGGCCTTGACCCAGGTGCCGGCCGCGCACCTGCCCCCGCCGACCGACAGCGGGCGGTTGAGCCGGTAGCAGAAGCCGTCCAGGTTGGCGTCGCTGGAGGTCAGCCTGACCTTGCGGGTGTAGCGGGCGGGCACCTCGCCCACGTCGATGCGGCGGCCGTCGGCGGAGGTGACGACCGGCTTGGTAGGAGCCGTCTTGTCCACCTTGAACGGGCAGGAGTTGGTGGACCAGTCGCCGTCCACGCCGTCGGAGACGCTGGCGTGCCACCAGTAGTGGCCGCCGTCCTGGAGCTGGTCGGCGGGCACGGTCACGGTCGCGGTCGACCCGCTCGCCACCGTGCGGGTGTCCGACCGCACGGCCGGGCCGTCGTGGAACCACAGGCCGAAGCCCACGTCGAGGTTGCCGCCGTCGGGGTCGCTGCCCGTCGCGGTCAGCGTGACGTCGGTGTTGCCGACCACCTCCCAGGCGGGGTTCGTGGCGCTGCACGGGATCGGCCGGTCGGAGGAGTTGTTGTTCCACGGCCCCTGGAAGGCGGTCTTGGAGACCAGGCGCGGAGCGCGGTTGTAGGTGACCTGGAGCACCGGGTTGGTGCCGTCCACCTTGAACTTCTTCCACCCGTAGGTGTCGCTCTCGTCGGCGGCGCGCAGCCCGAAGGTGATGTTGCTCTGGCCGTTGCTGGCCGCCTCCTGCACCGCGCCGGCCACCGCCCCGTCGGCGAAGTCCTCGCCGGCCGACCCGCACGAGCCCCAGCCGTGGGCGAAGGACTTGGTCTGCAGGGTGCGGATCCAGCCGGGCTGGTTGTTCCAGGTCACCCAGTTGCCGATGCCGCCGGTCCAGCCCAGGTCCACCGGGCGGGCCGAGCAGCTCCAGGAGGAGACGTTGAAGACGTTGAGGGTGGCCCCGAGGATCCGGGCCCCCTGCAGGCCGTTGATGTTCATCTCGAAGTAGGCGCGGGCGGTCAGGCCGGTGTCGTTCTCGTGGCCGACCCGGGCCACCGGCGGGTTCTCGCTGCCCACCTTGTTGCCGCCGTCGTAGTAGACGGTGTTGGCGACGCCGGAGTTGCTCGCCTTCTTCACCGCGTTGGCCCAGTGGTTGCGGTAGCCGCCGCTGAAGATCGGGTCGATGACCACCGGGTAGACGGTGGCCGGGTCGTCCAGCAGCGCCTGGTCGGGCACGATCCGCAGCGTGCCGCCGCCCGCGCCGGGCTCCACGGTGGCCTTCATCGGCGCGTTGCGGACGGGGCCGTCCTCGTGCGGCTCGGCCGCGGCCAGGCCCTTGGCGGCGGCGGTGTGGGAGGAGTCCCACATGCGCGGCACCGGTGCGGTGAAGACCGGCCTGCCGCCGTCGGCGGCGGTGATCCCGCCCTCGGCGGTCGCGGTCACGTCCAGGCCCTCGCCGCGCACGCCCAGCTTCAACGTACGCACCCGGGGGTCGGCCGCGGCGGCCCGGTCCTTGACGATCAGGTGGTGCACGAAGTCGTCGGGCTCGGCGATCACCTTGAGGTCCACGCCGGGCAGCACGTCGGCGTACGTGGCGGTGTCGCCGTCCAGGACGGGGGCGGGCAGCCGGGACGGCCAGCTCAGCTCCAGCCTCCTGCCGTCCTTGACCAGGGTGGCCAGCGGGCCGGCGCCGCCGCCGGAGAACGTCATCGCGAAAGTCGTGGCCCGGGGGGAGACGGTGCCGTCGGGGTTGCGGCGCAGGGTGTCGTCCACCGGGCGCCAGGAGCCGCCGATCCTGGCACGCACCGGGCGCAGGTGTTCGCGCCGGGTCAGGGTGCCGTCCGGGTTCGCCAGCAGCTCGCCGGTCTCGGTGCGCGCGGCGTCCACCTCGACCGGTTCGCCGGACCTGTCGGCCTTGGCCAGCGCCGCCGCCTCGGGGGAAGGGGTGGGGGTGGGCGTGGTGTCGGCCAGCGCCGCGGGGGCCGGCGTCATGAGCGGCGCCAGCAGCAGCGCCGCAGCCAGGACGAGCCTCCCGGTCCGTCGCCCGGACGGGGGTCCGCCCGTCCGCGCGACGGCCCTCAGCTTGTCGATCACTTGTGGTTTCCTTTCACCGCGGGGACACGCGCCCTTCCAGGGCACGGCCGTACCGTCGCGGGGAGGTCGTCGGGAGTGGGGTCGTCACACGGCTCGGCCGCGCCGGACGGGTTCGGGTCCGGCGCGGCCGTCGTCAGTTGGCCGCAGGTTCACGGCGTGGTCACGCGCATCACGCTAGGACGGCCGATCCTTGATCCACCCTCGTCGCATCCTCGCCGCGTCCTCGCCGTCGGACGGCGGCGATCCGCAAGCCGGCGGGGCCGGGGACAAGGGGGAACGCGATGGCCACAGCCTGGTTCGGCATGCTCGGACCGATGGACGTCAGGGTGGCCGGACGCCCCCTCGCGCTGCACGGGCCACGGCAGGAGCGGACGCTCGCCGCGCTGCTGCTCGACGCCGACCGGGTCGTCACCGTCGACCAGCTCGTGGACGTCGTCTGGGAGGAGCCGCCCGCCTCCGCCCGGCGGCAGATCCAGGACCTCGTCACCCGGCTGCGGCGCACCCTGGCCGACGCCGGCGCCGCCCCCGGCCTGATCACCACCCAGCGCGCCGGCTACCTGTTACGCCCCGGCGAGAGCGGCCTGGACGCCCGTGCCTTCGAGAGCCTGACCGCGGCGGCGCGGCAGACCGCCCGCGCCGACCCGGCGGGGGCCGTCGCCGGGTACCGCGAGGCGCTGTCGTTGTGGCGCGGGCCCTTCCTGGCCGGCGTCCGCGGCCGGGCCTTCGAGGGCGCGGCCCGAATCTGGCAGGAACGCCGGCTCGCCGCCGTGGAGGAGTGCCTGGCGCTGGAGCTGTCGCTGGGCCGCCACCACGAGGTCACCGCCGAGGCGCTGGCGCTGGTGGAGCAGCACCCCTACCGGGAGTCCCTGGTCGAGCTGCTGATGCGGGCGCTGCACGGCGCGGGCAGGCTGGCCGACGCCCTCGACGCCTACCGGGCGCTGCGGCGGCGGCTGGCCGACGAACTGGGGCTCGACCCAGGCGCCGGGCTGCGGCGCCTGCACGACACGCTGCTGCGGTCCCAGACCGTCCCGGCCGCGCCCGCGTCCGGGCACGTCGCGGCGATGCTGCCGCCCGGCGTGTACGGCTTCGCCGGCCGCGCCGCCGAGCTCGCCCGCCTGGACGCCCTGCTCGCCGCGGCGGGTGAGCAGCCGGCCGCCGTGGTCGTCGCCGCCGTGACGGGCACCGCGGGCGTGGGCAAGACGGCGCTCGCCGTCCACTGGGCCCACCGCGTCCGCGACCGGTTCCCCGACGGTCAGCTCTACGTGAACCTGCGCGGGTTCGACCAGAGCGGGCGGCCGATGACGCCGGTCGAGGCGATGCGCGTCTTCGGCGACGCGCTGGGCGCGCCGGCCAACCGCGTGCCGGCCACCCCGGAGGCGTGGACCGGGCTCTACCGCAGCCTGCTGGCCGGGCGCAGGATGCTGATCGTGCTGGACAACGCGCGCGACGCCGAGCAGGTACGGCCGCTGCTGCCCGGCGCGCCCGGCTGCCTGGTGCTGGTGACCAGCCGCGACCAGCTCCCGGGCCTGGTGGCCGCCGAGGGCGCGCACCCGCTCCGGCTGGACCCGCTGTCCGTGCCCGAGGCGCGGGAGCTGCTGGCCCGGCGGCTGGGCGGCGAACGGGTGGCCGCCGAGCCCGACGCGACGGCCGAGATCATCGACCGGTGCGCGCGGCTGCCGCTGGCGCTGGCCGTCATCGCGGCCCGCGCGGCCACCCACCCGGGCTTCCCGCTGGCGGCCATCGCCGGGGAGCTGCCCGCCGTTCACCCCGGCCAGGGCGGGGACCTGGTCGCCAACCTGGACGCCTTCGACGCCGACGGCCCCGGCACGCAGGTCCGTCTCGTCTTCTCCTGGTCCCATCAGGGGCTCAGCGGCGGGGCCGGGCGCCTGTTCCGGCTGCTCGGGCTGCATCCGGGGCCCGACCTCAGCCTGCCGGCCGCGGCCGGGCTGGCGGGCCTGCCGGTGGCGCGGGCGCGGCCGTTGCTGGGCGAGCTGTGCCGCGCCCATCTGCTCAGCCAGCACGTCCCCGGCCGCTACAGCTTCCACGACCTGCTGCGGGTTCACGCCGTGGAGCTCGTCCAGGAGCTCACCCCCGAGGCCGAACGCCGTGCCGCGACGCGCCGTCTCCTCGACCACTACCTGCACACCGCCCGCACCGCCGCCACCCTCCTCAACCCCCACCGCGACCCGCCCCCCGCCACCCCGTACGAGGAGCCGCCCCCTGACGCCGGGACCGCCTTCGAGGAGTCAGCGGGCGGGGCGCTGGACTGGTTCACCGCCGAGTGCGCCGTGCTCGTCGCCGCGGTCGCGCGGGCCGCCGCCCTGGGCTTCGACACCCACGCCTGGCAGCTCGCCTGGACCCTGGCCGACTTCCTCGACCGGCGCGGCATGCGGCACGAGCACCTGGCCGTCCAGACCACCGCCCTGGCCGCCGCGCGGCGCGGCGGCGACCGGCTCGGGCAGGCGTGCGTCCACGGCAACCTCGGCTGGGCCAACACCGCGATCGACCGCTTCGACGACGCCCGCACCCACTTCCGGCTCGCCCTCGACCTGTACGGCGAGCTGCGCGACCCGACCGGCCAGGCCCGCGTCCACGGCAACCTGTCCACGATGTACAGCCGTCAGGGCCGCCACCAGGACGGCCTGGACCACGCCACCCAGGCCCTCACCCTGTACCGCGCGGCCGGCCACCTGACCGGCCAGGCCCGCGCGCTGAACGCGGCCGGCTGGTTCCACGCCCAGCTCGGCGACCAGGAACAGGCGCTCGACCATTGCCGCCAGGCGCTCGACCTGCACCGGCGGCTCGGCGACGTCCTCGGCCAGGCCAACGCCTGCGACAGCCTCGGCTACGCCTGCCACCGTCTGGCCCGCCACGAGGAGGCCGCCTCCTGGTACGGACGCGCGGTCGAGCTGTTCCGCGAGGCCGGCGACCGCTACCACCAGGCCGACACGCTGATGCGCCTCGGCGACACCCTGCACGCGGCCGCCCTCCCGGACGCCGCCGCCGACACCTGGCGCCAGGCCCTCACCCTCCTGGAAGACCTCGCCCACCCCTCCGCAGCCCAGGTCAGAACCCGCCTGGCCGGGTGAAGTGCGGAACCGAAGCTCAACTGGCCTTGCGCGTGGTCATGGAATCCTGTGGCGCCCGGATCGGCTGTTCCGGGCGTCGCCCCCTCGCCGCGGGCGGTCGCGTGTCAGCGCCTTCCCTGCCAGGAGTAGAAGGCGCCCTCCAGGTGTTCGAAACGATGATCGACGTGGTCCTCCGACCACTCCACGTCCGCAAGGATCGGAGCCGGATCGCCCTGCGGGCTCCAGGCGTAGCCATAGGGGCTCTGCAGGGCCTCGCCTTGCTGGAGGACGACCACGCCGTGCTCGCGGCGGACCTCCTCGAACTCCATCCCGCCGATGGTGCGGGGGCCGAGCCGGTCCCCCTCCCTCACCGTGCGTGCGAACGCCTCCACCTCAGCCGCCGAGCGGATGAGCCGCTGGTCGTCAGTGCCACGGAAGGCCACGACGGCCGCAATCACGACGACCGCAGCCGTGAGGACGCCGAAGAACGCCAAGACTCTCCAACGCGAACCGCCCACCGACACACGGCCTCCCTCTGATCGTCGCGAACAACAGCTACCGATGATCGCAAACCGACAGAACCCTGAACATGTGCGACGTTCGGCTCGCCCCTGTCCCGCCGACGGTCTGGGCGCCACTCGCGTCTGACGCCTCTCCTACGATGGGTGAGTGGATATTTCCTGACTTCCGGTAGAGGCTCGGCAACGGCGCAGTGCAGAGATCCGCGAGTTCCTGAGGTCGCGCAGGGCCAGGCTGACTCCGTACGACGTCGGCATGCCCGCCGGCTCCGGCCGTCGTGCCAAGGGGTTGCGGCGCGAGGAGGTGGCGGTGCTCGCGGGGGTGGGGGTGTCCTGGTACACCTGGCTGGAGCAGGGGCGGGAGATCCACGTCTCGGCCGGGGTCCTGGACGCTGTCGCGCGGGTGCTGCGTTTCGACACGGCGGAGCGCGAACATCTGTACCTGCTCGCCGGGCTCAACCCGCCCCAGGCCGAGCCGTCGGACCGGCCGGTCTCCGCGGAGTTGCGGCGGCTGATCGACGGCTGGCTCCCGTCCCCGGCCTACATCCTCGACCGGCACTGGAACCTGGTCGCGGTCAACCGCGCCGCGCACCTGGTGTTCGGCTACTCGGACCGCGACCACAACTGCCTGGTGAGCTTCTTCACCAACGCCCGCTTCCGCTCCTCGCTGCCCCACTGGGAGGACGCGGCCCGGGTGATCGTCGGCCAGTTCCGCGCCGACGCGGCCCGCTACCCGGAAGACCTGGAGTTCGGCAGGCTGGCCGCCGACATGTGCGCCGCGAGTCCTTCCTTCGCCGAGATCTGGGCCGAGCATCCGGTCGGCAACGCGACCGAGGGCGTCAAGGTCGTCCACACCTCCGAGACCGGTGAGCTGATCTTCGAGTACAGGTCGCTGCCGTTGCCCGACCGGCCAGGACACCGGCTGATGCTGCACACGCCGCAGCCGGGCACCGCCACCGGGGCGCGGCTGTCCGAGCTGATGGCGAGCGCCTGAAGGTGGTGGTGCCAGACCTAGGTTCGGCCGGAACTGCCGGAAACGGACGATCCGCTTGAGGATTGCCGCATGAACCGATTCCTGAACAAGACCGTTCTGATCACCGGCGGCGCCGGCGGCATGGGCTTCGCCACGGCGCAGAGGCTCCTGGGCGAAGGCGCGTACGTCGTCATCACCGGACGCGACCAGGTCCGTCTCGACACCGCGGCCGCCCGCCTGACGGGCGCCCTGCCGGAATCCGGCTCGGGCCGGGTGCTCGCGGTTCGCGCCGACGTCGCCTCCCCCGCGGACCTCGACCTGCTGATGCGGCGGATCGAAACCTGGCGCGGGAGCCTGGACGCGGTCTTCGCGAACGCCGGCGTGGGCGTGTTCAAGCCGAGCGCCGAGATCACCGAGGCGGAGTTCGACCACACCGTCGGCGTCAACTTCAAGGGCGTCTTCTTCACCGTCCAGAAGGCGCTGCCGCTGATGCGGGACGGCAGCGCGATCGTCATCAACGCGTCATCAACGCGTCCTGGACGCTGTATCGCGGGCTGTCCGTCGCCTCCGTGTACTCCGCCAGCAAGGCAGCCGTCCATAATCTCGCCCGGACGCTGGGCGCCGATCTCGCGCCGCGCGGCATCAGGGTCAACTCGGTCAGCCCGGGCTACATCGACACCGAGATGTACCGCGACGCCAACCCCGACCCGGAGAGCGAGGCGCGCAATTCGGCCGAGGTGCCGCTCGGCGCCCTCGGTCACGCTGACAACGTCGCGGCGGCGGTGGCGTTCCTGGCCTCTGACGAGGCCGCCTACATCACCGGGCAGGACCTGGTCGTGGACGGCGGGCTCGTCGCCAGCGTCCCCGCCGCCTGAGCCGGCGGACGCGGCCGGCGGACCGGCCTTTTCAGTGCCGACCCCGCCGGCCGCAGAGGGACCCGTACGGCCCGCAGCGCCCGCTCCGATCGCCGGCTCTCGCCGTACCGGCCCGGTGTCAGGACCAGCGACGGCGCCCGGCACGACGATGCGGTCACGATCAGTCAGCAGATCCGGGAAACAGAACCTGGCTAGCTGGCTTCGAGAACGAAGAACAAGAAGCACAGGAACCTCGTGCGAGTGGGCTCGAACTCGCGGAGCTCCTCGGCGAACAGTTCGCGGGCTTCCGGCGCGAACGGCGGTTCGCTGATGACGCTGATACGAAAGCCCGCCGCAGTGAAGGCTTCGGTCATCGCGTGCAGGGGCCGGTCCCAGAAACGCATCTGAACGGTCTGCCCGCCCATGGTCCATTCGTCGGTCCGGCTGCGGGTCTCGAAGTACTTGGGCTTCTCCCCGGCCATGTGCTGAAAGAGGGTGACGCTGAAAGGATGGTCGACCGAGACGAGGAGCCGGCCGCCATGCTTCAGCACGCGTCTCAGCTCGGCCAGTGTCGGGCCCCAGTCTTCCAGGTAGTGCAGCACCAGGGACGCGATGACGTCGTCGAACGCCTCGTCGGGGAAGGGCAGCGGGCCCGCAAGGTCGGCGACCCGCAGATCGGCGTCGGCGCCCAGCCGCCGTCGGGCCTGCTCCAGCATTCCGGCGCTCGCGTCGACGCCGGTCACGACGGCACCTCGATCGCGCAGCTCGGAGAACAAGGGACCCGCGCCGCAGCCGGCGTCGAGGATGCGCCTTCCGGCCACGTTCCCGGCAAGCTCCAGCATCGCGGGCCGCTCGTAGTACGCGTTGAGAAGACTGGCTTCGTTCTCGGCCGCGTACCCCTCAGCCATCCTGTCGTAGTCGTTGAGTGAGGAGGGGGGGCGCGGTCTCAACGTGATCTTCGGGCATGGCAGACATGCGGGCTATTGTGGCCCAGCAATCTCGGCGGCACAGACATACGGCAGATCTTGGTCAAGCACGCAAACGGCATGACATCCTGCCCACCGGTCAGATGCAGCAGCTCGACCCGGGCCGAAGGAGACTCTCCTCGCTGCTCGTGTGCGCGGATCGCGCCTCAAGCGCCCATCCACCAACTGAAGCGCTCAGTCAGCCCTGCCTGGCGGACACACGGGGCGGCGACCTCGGGACTCCAGGGCCGGTTCGAGGTGATCAGCGAGGCGGCGGAGAGTGACCGCGAACTGCCCGCGGAGGCGTAGAAGAACACGCCGGCGCGAGCGCGGCGGAATCATCCGCAGGTGTGCGGCCTCGGCTCGCCGCTCAGCCAAGTCCGCGCGGACGAGCTCTTCCTGCAAGTGATGCACGAAAGGCTCCTCAGGGTTCTTCGGGAAATGCGTGGTAGAAAATGAAGATCGGCCGGGTGTCCGGCGGAATGTCGCTCGATTCGACGCGCGCCCGGGTCAGTTCGCGCCACGGCTTCAACACGGCATTGAGCTGGTCGGCGAGTTGTGTGAGCTCATCCTTGGTGAGCCGTAGGTGGCGGCTGCTTCCGAAGGACGCGTGGCGCCAGTCCTCGGGAAGCGTCATATGAGTGCGTTCGAAGTCACGCAGCCGCTCGAACTGGTCGATCACCCACTGTGAAGTCCACGCCTGCAGCGCGGCTCTGGCCTCCGGGGCTTCGGAGTCCCGCACCAAGGCCCATCCGCTCAAAGCCGCCCTTACCCAGCGTTCCCGGCTGTCCCGGGCGAGCTCCGGCACGTCCTCGATCAACCCATGGGGCTGCATTTGCCGCAGGTGATAGCTCACCTGGCCAGGGTCGGCGTCCATCCGCCTGGCGAGCTCGCTCACGGTGACCGGGCCGATCCGGAACAGGAGGCTGAAGAGCTTCATCCGGAACCGGCTGGTCATGACCTTGAGCACGTCCATGTCGTCGATCTGGCGCATGGCCACGACGGTAAGACCAGCAGGTGACGATGCTCAAGACACCTACTGGATCTTGAAACTGCGTGTCGGTGGCGATGATCCCGGAATCGGCGAACAGTGCAGTGTAGGAGGTGGCCGCGGCTTCGGCTTGGCCGTCGAACCACAGGAAGGTGCTGACGCGCTTGGTGCTCTCCTTCAGTGCTTCAGGGACCGGTGGGGTGCCGGATCGGCGTAGTCGTCGAGCGCGACGGTGTCGGCCACCGACTCCAGACCTCGGCTGACCAGGCGTTTGGGCAAGTAGCGCACGAGTCGTACGGACTGGTTCCGCAGCCACATCTGTGCCCGCGTGTCCGGCATCAGGCCACCGTCGCCGGCGGTCCGGGCGAAGTGCTGGGCCCGGTCGACGAACTCGCGCATGCCCCTCTCGTACGCGGCATAGGCCACCCGCTGGTCGCCCCCGGCCTTGAACAGTTCACCGGCGAGCATGTAGGCGCCGACCAGGGCGAGGCTGGTGCCGATCCCGGACATGGGAGAGGCGCAGAAGGCGGAGTCCCCCACCAGCACGATCCGGCGGGTCGCCCAGGTGCCGACCTGCACCTGCTCGACCCGGTCGAAGTAGAAGTCGGACGCGTCCCAGATCTGCGGCAGGAAAGCGGGGACCTCCCATCCCACGTGCTCGAAGGTGCGCGCGACGACTTGCTTCTGCGCGGCGACGTCTCGCCGGTCGAACTCGAGCCCGGGGGCACGGAAGAAGAACCCCGCGAGGGCCCTGCCCGGCTCGGTCAGCGGACGCAGGCCCGCTGTTCTGCCGGCACGGCCGTCACCACCGGGCATGGTGTACATGAGTTGCCAGCCGTCCAGATCCACCTCGGACGTGACGGAGAAGAGCGCGATGAAGGAGCCGAGGTCGCGGATGTAACGGTCCTCGGGGCCGAACGTCAGCCGGCGTACGCTGGAATGGACGCCGTCCGCGCCGACGAGCAGATCGAACCGCCTGGAGACCCCCTTCTCGAATGCCACTGTGATGCCGTCCTCGTCCTGCAGCACGTCGGTGATCGCGTCGTCGAAGACGTACTCGACGTCGTCGCGGATCGCGTCGTGGAGGATCCGGGCCAGGTCGGTGCGCAGGAGCGCCCACTCGGCGACCGGCCCGCCGGACGGCCCGAACACGTCGGTGCCCAGGCTCGCCACCCGCTTGCCGCTTTCGTCGATGAAGGCCATGCCGCGGGCTCCGATGCGAGCGTGGCGGACCTGCGGAACGAGGCCCATGCGTTCGATCACCTGCCGCGCGGTGCCCCGGATGTCGACGGCGTGACCGCCCGTGCGAGGCGCCGGCGCACGCTCCACCACCGTCGGCCGGAATCCGTACCGGCGTAACCAGTACGCCAGAGCCGCCCCGGCGATGCCGCCCCCTGACACGAGGATGTCCCTGTTCTTCATTCGCCCTTCCCCCACATTCGTGACTACGGCGTATCTTCGCCTTGTGCGTACACCGTATGGGCACGGTTAGGGCGTGGAAGCACGTTTGCGAGCGAAAGTGAACTAGTGCAAGCGACAAAGTGAACTAGTACGCTATATCTGTCATGTCCCCGTCGGACCGGAGGATCACGTGCCATCGACGCAGCGCCCGGAGCCGCCCTACCGGGCGATCGTCGCGGAGATCCGCTCCTGGATCGACGGCGGCGATCTCCGCCCCGGCGACCGAGTGCCGTCCATCCGGGCCATCGCGCAGCGGTGGGGCGTCGCGATCGCGACCGCGACCAAGGTGACGGCCGCTCTGCGCGAGGAGGGCCTCGTCGAGACGAAGGGCGGTTCGGGCACAGTGGTCAGCCCTCAGGCCGGCCGTCGGCCCGCTCGCCCGCAGCACCGCGACACCACGGCCGCGCGACAGGCCGAATCGGCCGACCAGGAGATGCTCCGGACGCGCATCCTCCGCGCCGCCGTCGACCTCGCCGACACCGAGGGGCTGCACGCGCTGTCGATGCGCCGGCTCGCGGCCAAGCTGGAGCTCGGGCCGATGTCCCTGTACCGGCATGTCAGCGGGAAGGAGGAACTGCTGGTCCAGATGGCCGACATCGTGTTCGGCGACCTCGATCTGCCCGAGCGCGGACCGCAGGGGTGGCGCGCCAAGCTCGAACTGGTCGCCCGTCAGCAATGGCGGCTCTGCCGGCGGCACGTGTGGCTGCCCCATGTCGTCTCGTTCACCCGGCCCGTTCTGGCCCCCAACATGATGGCCCACACCGAGTGGACCCTGCGGGCGCTCGAGGAGCTCCATCTCCCCATGGACGTCCGGTTCCAGGAGGCGCTCACCCTGCACGCGCTCGTCGTCACCGTCGGACTGTCCAGGGCCGCCGAGGCCGAGGCCGAGCGGAACACGGGCATGACCTTGCAGCGCTGGTCGGAAGCCGAGCGCTCGCGCCGGCAGGAGCTCCTCGCCGACGGAAGATTCCCCCTCCTGGCGACGATCTCGGGCGATGCGGCGCCCGATCTGGACGTCTTGTTCGAGTACGGCCTGGCCCGCCATCTGGACGGATTCGCGGCCCTGGTCGGCGACCAGGGCTCCTAGGCACGAGCCCATTGGTGAACGTGTTCAGCCGCCGAGGCGATCGCGGCCGCCGTACGGCCTCCTCGGGTCTGGTTGCAGATGAGCACCGCCACCGTCTACGCCCACCGCTTCGACGCGCCCAACGGCGCGGCGACCAGCTCATAACCCCAGCCCGCCACCGTGCGGCAGGCCGCAACCCGCTCAGCGGTCAGCCGCACCTTCGCGTCGTTCAACCGGCCGGGGTTCTCACTTCGATGGGTCGAGGGTTGGCAGTACCTGGTCGAAGATCGCCTCGCCCTTGAGCGAAGGTCATGACTCCGAAGATCGTGGTGTTCTGGCTCAGGGTTGCCCGCGGAGGGTTTCAGGGAGTCGGACGCCGTGCGCTTGAAGCCAGATCAGCTCTCGGAGTTCGCGTTCTTGGGCAGCGGCTTCGTGATGCCCGCTGCGATCGGCGGCTGCGGCCCAGCGTTCGAGGACGTCGATCGTGAGAAGCCATTGCTTGATCGTGAGTTTGGGTTTCACGATCTCGCCCGGTGGCGGCCAGGGGCCTGACTCGGGAACGCCGGACGGCCAGTGGGCGATCTGATCCCAACCGGCCCCTTGGATCGTGCGCGCAAGGCGGACCCGCCGACGATCGGCGTCCATCGATTAGTCCCCACACGGCCCCGCTCAGCCTCGCGCGCCTATTCGTCCATGGCCGGATAGTTCGACTTGCGCGCCAGCCACCACCAGCCGTCACCCAGCCGGCTGCACCACCAGTAATCGTCTAACGTGGTCGCGGTGAGATCACAGGGACTTACCCGCGCGGCGTCAGGCCGGTCATAGATGTAGAGGAACATGTTCTCCGACACTTCCTCGTTCGACAGGCCCATCGTGAGAACACGTCCGGGGTAAAGCTCGATCGGCACATCCTGCGTACTGCGATGATCAAACTGCAGGACATCGAACTCATCAGGCAGATGCACCCAGCCACCCGAAGGTATGTCCACCGCCAGCTTCCTGTCCTTGGCCAGCTGGGCCAGCGCGGCGAACTTGCCGTGATGGACCGCGAACCACGTACGTCCGAAGATCCCGTTCCAGGGCAACGCCACAACGGCGGCGCACAGGACGACCGCCGCACCGGCCGCGACGAAACTGCGGATGTCACCACGCCGGCGTACGAGTCTCTGCGCCCACCACGACGTGGAAAGCACGGCCACGACGAACGCGATCCCAAGGATCAGCTGCTCGATGATCCGATCGTAGTACTCCAGCCACAGCAGATACCGTCCAGTCACGACCACGAGCCAGCTCGCCGCCATGGTCGCGGTCAACGCATGCGATCGTTTCTCGATCACGCCTCCAGACCCGGTCGGCGAGCACTGCTCCACGTGAGGACGGCCTCCCGCCAACCTGTGAATCCAACCCGCCTCATCAAACGGGACACCGCACGACCCGCGGCCCTCCGTGACGTAGCGGACCTCGAACGCGCTGTCGGTGAGGTGCAACGGACGTCAAGCCCCAGCAGTCACTCAACCTTCGGTGGGACACCGTAGTGGTCATCAACCTTCGATGACAATGCGCAGCTTCGCTGCGACAGGACACTCACTATCAGGTCAACTGCCAGGAACCGTGCCGAACTCTCAGGTTGACGGACGCCAGACAGCAGGGACTTCGGTCGTGGGGGTGTCTTGACGTATCAAATGAATGCTTTTTTAATTCGGGTGAGGGTGCGATTCACCTCAGATCGACTCCGACCGGTTCATCGACGTCAGGGATGGAGCTGCGAGATGACCGTGGACGACCGCTTCGGCCCGGAGCTGGAAGAGACGCGCAGGAACCGGCTGCGCGGCACCGTCAGCGAGATCGTCACCGATCCGGTCTCCGACTGGGCCACCGACTTCTCCCACGTCGACCCCCAGTGGGCCGCGGACCCGTACCCCATTCAGGACGACCTGCGGCAGCGTTGCCCGATCGCGCACACCGACCGGTTCGGCGGGGTGTGGCTGCCGACCCGGTACGAGGACGTCGCCGCCATCGCCTACGACACCGAGCGGTTCTCCTCCCGGGCCGTCGTCGTCGGCAACGTCAAGCCGCCCCGCGAGCTCGCGCCGGTGGGCGGGGTCCCGCCGATCTCGTCCGACCCGCCCTTCCACCACGACGCCCGCAAGTTACTGCTGCCGGCCTTCACCAAGACGGCGGTCGCCAAGCGGGAGGCGAGCACCAGGGCGTTGTGCCACGAGCTGATCGACGGCCTGGAAGGGCGAGAGGTCGTGGACGCGGCCCGCGAGTACGCCCAGGACATCCCGATGCGGGTGATCGCCGACATGCTGGGCTTCCCGCCCGAGGACGCCGACCGGTTCCGGCAGTTCGTGGAGAACGCCCTGGAAAGCGTGAACGAGCCCACCGAGAAACGGCTGGAGCGCTTCGCCGAGCTGTCGTCCTACCTGGTCGAGCAGATCCACGACCACCTGGCCCACCCGCGGGACGACCTCACGACGTACCTGCTCGGCGCCGAGCTCAACGGCGCGAAGCTGGACCCCGTCCACGTCGTCGGGACGATGACGCTGCTGCTGATCGCGGGTATCGACACGACGTGGAGTGCGATCGGGGCGTCCCTGTGGCACCTGGCCAAGACCCCCGCGGACCGCGAACGCCTGGTCGCCGAACCCGCCCTCCTGCCCACCGCCATGGAGGAGTTCCTGCGCGCCTACGCCCCCGTCACCATGGCCCGCCTCGTCAAAGACGACATGCACTGGAACGGCGTCGACATGAAAGCCGACGACTGGGTCCTGCTCTCCTTCCCCGCCGCCAACCGCGACCCCGCCCACTTCGACCACCCCGCCGACATCCGCATCGACCGCGAAGTCAACCGCCACGCCGCCTTCGGACTCGGCATCCACCGCTGCGTCGGCTCCCACCTGGCCCGCATGGAACTCCGCACCGCCCTCGACGTCTGGCTCCAGCGCATCCCCGTCTTCACCCTCGCCGACCCCGACGCCGTCACCTGGGCCGCCAGTCAGGTCCGTGGCCCCCGCACTCTCCCGCTCCGCATCGGCTGACCGTCCCCACTCTAAGTGGACGAACAGCTTCCGCTTGGTGTAGAACGGGAAGCCGGCATGCCGTTCTGGGGGTTGCGTGATGATCGTGGTGACGGGCGCGACAGGCACGATCGGGCGTGCGCTGATCGAGGAACTGGGCGGCGCGGTGCGGGCCGTGGTGCGGCGCGCGGAACAGGGTGAGGAACTGAGGGCGGAGCTGGGCTGCGACTACGTGGTCGGCGACCTGGAGCGGCCGGCGAGCATCCCGGTCGAGCCGGAGGACAGGCTCTTTCTCAACAGCGCGTTGTGGCCGGGCTTCGCGCGCGCCCACCAGGCGGTCATCGACCACGCGGCTGCCGTGGGGGTCGCCCAGGTGGTGACCGTGTCCGTACGCGGGGTCACGCCGGGCAGCCTGCTGGGGTTCGGCCTGCACGGGCAGGTGGACGAGCACCTCAAGGCTTCCGGAGTGCCGTGGTCGATCCTGGCGCCCGTCGGTTTCATGCAGAATCTCGCGGGCGACGTCGACGAGGAGGGGCGGATCGTCGGCTCGTACGGCAGGGGCAAGGTGGGGTACATCGACGCTCGTGACATCGGGGCGGTCGCTGCCGTGCTGCTGAGGCGTCCTGTCGGGGCCGACGCGGTCTACGAGCTGACCGGCCCGGTGGCGCCCACCCATGACGAGATCGCCGCCGAGCTGACCCGGGCGCTCGGCCGGGACGTGCGTTACGTGGACCTGCCCGTCGAGGAGGCCGCCGTGCACCTGGCGGAACGCGGCATGCCCGCTGCCGCGGCCCACGACCTGGCCACCCTCATGTCGCAGCTCGGGGACGGGCGCTGGGCGACCACGACCACGACGGTGACCGACCTCCTGGGCCGCCGGCCGCGCTCGCTGCGGGAGTTCCTGGGGTAGCGAAGAGACACCGGCCCCCTCCGGGGCCGTCACCGGCGGGGGAGGTCGATGCCGGACGCTCGCAGCCTCGCCTCGACCAGGGCGTTCAGCCGGGCGATGGACGGTTCCCGGTCCTCGCCGTGGTGGTTGACCACCCCGTAGCGGGCGGCGGTGTCGGACCGGTTCCAGAACCCGGCCGGCATCGCCCGCGGCCCCGGGCCGGCCAGCAGCTTGGCGGCCAGGGCGGCGGCCAGCTCCTCGATGCGCGGGTCGTCCGGGTCCCAGGCCCTCGCCTCCAGGGCGCGTTTGACCAGCTCGACGTGCTCGGGGTCGTCCAGTGAGTGTTCGAGCCGGGTCAGGAGGCTGTCGAAGATCGCCGGCATCAGCGCCCTGGTCAGGACCATGGCTTCCCGCTGGGTGGACACGTAGCCGGGGTCGAAGCCGAGGGCGGCCAGCCGGTCCAGGACGGCGCAGGCCCGGTCGGGCAGCAGGACCCGGTCGCCGTGGGCCAGGCGGTGCAGCGTGTCGCGGCGCGCGGTCAGGTCCTCGATCCGTTCGGTCAGCCGGCGGCGGACGTCGTCCAGGGCGGCGGCGAACGGCTCGGGATCGGCGTCGAGCAGGTCGCCGATCTCGGCCAGCGGCACGCCGGCCGCGGCGAGGGTCCGGACCTGGACCAGCCGGACCAGGTCGGCCGACCGGTAACGCCGGTAGCCGGAACCGTCGCGTTCGGGCTCGGCGACCAGGCCGAGCCGATGGTAGTGCCGCACGGTCTTGACGGTGACGCCGGTGAAGGCCGCCGTCTGACCGATCGTGAGCCCGTCCGTCATCGGCTCGGCGCGGCGGCGGACGGCAGGCGGACGCGCGCCGGTCGCCGGTCGGCGAGCGGCGCGCCCGGATACGGGTCGCGGGCATTCACAGGGCCGAGAGTAGCGCGCACGGCCGTGGCGGGGTTGACCTTGACCTTGGGTCAGGGTCCAGGCTCGTCGCACGGCCACCTCGAAGGCGCCGGTGGCCCGTCCATCACCGCCTTCGAGCCTTGGCGGACGACGACCACCACCGAAAGAGGGATCATGACGGTCGAGAACGACAACGGCTTCTCCGGAGCGGGGCTGCGCCGGCTGCGCGAGGTGCTGACCCGGCACGTGGAGTCCGAGCGGATCCCCGGGCTGGTCGCCCTGGTCAGCCGGGGCGAGGAGACGCACGTCGAGGCGATCGGGACGATGCGCCACGACGGCGGCGCGCCGATGAGCCGGGACACGATCTTCCGGATGGCGTCCACGTCCAAGCCGGTCACGATGGCGGCGGCGATGGTCCTGCTGGACGAGTGCCGGCTGCGGCTGGACGACCCGGTCGATCCGTGGCTGCCCGAACTGGCCGACCGGCGGGTGCTGCGGCGTCCCGAAGGCCCGCTGGAGGACACCGTGCCGGCATTCCGGCCGATCACCGTACGGGACCTGCTGACCTCCACGTTCGGCCTCGGCATGGACTTCACGCTGCTGGACTCCCCGATCAGGGCCGCCACCTTCGAGCGGACCGACTACAGCGTGGCGTCCGGGCCGGCGCCGGCCCCGGACGAATGGATGCGCCGCCTCGGCGAGCTGCCCCTGTCGTACCAGCCGGGGGAGCGGTGGCAGTACGACCTCAGCAACGAGGTGGTCGGCGTGCTCGTCGCCAGGGTCGCCGGCCGGTCCCTGGAGGCGTTCCTGCGCGAACGCGTCCTGGACCCGCTGGGGATGAAGGACACCGCCTTCCACGTGCCCGCCGCGAAGATCGACCGGCTGCCGCCCCTGTACGGGCCCGACCCGGCGACCGGGGAGTTCCTGGTGTGGGACGAGGCGGAGGGCGGCAGAACCGCCCGGCCCCCGGCGTTCCAGGGCGCCGGCGGCGGGCTGGTCTCCACCGTGGACGACTACCACGCCTACTTCCGGATGCTGCTGAACCACGGCGTGCACGACGGCGAACGCATCCTGTCCAGGCCCGCGGTCGAGCTGATGACCACCAACCGCCTCACCCCGGCGCAACAGGCCGCCCGGGACGCCATGTACGGGAACATCGTCCATGTGTCCGCCGGCCAGGGGCTCCAGGGCGGCTGGGGCTTCGGGATGGCGGTGCGCACCCGCCGCGGCGACTACGCCTCCGTCGGCCAGTTCGGCTGGGACGGCGGGACCGGCACCACCGCCTACGCCGACCCGGCCAGACGGGTCACCGGGATCCTGCTCACCCAGGTCGGGATGTCCACCCCGGACTCGATGCGGCTCATCAACGACTTCTGGACCACGCTTTACCAGGCCCTCGACGACTGACCGGCGCGGGCGGGGGATCCGGTCGATGGTCACGTCCCGGGTGGGCGGGCTGTTTAATGCTGCCATGGGCCGAATCGCCGGCGTCACCGCCGCCGAGACTCGTGAACGGTTGTTGCGCGCCGCCGCGGAGGCGTTCGCCGAACGCGGCTACGACGGCACCCGCGTCGCCGACATCGCCGCCGCCGCCGGGGTGAGCAACGGCGCGCTGTACGCGCACTTCGGCTCCAAGGCCGAGCTGCTGGTGGCTGCGCTGCGCGCGCACGGGCGGCGGGGGCTGGCCGACCTGTTCGCCGCCGACCCCGACCGGCCCGTCCCCGACCTGCTGCTGGAGATCGGACGCTGGCTGCCGCAGCGGCGCGACGCCCGCGGCTACCTCATCGTCGAGGCGCTCGTCGCGGCCCGCCGGGACGAGGACGTCGCCCGGCCCATGCGCGACTACGTGGGCGAGCGCGCCGGGGCGATGGCCGCGCTGGCCCGCCTCGCCCAGGACCGGGGCGAGCTGGACCCGGCGCTGTCGCCCGCCGCGCTGGCCCACTTCTGCCTGCTGCTGTCCATGGGCAGCGCCCTGGTCACGCCCGACCTGCACGCCGTCGGCGACGAGGAATGGGCCGCCCTGCTCGCCCGGGTGGTCGGCGCGCTCACGCCCGAACCGTCCTGACCGTGCTGCTCGCCCGGGTGGTCGGCGGGCTCACGCCCGAATCGCGGTGTGCCCCGCCGCGGCCTCTATGGCGGCGGTGATCAGAGGCCAGGTGCTCGACAGGGGGTCGATCAGGCTGAAGTGGCCGGCGTCCGACGGCTCGATCAGCACCGCCGACGGCTCGGCCGCCGCCGTCCGGCGGCTCATCGACACCGGCAGCACGCGGTCCCTGACCCCGTGCACGAGCACCAGCGGGCCCCGGTCGTAGGGCAGCAGACGCACCGGGTCCACCTGGTCCAGCAGGTCGGCGCGGTCGTGGAGCAGGGCGCGGGCCGCCCCGCCGCCGAGCCCCGCCGTGAACGCCTCGCCCAGGTCGCCGACGGCGGCCAGCCCCACCACGCCGCGGACCGCCGGTTCGGCGTGCCAGCGGGAGCCGGGCGGCAGCCGGTGCCGCAGCGCCGACCAGAGCGCGAGGTGACCGCCCGCCGAATGGCCCACCAGCAGCACCCCGGACGGGCAGTGCGCTCCTACGAGGTCGAGCGCGGCGGCCACGTCGTCGAACGTGCCCGGGTGGCCGCCGCCATCCTGGCCCACCCTGCGGTACTCGGGCAGCCAGACCGTATGGCCGAGCGCGGCCAGGGCGACTGCCATGGGGCGGGCGTGCCGCCGGTCGTACTCGGCCATCCAGTAGCCGCCGTGCAGCAGGACGAGGGGCGGGCGGCCGGCGCCGTCGTAGACGTCGATCACCTGGTCGGGGTGGCGGTCGCCGTAGCGGAGCACGCGGTCGGGCGGGCGCACCGGTCGGGACAGCAGGTCTTGGTAGGACATGTCGTGATCGTAGGAGCGCGTCCAGGGGGTTGACCTGGGGTTGCGCTGGCAGGAACGTGCCGCGGGGCGGCAGCAAGAAGACGGTCCGCGTACCGCCGCCGGGCGCCTCGCGCCGCGACCATGGGGGAGTGACGTCCGAGGGAAGTGAGGTTCGGCCATGTCCCCATTCCGCCGTGTCGTGGTGATCGGCTGTGGGTTGATCGGCACGTCCGTGGCGTGCGCGCTGCGGCGGGCGGGCGTCCGGGTCGAGCTGGCCGACCACGATCCGTGGGCGCTGGCGCAGGCCGCGCGGATGGGCGCGGGCACCGCGCTGCGGGCCGGGGCCGGTCCGGCCGACGTCGTCGTGATCGCCACGCCGCCCTCGTCGGTGGCCGCCGTCCTGCGGGAGGCGCAGGACCGCGGGCTGGGGAGGGTCTACACGGACGTGGCCAGCGCCAAGACGCGGATCCTCGCCGAGGTCGAGCGCGGCGGTTGCGACCTGTCCTGCTACGTGCCCGGGCATCCGATGGCCGGGCGCGAGGTGTCGGGGCCCGGGGCCGCGCGGGCGGGCCTGTTCGAGGGCAGGACGTGGGCGTTGTGCCCCCATCCGGCGCTGTCGCCGCGCGCGCTGCGCACGGTGGCGGCGCTGGCGACCGCGTGCGGGGCCGAGGTGCGGCTGCTCGCGCCGGACGTCCACGACCGGGCCGCCGCGGCCGTGTCGCACCTGCCGCTGGTCCTGTCGGCCGCGCTCGCCGCCCGGTTCGCGACCGGCGCCCAGGACGGGCCCGCCGAACCGCCCCCGGGCACGAAGACGGACTACGAGGTGGACGGGGAGACGGGCTGGGAGGTGGACCGGGATGCGGGCGGGTTGTCGCTGGCCGCCGGGGCGTTGCGGGACGTGACGCGGGTGGCCGGCAGCCCCGCCGGCATGTGGCGGGACATCCTGGCGCACAACGCGACCCCGGTGGCCGACCTGCTGGACGAGCTGACCCGCGACCTGAGCCGCGTCGCCGCCGCCCTGCGCGCCGCCGACGACGGCCCGGTGGCCGAGGTGCTGGCCAGGGGGAACGAGGGGCACGCGCGCATCGTCCGGGCGCTGTCGCGCACGCGGGAGGCGGAACGGGCGGCGTCCTGACCCCGCCGCGCGACCGACGGGCCCGCACGGACGAACGGCCCCGAGTGCGCACGTGAGGACAAACACCCGCCGCCCCCGCGGCTTATGGTCCCCCCAAGGGAGCCTCACGGGAGGACGCGCGACGTGGACCCGGCGGACGTCGACAGGCACGTCACCGACATCTGGAACACCGTGCTCGGCGTCGGCCCGGACGAGGCCGGCGCCACCTTCGGCGAGCTCGGCGGCACGGCGCTCGCCGCGCTGCGGATGGCCGCCCGGATCGAGGACCGGCTCGGGGTGGCCGTCGAACCGGCCGTCCTGCTGTGCGAGGGGACGCTCGACGCGCTGCTCGGCCAGGTCAGGGCCAGGGCATCCTCGGAGATGTAGCCGCCGCGGCGCCGTTGCGACAATCACCAGCAGACCTTGAGGAGGGACGGCCCATGACCGGCGGACTCAGCCTCGCCGAGCTTCGCGAGAAGGTCGGCGACATCTGGAACGAGGTGCTCGACGTGCCCGAGGGGCTGGAGGCGGCGACGTTCTCCGACCTGGAGGGGGAGTTCGCGGCCGCGGCGCGGCTGGTCGGGCGGATCAAGGAGGAGCTGGGCATCGCCATCGACGTCGGCGACGTCTTCGACGCGGACCCGAACCTGGAGGCGCTGGTCGAACGCGTCGCCCTGGACGCGCACGTGCCGATGGCGGTGTAGCCTCCGCGATCTCACCCGGGTTCCCTCGGGGGCCCGGGTTTCCGCGTGCTCCAAGAAGGGTTCAGGCGGGGAGCGGGCCGAGGTGGTCGGCGTCGGCGGGGAGGGCGGCGTCCTCCAGGGCGCGCGCGCAGCCGCACGTACGGGTGCGCGGCAGCCGGGACACGGTCGCCAGCACCAGCGCCCGCAGCCGGTCCAGCCCCTCGTGGAAGATCGTGAACAGCTCGTCGCGCCGCGCGCCGGAGCCCACGCCGAGCCCGGCGTCCAGGTCCGTCACCAGCGCGACCGGCACGTAGCACAGGGCCAGCTCGCGGGCGAGCGCCGCCTCCGGGCAGGCCGTCATGTCGAGCAGCGACCACCCCTGCGCGGCGTACCACTGCGCCTCGGCCCGGCTGGCCAGGCGCGGGCCCTCGACCACCACCGTCGTCCCGCCGTCCACGCAGTCCTGGCCGGTCGCCGCCGCGGCGTCGAGCACCGTCTCGCGGCCCACCGGGCAGTACGGGTCGGCGAACGGCACGTGCACCGCCGCGTCGTCGAAGTACGTCCGGACGCGTCCGCAGGTCCGGTCCACGAGCTGGTCGGGCACCACCATCACGCCCGGCCCCAGCTCGGGCCGGAGCGAGCCGACCGCGCACGGCGCGATGATCTGGCGCACGCCCACCGAGTGCAGCGCCCACAGGTTGGCCCGGTAGTTGATCCGGTGCGGCGGCCGGCGGTGGTCGCGCCCGTGCCGGGGCAGGAAGGCGACCGTGCGGCCGCGCACCCGGGCCAGCGAGAGCGGCGCCGACGGCTCGCCGTACGGGGTGGTGAGCGCGACCTCCCGGGCTCCGTCGGCGACCGAGGAGAACCCGCTCCCGCCGATGATCCCGATCTCCGCGCCGATTCCGTTCATGATCAGCCTTTCGTCGCCGGTGCGGCCGGGACCCGGCGTAGGTGATCCGCCCGGCGGGAAGAGCCGTCCGGGCATCAGGAGCATCGTGGCCTCCCGGCGCGTCCGGGGCATCTCCTGGATTGCCCGACCGGTCCCGACGCCGCACAGCGAAAGAACCCGCCACGCCCGGCCGTGGTTATTCTCGGAAGCGAACCTCCGTCGCGCAGGTCATCGGAGAAGAATGCTCGACGCGAAATCTTGGATGATCTGTGTCCGGGAAATTCGAGTTTTCCCGCCGCCGAGATGTGGAGCAATTCCATGCCCAAAGTGATTCGCGTGCCGAGGCCGAAGAAACCGCGTACCCCCGTGACCGCACTCGACCTGCGCACCCCCGCCGGGCGCCGCCTGCCCTACTAGGAGGCCCCGGTGTCACGTCGTTTGTTCACCTCAGAATCGGTCACCGAAGGCCACCCCGACAAGATCGCCGACCGGATCAGCGACGGCATCCTGGACGCCCTGCTGGCCAAGGACCCGGGCAGCCGGGTCGCGGTCGAGACGCTGATCACCACGGGCATGGTGCACGTCGCGGGCGAGGTCACCACGCAGACGTACGTGGACATCCCCGGCCTGGTCAGGGAGACGATCCTGCAGATCGGCTACGACGCCTCCCAGAAGGGCTTCGACGGCGCCTCCTGCGGCGTGTCGGTGTCGATCGGCACCCAGTCGCCCGACATCGCCCGCGGCGTGGACGACGCCTACGAGCACCGCGGCGCGGCCGCCGCCGACGAGCTGGACCGGCAGGGCGCCGGCGACCAGGGCCTGATGTTCGGCTACGCGTGCGAGGAGACGCCCGAGCTGATGCCGTTGCCGATCATGCTGGCCCACCGGCTGGCCCGGCGGCTGGCGGAGGTTCGCAGGTCCGGGACGGTGCCGTACCTGCGGCCGGACGGCAAGACGCAGGTCACCGTCGAGTACGAGGGCGACCGGCCGGTCCGCCTGGACACCGTCGTGCTGTCCACCCAGCACGCCGCGCACGTCGACCTGGCCGACATGCTGACCCCCGACGTCACGCGCGAGGTCGTCGAGCCGGTGCTGGCCGAGGCGGGGATCGACACCACGGGCCACCGGCTGCTGGTCAACCCGACGGGCCGGTTCGAGGTCGGCGGCCCGATGGGCGACGCGGGCCTGACCGGACGCAAGATCATCATCGACACGTACGGCGGCATGGCCCGGCACGGCGGCGGCGCGTTCTCCGGCAAGGACCCCTCCAAGGTGGACCGGTCGGGCGCCTACGCCATGCGCTGGGTGGCCAAGAACGTGGTGGCCGCGGGGCTGGCCGGGCGCTGCGAGGTGCAGGTGGCGTACGCGATCGGCAAAGCGCGGCCGGTGGGCCTGTTCGTGGAGTGCTTCGGCACCGAACGGGTGCCCAGGGAGCGCGTCCACGACGCCGTGCGCGAGGTGTTCGACCTGCGCCCGGCCGCGATCATCCGGGACCTGGACCTGCTGCGTCCCATCTACGCGGGCACCTCCGCCTACGGGCATTTCGGCCGCGACGAGTTCACCTGGGAGCGGGTGAACCGGACGGAGGAACTGCGGGCGGCGGCCGGACTCTGACCATGGGCCCGGTATACACTCCGGAAAAAAGAAAATGGCTGGAAACGGCGGCGGGAAGTCAGCTTCCTGCCGCCGTTCCGCATTTCGAGGGACGCCGTGGCGGCACATCATGGAAACAGCCTCAAAAAGCTGCGAGAAATTCGGAGGTCGCCGTGCCGGTCGTTTCAGAGATCGAGCCCTACCCGATGCCGGACGCCGCCGAGCTGCCGCCCGCCGCGGTCGCCTGGACGCCCGACCCGCGCCGGGCCGTCCTGCTGCTGGTCGACCTGCAGCACGCCTGCCTCGACCTCTTCCCGCCCGGCGAGGCGCCGCTCACCGACCTGGTGCGCAACGTGACGGCGCTGCGCGAGCTGTGCGCGCGCCTCGGCGTGCCCGTCGCCTACGCGGCCCAGCCGGGCCTGCTGACCGGCGAGCAGCAGGGGCTGGCCAAGGACTTCTGGCGGCGCAGCGACCGGCTGGAGCCCGCCCGGCGCGGCTTCCCCGAGCCGATGGCGCCGGGACCGGGCGACTGGGTCTTCACCCGGCGGCGCTACAGCGCCTTCCACGAGACCACCCTGCTGTGGTGGCTGCGCGAGTCGGGACGCGACCAGCTCCTCATCGCCGGCGTCTACGCCCACATCGGCGTCCTGACCACCGCGCTCGACGCCTTCACCCACGACATCCAGCCGTACGTGGTGGCCGACGCCGTCGCCGACCTCACCGCAGCCGACCACCGGCAGGCGCTCGGCTACGTCGCCGGCCGCTGCGGCGTCACCCTGACGACCAAGCAACTGCTCGCCGGACTGCCGCGCAATTTGTGAGTTGTCAGGCGCGGGATCGCAGCGGACACTGAACTCGCGATCTCCCGGAGCAGGCGCAACCGAAGGGGACCGAAGACCGTTCGCCGGCGACCTCGCCGTGCCGGGACGACGCGTGACCGACGATCCCGGAAGCCGAGGTTCCCCGCATGGCCACCCACACGGTGTCGACGTCCGGCGGCCTGTTGAGCGCGCTCAACACCCGCTACCACAAGCCCGCCCTCACCCTCTACCTCGTCGTCGTGCTCGCCCACTGGGCCGAGCACGTCGCCCAGGCCATCCAGGTCTACGTGCTGGGCTGGCCGCTGAAGGAGGCGCGCGGCGTCCTCGGCCTGCCCTTCCCCTGGCTGGTCAGCTCCGAGTGGATGCACTACGGCTACGCGCTGCTGATGCTCATCGGCCTGCTGATGCTGCGCTCCGGCTTCACCGGCAGGTCCCGTACGTGGTGGAACATCTCCCTGGGCATCCAGGTCTGGCACCACCTGGAGCACCTGCTGCTGCTCCTGCAGGCGCTCACCGGGAACAACCTGGCGGGCCGTCCGGTGCCGACGAGCATCATCCAGCTCCTCGTCCCGCGCATGGAGCTGCACCTGTTCTACAACGGGCTGGTCTTCGTGCCCATGGTGGTGGCCATGCTCCTGCACCGCAGCCCCCGTCCGGCCGAGCGGGCCGACATGCGCTGCGCCTGCGCGGTGTCGCCCGCGTGATGGCGCGCTCCGGGCGCCGCGGGGTCTCCCCGGCCTTCTCCTTCGCGCTCAGCCTGGTGGCGGGCTTCCTGCTGTTCCTGACCGTGCCGAACCTCGGCACGGTCGTCCGCGCCGCCCGCGCCGACGGCGTGCCCGGGGTTTTCGTGCCGCGAACGCTGGCGTGCATCACGCATCCGGGGCACGAGTCCTGCGTCTGGACGGGCGACTTCCGCTCCGACGACGGGACCACCGGCCGGACGGGCGTCGAGATGTACGGCAGCGACCGCTACACCCACCGGGCCGGGCAGCCGGTCCGCGCGGTGGACATCGGCTCCGGCGGCCGCGTCTACGGGCCGGGCGGGTCGAACGAGTGGGTCTTCAGCGCCCTGCTCCTGGCCGTGGCGCTGGGCCTGCTGTGGTTCCTGCACGCCGGTTCGCTGCGGCGGCTGCTTCCCGCGTCCACGCGGCCCGGGCCGGCACCGGGCCCGGAGGCCGCCGGCCGCTCAATGGCGGCCGGCGACGGCGTCGGACAGCAGAGCGCTGAGCGGGCCGGGCGCTGAGACCATCGGCCAGCAGCCGGTGTCCAGGGTGTGGAAGTCCCAGGACGGCGCCGCGCGCAGCGCGGACACGTCGGGCGACAGGCTGCCCTGGAAGTGGTCCAGGTCGCACACCACGTAGCTGGCCCGCTGCCGCTCCAGCGGCGTGCTGAGCACGGCGGCCTCGGCCACGGCCCGGCCGGGGTGGCCGACGAACCGGGCGGCCAGCCAGCGCGCCTGCGCCGCCGTGAGGCCCTGTCCCTCGGCCACCAGGGTGTGGTCGGGGGCGGGCCAGCGGCCCCCGCCCGACTCGATCAGGCGCAGCTCCTGCTCCCGCTGCCGGTCGGGGAAGGCGTGCAGCATCGAACGGCCGTCGTGCGGCAGGAACGCCTCGACGTAGACGGTGTGGGCGACGCGGCCCGGCGCCCGGTCGGCGACCTGACCGGCCACCAGCCCCGAGTAGCTGTGCCCGACGAGCACGACGTCGCGCAGCCCCTCGTTCTTCAGCAGGGTCAGCACCTCGTCCACGTGCGTCTGGAGGCCGACGCCGGCGACGTCGTCGCGCGGCCCGGACAGGCCGCGCAGGGTGACGGCGCGGGCGTCGTGCCCGAGCAGGCGCAGCCGCCGGACGACGGGCTCCCAGATCCACGCGCCCGACCAGGAGCCCGGCAGGAGGAGGAAGGTCCTTCGCATCTGGATCGTCCTCCTCCTCACGCGACGCCGGCCAGCGGCCCCGGCAGGGGGCCCCGTGCGAAGTCTGCCCGCGCGGCGGGCAGGTGGAACTCCACCGCCTCGACCGGGCGGCCGGTGATCACCGCGACCGCGGCGACGTAGCCGCGGCCCGGCGACAGGACGCGGAACCGCAGGCTCTCCGGCGGGATGTCCAGCGGCCAGCTCAGCAGGGCCGGGTCGTCGGCCGGCCCGCTGACCGCCACCTCCGTCGGAGGCACCCGCAGGCCGTGCCCGGTGGCCTTGAGCGCCGCCTCCTTGCGCACCCAGACCTTCGCGAACGCCTCGTACCTGTCCTCCTGGGGGAACGCCTCCAGGACGGCCAGCTCGGCCTCGGTGAGCGCGCAGCGGGCCAGGTCGTCCACCGGGTCGGCGGGCACGGCCTCCACGTCCACCCCGAGCGGCCCCTCGGTCGTCACGGCCACCGCGACCCGGTCCTCGGAGTGCGAGACCGACACGTGCAGCGGGAAGCCGGGCGCCCGGACCTGCGGCTTGCCGTGGTACCGGGTGCAGTCGGGGCACGACCGGTCCACCACGACGTCCTCGGGACGGACGCCGAGCTGCACGGCGCTCGCGGTGCGCAGCAGCCACGAGCCGGTCAGGAAGCGCCTGCGGTCGGGCTCGCGGCGGAACCGCGCGGCCCGTTCGAGCTCGGGCTCGCTGAGCACCGACAGCAGGGTCCCCTCCGGATGGTCGCGCGGGCCGGCCCACCAGACCTGGCACTCTCCTGGCGCCACCACAGATGCGATCACTGGTCTTCCTCCCTTGCGGCTGTGCTGCTGTGGGACAGGACGCGGCAGGCCACCAGCTCCCACCGGTCCACCTCGGGGTTGGCGAGGGTCTGCGTCACCTCGGCGCGCACCTGCGCGCTGGTCAGGGGCTCGTCCACGCGCATCCGGATGACGATGTCCCCGCCGGCCTGGGTGAGGTCCTTGTGCCAGTGGCCCGGCAGGAGCGCCATGATGCGGATCCCGTCGATCGGGGAGCCGAGGATCGGCATCCCGCGCACCTGGCGCATCGTCACCTGGATCAGCATGGCTTCCTCGTCGCCGTGCGGCGTGAAGGGGCGAACATGGGGTCTCATCTCCATCTCGTCTGCCGGAGGTCTGTCTCTCGTACCTCCACTGTGGGATCCGGGAAGGGCGCGATCCAGGGATGGGGACGTCAGGAAGCTGCAGGCCGCCGCCGCATGCTGTCACCGGGCCCGCCCGGCCCTGGTCCCTGGTCCTAGGCCCAAGGTCCCGGGCCACGCTGACCGGACGGCCGATCCCGCGGGCCGCGGCGGACGGCATAGTCGTCCCGGAGACGACGCGGAACACCTGGGGAGGGGCGATGACCGGACCGGACGGCCCGAGCCCGGGCGCCGCCCACCCCAGTGCCCTCAGGGGGTGTGCCAACAAATGTCCGCCGGTTCCGGTGCAGCCATGACAGGCCACCGGACCCCGTACGGACGAAAGGCACATCCATGTCCATCACCCGCTCCCCGGACCGCATCCGGCGGCCGGGATGGAGCCTCGCGCTGCTCGCGCTGGGGCATCTGATCATCAGTCTCGACTTCACCATCATCTACGTGGCCCTGCCGGACATCGCGTCCGACGTCGGCTTCACCGCGCACACCCTGCAATGGGTGGTCACCGCGTACGCCGTCCTGTACGGAGGCTTCCTGCTGTTCGGCGGACGCCTGTCCGACCTGGCCGGGCGCCGGCGGATGTTCGTGCTCGGCATGGCGCTGTACGGCGTGGCCTCCGTGCTGGGCGGCCTGGCCACGGCGCCGGGGGTGCTGCTCGCCGCGCGCGCCGTCCAGGGCCTGGCCGGCGCGGTGCTGTTCCCCGCGGTGCTGGCCCTGGTCAACACCGCCTTCGCCGAGGGCAGGGAGCGCAACCGCGCGCTGACCGTCTGGGCCATGGCGGGCGCCGGCGGGCTCACGGCGGGCGCGCTGGCCGGCGGGGTGCTCACCCAGGCCCTGGGCTGGCAGGCCGTGTTCTACGTCAACGTGCCGCTGACCGCCGTGGGCGTCGCCGCCGCCTTCGCCCTGCTGCCCCCCGACGGCCGCGCCACCCGGGGCAGCGTGGACGTGCCCGGGACGCTGACCGGCACCGCCGGCATCACGCTGCTGATCTTCGCGGTCGCGCACGGTTCGGAGGCGGGCTGGGCGCGGGCCGAGGTGGTCGCGGCGGCCGTGCTCGCGGTGGTGCTGGTGGCGGTGTTCCTGCGCCTCCAGGCCCGCGGCCGGACGCCGCTGATGCCGCTGCGGCTGTTCGGCAACCGCGCCCTCAGCGGCGCGGTCGTGGTCATCCTCCTCTTCGGCCTGACGATGCAGGCCGTGCCGTACTTCCTGACCCTGTACCTCCAGGACGTCCTCGGCTTCGACGCCCTGGAGACCGGCCTGGCGTTCCTCGCCCCGACCCTGTCGATCACGGCCGGCAACTTCCTCAGCGAGCGGCTGGTCCACCGGCTCGGCACCCGCGGCACGCTGATCGCCGGCATCCTGGTCAACGCCGCAGGCGCCGTGCTCCTGGCCCCCGGCTTGCAGGGGGACGGGGCCCTCCTCACCGTCCTGCCCGGGGTCGTCGTCATCGGCCTGGGCATGGGCATCACGTACGAGGCCATGTGGATCGCGGCCGGCACCGGCGTCCCGGCGGACGAACAGGGCCTGGCCTCCGGGGTGGCCTCCACCGCGCTGCAGGTGGGCACCGCGGCGGGCCTGGCGGTCCTGGTGGCGGTCGCCAACCAGGGCATCGAAGGGCTGGCCGGGCAGGCCCTGCGCGACGCCTCCGCCCAGGGGATGCGCGCGGCGGTCCTCGTCCTGGGCGCCGTCATGCTGACGGGCGTCCTGGCCGCGCTCAGGCTCCCCGGGCAGCGCGCCCGGACGGCCGCGGCCGTCCCCTGCGCCGAGCAGGGGAACTGACGGGAAGCCCTACAGGGGAAGGTTGCCGTGTTTGCGCGGCGCCACGTGCTTGCGCTTGTCGCGCAGCATGGCCAGCCCGCGCGCCACCGCCGACCTCGTCTCCACCGGGTCTATGACGGCGTCGACCAGGCCGCGCTCGGCCGTGTACGCCGGATGGACCAGCTCGCGGGTGTACTGCTCCAGCAGCTCCGCCCGCCGGGCGGCGGGGTCGGCCGCGGCGGCCAGCTCCTTGCGGTGGATGATGTTGACCGCCCCCTCGGCGCCCATCACCGCGATCTCGTTGGTCGGCCAGGCCAGTGACAGGTCGGTGCCGATCGACCGGGAGTCCATCACGATGTACGCCCCGCCATAGGCCTTCCTGACGATGACCTGGACGCGCGGCACGGTCGCCTCGCAGTAGGCGTACAGCAGCTTGGCGCCGTGCCGGATGACGCCCGCGTGCTCCTGCTCCTTGCCGGGCAGGAAGCCGGGCACGTCCACGAGCGTGACCAGGGGGATGGAGAAGGCGTCGCAGAACCTGACGAACCTGGCGGCCTTCTCCGCGGCCGACACGTCCAGCACGCCGGCCAGCACGGTCGGCTGGTTGCCCACCACGCCGACCACCTGGCCGTCGATCCGGGCCAGCGCGCAGATCACGTTGGGCGCCCAGCTCTGGTGCAGTTCGAGGAAGTCGCCGTCGTCCACCACCTCGGCGATGACCAGCCGCATGTCGTACGGCTTGTTCGGCTCCACCGGCACGATCTCGGCCAGCCGGGGCCGGGCGTCGCCGGCCGCGGCCCGCGCGGGCAGCGCCGGCGGGCGGCTCATGTTGTTGCTCGGCAACATCGAGACCAGGTCGCGCACGGCGGCCAGGCAGCTCTCCTCGTCGTCGTGCACGAACGTGGCCAGCCCGGACCGGCTGGCGTGCACCTGCGCGCCGCCCAGCTCGGCGTGCGTGATGCGCTCGCCGGTGACCGCCTCGACCACGTCCGGGCCGGTCAGGTAGAGCTGGGCGGTGTCGCGCACCATGAACGTGAAGTCGGCCAGCGCCGTCGAGTACGCCGCCCCGCCCGCGCACGGGCCGAGCACGACGGCGATCTGCGGGATCACCCCCGACGCCTGCACGTTGCGCTGGAAGATGCCGCCGTAGCCGTTGAGCGACAGCACGCCCTCCTGGATCCGGGCCCCGCCGCTGTCGTTGAGCCCGATGAACGGCGACCCGCTGGACAGCGCCAGGTCCATCACCTTGTGGATCTTCTGGGCGTGCGCCTCGCCGAGCGAGCCGCCGAAGACGGTGAAGTCCTGCGCGTAGACGAAGACGCGGCGGCCGTCGATGGTTCCCGATCCGGCCACGACCCCGTCGGTGTGCGGCCGCTGGGCCTCCATGCCGAGCCCCTGGGCCCGGTGCCGCCGGAACATCTCGATCTCCAGGAACGAGCCCTCGTCCAGCAGCAGGTCGAGCCGTTCGCGCGCGGTGCGCTTGCCCAGCGCGTGCTGCCGCTCCACGGCCTGCGGGCGGCCGCGCGCGATGTCCTCGCGCGCGCCGGCGAGCTCCTCGCGCAGGCGGTCCATGGCCGACGGCGGGGCTTCCTGGAGGACCTCGGGGGAGATGGTCATCGTTTCCTCCTCGGACTCTTCCGGTACGTCCAGTTAAGGAGCGATGGCCGTTTCCTGTCACCTCCTGCAGTGCTTGACCGCGCCGGACGTGGCAGGAAGCGGAAACGCCCTGCAGCTTGCTGCCTCGCCGAAGCCTGGTTCGCGCCCCCGCCGCGGCGCAAAGTTGGAAGTGCAAGGGAACAGCGACACGAACCGCCGAGAAAGAGGCAGTGAAATGACGAACAGCATTGTTGCCAAGAGGATTTCCCAGTGGATTATCGCGATTGTCTCCGGAATGCTCCTCTGGGCCGTCGGCGCCACCGCCGCGCAGGCCGCCGCCGCTGCCGCCGACACGGTGGTGCCGCAGGCGGACGGCAACACCTGGCCCGCGCCGGCCGGCACTGACGGCAACACCTGGCCGCTGCCCACCCCGCTGCCCTCCCCGCAGGGCAACACCTGGCCGTAAAAAGCCCCGACACCGGAAAGGAATTGACCGTGAATTTCCCCGAGGAGGTCTGCCCATAGACAAAGGCCGAACACGAGAGAACCCCCGCGACCGGGTCGCGGGGGTTCGTCATGCCGTCCGGCGAGAAACGACGGAAGAAACGCGTCAGATCCAGTTCTCCTCCTTGGCGCGCAGCGCGGCCTGGAAACGGTTGACCGCGCCGAGCCTGGCCATCAGGTCGGCGACGTAACGGCGGTAGGTGCGCACCGAGATGTCCAGCTCCCTGGCGGCGATCTCGTCCTTGTCGGCCGTGGCCATGACCGCCAGCACCCGCTGCTCCATCTTCGACAGCGTCGGCTCCTCGCCGGGCGGGTCGAGGTGGTCGGCCAGCGGCACGGCCGCCTTCCACAGGCCCTCGAAGTAGATGACGAGCTGCGAGATCAGGCCCGGCTCGCGGACCAGCAGCGCGCCCGTGGAGTGCGCCTTGGGATCGATCGGGACGACGGCCACGCTGCGGTCGTACATGAGCATGCGGTCCATCGGCTGGTCGGTGACGCGGATCTCGGCGCCCAGGTGCGCCAGCTCGCGCAGGTACGACACCATGCGCTGGTCCTCCAGCGCCTTGGGGTGGAAGATCTCGCGCAGGGCCAGGCCGCGCCGCAGCGAGCGCGTGTCGAGCGGCAGCGCCGACTCGATCATCACCTCGTTGAACGGCCCGCCCGGGTGCAGGCAGAGCGTCTCTTTGTAGGAGAAGAAGGCCAGGTCGTCCAGGCGCTGGCGGACCCGCGCGCCGCTCTCCACCCGCTCGATGTCCAGCACCGCGTTGGAGCGGTCGCCCTCCCGCTTGTCCTCCAGGAAGCTGGAGATGGCGTCGCGGGCGCCGAACACCCGGCGGATCTCCGCGTTCAGCTCCTCCAGGCGCTGCTCGACCAGACGCTCGATGGCGATCCGCGGCTCGGTCGCGGTGACCCGGTGGCGGTCGTTCAGGTCGAGCATGGCGAGCCGGTCGAGCGTCTCCACCGCCGACTCCACCGTCTCGGGATCGAGGTCCAGGGCCTCGGGCACCGAGCCGACGCTCTCGCCCCGATGGCGCAGGAAATAGCGGTAGACCGCCTCCGCTTCGGGGGTGACTCCAATGACGGACAGATCCACGCCCCACCTCCCGGGGGTTCGGCGGCCGGAGCTTGCACTTCCATTATCGGAATCCGGACGGCCGGCGCTCCTCGCAGGTTGCGGTGTCCGCGGAGGTCAGGGCACGGGACAGGGCAGCACGGTGGCCCCGGACGCGGCCCGGTAGCACGCGGCCCCCGGGCACAACACCTTGACGACCTCGCCGCCGGCCCGCACGGCGACCGGCTCGTGCCCGAACCGGCGCGCGGCGATCTCCGGCCAGCCGGACGGACGCAGCCCGCTCACCTCGTCCACCAGCCGCGGATCGGCGTCGACGGCCAGGCGCTCCAGATGGGCGGCGTAGTCGCCCTCCCGCTGCCACACCGCGAACCGGCGCAGGCAGTCGGGCAGCTCCAGCGTGCTCCACGGCTGCGCCCTGGCCGCCATCGCGCGCAGGAACGCCTCGCACACGGCCGACTTCACGGTACGGCCGGCCGCCGCGGCCAGCGTCGCGCCCTCGCCGCCGACGGTCACCAGGGCGACCCGGAGATCGGGCACCGACAACACGAACGCCGACATCCGCAGCCCCAGCCCCGAGGCCGCGGCCGTCACGCCGGGCGGCAGCAGACGGTCCAGCGAGCCGGAGACCCGCAGCAGCGGCTCGCGCGGCTCGGCCCACCAGCGCGCCACCACGTCGTGGGCGACCACCTCGGCGATCGCCTCCGGCACGCCGCTGTCCACCACGCCGCTCGTGGCCGGCTCGATCAGGCATTCGTGCCCGCCCGTCCACACCACCTCGACGGGCAGCCGGTAGCGCCGCCCGCTGAGCAGGCCGGTGCCGGGCACGTGCCGCCGCAGGCTCGCGGGCGGGTCGGCGACGAAGTCCGACAGGCGCAGCTCCGTACCCGTCCACGCGGGCCGGGGGCCGTCGCCGGGCAGGCGGCGCAGGCGGCGCAGGCGGCGCAGGGCGGCGAGCCGGGCCAGGGCCCGCGCCCGGCTCTGGGCCTCGTAGCCGGCGAACCCGGCGACGATGACGGCGAGCTCGTCCTGCGGGGATTCGGCGCAGGCCAGATGGACGGCGCCGCCGAGGCAGTCGGCCATCGGCGCGGCCATCGGCGCGGCCATCGGCGCGGCCGCCGTCTCACCGGCCGTCTCACCGGTCATGTCACCGGTCATGTCACCGGTCGTGTCACCGGGCGCCTCACCGGTCGTCTCCGTCACCGGCCACGAGCCCGCGGGCGTGGATGCCATCGCTTCTCCTCCGCAGCGCGACGGCCGTCGCGGCCGCCGCATCCCCAGTACACGCGCGGCCCGGCGGGCCCGTCAACGCCGCGGCGGCCATCCCGCAATCCGGGAGAAACCCGTCAGCAAGCTGCCACGACCGCCAGCTTGCTGACGCCTCCCGACCCCCTGCGGACGGCCCGCGCCCGGCACCGTGGAAGGCGGAACCAGCCCGCGAGCAGAGCAGCGAGAAGGCATGTCATGGACTCTTTCAACATCGCCGCCCGATTCCTCGACCGCGCCGACGGCGCCAGGACCGCGCTCGTCACCCGCCAGGGCCGCGTCGACTACGCGACGCTGCGTGCCCTGGCCGACCGCGCCGGCAATGCGCTGCGCGAGCTCGGCGTCCGCCGCGGCGACCGGGTGCTCATCGCCGCCGACGACAGCGTGGAGTCGGTCGCCACCTGGTACGGCGCCCAGAAGATCGGCGCGGTCACCGCCGAGGTCTACACGTTCCTGCGGCCCAAGGACTACCGCTACTTCGCCGGCTACGCCCGTCCGCGCCTGGTGGTGGCGGGGCCGTCGGCGCTGGAGAGCCTGCGCGCGGCGGGGCTGACCGGTCTGCTCGTCACCGGCGTGCCGCGCCACCTGCTGCGCCCCGGCGAGCACCACTTCGACACCCTGGTCGGCGCGCAGGAGGCGCGCCTGGACCCGGTGCCGGTCGCCGCCGGGGACGTGGCGCTGTGGAAGTTCACCACCGGCAGCACCGGCGCGCCGCGCGCCTGCGTGCTACCCGCCAGGAGCCCGCACGTCAGCTTCGACTCCTACGCCCGCGGCGTGCTGGACCTGCGCCCGGACGACGTGGTCCTGCCCGTGCCCAAACTGTTCTTCGGCTACGCCCGCGACCTGACCGCCCTGTTCCCCTTCGGCGTCGGCGCGGCCGGCGTGATCTTCCCCGAGCGCAGCCGGGTCGAGACGATCTTCGAGCTGATCGCCGAGCACCGGCCCACGGTCCTGGTGAACGTGCCCACGATGATGAGCGCCATGCTCGCCCACCCCGACGCCGGCCGGCAGGACCTGAGCTGCCTGCGGCTGTGCACGTCGGCGGGCGAGGCGCTGCCCCCGGAGCTGCACCGCCGCTGGAGCGACACCTTCGGCGTGGAGGTGGTGGACGGGCTCGGCTCCTCCGAGGCGTACCACATCTTCCTGTCCAACCGCCCGGGACGGGTCCGGCCCGGCACGCTCGGCCAGGTCGTCCCCGGCTACCGCGCCCGCGTCGTGGACCCCGAGGGGCAGGAGGTCCCCGACGGCGAGACCGGACGGCTGGAGATCACCGGCGACGCCGTCGCGCTGGAGTACTGGCAGGACCCGGAGCGGACCGCGAGCACGTTCGTGGGCGGGCGGACCGTGCGCTCGGGCGACCTGGTCACCAGGGACGCCGACGGCTACTTCCGCTACCGGGGACGGGCCGACGACCTGCTGAAGGTGGGCGGGTCCTGGGTCGCGCCGGCCGAGATCGAGAACTGCCTGCGCGAGCACCCGGCCGTGGTCGAGTGCGCGGTGGTCGGGTATCAGCTGCGCGGCCTCACCCGGCCGCACGCGTACGTGGTGACCTCGGCGGCGGTCGAGGCGGCCGAGCTGAAGGCGTTCGTCCGGGCCCGGCTGGCGGCCCAGAAGTTCCCCCGGCGGATCACGTTCGTGGAGCGCCTGCCGCAGACGGCCTCGGGCAAGGTGGACCGCCGCGCGCTGGAGGTCGGGACGTGAGAAGCGGGCGCGCCCGGGACTGGGGGAGTTCCGGACGGGCGCGCCCGCGGTTCGGGAAGGCTTCTCAGGCACCGCTTCTCAGAGGCGGCCTGTCAGACGCCGCTTCTCGGACGCCGCCTGTCGGACGCCGGTTCTCAGACGCCGGCGCGGGCGAACTGGCCGGGACGCCGGCCGGCGCCCGCCGGTCCGCGGTAGGCCTGCGCGATGTCCAGCCAGCGGTCGGCCTCGGCGCCGGTCGCCGTGACCGCCACGTCGGCGCGGTGCCGCCGCCTGGTCACCAGCAGACAGAAGTCCTCGGCCGGTCCGCTGATCCGCTGGGCGGCGTCCTCGGGGCCGTAGGCCCACACCTCGCCGGAGGGGCCGGTGATCTCGAAGCGGAACTCCTCGGCCGGCGGGGTCAGCCCGCGCGACAGGTAGCCGAAGTCCCGGGTGAGCACCGCGAAGACGACCAGGTGCCGCAGCCGGTCCGTGCGCTCCAGCCGCACGCCCAGCGCGTCGGCGACGTCCTGCCCGTGGGCGAAGGTCTCCATGATGCCCGCGCACGCCAGCACGATCGGCGGCAGCGGGTTGACCAGCCACGGCACGACCTCGCCCGCGGGCACGGCGGCCAGACCGGCGTGCACCTCCGACCGTCCGGCCCGCCACTTGGCCAGCAGCGTGTCCGGCGAGTCGTTCTCGAACGCCTTGAGCGCGGCGTTCACCGCGCCGTCGAAGTTCTTCTCCGCGCCGGCCGTCATGGCCGCGAACGCCTCCGCGTCGGTGGCGGCGGCGGTGGCCAGGCGGAAGATGAAGGCCAGGTGGGCGATCTGGTCGGCGATCGTCCAGCCCGGCGCGGGGGTGGGCAGCTTCCACTGCTGGGCGTCCAGGCCCGACACCAGCGCGTCGAGCTGGTCGCCGTCGGCCGCCAGGTCGTCGAGCACTACCTCTAGCTCGGTCACGTCCTCGTTCCTTTCAGTCGGCTGTCGATGCGGTCGGAAGCGGGGTGGCGGGCAGCCCGGACCAGACGCCGGTCCGGCGGGCGGCGGTCATGGCCGCCCAGGAGGCCGCCTCGACGAGCGCGGCGTCGGCGTCGGCGAGCGCGGCCGGGCCCGGCGTCGCGGCCCGGAACTCGCCGACCGTGCGCGCGTCCACCTGGTGGGAGGCCAGCGCGGTCAGCAGCGCCAGCCGGGCGGCCGGACGCTGCGCGGGCGGCAGCGCGGCGGCGGCCTGACCGGCCCAGCCGCTGCCGGGGCCGGGCGGGACGCCGTCCCAGCCGGACACCCGCTCGGCGACCAGCTCGCGGACCGGGACGGGCAGCCGCCGCGCGCCGCCCTCCTCGATCGCCGCCGCGGCCCTGGCGAACGCCTCCCCGAGCCGCGGGACGCCGCCCGCCCAGGCCAGGTCGTCCGGCAGCGGCGCGCCGGGCAGCAGGCCCAGCGAGCCGCCGGGGGCCGCGGGCCGCCGCGCGGCGGGCCGCATGAGCGCGCCGAACACCCGCAGCGCGGGCCCGCGCGCCGCGCCCGGCAGCTCCGGCGGCAGCGGCGAGTCGCCGAGGAACACGTTGACCATGCGGTTGAGGTACTGGAAGGTCACCGCGACCGCCACGAGCTCCACGGCCGCCGCCCCCGTCACCGGCGGCCCGCCGGCCCCGGGGGCGGCGCTCGCCCTGGCCCAGGCGGCCAGCGGCCGCAGCCCGGGATCGGCGGGGGTCAGCGCGCGCAGGGTCGCGCCGTGCACGTCCACGCAGTACGGGCAGGCGTTGCCGGCCGAGACCTCCCGCGCCACCAGCTCCCCGGCCACCCGCCCGGCCGCCCCTGCGGCCAGCAGCGACTCGCGCAGGACCAGCCAGCACGCGGCCAGGGCGCGCGGCGCGGGGGAGTGCAGGGCCACCGGCGGCGCGAGCATGCCGAAGTCCCGCTCGACCTGCTCGTACACCCGGGCCACCAGGCCGCGGGCGGCGCCCGGCCGCACCGGGCGGACGTGCCGCACCTGGGCGAGCGCGCCGGGCGCCGTCATCCGGCTGAGCAGCCGTCCCATCGCCGGCGCCCTAACCGCGCAGCGCGGCGGCGGCCAGCGACGCGGTGGCCCGGCGGCCGGCGGTGGAGCCGTCCGGGGCGGGCGCGCCGTAGGAGACCTGCACGCCCCGCTCCCGCGCGGCCCTGACGATGCCCGGCACGGCCCGCTCGGCCAGCGCGGAGATGGTCATCGCCGGGTTGACGGTCAGCGCGCCCGGCACGGCCGAGCCGTCCGTGACGAAGATCCCCGGGTGCCCGCGCAGCTCGTGCCCGTCGTCCAGCGCCGAGGTGTACGGGTCGTCGCCGATCCGGCACGAGGCCAGCGGATGCACCGTGTACGCGCCGACCAGGTCGTTCGTCCACGGCGTCACCGTGGCCAGCCCGTCGTGCTCCAGGATCTCCTTGCACTCGGCGTCGGCCATCGCCCAGGCGGCCGAGGTGTTCGCGGTCGGCTTGTACGACAGCCGGCCGACGCCCAGCATCTGCTGGGACACCCGGTCGGCGTTGCCGCGCACGGGCGGCGGCCCGAAGACGCCCTCGTTGTCGTCCTCGATCATCTGGAAGATGATCAGCCAGGACCGCCAGCGTTCCAGCATCTCCTTCTTGCGCAGCCCGAACCACGCCGGGTCGGGGCCGCCGGCCAGCGCGAGGATGGTGCCCAGGCCGGGCGGGAAGTAGAGCTGCTCCAGCGAGTAGCGGGTGTACTCGGGCAGCGAGCCGTCCAGCCGGTCCCAGTTGGCCACCGTCGGGCCCTTGCCGATCTGGTTGGCCGCGTACGCCAGGCCGTCGCCGCGCTCCAGGCCCAGCACCTCGCGCACGCGCTCCTCGTTCAGCACGGCGGTGTTGAGCCGCTCGCCGTTGCCGGAGAAGTAGCGGCCCACGGCGTGCGGCATCGCGCCGAGCGCGGCCTCGCTGCGCTGCAGGATGACCGGCGTGGCGGCGGCGCCGGCGGCGAGGACCACCACCTTGGCCTCGATTGTGCCCTCGCCCTCGGTCAGGCGGTAGTCCTCGCCATGGACGATCTTGTAGTGCACCCGGTAGGAGCCGTCGTGCGTGCGCTCGATGCTCTGCACCTCGTGCAGCGGCCGGATCCGGGCGCCGTGGGCGAGCGCCGCCGGCAGGTAGTTGACCAGCAGCGACTGCTTGGCGTCGAACCGGCAGCCGGCCATCATCCAGTTGCAGTTGACGCAGGATCCGGTGTCCACGGCCGCGGGCACGGGGTTGGCGGTGCGGCCCGCGTGCCGGCAGGCCGCCGCCCACAGGCCGCCGGAGTAGGAGACGTCCTCCCAGCCCTGCTGGGTGATGGAGATCGACTCGGCGACCCGGTCGTACCAGGGGTCGAGGGTGTCGCGGCTGATCGCGGCCGGCCACATGCGGCGCTTGATGCTGCCGCGGCGCTCGAAGACGAAGCGCGGCGCGCGCGGCATGGCCGCGAAGTAGACCACGCTGCCGCCGCCCACGCAGTTGCCGCCCAGCACGCTCATGCCGTCGCCGACGGTGAAGTCGAAGATGCGGGTGTAGGACGAGCCCAGCTTGAAGTCGTGCTCGTAGTCGGCCGACTCCAGCCACGGGCCGCGCTCCAGCATGACCACGTCGGCGCCGCCGGCGGCCAGGTGGTAGGCGGGGATCGCGCCGCCGAAGCCGCTGCCGATCACCAGCACGTCGGTGCGTTCGACGCCGTTCATGCGGGGCTCCCTGAAGCTGTCGTGTCCGGGTGGAGGTCGGCGAGGGGACGGCCGTAGGAGTAGGCGGGGAAGCGCCAGAGCCCGTCCGCGTCCGGCGGGGCGATGCCCATGGCGGTCAGGCCGGGATGCCCGGCCCTGATGGCGTCGGCGGTGTGCAGGTGGGCGGCGGAGTCGTAGGCCATGTAGCAGAACAGCACCAGCAGCACCCACAGCGCCTTCTCCGGGTGGCCGGGCGCGGTCAGCGTGCGCACCAGCGCGCCGCGCTCCTCGAACGGCAGGGCCACGAACGCCGGCACGCCCTCCTCCAGCACGATGCCGTGCTGGTCGGCGTGGGCGCGGGCGTGCTCGTTCAGCGAGCGGGCGTAGTCGTCCAGGCCCTCGGTGACGCCGGTGGCGTCCCATTCCAGCAGCTCGACGGCGCCGGCCGCGACCGCGCCGCCCGTCGGGCTCATGCCCGCCACCGCCCGGTCGTCCGGACCGCGCTTGGGGCCGGGCACGATGGTGTCCGCGAGCGCCTCCAGCGTCTCCACCCTCGTCTCGTAGAGCAGTGGACCCATGGGTACTCCCTCGTTCAGGTCGGCTTTCGGTCGGTACGGTCGGCGGGGTCGGTGCGCGCCAGCGCGGCCCGCAGGGTGCTCAGCGCCCTGACGGTCTGGCTGCGGACCGTGGAGGACTCGTTGCCCATGACCCGGGCGGTGTCCTCGGCGCTGCGCCCCTCCCAGAACCGGAAGAAGATCGTCGCCCGCTGCCGCGGCCCGAGCCTGGCCAGCGCGCCCATCAGCACGATGCGCTCGCCCACCAGGTCGTAGGGGTCCAGCGCCGCGGCCGCGTCGGGCGGCGCGCCGCTGAGCACCTCCCGCGACCAGCGCAGCGACCTGCGGTCGCTGATGAGCAGCCGCCGCATGATCTGCCGCGCGTACGCCTCGGCGCGGTCGCGCCGGTCGAGGCCGTCCCAGTGCCGGTGCAGCGCCAGCAGAGTGCGCTGGACGAGGTCGTCGGCCTCGTGCCAGTCGTCGGAGAGCCGGAAGGCCACCCGGCGCAGCATGGGCCTGGCCTCCCGCGCGAAATCAGCGAATTCCTGCCCCCGTACATCGGCCATCACCCTCACCCCCGGAACACGGCCGTGCAATTTCCGCTTTCTTCGGCATGCTCAGAATTGAATGCGCGGTGCGCCGCAACAACCCCTAACGGACGCCCCCGCGCCCTTATCCACAAAGGCTCCGCCGCCACCCCCTATTCGCCCCTACGGGACCCCTGTTTTTCTCGCCGTACGCTTCCCGGTCGTTCTCGCGCGCATACGCTCGCGGCGTGAGCGCCTCCGGTGCGGCATTACTGGCGATCAGCGACCTCCATGTCGGATTTCCCGAGAACTGGGCGGCCGTCGAGGAGCTGCGCCCGCGCACCGCGGACGACTGGCTGCTGGTGGCGGGGGACGTCGCCGAGCGGCTGGACGCCTTCGAGCGCACGCTCGGCCTGCTCGCCGAGCGCTTCGCCAAGGTGGTGTGGGCCCCGGGCAACCACGAGCTGTGGACCACGCCCGGCGACCCCGGCCTGCGCGGCGAGGAGCGCTACCGGCGCCTGGTGCAGATCTGCCGGCGTCTCGGCGTGCTCACGCCCGAGGACCCGTACGCGGTCTGGACGGGGGAGGGCGGCCCGGTGGCCGTCGTCCCGCTGTTCCTGCTGTACGACTACAGCTTCCGCCCGCCCGGCACCACCCGGGAGCAGGCGCTCGGCCTGGCCCGCGAACAGGGGGTGGTGTGCAGGGACGAGTTCCTGCTGCATCCCGAGCCCTATCCCAGCAGGCAGGCGTGGTGCCGGGCCCGGGTGCGCGAGAGCGAGCTGCGGCTGGACGCGCTCGACCCGGCCCTGCCCACGGTCCTGGTCAACCACTTCCCGCTGCTGCGCGCCCCCACCCGCGTGCTGCGGCACCAGGCGCTGGCGCAGTGGTGCGGCACCGAGCAGACGGCCGACTGGCACCTGCGCTTCCGCGCCGCCGCGGTCGTCTACGGCCACCTGCACATCCCGGGCACGAGCTGGCACGACGGGGTGCGCTTCGAGGAGGTCTCGCTCGGCTACCCGCACGAGCGGCGTCCGCACCACCGCGACGGCCGGGCGCTCAGGCAACTGCTGCCGGCCCCCCGCCGCGAATGGGCCCGATAAAAATCGCATTCTCAGAGAAATTGCCGAGATTTCCGAAGATTTCCCAAAAAAGGGCGATTTGTCATGCAGCGTACTGCGCGCCCGAGAGCGTGTACCAGGTGGCAACCGAAAGGCAATGCATCCGGAGCGCCGAGGAATCGTCGCGCCCCCCGGGAATTCTCCGGCCGGAGAATCGACGGGGGACGCGCGCCCGAGGGCTTCCGGGTTCCGGGAGACCATATGGACGACGTCATCGAACGAGCGGTCCTGCGGGTCATCGAGAGCATGCAGGAGAACCACGGCGAGCAGCTCACCATTGACGACATGGCGCGGACCGCGATGTTCAGCAAGTTCCACTTCTCGCGCGTCTTCCAGCGCGTGACCGGGCTGTCCCCTGGACGGTTCCTGTCCGCGGTGCGGCTGCGCGAGGCCAAACGCCTGCTCGTGTCCACCTCGCTCAGCATCACGCACATCAGCCACCAGGTCGGCTACTCCAGCGTGGGCACCTTCAGCTCGCGCTTCACCCACAGCGTGGGCCTGTCGCCGAGCAGGTACCGGCAGTTCCTGAGCGTCACGGCGGCGGACCTGGCCGGCGGCGAGCGCGCGTTCGGCGGCCCGGCGGCGACCCTGCACGGCGTCGTGACCTCGCCGCTGGCCGACCGGCCGGTGTTCGCCGGCGTGTTCCCCGGCCAGATCCTGGAGGGCAGACCGGCGAGCTTCACCCTGATCGACCGGCCCGGCCCGTACGTGCTGGAGAACGTGCCCAAGGGCAGCTGGTACCTGATCGCCCAGTCCGTGGCCGAGTTCCGCGAGGACGCCGTGCACCACCCGCCCCAGGGGGACGCCGCGACGTGCATCGCGCGGATCGGGCCGATCGAGGTGGGCGGCGGCGGCAGCGAGCGCGCCGACCTGCGGCTGCGTCCCATGAACGCGCTCGACCCGCCCGTCCTGCTCGCCCTGCGCGACCTGCTGGCCTGGACCGACACCCACACCTGACAGGAGGGGCGGCACGTGCGGAAGGGCCCGCGGACGACGTCCGCGGGCCCTTGCGTGACCTCCGGTCTCTAGGCCGGGCTCACCGTCATCGGCAGGCCGCCGCGCACCCGCAGCGACAACATGGCCTCCGGGACCGCCCGCCGGCCGGGCAGCCCGGTCAGCCGCAGCTCCCGGGTGACCATCGCCAGCACGAACGTGGCCTCCATCATCCCCAGGTGGTTGCCCACGCAGAAGCGCGGGCCCGCGCCGAAGGGGATGTAGGCGTACCGCGGCCGGTCGGCGGGCGCGCCCGGCTCGAACCGCTCGGGACGGAACGCGTCCGGCTCCCGCCAGTACGCCGGATGCCGGTGCAGCGTGTACGGGCTGATGAGCACGTCCGCGCCCGCCGGGACCCGGTACCCGCCCACCTCGTCGTCCTCCCGCGCCACCCGGGTCAGCGCCCACACCGGCGGGTACAGCCGCATGACCTCCTCCAGCACCGCCGCCGTGTAGGTCAGCCTGCGCAGGTCCTCGTACACCGGCGGCCGGTCGCCCAGCACCGAGACGGCCTCCGCCCGCACCCGCTCGCGCACCTCCGGATGCCGGTCCAGCAGGTGGAAGGCCCACGACAGGGTGCTGGCCGTGGTCTCGTGCCCGGCCAGCAGCACCGTGACCAGCTCCTCGCGCAGGCGCTGCCGGGCGGCCCGCGGGTCCTTCCGCAGCCCGGTGGACTCGATCAGCAGCGACAGCAGGTCGCCGCCGCCGGTCGGGTTCGCCAGCCGCTCGGCCACCAGCAGGTCCACGACCCGGTACAACTCCCGCCGGGACCGGCGGAACCGCAGGTGCAGTGGCAGCGGCAGCCACAACGGCACCATGGCCAGCGTCACCATCTCGAACATGGCCTGGTCCTGGACGCCCTCGAAGGCGTGCCCGATCGAGCCGTGCGCGCCGAGGTCGGCGTCGAGCAGGGTGCGGCCGAGCACCCCGAGCGCCAGGCCGGTCATCTCCCCGGCCACGTCCACGGGCCCGCCGCCCACCCGGGCCCGCAGCCGCTCGACCAGGCGGCCGGCCTCCTCGGCCAGCACGGTGTCCTGCTGGGCCAGCCGCTTGTTCTGGAACAGCGGCTGGATGGTCCTGCGCTGCTGCCGCCACCGCTCGCCGTCGCTGGTCAGCAGCCCGTCGCCGATCACCCGCCGGGCCTCGGCCAGGCCGATGCCCTTGCGGTAGTTGCCGCTGTTGTCGGCCAGGACGTGCTTGGCGTGGTCGGGATGGTTGAACAGGTAGATGCTCTTCGGGCCGATCGTCATGCGCACCGCGTCGCCGTACCGGGCGGTCGCCTTCGACAGCAGCGCGAGCCGGTCGCCGACCAGCCGCCGGTACAGGACGGGCGCCGCCCAGGGCGGCGGGCCGGGCGGCACGCGGCCGCCCAGCGCCACCGGGCGGGTGCCCAGTGTGGTCACGCCGACACCCCCTGCAGAGCGGGGGAGGTCTCGCCGAAACGGCCCCGGTAGACCAGCAGGCCGTCGCAGTCGTCCCGCCGGCTCAGGGACAGCACCTCGCCGACGAAGATCGTGTGATCGCCGCCGTCGTAGGCGCGCCAGACCCGGCACTCGAAGCGGGCCGCCGCGCCCGCGATGAGCGGCACCCCGGTGACCTCGCCCGGCGTCACCTCGACGTCGGCGAACTGGGCCAGGCCGAGCGGCCGGTAGCGGTCGGCGAAGTGCCGCGCCTCGGCCTCCTGGTGCCCGGCCAGCACCGACACCCCGAACGACGTGGCCGCGGTGATGCACTGGTGCATCACGGCGCCCTTGCCGACGCACACCAGCAGCAGCGGCGGGTCGAGCGAGACCGAGGTGAAGGAGTTGGCCGTCATGGCGTGCGGGACCTCGCCGCCGGTGGTGATCACGGTGACGCCGGTGGCGAACGCCCCGAACGCGTCGCGCAGCGCCTTGGCGTCCGCGACCTGCGGCGCCGGGGCCGATGAGTGGAGTTGCACGGTGACCTCCTGGGTCCGGGTTCTAGGCCAGGTACGGTTCGAGCGCCCTGACCAGGGGCTCGGGGACCCTCGCCGGCGCGGTCTTGGTGTTCGGCCCCCGCATGCAGGCCACTCGCTGCCTGCCGCGGGCGACGAGGACCTCGGGCGCGCCCGGGGTGACCCGGACGTAGTCGAAGCCGAACTCGATCTGCGTCTGCGCCAGCTCGATCAGGCGCATCCGGATGGACAGCTGGTCGAAGGCCGTGATCTCCGCGAAGAACTCGCAGTCGACCTTGAGGGTGAACAGCTTGAGGTCGTCCTGCAGGTCGGCGAGCACGTCGCGGGCCCGTTCCATGAGGAACATCTCCCGGCAGCGTCCCTGCCAGCGCAGGTAGTTGACGTAGTAGACGTTGCCGACGAGGTTGGTCTCCTCGAAGCCGACCGTGTGCAGGTACTCGTAGTAGGTGCCCATGGGCTAGGACCGCCCTTCGGTGCGGATCGCGACGACGACGGGGGCGGGCAGGCCGTGCACCCGGGTGGCGAGCGTGGCCACGGCCGCGCCGCCGCCGGTCAGGACCACCCATCCGTCGGCCGCGGGCCGGGTGACCGCGAGCGGCGCGTCCGTGCCCGCCGCCGTGCCCGCTGCCGTTCCGGCGGTGCGCAGGCAGGCGAGTGCGGCGCGGGCGCGGGCGCGGGCGGTGTCCGCGTCCTCCCCGGAGGCCGCGGCGATCTCGCCGGCGAGCGCGTGCCGCCCGTCGTCCCGGTCGCCCGGGTCGCCGGGCCCGGCGGGGGTGACGGGCTCGACGGCGCAGGACAGCGGCTCTGGGGCGGCCACGCACACCGTCAGTCCCGGCACGTGCGCCGACACCGTCCGCACGCCTTCTGCCGTGCCGAGCCGGGCCACGGCCAGGTCGCCGGTGCCCTCGCCCGGCTCCACGACGACCGCGACCCGCGCGCCCGTCAGGTCCTCCAGCGTGCGCTCCAGGTACGGGCCGAGCAGCGGCGCCGCCCACGGACCGGCCCCGCCCTTCTTCCGCACGGCCTGCAACCGCAGCCCCTCCCAGCGTTCGACGACCTCGCCGTCCTTCGTCCGGACCGCGACGTCGTAGACGTAGGCGTCGCCGTCCCTGGACCGCTCGGAGGCGCAGTAGCGCACCTCGTCCGCGCCGGACAGCGCGGCCCCGGCCGGGTGCACGCGTTCGATGCCAGTCGGCAGCAGGGTGGCGTCGGGCACGCACACCTGGTTGCCGTGCATCAGCGCGTCCCGCATGCCGGGGTCGCCCAGGAGCAGGTCCGGCGGGAGGAACCCGGCGAACCAGTCGCACTCCTGCGCCACCTGCAGGTCGGCGTCCACCTCGCGGGCCGCGGCCCGGTGGTAGCGGCGCAGCCGCTGGAAACGCCTGCCCTGGAAGAGCACCTCGCCGTAGAGCTGGGTGTCGGGGTCCAGCGCGACCGGCGGCAGCTCGTCGCCGGACTGCTCGGGCGGACCGGCGGGCGGGGCGCCGGCGTCCAGGCGCAGCACGGCCGTGAAGTGGTCGACGTCGAAGCCGGTCTCCTGGCTGCGGATGGCGACCGCGACCGTGTCGTGCCCGGTGACCGTCGCCGCCACCCGGAGCGTGGTGCTCCCGTCGGGCGGCACGATGATCGGCCGGACGAACTCCGCCTGCTCCACGACGGGCGCTCCGGGACGGCCGGTGGCCGCGTAAGCCACCTGAGCCATGGCCTCCAGCCCGAACACCGCCGGGAACAGCAGGTTGCCGTCCAGCAGGTGATCGGCCAGGTACAGGTCGGTCCCGGCGTTCACCTCGACCTCGCTGACCAGCTCCACGCCGTGGTAGCGGACCAGCGGCGCGCCGACGAAGCGCAGCAGCGGCAGCTCCGGCTCCTCCCGGCGCACGGTGTGGATGCCCTCGGTGCGCCCGCTGATCACCACGACGCCGGGCGCGTCGGGGTCGCTCACCAGGCGGCGCATGATCTCCACGCCCCGGTCCACCGGGATCGGCGTGATGCCCTGCTCGACCAGCCGGTCCACGACCGACAGCCGCTCGCCCATGCCGACCTCGGACCAGACCGACCACTCCATGCAGATCGCCCGGCAGCCGGGGTGCCGCTCGCCCGCCTCGCGGGTCAGGTCGGCCAGCCACTCGTTGGCGGTCGCGTAGTGGCCCTCGCCGTGCAGGCCCGCCCGGCCGATGATGCTGCCGAACGTCACCAGCAGCCGCAGCCGTCCGGGCTCGACCGCCTCCAGCACGTTGCGCAGGCCGTCCACCTTGGGGGCGAACGTGCGGCGGAAGGCGTCCATGTCCAGCCCGGCGATGCCCTCGGGCTCGTTGCGCCCGGCGCCGTGCAGGACGGCGGTCACCGGCCCGAGCGCCTGCTCGGCCGCGGCCACGGCCGCCCGCACCTGGGCGGCGTCGGTGACGTCGGCCCTGGCGTAGTGGACGGTGAGCCCGGTCGCGGCCATGCGCCGCAGGTTCGCGGCCAGCTCCTCGTCCTGGGCGGGGTCGGAGCGGCCGAGCACGGCCACCTTCGCCCCACCCGCCATGGCCATGGCGCACTCGGCCGTGATGCCCTTGCCGCCGCCGGTCACCAGGAGCACGTCGGAGCCGGTCAGCGGCTCCTCCGCCCGCTCCTGCCGGTACGGCAGCGCCCGCAGCGTCGGCACCCGCCGCCCGCCGGCGGCGTCGTAGTGCACCTCGCAGAAGGCCGTGGTGGCCGCCGCCTCCGCCGCTACCCAGGCGGCGGCCTGCGGCGCGTCCTGCGGCAGGTGCACGACCGTGGTGGGCAGGCCGCTCTCCAGGTGGAACGTCTTGGCCAGGCCCGCCGCGCCCCGGCCGTGCTGGACCAGGACGAGCCGGGTGCCCGGCCCGCCGGCCAGCGCCGCCTTGGCGCCGAGCAGCGCCTGCTCCAGGTCGTCGGCCGCGCACCGCGCGGGTAGGCACACCAGGACACCGGAACCGATCTTCTCCCCTTCGAGTGCCTCGCGCAGCGGCCCCGCCAGGGGCGCACCGGCGGGCGCGAACACCTGCCACGACCCCGCGCGCTCCTCGGCCGTCCGCCGGGGCCGCGGCTGCTCGTCCAGGTCCACGGCGAACGGGCGCACCCACGGCGCCGCGCCCGCCACGCCCCGGGCCGACTGCGCGCGCGGCTGCGCGGCCAGCCGGTCCAGGGCCTCGCCCAGCTCCTGGAGCGTCGCGGTGGCGACGTTGGCCGGCGCCATGCCCGCCGGCACGCCCAGATGCTGGGTGGCCTGGTCGATGATGTGCATGACGGTGACCGAGCTGAGGTGCAGCTCGTCCAGCGGTTTGCTGTCCTCGGTCACCATCTCCAGCGGCAGCTCGGCGCGTTCGGCGGCCAGCCGCCGCAGCAGCTCGACCGTGGACTCGCCGGGCTTCGCCGCCGTCCCGCCGCGCGCTCCGCCGTCCGGCTCGGCCGCCCGCTCCGCCGGCTGCGGGGCGGCGGCCTTGACGCGCACCTGCGGCGCCTGCTCGGCCGGGCTGGCGAAGAACGAGAACGCCGCGCCGATCTCCAGCGGCTTGACCAGCCGCCCGTGGAACAGCTCCTCGCAGGCGACGGGCACGCCCGCCACGTGCGCGGCGCCGGCCACGCCGAGCAGCCCGGCCAGCGACTCGCTGTCGGTGTCCAGCGCGACGGCCGGCACGTCGGTCAGCTCGGCCGCCAGCCTGCTGAGCACCCGGCCGGGGCCCACCTCGACCAGCAGGTCCGCGTCCGCGGCCACGGCGGCCAGCGCCTGGGCGAACCGCACGGGCGCGGTGATCTGCCGGTGCAGCAGCGCCGGGACGTCGGTCCCGGCGGCCAGGTCGTCCCCGGTGACGGTGGAGACGACCCGCCGGGCGACCGGCCCGAACCGCTCCTCCGCCAGGTAGCCGGCCAGCGCCTCGGCCGCCGGGGCGACCAGCGGCGAGTGGAAGGCGTGCGAGACGTTCAGCCTGGTCCAGGTGAGCCCGGCGCGCTCGGCCCGGCGGCCGGCCTCCTCCACCGCCGCCACCGGCCCGGCGACGACGGTCTGGAGCGGCCCGTTGTACCCGGCGATCACCACCGGCAGGTCGCCCACCAGCGCCGGCACGGTCTCCGGCGCGGCCCGCACGCCGGCCATCGTGCCCGGCTCGCTGCGCTCCCGCATCGCCCGGCCGCGCTTGGTCGCCACGCGCAGCAGCGCGTCCTCGTCCATCGCGCCCGCCCAGTGCAGGGCCGACAGCTCGCCCAGGCTGTGCCCGACGGCCGCGTCCGCCTCGATGCCGAGCAGCGACAGCGCGCGCAGGCCCGCCATCGAGCCGGTGACGATGCGCGGCTGGGCGACCTCGGTGGCCGCCATGTCGCCGTCGGTGGGCAGGGCCGCCGTGGTGTACACCTCGGCGACGTCGGCGAAGCGCCTGGCAAGCGCGCCGCCGTCGGTCCCGCGGCCCGAGCCCTGCCCGGGGAAGAGGAAGCCGATCCGCGGCCGTGCCGAGGCTCGGCCGAGGAACGCCTTGCCGTCGGGGGTGGACAGCGCGTTCTCGCCGGACTCCAGCGCCGTCAGCACGCGGGTGAGCTGCCGTACGGCGTCGTCGGGCGAGGAGACCACGACGGCCGCCCGGAACGGCAGGCCGCGTAGCCGCCCGCGCAGCGTGGCGGCCAGGTCGGCGAGCTGGCCGTAGGACACCTTGGGCACGAAGTCGAGCAGCTCCGACACCAGGCCGCGCAGCTCGTCCCAGGTGCCGCCGTCCAGCAGGAACAGCTCCGCGTCCTGGGACGCGGCGGCCAGCGCCTTGACCCGGCTGGACGCCCGCCGCCGCGGGCCGGTGTTCTCCAGCACCACGTGCGTGTTGATGCCGCCGAAGCCCATGGCGGTCACCGCCGCGCGCAGCGGCGCGCCCTGCGGCCACGGCTCGGCCGTGCGCAGCACCCGCAGCGTGGCGCCCTCGTCGGTGAGCACCTGGTGCGGGTCGACGCATCCGATGGTCGGCGGCAGCACCTGCTCGTGCACGGCCATGGCCGCCTTGATCAGGCCCGCCACGCCCGCCGCCGCCTTGGCGTGGCCGATCATGCCCTTGATCGAGCCGACCGCGGCCGGCCGCGCGGCCGTGGCCCTGGCCCGCGACAGGGCCGTGAGCTCGGTCGCGTCGCCGAGCGCCGTGCCCGTCCCGTGGCCCTCGAACAGCTCGACGGTCTCGGGGCCGAACCCGGCCTTGTCGTACGCGCGGCGCATCGCGAGCAGGTAGCCGCTCACCTCCGGACGGGTGATCCCGCCCTTGCCGTCGGAGGAGACGCCCCAGCCGGCGATCGTGGCGTAGATCCGCCGCCCGGCGGCCAGCGCGTCCTCCTCGCGCATCAGCACGACGATGCCGCAGCCCTCGCCGGGCCAGAAGCCGTTGGAGTGCCGGTCGTAGAGGCGGAAGTCGCTCTTGGCCAGCGCGCCGGTCTTGGCGAACCCGATCACCTCGAACGGGTCGATGGACAGGTCCACGCCGCCCGCGACGGCCACGTCCACGTCGTGGTCGGCCAGCGCCTTGCCGGCCGTCACCACCGACAGCAGGGACGAGGAGCAGGCGCCGTCCACGGTGTAGCCGCCGCCGTTGAGGTCGAAGTGGTTGCAGATGCGCCCGGCGATCGTGTTGGACAGCCCGCCGGCCAGCGTGTCCTCGTCCACCGGCGGGAAGGGGCTCTTGTAGGCCACCTCGTAGTCGGCCAGGAACGCGGCCAGGCGCTCGTCGTCCCAGCCCTGGTCCTTCAGGGCCGCGGCCAGGGTGCGCCGCACGTACGGCCAGCGCAGCCGCAGCACGTTCGCGCGGGTGAACTCGCCGGTGAGCGTGTTGCCCACGACGACCCCGGTGCGCTCGCGCGGCAGCCCCTCGCCGCCGGCGAACCCGGCGTCGGCCAGGGCCCGGCCGGCCATGTCCAGGGCCAGCCAGTGGGCCAGGTCGGTCGACCGGTACGTGCTGCCGGCGATCTTGTGTGCCACCCGGTCGAAGGCGTAGCCCTCGATGACCGCGGCGGTCTTGGCGTAGAAGCGGTCCGGCGCTGCGGGATCGGGGTCCCAGTAGTCCTCCAGCCGCATGCGCTCGTCCGGGAGCCGGCGGAAGGCCCGGCGGCCGGCCACCGCGTTCTCCCACAGCTCCCGGGGAGAGGCGGCGTCCGGGTACCGGCAGGCCATGCCGACGATCGCGATCCTCGTCATGCCTTCGCGACCTCTTCCCGCGCGTGCTGCAGCGCCTGGGCGGCCGCTGCGCTGACCCTGGCGGCGTCGAGCTCGCGCGCCTTGTTCACGATGTGCAGCGCCCACAGGAAGCCGCCGCGGATCAGGCAGACCGCCGCCGTGGCGAAGAAGATCCCGTACGGGATGTTCATCCCCATGAGCAGGCCGTACACCACGGCCACGCCGCCGCCGAAGGCGACCTGGGACAGCGGTCTGGACGGGCTCGTGCCCGGGTCGGTGATCATGTAGTTGGTGAACAGGATGAACGCCACCCCGGTCATCATCGACAGCCCGCCGAGGATGGAGATGTCGTCGATGATCAGCCCGCGCACCACGGCCTGGAGGGCGAAGACGCCCACCCATCCGCCGATCAGCCACATGCGGCCGGTCAGCTTACCGTTGATCATGGTCCCGCCGATGATGATGATCCCCGGGATGATCCAGTCGATCGGGTTGTCGACCTTCTCCGTGAAGTGGTACGGCGGCGCGATGCTGGCCCACGGCAGCAGCAGCAGGATGATCGCGATGCCGAAGTTGGACGGGTTCATGAAGTGCCGCATCCGCCCGCGCACCGGCGCCTTGAGCACCCACTTGGCGCCCACCGCGACGGTCACGCCGAACATCATGACCAGCACCTGGTCGTTGACGTAGATCAGCATGTTGAGCGCGATGGAGGTGATGTGCGCGGGATAGAGGAACTCCATCAGCCCGCGCGGCCCGTTGCCGAGGAAGCGCGGCGCGCGGCCCTCCTGGCGGGCGCCGATCACCTCAAGGATGATCTCCACGGTGTAGCCGGTGGCCAGCGCCACGAACGGCCACGACCACGGCTGCTCGAAGCCCAGCACGGTGTAGCCGAGGATGTTGAAGATGGTGATCGAGATCGCGAACCGGCGCAGCGCCGTGATCACTTTGGGATCGTGACGTGGCGGGGTGATCGTCTTGTCGGCCATGCCGTCACTTCTCCTTCGCTTGCGAGCCGAGCTGGAGGGTGTGCCAGCCGGGGGTGAGCGTGAGCTCCTGCTGGTGCCGCTGTCCGGCGCGGTCGCGCCAGCTCAGCTTGACCCGCACGGGGCCGGTGACGTTCGCGCCGAGGCCGATGTGCACCGCGTGCGCGCGCTTGCCGGAGTGGCCGCTGCCGCCGTCCACGCGGCCCATGAAGGAGCGGCCGTCGGGCGTGGTGGCGGTCACCGTCGCGCCGATCACCGGCGATCCGGCGGCGGGCAGCGGGCCGGCCGCGGAGGGGGTGTCGTGCAGCAGGCGCAGCCCGAGGAACGAGCCGGCCGACCGGCTGGTGTTGAGGTAGAAGGCGGGGGCCTCCCACTGGCGGGCCACCGCGAAGTCGATCAGGCCGTCGCCGTTGACGTCCCCGGTCGCGATGCCGCGCGTGGGCACGGGCACGGCCAGGCCGAGCTGCTCCGACAGGTTGGCGTAGCGGCCGTCGGGGCCCTTGGCGAAGAAGGCCAGCGTCTGCGCGCCGGCGATGTCGCCGCCCTCGGTGACGTTCGGCCACGACTTGGGGTTGCTGGTCACGCCGTCGTTGGCGGCGGCCAGCTCCTGCAGCGGCGGCCAGCGGTTGACGTCGCCCTTGACGAACCCGGTCGCCTGGACGATCTCGTTCTCGCCGTCGTTGTCGAAGTCCTCGATCTTCGGGTCCCAGCCCCAGCCGGACCAGGCGGTGCGCAGCTCGGCGCTGAGGTCCTTCCACGGCGCCTGGCCCTGCCGCAGCTTCTCGCGCAGCTCGGCCTGGGTCTTGACGGTGGACAGGAACGTGAAGTTGCTCTCCTGGATGCCGTACGGGGTGGTGATGTTGCTGACGAAGAAGTCCAGGACGCCGTCGTGGTTGAGGTCGCCGGCGTCCGAGCCCATGCCCTTGAAGGAGTCCTCGCCGAGCACCTTCGACTTCGGCACGCCGATCTCGTGCGTCCCGACGGTGGGGGAGAACTTGATCGTGCCGGGGGAGGAGGTGTTGTAGAGCAGGTGGTCGGGCCCGAAGTCGTTGTTCAGCAGCAGCTCGGGCAGGCCGTCGCCGTCCAGGTCGGCGCTGGTCGCGCCGAGCTCCCAGCCGGTGGAGACGTCCGGCGGCAGCACGCCGTCCAGGCGGGTGAAGCCGCCGTTGCCGGTGCCGCGGAAGAAGTAGTCCCGGCCGCCGTTGAGTGCCCTGGACAGCGAGTGGTTCATCTGCACGCCGCCGTCCACGCGGCTGTCGAGGACCGGGCTGCCGTCGGGGAAGTAGTTGCCGACGAAGATGTCCTGCCTGCCGTCACCGTCGAAGTCGGCGACGGTCGCGACGTTGCTGTTCCACACCTCGCCGGTGTACTTCGCGCCGCCCGCGTTGGGCACCAGCTCGGCCGCGTCGAAGGCGGCGGCCTCGAACCGGGCCGCGGTCGGCCGCTGCAGGTGCAGCGTGGGCGTGCGGCCCCACCAGTAGACCAGCAGGTCCGTGCGGCCGTCGTCGTTGTAGTCGGCGGGCACCGCGCCCATGGGCGCCATCGCGTCGGTGACCGGCAGCGAGCCGAGCGACAGCGCGAACGGCCGGTACCGCTCGCCGCCGCCCTCGACCGGCGCCGGGGTGACGACCACCTGGTCGGTACGCGGGTCCACGATCACCAGGTCGTCGTCCCTGCCGTTGCCGTCGAGGTCGTTGAGCGCGATCGCGGCCCCCACCGAGGAGATCCAGGCGTCGATGTGCTTGTAGGCCTGGTTCACCTTGCGGACGGTCTTGGCCGGGCCGCCGCCCGGCATCGCGATCGCCAGGGACTTGAAGCCGTACGCGCCGGCCATCTCGGCCTTGGTCGCGTCGGAGGCGAAGGTCGGGTGGCCGATCGCGAAGACGGCGATCATCAGCGCGAGTGCGGCGACTCCGGCCGCCTGCTTGCGCAACCACGCGGCTACCGAGCTCACGAGGGAACACCTCCATGGAAGACGAACGTCTCGGCGATACGCCGGCGCCACGCCTCATAGGCGGGCGGCGAGTCCTGTGCTGTCGCGGTGGGGCGGGTCACGCGGCTCACCTCGGCCGCCTGCTCCGCCGTGGTGCCGCAGAGAACGCCCACGGCCGACTCGGTGTGCGGGAAGAGCAGCCCGGCGCGGATCCTGGCCTCGGCGGCGAACACGCTGCCCTGGGCCAGCGGCCCCCGGTGCGCTCCGGCGCGCTCGCGCAGCCACCGCAGCTCGGCGTCGTCGGCGCCGCCCGCGTAGGTGGCGGCCAGGCCGAGGCCGGCGTAGAGATCGGCGTGGCGGGACTCGGGGAACCGTTCGAGCAGCGTGACCGCCCGCTCGGCGCTGGTGCCGGCGACGAACCACAGGGCGCGGCCGATGCCCTGGTCGAGGGCGTGGGCCGCGTAGTCCTCCTGGCCGGCCGGCCAGGAGAAGCGGGGTTCGCGCACCTGCTGGTGCACGTACCGGTCGGTGTGGAAGTAGGCCTGGTGGAAGCCGTACCCGTCGTGGACCAGCCACAGCAGCAGCGGGTCCAGCAGCCGGGGCTTGGGCCACAGGAAGCGGGGGAGCCGGGCCATGGCCCAGCCGATCCCCACGTAGATCATGTAGTTGTGGTGGTGCCCGCGTCCCTGGAGGCAGGCGTTGACCCGGCGCAGGTCGCCGAAGGTCATGCAGTCCAGGATGGCGAAGCCCATGCCCGCGCCCTCGTAGGCGAAGCCGCGGAAGCGGGCGGGCACCTCTTCGAGCCGGTCCTCGGCCTCGGCGACGGTGCGTGACTCCACGGCGTGGGCGTAACCGGCGAGAAAGTATTCGCCGACCGTCTCCAGTAATTCGGTGGACGCCGCGTTCTTCACCCAGAAGCCGCGCGTTTCGACTTTCGTCTCGCCGACGTCCGGCACCAGAATTCTGCGTCTCAGTGACCGCAATGCGCTTGCCAATTGAGCCTCCGCCGCTTATAGCCCGAACAATCCAATTTCATTGACACATGCCGCCCGGTGGCCGGGCAACTTCGGGTTTGCTCAGCTCGGAGGCTCATTTTTGGGCGTGCGAAAGCGAATGACGTGCTTATTCAGGGAAACGCTCAGCGGGCCGGGAGCTCGGCCTCGGCCGCGAAATGCGCGCGCACCCTGCCGCGCCACAGCTCGTAATCCGGGACGCGTTCCGAGGTGCCCGCGGCGACTTCGCCGTCGTCGGCCAGCGCGACCGCGCCGGCCACGTCGAGCCCGGTCAGCACCGCGCCGGTGGCCGCCGAATGCTCCGGGACGAACCCCGAGTAGTGCCGGGCCTTGGTCGCGAACACCGAGCCCTGGGCCAGCTCGCCCCGGTGCTCCCCGGCCTCCTCGCGCAGCACCGCGGCCGCGCCCGCCGCGCACCCGGCGAACGTGGCCGCCAGCCCGACCCCGCTCCACAGGTCCGCCTGCCGCCCCGCGGCGAACGCGCGCACCGCCGTGGCCACGTCGCCCGGCCTGCCGCCGTGGATGAACCACAACGCCCGGCCGACGCCCTGGTCCACGGCGCGCGGGAAGTAGGCCGCGTTGCCCTGCCAGGGGTAGGGGGCCGGCACCTGCTGCCCGTCCACGTACCGGCGGGTGTGGAAGTAGGCCAGGTCGAAGCCGTACCCGTCCACGGCCAGCCAGCTCATCACCGGGTGGTACGGGGTGCCGTCCAGGTCGGGCAGCACCTTCTTCCACAACACCCGCGGCAGCCGGGCCATGGCGAAGCCGATGCCGATGTAGGCCAGGAAGATGTGCGGCTGCCCTGGGCCCATGAGCAGGTCCCGGGTACGCCGCCCGCGCCCGCCGCCCATGGCGTCCAGCACGGTGAAGGCCATCGTCGCGCCCTCGTAGGCGAAGCCGCGCTGCTCGACGTCCACCAGGGACAGCCGGCGCTCGATCTCCCACTGGTCGCGGACGTCGATGCCCCACTCGAAGCCGCACACGACGGCCTGCGGGATCGCCTCCAGACGGCCGGTGAGGGCCGAGGGGACGACGGGGAAGCCGCGTGCGCCGAAGGTCACGTCGGCCAGGGATGGCGCCAGCACGAGCCGGCGCAGCGAACCGAGCAGAGACGACATGGTGTGCTCCTCCTCCAGTACCGTGAAGACCCGGGTCAGCTCGCCCAGGCCGCCAGCCGCCAGTCGCCGCCCCCGCCGGGCAGTGGGCTGCGCACCAACACGGACGGGTCCGACCACGCCGACGCCTCGCGCTCGGCCGCCTCGGCCAGGCGGCGGAAGACCGCCGCGACGACCGCTTCGAGTTCCTCGGGGGTCGCCTGCCCCCGCACCACGGTGAGTTCCATGCCTTCGACGCTCGCCCGCGGGCCCGCGCGGCCGCAACTTCCTGCATGCCCGGTGCCCACCGGGAGCACAGGTGAGCACGGGTGAACCCGGTCCGGCGGCGGAAGGCTCGCCGGACCGGGTCGGCCCGGGTCAGGATCGGGCGGTCAGGATTGGGCGGTGTCGTCGAACTCCACCACGAGCGGGAGGTCGGCCCGGCGGCGGATGTTCAGCTTGCGGTAGGTGCGGGTCAGGTGCTGCTCGACGGTGCTGATCGTGATGTAGAGCTTGGCCGCGATCTCACGGTTGCTGTAACCGGCCGCCGCCAGCGCGGCGACCCGGCGCTCGCCGACGCTCAGCACGCCGATCAGGTCGCCCGGCAGGGGGGATGGCGCGCCGTCCGCGTCCGCCGCCCGGCTGAGCGCGCCGATCATCGGCTCGGCCCCGCACTCCAGGGCCGCCGCCTGCGCGCGTCCGGCCACCGTCCGGGCCCGCCGGAACTCGCCCAGCGCCTCGTACGCCTCCACCAGGTCGAACAGGGCCCTGGCCAGCTCGTACCGGTCGCCGGCGAGCTGGAGGTACTCCACCGCCTGGCGCAGCAGCGCCGGACGGCGGGCCGGCTCGGAGACGGCCGCCTTGAGCCGCATCCCGATGCCGCGTCCCCGGTAGGCGCCGGGGCCGCAGCCGTCCAGGTGGGCCTTGATCAGTTCCCTGGCCTCCTCGGTCTGGCCCATCCGCAGGCACGCCTCGGCCGCGTCGGCCTGCCAGGGGATCAGCGCCGGGTTGTTCAGGCCCCAGGCCGTCACCAGCTCGCCGCAGCGCAGGAAGTCGTGCAGGGCGGCCACGAACGACTCGCCGGCCAGGTTGTAGCGGCCGCGGGCGTACAGGTAGTGCAGGCCGTAGCGGGTCTGGAACATGGCCTCGGCGACCGGCCGGTCCAGCGGGTCACGCACGGCCTCGTGCCGGCCCATCGCGGTCAGCGCGATGACCAGGCTGGCCAGCGGGCCGCCGATGGCCACGCCCCAGCTGCTCATCGGGATCGTGTCCAGCGCGATGCGGGCGTGCCGCTCGGCGGCGGGCATGTCGCCCTGGCGGATCGCGATCTCGGCCCGGATGGCCGCCAGCCGGGCCCGGCGGCTCGGCGCCTGCCTTGCCGCCGCCTCGTCGCCGAACAGGTCGCACAGCGGCGCCGCGCGCTCGCAGCGCCCGGCGTAGGTGAGGGCGAGCAGCGAGTTCTCCACGACGTCCAGGGACATCTCGTCCAGCCGCTCGCCCTCTAAAATTCGTTCGACGGCGTCGAGGTTGTGCTCGCGCGGGCCGTGGGTGAGCACCTCGGCCAGCGCGAGCGTGGACTCCAGCCGCCGGTTGACGGCGACCGACACCATCCCGGCCAGGATGTGCTCGCGCGGCGGGTTGGCCACGTACGCGGCCAGCGGCGGGCAGGTCACCCGCAGCCAGAGCTGCGCCACGACCAGCTCGGCCAGCGTCGCGTGGTCGGACGCCGACGCCTCCTGGTTGAGCTGCTCCAGCACGTCGCGGGCGTCCTCGAAGCGGCCGTGCCACAGCAGCGCGCGGGCCAGCACGACGGCGTCGCTGCCGTGCAGGCTGCCCTTCTGCAGCGCCTCGGTGAGCTGGTCCAGGTGCCCGGCGGGGGTGGCCGGGTTGATCCGCCACTCCGCGCGGACCAGCATGGTCATCAGCTTGGAGCGCTGGAGCTCGTCGGTGCACTCGCGCCAGGCCAGCTTCAGGTAGGCCACCGCCGACTCCACCTCGCCCTTGCGCAGCGCGGCCAGCGCGGCCTCCTCCAGCGTCGGCACCACCCACGGCGCCTCGACCCTGGCGGCCTGCAGCAGGCGGTCGGCGACCACGCCGGGCCGCACGCCGCGCGTGTAGGCCAGCTCGGCGGCGCGGCGGTACAGCTCCTTGCGCTCGGACAGGTCCATGCCGGCCAGCACCGCCGAGCGCACCGCCTCGTGCCGGTAGCCGCCGCCGCGCAGCAGGCCGGTCGCGCCGATCGTGAGCAGCTCCCTGCTGACGTCCACGGCGGGCAGTTCGAGCATCTCGGCCAGCCCGTCGGCCTCGCCGAGGATGGCCAGGCCCTGCGCCACCCGGACGGTACGCGGGTGGCTGCGCCGCAGGCACGTCTCGACCGCCCGGACGAACCGGTCGCCGACGACCAGCTCGCGCGGCGGCTCCTCCACGGCCCGCAGGTGCTGGCGGTAGTCGGCGGCCAGCTCGCCGGCCAGCAGCGGGTTGCCGCCGCTGATCGTGTGCCACTCGTCGGCGAACCGCTCGGTCGCGCTGAGCCCCACCTGGCCCGCCACCAGCGCGGCCACGCCCCTGCGGGAGAGCGGGGCGAGCTGCAGGCGCAGGCAGTGCGGCAGCCGCAGCAGGTCGGTCTCCAGCGGACCGTCCGTGCCCTGCCGGTCGTTGAGCGCGAACACCGCCACGATCCGCGCGTTGCGCACCCGCCGCGCCAGGTAGGCCAGGCAGAGCAGGGACGTGCGGTCGGCGTGGTGCACGTCGTCCACGACGACCACCAGCGGGCAGCGTTCGGACAGGTCGAGCAGCACCGTGACGAGGGCGTGCACGACCTGCGGGTCGAGCAGCCGCTCGGCGTCGGCGTGCGCCGCGGTCGCGGTCCGCACGCCCTCCGCCAGCAGTTTCTCCGAGCGCTCGCGCTCCTCCTCGACCAAGGGGGCGTCCTGGATGAGCTGGCGGAGCAGGCCCAGTTGCAGGTCCTGCTCCATGCGCGATCCTGTCGCCGTCACCGCGAGCGCGCCCAGCTCTATGGCCTGTTCGGACAACGCGCGCAGCAGCGCGCTCTTGCCCGTCCCGGCGGGCCCGCTGACCAGCGCGACCCGTCCACGGCCGAGGATGGCGTTGGCGACGAGCGACTCCAGGCAGGACATCTCCTCCTGCCGTTCGATGAGAGTCATGGCCGTCTCCCCACATGTCGTGTTGCGCTCACGCTAGGCCGGGGTGGTATTCGATCTCTATCGTCCCGCCATCAGCCGCCGGTTCCTGGCCGCGCGCCGGCGTCCGGGCTCGGGAAGGGCCAGGTCGGGGGCAGGGTCGGGGGCGGGTGCGGCGGTCGGCGGGTGCGCGCGGCGGGCGCGGGCCACGGCCGTGCCCACGGCGGCCAGGGCCGCGGCTACCGCGTCGGGCGCGGCGCCGGCGCCCCACGCCGTGCCGCCGTCCAGGCCGCACCGGGCGTAGACGGTCACCTCGCCGCCGGCGGCGCCGGCCGCGCCGTCGAGGTGGTGCACGGCCCGGACCCGGACGCCGGCGGCCTCCAGCGCCGCGCGCAGCGCCGCCGCCGTGTCGGATCGGGCCTGCCCGTACGCGCCGCCGTCGACGTGCAGCGTGGCCACCGTCCCGGCGAGATCGCCGGGCAGGCCGCCGGGGTCGCCGGGGGTCAGGTACTCCTGCTCGAACAGCCGCCTGATCCGCTCCGGCTCGACCTCGCCCTGCCCGGCCTCCGCCATCGCCTGGACGGCCCGGCCCAGCTCGATCTGCAGCCCGCGCGGCAGCGTGATCCCGTACCGGGCGTTCAGCAGGTACGCCGGTCCCGCCTTGCCCGACTGACTGGTGACCCGGACCACCGCCTCGTACGTGCGCCCCAGGTCCCGCGGGTCCACCGGCAGGTACGGCACCTCCCACGGCAGCTCCGCCGGGTCGTTCCCGGTACGGGCCGCCTCCCGGTCCATGGCGTCGAACGCCTTCTTGATCGCGTCCTGGTGCCCGCCGGAGAAGGCGGTGAACACCAGGTCGCCCCCGTACGGGTGGCGCGGCGGCACCGCGAGCCCGGTGCACTCCTCGACGACGCGCCGCACCCGGTCGAGCTCGGAGAAGTCGACGCCGGGGTCGACGCCCTGGGTGGCCAGGTTCAGGCCCAGCGTGACCAGGCAGACGTTGCCCGCCCGCTCGCCGTTGCCGAACAGGCAGCCCTCGACGCGCTGGGCGCCGGCCAGCATCGCCAGCTCGGCCGCCGCGACCCCGGTGCCGCGGTCGTTGTGCGTGTGCACCGACAGGCAGACGTGCTCGCGGTGCGGCAGGTTGCGGTGCAGCCACTCGATCTGGTCGGCGAACACGTTGGGCGTCGAGCGCTCGACCGTCGTCGGGAAGTTCAGGATGATCGGCCGGTCGGGGCCCGGCTGCCAGACGTCCATGACGGCCGCGCAGACCTCCAGCGCGAAGTCCGGCTCGGTGTCGTGGAAATGCTCAGGCGAGTACTGAAACCGAACATCACCCTCTTCGAGTAATTTATCGGCATATTTCATGACCAATCGGGTTCCCTGGACCGCCAGGTCCTTGCACTCGTCCCGGTTCATCCCGAACACCAGCCGCCGCGCCAGCGGCGAGGTCGCGTTGTAGAGGTGGATCGTCGCCCCGGGCGCCCCGCTCACGCTCTCCACCGTGCGCTCGATCAGCTCGTCGCGCGCCTGGGTCAGCACGGTCACGCACACGTCGTCCGGGATGCGGTCGCGCTCGACCAGGAGCCGGACGAAGTCGTAGTCGTCCTGGCTCGCCGCCGGGAAGCCGACCTCGATCTCCTTGTAGCCCATGCCCACCAGCAGGTCGAACAGCACCAGCTTGCGGCCGGGGTCCATGGGCCTGGGCAGCGCCTGGTTGCCGTCCCGCAGGTCGGTGGACAACCAGCGCGGCGGCGCGGTGAGCACGGCGTCCGGCCAGGCGCGGTCGCCGAGCGGCATCCGGGGGAAGGGTCGATAGCGGCTGATCTTCATGTCCGGCCTCACTGTCCCTCAGCTGAGCGATCCGAAATAGACGGTCGAGAAATGCGGCGAGATCAGCACGACGATGTGGTTCACGGCGGTCTCGTCCACCATGCGGAAGGTGACGACGATCTCCGGATACGCCGGCCGCAGCCCGAGCCCGACGAAGTACGGGTCGGTGGCGAACACGATGCGGTACAGGCCGCGGTCGAGCGGGCGGTCGGCCCACTCGCTGACCGATCCGTCCTGGTCCGTACGGGTCTCGGCTTCGAGCACCCATTGCCCGTCGGCGTCATGGTCCAGGCGTACGTGCAGGTCGGCCGCACCCCGGCCGTAGACCGCGTCCTGGGCTTGCACCGCTATTCCCATCGAACCTCTCCGAGTGGTCCGCGCGGGCCGTCCGCGCACATGGCCACCCGGACGACGACAGGTCGCGCCGCCCGGGCTCGCGCCCAAGGCTCGCGCCGCCGCCTATCCGCCGGACCTCCGGCCGCTATCGCCGCGCTATCGCCGTCCGATCGCCGCCGATCGCGAAAAGAGGCGGCCGCCTTATTTCGCGCTATCGCCGCTATCGCCGGCGGGTGCGGGGACGGGTGCGCACAGCGTCCAACGTGCGCTGATGCCCGGGGAAAAGAAGATGGATAAAGCGCGAATTGCGCACCGTGTGAGCGTCATTTCCGAAGCCGCGGCGAAGACCGCGGTAATCACCCGGAGGTAGATCGAAATGACCGCGACCACCACCCTCACCGCCCGCGTCCGCCTCACCCTCGCGCTGCTGCTCGCCGCGCTGGCCGGCTTCGCCGCCATCGCCGCCGCGCCGGCCCCCGCGCACGCCGTTCCGTCCGCCGGCCAGCACGACACCGTCACCGGCACGATGGACTGGCCGTGGGGCCTGATCGAGGGCGCCTTTCAGCGCTGACGGTGACAGGCAACACGGATCGCCCTGAAACGCTCCAAAACTGGCCACATACCCAAGGGCGTTGTACCATCCACCCAAACCATGGCAGAAACTTTTGAGGGGTAAGCACCAGTTACGCCGCTCATCATGGCAATCACGCCCGGATTCCGGTCGCTTCGGGAAAGATCTTTGACCGAGGGCGATGATTTGTTTGAGGGGATGCGGGTGGAGTTTCGCGTGTTGGGTGCGCTCGAGGTAACTGCGAGCGACAGACAGCTCGATCTTGGCGGGGCGCGGCAGCAGATCGTCCTCGCCGTCCTGATCCTGAACGCCAATCACTCGGTCACACTGGACCGCCTCGTCGAGGCGATCTACGACGAGGACCCCCCGGCCACGTCGCGCGCACAGGTGCAGATCTGCATCTCCGCGCTCAGGCGCCTGTTCAGCGCCCACGGCCACCCCGAGATGATCGTCACCACCCGGCAGGGCTACATGTTGCGCGCCCCCGCCGACGCGATCGACGCACGCCGTTTCGAGAGCCTTGTGAGCCGGGCCCGCAAGGCTCGCGACGGACGTTCCTTCCCCGAGGCCATCCAGCACTACCGCGAGGCGCTGGGGTTGTGGCGCGGCCCGGCTTTCGACGGCATCGACAGCAGGGCCGTGCAGGCGCTGGCCAGCGGGGTCGCCGAGCAGCGCGTCACCGCCAACGAGGACTGCGTGCAGCTCGAACTGGACCTCGGCCGCCACCACGAGCTCGTCGGCGAGCTGGCCGCGCTGGTCCAGGAACACCCGCTCAGGGAGGGACTGGCCGCCCAGCTCATGGTCGCCCTCTACCGCTCAGGACGGCAGGCCGAGGCGCTCCAGGTCTACCGCGACGCCCGGCGGGTCATCGTCGAGGAGCTGGGCATCGAGCCCAACGAACGGCTCCAGCAGCTCGAATCGGCCATCCTCACCTCCGACGAGAGCCTGGAGGCGCAGCCGCCGCCCGCGGCGGCCCCGGCCGAGCCGCCCGCCCGTCCGCCCGCGGTGCCCGGCATGCTCCCTTCCGACATCGCCGACTTCATCGGGCGGCAGGCCCAGCTCGACGTCATCAGGCAGCGGGTGACCGTCCCCCTGGCCGGGGACGGCCGCTTCGCCGTGCCCGTCATCGCGGTCGCCGGGCGGGCCGGGATCGGCAAGACCACGATCGCCGTGCACGCCGCGCACAGCGTCGCCGCGCACTTCCCCGACGGCCAGCTCTTCGCCGACCTGCACGGCGGCGTCTCCCGCCCGGTCCACCCGATGCAGGTGCTCGACCGGTTCCTGCGGGCCTGCGGCGTGCAGGGGACGGCGCTGCCCGACACCCTCGGCGAGCGGGCCGAGCTGTACCGCATGCTGCTGGCCGACCGCAGGATGCTGATCGTGCTCGACGACGCCGCCGCCGAGAGCCAGGTGCTGCCGCTGTTACCCGGCAGCCCGACCTCGGCCGTCATCACCACCAGCCGGACCCGGCTCGGCGGGCTGGCCGGCGCCACCCACGTGGACGTCGACCTCTTCGACGCCGCCCAGTCCGTCGAGCTGCTGTCCCGCATCGCCGGGGCCGAGCGCGTACGGGCCGAGCCGGAGTCGGCCGCCGCCCTGGCCGAGCTGTGCTGCTTCCTGCCCCTCGCGCTGCGCATCGCCGGCGCTCGCCTGGCCTCGCGCCCCCACTGGGCCGTGGAACAGCTCGTGGACCGGCTCGGCGACGAGGCCCGCCGGCTCGACGAGCTCAAGCACGGCGACATGGGCATCAGGGCCAGCCTGTCGCTCACCTACGACGCGCTCACCGAGCACGCCCGCCGCCTGTTCCGCCGGCTGGCGATCCTGCACTCGCACATCTTCTCCGCCTGGACCGGCGCCGCCCTGCTCGACCGGCCGCTGGCCGACGCCCAGGACCTCTTCGACGACCTGGTCGACGCCCAGCTCATCGAGGTCGCCGGGGTCGGCAGGAACGTCAACGTCCAGTACCGCTTCCACGACCTCATCCGCGTCTACGCCCACGAACGCCTGGCCGCCGAGGAGCCGCCCGCCGAGCGCAGCGCGGCGCTGGCCCGCGTGCTCGACGCGCTGCACCGCCTCACCGAGACCGCCAGGACCCGCGAGTACGGCCCGCCCGCAGGCCCCCACCTGCGGCCCGGCCCCGACTCGCCGCTCCCGGCCGAGCTGGTCGAGCGGCTGGTCGCCGACCCGATCGGCTGGTTCGAACGCGAGCGCCACGTGCTGCTGGCCGGCATCCGCCAGGCCGCCCAGGCCGGCTTCGTGGAGCTGTGCTGGCGCACCGCGATGAACGCCGAGCCCTTCTTCGAGCTGCACGTCTACCTCGACGACTGGCGCGAGATCCAGGAGATCGCCTTGGAGGCCGCCCGCCGGGCGGGGGACGAGCGCGGCCAGGCCGAGATGTTGTGCGTGCGCGGCACGCTGGCCCAGACCGAGCAGCACTTCGGCGAGGCCAGACGCGACTTCGAGGCGGCCCTGACGCTGTTCGAGAAGACCGGCAACGTCGTGCAGATCGCCCGGTCCCGGCGGAACCTGGCGTTCCTGGAGCGCATGAACGGCCAGCTGGACGCCGCCGCGACGCACCTGGAGCAGGCGCTGGCCATCTTCACCGACATCGGCGACCAGATCTCGGCCGCGCACACGCTGGACAACCTGGCCGCCATCCGGTCGGAGTGCGGCGACATCGACGACGCCAAGATCATGCTGGCCGAGGCGCTGGTCCGCGGGAAGAGCGGCGGCAGCCGGCGCATCATCTCCCAGATCCTGCACCGGATGGGCCGGGTGCACCTGCAGGCCGAGGAGTTCGCGCTGGCGGCCGGCGCGTTCGAGGAGGCGCTCACGCTGGTGGAGGAGATCGGCGACACCGTCGGCGAGTCCTTCGCCCTGCACGGCCTCGGCATCGCCCACCTGCGCAGGGGACGCCTGCGCGAGGCCGGCGACCTGCTGCGCCGGGCGCTGGCCGTGGCCGAGACCGCCCGCCACCGCCTGGCCGAGGCGCACGCCCTGGCCGGGCTGGGCGAGCTGGCCGTCACCGCGAACGAGCCCGGCGACGCGATCGGCCGCCTGCGCAAGGCGGTCACGCTGTTCCGCCAGATGCGCGCGCCGCTGTTCGAGGCGCAGACGCTCACGATGCTGAGCGAGGTGCTGGTCGCCCTCGGCGACGCCAGCGCGGCCGAACGGGCGCTGTCGCGGGTGCACGAACTGGCCGACACGGTCGACGAACGGGCCGGTCAGCGGCTGCGCGACAACCTGTCCTCGGCCGCCGGGCTGGTGGAGGGCATCGGCTGACAGCCCTTCTTCGCCGTCATCCCGCACTGTCAGAGATGCCCGCGGGGGCCCGTCGCTGGGATTCTGGCGAGCATGAAGGCTCTGGTGCTGTCCGGCGGGTCGGGCACCCGCATGCGTCCCTTGAGCCACTCCATGCCGAAGCAGCTCATCCCGATCGCCAACAAACCGGTCCTGGAGCACGTGCTGGAGAGCCTGCGCGCGCTCGGCGTGACCGAGATCGGCCTCGTGGTCGGCGACAGGGAGGCGCAGATCGCCGAGGTCGTCGGCGACGGCTCGCGGTTCGGGACGCGCGTCACCTACATCCGCCAGCTCCGCCCGCTGGGGCTGGCCCACTGCGTCAAACTGGCGCGACCCTTCCTCGGCGGCGACGACTTCGTCATGTACCTCGGCGACTGCGTCCTGGCCGACGGCATCGGCCCGATCGCCGAGGAGTTCCACGCGTTGCGCCCGGCCGCCCAGATCGTGGTGCACCGGGTGGCCGACCCGCGGCCGTTCGGCGTCGTCGAGACCGACGAGACCGGCGCGGTGCTGCGGGTGGTGGAGAAGCCGGAGCAGCCGCGCAGCGACCTGGTCATGACCGGCGTCTACTTCTTCACCCCGGCCGTCCACGAGGCGGTGGACCGCATCGTCCCCGGACGCCGGGGCGAGCTGGAGATCACCGACGCCGTCCAGTGGCTGCTGACGTCCGGCCAGGAGGTCAGGGCGAGCCTCTACCGCGGCTACTGGAGCGACGCCGGCCGCGTCGAGGACGTCCTGGAGTGCAACCGGCGGCTGCTGGCCCGGCTCTCCCGCGACATCGCCGGCCACGTGGACGCCACCAGCCTGGTACGCGGCGACGTCGTGCTCGGCCCCGGCGCGCGGGTGGTCGCCTCCGTCGTCGAGGGACCGGCGATCATCGGCCCGGACACCCTGATCGTGGACAGCCACATCGGGCCCGGCACCTCCATCGGACGCGACTGCGTGGTGCGCTCCACCCGCCTGTCCGACTCCATCGTGCTCGACGGCGCCTCCATCGTGGCCGCCAGCGGCCTGCGCGGCTCGCTCATCGGGCGCTACACCACCGTCGCTCCCGGCCGCAGCGACCACCGTCTCGTGGTCGGCGACCACACGCGGATCGAGCTGACCACATGAACCCAGGGAACAAGGAGTGAGGACGTGACCGACGACGGCGCCCCGCGCGCGGGGCGGAAAGAGTGGCTCGGGCTGGTGGCGCTGTTCCTGCCCACGATGCTCGTGGCCCTGGACATCAGCGTGCTGTTCCTGGCGTTGCCGCACCTCAGCGCCGACCTGGGCGCGGACGCCACCCAGCAACTGTGGATCACCGACATCTACGGCTTCATGACCGCCGGGTTCCTGGTCACCATGGGCTCGCTCGGCGACCGGATCGGCCGCCGGCGGCTGCTGCTGGCCGGGGGCGCGGCCTTCGGCCTGCTGTCGCTCCTGGCCGCCTTCTCCACCAGCCCCGAGATGCTGATCGCGGCCCGCGCGCTGCTCGGCGTCGCCGGGGCCACGCTGCTGCCCTCGACGCTGTCGCTGATCGGCGTCATGTTCCGCGACCCCCGCCAGTTCGGCCTGGCCATGGCCGCCTGGGGCACGGCCTTCATGCTGGGCATCGCGCTCGGCCCGGTGGTCGGCGGCGCGCTGCTGGAGCGCTTCTGGTGGGGGTCGGTCTTCCTGATGGGCGTGCCGGTCATGCTCCTGCTGCTGGCCGCGGCCCCGCTGCTGCCGGAGTTCCGCGATCCCGCCGGCGGCCGGATCGACCTGGTCAGCGTCGTGCTGTCGCTGGCGGCGATCCTGCCGCTGATCTACGGGCTCAAGGCGGTCGCCCGCGACGGCTGGGGCGCCGGTCCGGCCGTCGCGGTCGCCGCCGGGCTGCTCGTGGGGGCGGTGTTCGTGCACCGGCAGCGCGCGCTGGCCCACCCGCTGCTGGACGTGCGGCTGTTCCGCCACCGCGCGTTCACCGCCGCGGTGCTGATCGGGCTGCTGTGCGGGGCGCTGCAGACCGGGACCGGCATGGAGGTCGCGCTGTTCCTGCAGACGGTCGAGGGCATGTCGCCGCTGGAGGCGGGGCTGTGGCTGCTCGGCCCGGCCGTCGCGCTCATCGTCTCGATCAACCTCACCCCGCGGCTGGCCAGCCGGGTGCGGCCGGCGTACCTGCTGGGCGGCGGCATGGTGATCGCGGTCGTCGGGCAGCTCCTGCTCACCCAGGTCGTCGTGGGCGCGGTGACCGCGCTGATCGTCTTCCTGGGCGTGTGCTACTTCGGCGTCGGGCCGGTCGGCGGCATGATCAACCAGGTGGCGATGAGCACCAGCCCGCCGGAGCAGGCCGGTTCGGCCGCCTCGCTGGTGGCCACCGGCGGCGAGTTCGGCGTCGCGCTCGGCGTCGCGACCCTGGGCAGCCTCGGCACCGCCGTCTACCGGGGCACGTTCGCCCCGCCCGCCGGCACCCCGGCGCTCGCCCAGGACGGCATCACCGGCGCGGTCACCGTGGCCGGGCAGCTGCCCGCCGACCAGGGCGCGGCGCTGCTCGGCGCGGCCCGCGAGGCGTTCACCGCCGGGCTGCACGCGGTCGCCTGGGCGAGCGCGGCCCTGTGCGCCGTGCTGGCCGTGCTCGCGCTGGTCCGGCTGCGCGGCGTGGCGCCCTTCGCCGGGGTTCACGACGGCCACCACCAGCCGGACCAGGAGCCCGTCCTGGTGGACTGAGCCGAGCGCACGAGACCGAGCGCACGAGACCGAGCACACGAGAAAGGCGGGCCCGGTTCACCGGGCCCGCCTTCGCCGTCCGGAGGGTCAGTCCAGGCCGAACCGGGCGCGGGACAGCTCCCGGTTGGCCAGGGCCGCCAGGTAGATCGCGAATCCGGCGTGGCTGTGCGTGGTGGACATGTCCCGCCAGATCCGCTCCATGCGCTGGCCGTCCCTGACCGCGCTGGAACCGGCCGTCGGGAACAGGCAGCCCTCCACGGCCCGCCAGGCCAGCCGGGCGACCTCGCGGCTGACGGTGGCCAGGCGCACGTCCCGCTCCCTGGTGAACGCCTCCGGGCCCGCCGCGCAGGTCCGGCTCCACTGCTGGACGGCGTTGGTCATGGCCGCCTCGGCGGCGGCGAGCATGCCGGCGGCCTCGCCGTACCAGAACTGGTAGTCGGGGTCCTCGGCGCGGGTGGTGAACGGCGGGAAGATGGTCGTCCTGGTCCGCATCAGCTCCTCGTAGGCGTCCAGGGCGCCCTGGGCCATGCCGAGCACGACGGCCGCGCTGCCGAGCAGCATGACGCTGAGCGGGCCGCCGCCGTACTCGGGGTTGCCGTGCAGGTCCCGGCCCGGGGTGCCGCCGGTGACGACGGCCTGGCTGAGGTGGATCGGCAGCGTGAGGTGGCCGGGGACGCGGCCGCCCTCCATGGCGATGCTGTGCGAGCCGCTGCCCTTCAGGCCGAGCTGGCCGCCCCAGTCGTCCAGCCGGCGCCACTGGTCGCGCGGCGCGACGAACAACATCGGCTGCCCGTCCACGACGACGTGGCCCATGAAGTGGGTGGCGTACGGGGCTCCCGAGCAGTAGCTCCAGGTGCCGTCGAGGAGCCACCCGCCCTCGCCGTCCGGACGGGCCGAGCCGCCGGGCGCGACCGTGGCCGGGCAGACGAAGTCCCCGCAGGCGAACAGCTCGCTCTGGGCCCGCTCGCCGAACAGCGTGGCCACCGCCAGCGTGTGCGCCGAGCCGAAGGAGTACATCCAGCCGGTGGACGGGCAACCCCGCGCGAGCGTCATCGACACCCGCATGAAGGTCTCCACGCCGAACTCGTAGCCGCCGAAGCGGCGGGGGACCAGGATGCGGTAGAAGCCCGCCCTGGCGAACGCCTCGTGGGTGTCGGGGGCGTAGTAGGTGCGCCGCTCCGTCTCGGCCTGGCGCTCGACCAGGGCGGGCACCATGGCCTCGGCCCTGGCGACGATCTCGTCGGGGGTGAGCCCGGGCTCGGGCGGAGCCATGGGGGCGTGGGTGACGGCTGTCATGCTGCGCGAACCCTTCGTCTCGGGTTTTCCCTCAAGGCTCGCCCGGCGCCGGTGACCTTCGCATCTCCGTGCGTGCCCGGCAATCCCGCACGCCGGAAGATGCGCCCGTCAACCGGCGAATGGGACGTTCAGGGAGCAGTGTCTCGACTGACGTCCCGGGAGGACATGGTGTTGATGACAGGTGCTCCGGCGCGGGAAGACCTCGTCCGCCGCGCGACGGAGGCAGGCCCTGTCCTGCGCAGGAACGCGGCCTGGGCGGAGGAGAACCGCAGGCTGCACGAGGAGACGATCGAGGCGCTGGCCGAGGCCGGCGTCTTCAGGCTGCGGACGCCGCGCCGCTACGGCGGTTTCGAGGCGGACACGCGCACCCTGGTCGAGGTCGCCGCCGAGCTGGGCCGCGCCGACGGCGCCGCGGCGTGGACGGCCTCGGTCTACTGGATCCCGACCTGGATGGCCGCCCACTTCCCCGAGGCCGTCCAAGACGAGGTGTTCGCCACCCCCGACGTGCGCATCTGCGGCACGCTCAGCCCCACGGCGATGGCCGTGCGCGCCGAGGGCGGCATCGTGGTCAACGGCAAGTGGGGCTTCGTCAGCGGCGCCCACCACAGCCACTGGCAGGAGATCGTGGCCGTCGTCGTCGGCCCGGACAGCGAGCCCGAGCCGGTCATGGCGCTGGTGCCGATGAGCGACCTGACCGTCATCGACGACTGGCACACCTCCGGCCTGCGCGGCACCGGCAGCGTCAGCACCGTGGCCCAGGACCTGTTCGTCCCGGCCGCGCGGGTCATGCCGCTGGGCGCGATCCTCCAGGGACAGCACGCCGACGGCGCCAACGCCGGCTCCCCGATCTACCGCTCGCCGCTGCTGCCGGTGGCCGCCGCCTCCTCGGTCGGGACCGTGCTCGGCCTGGCCAAGGCCGCCCGCGAGGTCTTCTTCGAGCGGCTGCCCGACCGCAAGATCACCTACACCGGGTACGCCAGCCAGAGCGCCGCCCCGCTGACCCACCTCCAGGTCGCCGAGGCCACCTTCAAGATCGACCAGGCCGAGTTCCACGCCCACCGCCTGTCCGCCACCGTGGACGCCAAGGACGCCGACTCCGCCCAGTGGACGATCGAGGAGCGCGTCCGCGCCCGCGCCGACATGGGCGCCGTCTGCCGCCTGGCCAAGGAGGCCGTCGACATCCTGGCCACCGCCAGCGGCGGCTCCTCCATCTACAGCGACGTGCCCATCCAGCGCATCGCCCGCGACGTGCACGCCGTCAACCAGCACGCCCTCATGCACCCCAACACCAACGCCGAGCTGTACGGGCGGATTCTGTGCGGCCTCGAACCCGACACCCTCTACATCTGAAGGAGATCGCCATGACCACCGTGTCCGCCCCCGACCAGACCCTCGCCGTCGCCGCCCTGCCGCAGCAGATCATCGCCGCCTGGGCCGCCCACGACGCCGAGGCGTTCGCCGCCGTCTTCACCGAGGACGGCTCGATGATCCTGCCCGGCGTGTACCGCAAGGGCCAGGCCGAGATCCGCGCCTTCATGACCCACGCCTTCGCCGGGCCGTACCAGGGCACCCAGGTCACCGGGCAGCCCATCGACCTGCGTTTCCTGGCGGAGGACGTCTGCCTGCTGACCACCGAGGGCGGCGTGCTGGCGGCCGGGGAGAGCGAGGTCGCCCCCGAGCGCGCGGTCCGCGCCTCCTGGCTGGCCGTCCGCCGCGACGGGCAGTGGAAGCTGGCCGCCTACCAGAACAGCCCGCGTGACTGAGATGGCCGCTCACGTCGCACAGCGCGCGGTGGTGCTCGGCGGAGGCATGGCGGGGCTGCTGGCCGCGCGCGTGCTCGCCGAGCACTGCGCCGAGGTCCTGCTGGTGGACCGGGACACGCTGACCGGCGCGGCGGGCCCGCGCCGGGGCGTGCCGCACGGCTGCCACGCCCACGCCCTGCTGGCCCGCGGCCAGCAGATCCTGGACGAGCTGTTCCCTGGCCTCACCCAGCAGATGATCGACGACGGGGTGCCCGCCGGAGACCTGGCCACCAGCCTGCGCTGGTACTTCAACGGCCGCCGGCTGCGCCCGGCCCCCACCGGCCTGATCAGCGTCTCGGCCACCAGGCCCGTCCTGGAGGAGCAGGTCAGGAACCGCGTCTCGGCCCTGCCCAACGTGCGCTTCCTGGAGCGCACCGACATCCTCGGGCCGACCGCGACCCCGGCCCGCGACCGGGTCACCGGCGTCCGCGTCCGCGGGACGGACGGCGTCGAGGAGCACCTGGCCTGCGACCTGCTGGTGGACGCGACGGGCCGCGGCTCGCGCACCCCCGCCTGGCTCCAGGAGCTCGGCTTCCCCCGGCCGGACGAGGACCGCGTCAAGATCGGCCTGGCCTACACCACCCGCCACTTCCGCCTGCGCCGCGACCCGTACGGCGAGGACCTGTCGATCAACCCCGTCGCCTCGCCGGCGAACCCGCGCGGCGCGTTCTTCCCCAAGCTGCCCGGCGACATGAGCATGCTCTCCCTCACCGGCATCCTGGGCGACCACCCGCCGGCCGACCTGGAGGGCTTCCTCGCCTTCGCCAAGTCCCTGCCCGTGCCCGACGTCTACGACGCCGTCCGCGACGCCGAGCCGCTCGACGAGGGCGTCACCTTCACCTTCCCGGCCAGCGTGCGGCGCCGCTACGAGCGTCTGCCCGCCTTCCCCGACGGCCTGCTGGTGCTGGGCGACGGCGTGTGCAGCTTCAACCCCGTCTACGGGCAGGGCATGACCGTCGCCGCCATGGAGGCGATGATCCTGCGCGAGCACCTCCAGGCGGGCGCGGTGCCGCCCTGGCGGGCCTTCTTCCGGGACATCTCGCGGGTCATCGACGTCCCGTGGGACATCTCCGCCGGCGCCGACCTCGCCTTCCCCGGGGTGGAGGGGCGGCGTACCGCCAAGGTGCGCATCGGCAACGCCTACATGGCGCGCCTGCACGCAGCGGCGGCCCGCGACGGCGCGGTCACGGCCGCGTTCATGCGGGTGGCCGGGCTGGTGGACCCGCCGCAGACGCTCATGCGGCCCGCGCTCATGCTGCGGGTCCTGTGCCAGAGCGGCGGCGGCCCGGCGCCGGCCGCCGCCCCCGAGCAGCGCCCGCAGGTGCCGCTGCTCAAGTCCTGACCCCGTCCGAACGACGAAAGGACGCCGGCGGATCCCCGCCGGCGTCCTTTCGTCGGTACGGCTACCTCAGCGAGCGGGCGAACGCGCGCACGTCGCCCACCAGCAGCTCCGGCTGCTCCATGGCGGCGAAGTGGCCGCCCCGCTCGAACTCGGTCCAGTGGCTGATCGTCGGGATGTCCCGGTCGGCCAGCCGGCGCACCGGCACGAAGATGTCCCTGGGGAAGACCGCCACGCCCACGGGCACGGTGATGGGCGGCGGCCGGTGCCCCTCGGCGGCCATCTTCAGGCCCGCCGCGCCCTCGTAGTAGAAGCGCGCCGACGACCCGGCCGTCGCGGTCAGCCAGTAGATCGACACGTTGGCCAGCATCCGGTCCCGGTCCACGGCGTCCTCGGGCGACTTGTCGGAGTCCGTCCAGTCGTGGAACTTCTCCACGATCCAGGCCAGCTGCCCCACGGGCGAGTCGGTGAGCGCGTACGCCAGCGTCTGCGGACGGGTGGACTGCAGCTTCATGTAGCCCGACAGCTCCTCGTCGAACCGCGCCAGCCCGGCCAGCCGCCCCTGCTCGGCGGGCGTCAGGCCGGCCAGCTCGGCCGGATCGCCCGAGGGGAAGGCCATCAGCATGTTGACGTGCGCGCCGATCACGTGCTCGGGGGCCAGCCTGGCCAGCTCCAGCGAGATCACCGCGCCCGCGTCGCCGCCCTGCGCCAGGTAGCGGTCGTAGCCCAGCCGGCGCATCAGCTCGGCCCACGCCAGCGCCACCCGGTACGGATGCCAGCCCGCCTCCCTGGTGTGCCCCGAGAACCCGAACCCCGGGATCGACGGGATGACCAGGTGGAAGGCGTCGGCCGGGTCGCCGCCGTGCGCGCGCGGGTCGGTGAGTGGCCCGATCACGTCCAGGAACTCGGCGACCGAGCCCGGCCAGCCGTGCGTCAGCAGCAGCGGCACGGCCTGCGGCTCGGGCGAGCGCACGTGCAGGAAGTGCACGTCGGCGCCGTCGATCTCGGTCACGAACTGCGGGTGCCGGTTCAGCTCGGCCTCGGCCGCCCGCCAGTCGAAGCCGTGCCGCCAGTGGTCGGCCAGCTCCTTGAGGTAGCCCAGCGGCACGCCGCGCTCCCAGCCGGTGCCGGGCAGCTCGTCCGGCCAGCGGGTGGCGTCTATCCTGCGGTGCAGGTCGGCCAGGTCGGCCTCGGGGATGTCGATGCGGAATGGACGCATGGGTGGGTTCGCCCTTCTCTTGTCAGGGGTGGGTCGAGCGGGTCAGCCGGTGCCGGTGCGCCGCAGCTCCTCGAAGGAGGACAGGTCGGGCACCGTCCAGCCGTCGAGGTCGTACTCGCCGAGGCAGCGGTCGACGAAGGCCGCGTACTCGTCCAGCTGGCCGCCGGCCATCTGCGAGAACAGCAGCTCGACCCGGGTGTTCTCGTGGTTGCCGCCGTAGTTGCGCTCGTAGAGCTCGTGGCGGCCGCCGAACTCCGAGCCGATCGCGTCCCACAGCAGCTTCATCACCTTGACGCGGCCCTCGGCGTCGGTGCCGTCCGAGCCGCGCAGGTATTTGTCCAGGTACGGGCGGATGTCGGGGTTCTTGAAGTCGGCCGCGCCGGAGTTGACGTAGATGAGCCCGCTGGCCACGTCCTGAAGGACGATCTCCTTGATCCGCGGGTAGCCGATCTGCATGAACCAGCGGTAGGCCAGGCCGTACTGCGGGTTGGGCAGCAGCGCGCCGTTGCGCCACTCCACCGGGTTGCGGGCGGCGGCGTCCGACAGCGCCCAGAACAGGTTGCGCCAGGCCAGCACCTCGCCGATCCGGGTCTGCACGCCGCGGAAGTCCTTGGTGCCGGTGATCTCCAGCGCCCTGACCAGCAGCCCGGCGATGAACTCCAGCTTCACCGCCAGCCGGGTGCAGCCATGGAAGGTGAACCGCTCGGTGAAGCCCGACTGGCCGGTGAACAGCTGCGCCTTGCCGAGGTCGCCGTAGATGAACACGTTCTCCCAGGGGATGAGCACCTTGTCCAGGACGAGGATGCTGTCGTTCTCGTCCAGCCGGGAGGAGAGCGGGTAGTCGAACGGGCCGCCGGTCAGCGCCGCGTTCATGCCGTAGGACGGGCGGCAGATCAGCTTCAGGCCCTGCGCGTCCATCGGCACGGTGGCCACCAGCGCGAACTCGCGCTTCTTGACCGGCAGGCCGTAGTGCGCGATGAAGTTGTAGTGCGTCAGCGCCGAGCCGGTCGCCACCACCTTCGCGCCGCTCACCACGAGCCCCGCGTCGGTCTCCCGCTCGACGTGCACGTAGACGTCGTTGACCTCGTCCGGCGGCCGGTTGCGGTCGACCGGCGGGTGCACGATCGCGTGGTTCCAGAACAGCACCTTCTCCTGCGACTCGCGGTACCAGCGGCGGGCGTTGCCGTCGAAGGGCGCGTAGAAGCCGGCGTTGGCGCCCAGCGTGCCGAGGAAGGAGGCCTTGTAGTCGGGGCTGCGGCCCATCCAGCCGTAGCTCATCCTGGCCCACGTCGCGATGGCCCGCTGGTCGGCGACCAGGTCCTCGACCGTGCGCGGGGTGGTGAAGAAGCGGTGCGTGTACCCCTCGCCGCCGCTGTCGGTGGGGCAGGTCAGCAGCTCACGGGTGCCGTCGGCGTGGAGGGCGTCGTAGAGCCTGGCGGTCATCCGCACCGGGTTGTGGAACGCCGGATGCTCGGTGACGTCCTTGACGCGGTCACCGTAGAGGTAGATCTCACGATCGTCACGCAGGCTCTCGACGTACTCGCTGCCCGTGAGCGGGCGGGTCTTCGGCGCGGAATCGGGCATCGGACATCTCCCTGGGCAGGCAGCACGGGTGCATCCTCAGCGTGGCACCCGCGCCCGCGGCGGCCATCTCGCGATGTGCGCTGTTCCGCCGGCGCGGGCGCGGGCGGCATTCTGGAAGGTGCCCGTGCGCGCGCCCCGATGTGACGATGACCGCGTGACGGAGCATCGCCTGTGGGCGCTGGCCCACCTCGGAACCCCGATGGCGATCCGGGTGGCCGCGACGCTGAGGATCGCCGACCGGCTCGCCAAGGCGCCGGCCACCGGCGCCGAACTCGCCCCCGCCGTGGGCGCCGACCCCGGCGTGCTGGAGCGCCTCATGCGCTACCTGGCCGCCAGGGGCGTGCTCGGCCGCGACGACGACGGCAGGTACACGCTGACCGCCATCGGCGAGGAGCTGCGCGACGACCATCCGGCCGGGATGCGCGCCATGCTGGACATCGAGAGCTGGGAAGGCCGGGCCGAGCTGGCCTTCGCCCACCTGCTGCACAGCGTGCGCACCGGCGAGGCCGCCTTCCCCCGCCAGTTCGGCAGCTCGTTCTGGGCGGACCTGGCCGCCGACCCGGCCCGCGCCGCCGCGTTCGACGCGCGCATGGCCGCCGAGGTCCCCGGCCGGGCCCCCGCCATCGTGGCCGGCTACGACTGGGGGACTCTCGGCCGGATCGTCGACGTCGGCGGCGGCGACGGATCCCTGCTCATCGCGCTGCTCACCGCCTACCCCGGGCTGCGGGGCACGGTCGTCGACCAGCCCGCCACCGCGCGGGCCGCCGCCGCGGCGCTGGCGGCCGCCGGGTTGTCCGGCCGCGGCGAGGCCGTGGCGGGCAGCTTCTTCGACCCGCTGCCGCCGGGCGCCGACGGCTACCTGCTGTCGTGGATCCTGCACGACTGGAGCGACGACGACGCCGCCGTCATCCTGGGCCGCTGCGCCGAGGCGGCCGGGCCGGGCGGCTCGGTCTTCGTGGTGGAGGACTTCGGGCCCGACGGCGAGTCGCCGCGTACCGGGATGGACCTGCGCATGCTCGTCTACTACGGCGGCCGCGAGCGCGCCGTCGCCGACCTGCGGGCCCTGGCCGCGCGGTGCGGCCTGGAGGTCGCCTCGGTGCATCCGGCGGGCGCGCTGCGGATCGTCCGGCTGGTGGCACGCCCGTGACCCCCGCCGAGATCGTCGCCGCCCTGGTCGCCCCCGAGGGCCGCCGCGACCCCTACCCGCTGTACGAGCTGCTGCGCGCCCACGGCCCCGTCGTCCCGGTACGCCCCGGTCTCACCGTCGCCGTCGGGTACGCCGAGATCAACCGCGCGCTGCGCGACAACCGCCTCCGCGTCCAGGACGCCGCCGGGTACGACCACATCTATCCCGCCTGGCGCTCGCACTCCTCATTGCGCGGCTACACCGACTCCATGCTGTACCGCAACCCGCCCGGCCACACCCAGACCCGGCGCCTGGTCAGCAGCGGCTTCACGCCCGCCCGGGTGGCCGGGATGCAGGAGTCGGTCGAGCGGATGGTCCACCGGCTGCTGGACCGGCTGGCCGACCTGGGCGCCGGCGGCACGCCCGTCGACTACGTCGCCGAGTTCGCCTCCCGGCTGCCGATCGCCGTCATCAGCGCGCTCATCGGCGTGGCCGAGGAGGACCAGAAGTGGTTCCGCCAGGTCGCCTCGGACCTGACGATCGCCCTGGAGGGCATCACCAACGTCGCCAGGCTGTCCATCGCCGACAAGGCCATGGACGAGCTGGCCGGCTACTTCGGCGAGCTGATCGACGACCGCCGCCGCCACCCCGCCGACGACATGCTGACCGCGCTCGTCCGCGCCCACGACGACGGCACCCGGCTCAGCCACGACGAGCTGGTCGGCAACCTCATGCTGCTGCTGACCGCCGGGTTCGAGACGACGAGCTTCCTGCTCGGGCACGGGCTGCGGCTGGCGTTCGAGCATCCGGGCCAGGCCGCGCGGCTGCGGTCGGAGCCGGGGTTCGCCACCGCGTACGTGGAGGAGGTCCTGCGGTTCGAGGCGCCCGTCCAGGCGACCAGCCGGTGGGCCGAGACGGCGACCGACGTCTCCGGCGTCCCGGTGCCGGGCGGGACGAAGGTCGTCCTCATGCTCGCCGCCGGCAACCGGGACCCGCGCCGCTTCCCCGACCCGGCCCGCTTCGACCCGGACCGTCCGGACGTCCAGCCGCTCAGCTTCGGCGCCGGGCCGCACTTCTGCCTGGGGGCGCCGCTGTCGCGCATGGAGGCCCGCATCGCGCTGCCGCTGCTCCTGCGGCGTTTCCCGGCGCTGTCGGCGGCCGAGCCGCCGGACCATCGCGACCGCTGGGTGGGCCGCGGCCTCCACCGCTTCCTCGTCACCACCTCCTGACCTCCAGGTCACGCCCTGACGCGCATCCGCCGGGCCGCCGCCAAGGAGGTCACCACGAGAACGGTGAGCACGCTCCAGTACAGGAAACCGCTCACCCGGGTCACCAGCAGGTTCTCGGCCAGGTGGACCAGGCCGGGAACCAGGTAGACGGCGGCGGCCAGCGCCCAGCGGCCGTCCCGGGCGGCCAGCGTGGCGGCCAGCACCAGCAGCAGGGCCACCACCTCGACGCCGGCCCGTACGACACCCCAGACCGTCTCGTCCGCCGGCACCTGCGCGAGCTGCAACGCCCAGCAGACCGGCGGGACGACCAGCCACCACGGCGACCGGACCGGCATCGTCACGCCCCACCACCGGGCCTGCCCCGACGCGCGGCCCGCTCCGGTCCGCCGGACGGCGAGCGCCGCCGACGCGGCCGCGACCACCCAGTAGGGCGCGACCGGCCCGAGGTCGCCGTACAGCGGGCCGACGTCGACCACCGGGCCGTGCAACCATCCCAGAACGATGGGCCAGCTCGTCAGGAGCGCGGCGATCGCCGCGAGAGGAGCCGCGACCCGCGTCCATCCCCGCACCAGCGCCACCACCAGGACGACCCCGACCCCGGTCCACACCTTGAAGACGAGGTAGGGCAGGACGGGCAGCTGCGCGACGGTGACGACCGCCACGGCCAGCGCGCCGAGATGCAGACCGTCGGCCCACCCCGGCACGCCGGCCGCCCGGCTGGCCCGGACGCGCACGGTGAACCCGCCGGCCAGCAGAGACAGCGTCTCGCGCGGCGACGGCCGCAGGGCCCCGGGCCGGGCGGCCGCCAGCAGCGCGCCGATCAGCTCCTCGCCGTGCTCGGCGCGGTGGCCCTCGGGATAGGCGCGCAGAAGACGGCGGTACCGCTTTTCGAGAACGTGGCCCATACGCCCCTCACCCCGTCCGGCCGCAGGACGAATGCGGCGGCGCGCCGCAACCGGACCATCGCCGCCCCCGCGCTGCTCACTGAGAGCCTGCCGCAAATGTCGCACAGGGAGATCGATCCCTCAATGCCGGCCGGTTGGCGACGTGGCTCATAACGCTTCACGACGGTTCGTCCAAGTAGGGGTGTGGCATTCACAACTTTGCGAACAGGATTGGTGGCCGCCGTACTGGCCGGTTCCTTGGGGGCCGTCACGGCTCAGGAACCCTCCCTTGCCGCGGCCCCGGCAGGAACCGGCCCGGTCGTGACCGGGAGCGTGACGCTCCTGACCGGGGACAAGGTGACGGTCAGCGGCCGGGGCCACCGGGTGGAGAGCGCCCCCGGACGGCGGGTCCGCTTCTCGACGCAATTTCGCGACGGACACCTCTACGTGATCCCCTCGGATGCGTTCCCGCTGGTCAGCGAGGGCCTGCTCGACGATCGGCTCTTCGACGTGACCCGGCTTCTGGCGTGGAAGTACGGCGACGCCGACACGGACGAGATCCCGCTGATCAGCCAGACCCTGGGGGAGCAGTCGGCCCCGGCGCTGAGCGGCACCCGCCTGACCCGCAAGCTCGACGACCTCGGCGTGGCGGCGGTGCGGCTGCCGAAGAGCACCGCCGCGCGGACGTGGCGGGACCTGGTGAGCGGGGCTCGCACGCTGGCCGCGGGGAAGGGCAAGATCTGGCTCGACGGACGCCGGTCCTTCTCGCTGGACCGCAGCACCGCGCAGATCGGCGCGCCCGAGGCGTGGCAGCAGGGGTTCACCGGCCAGGGCGTCACGGTGGCCGTGCTCGACAGCGGCTACGACGCCGGTCATCCCGATCTCAAGGGCGTCGTCACCCAGGAGCGCAACTTCTCCGACGAGCCGGACATGACCGACCGCGTCGGCCACGGCACGCATGTCTCCTCGATCGTCGCCGGGGCCGGGACGAAGTACCGGGGCGTCGCGCCGGGGGCCCGCATCGCCGTGGGGAAGGTGGGCGGCGTGGACGGCATCGCCGACTCGGCGTTGCTGGCGGGCATGGAGTGGGCCGCCACCGAGGTCCGCGCCAAGGTCGTTAACATGAGCCTCGGCACGGTGGACGAGCCCGGCGACAATCCCGTCGAGCAGGCCGTGAACACCCTGTCGGAACGGACGGGCACGCTCTTCGTGGTGGCGGCCGGCAACGGCGGCGGCGAAGGGACCGTGTCCAGCCCGTCCACCGCGGACGCCGCGCTCTCCGTGGGCGCCGTCGACCGGTCGGATCAGGTGTCCAGGTTCTCCAACCAGGGCCCCAGAACGGGCGATCACGCGATCAAGCCCGAGATCACCGCCCCTGGCGTGGACATCGTCGCCGCCGCGGCCGAGGGCACCGCCGACGGGCCGTACGTGGCGCACAGCGGGACCTCCATGGCGGCGCCGCACGTGAGCGGCGCGGCGGCGATCCTCGCCCAGCGACACCCCGGCTGGACCGGGCAGCAGCTCAAGGCCGCGCTGGTCGACAGCGCCAAGCCCACCAGCGGGACCGGCCTCTACGAGCAGGGCGCCGGGCGGGTGGACGTGCCCCGCGCGCTGGCGCAGCAGGTGATCGCCTCTCCCGCCACCGTCTGGGCCGCATTTCCGTGGCAGCACACCGGCGGCGACCAGGCCACCCGGACGATCACCTACACCAACGACGGGGACGCCCCCGTCACCCTGAACCTCACGACCGACACCGACGTGCTGAAGCTGCCGCAGGACAAGCTGGAGGTCCCGGCGCGCGGGCAGGCGTCCCTCACCCTCACTCTCGACGTCACCGGCAAGCCCGCGGGCGACTACCCGGGCGTGCTCACCGCCACCTCCGGCGACACGATCCTGCGTACGCCGGCGGGCGCGTACGTGGAGCCGGAGTCCCACGACGTCACCGTCACCACTGTCGCCAGGTCGGGCGCTGCGCCCGGCGTGGCGTTCGGAATGGTCTACGACCAGGCGAGCGGCGCCCAGCGGATGCTCACCTTCCGCGACGGCGTGGCGAAGACGCGGCTCCCGAAGGGCGCCTGGAACCTCTACACCGAGATCTACGACTTCGACCCCGTCGCCCTGACGGTCGGTCACCGTCCGCTCGCGGTCGGTGCCGACGACCTGCGCGTCACGATCGACGCACGCGAGGGCAGGCAGGTCCGGTTCGCCGTGGACGACCCCACCGCCGCGGCCGACCGGCAGTTCGGCCTCTACCTCGCCAACGGTCCATGGCAGTACGGCTGGTACGCCTCCGGCCAGGACCCCCATGAGGGCTACTACGTCATTCCGGTCCGGCAACCCGGGCTCACCTACGAGTCCTGGACCGTCTGGCACAAGAAGGACGCCGCGCCCAGCCCCTACCGTTACGACCTCGTCGACCGCCGCACCGGCGGCCTCCCGGACGACCCCACCTATTCCGCGCGGACCAGGGACCTGGTCAAGGCGTCCGAGACGTTCCGCTCCACGGGCGCGGCCGGCACCGGCACCATGTGGACGGGACCGCTGGACCCGGCCGGCACCGGGGCACTCACCCTGCCCACCAAGGACATCCCGCTGCCCTCCGCCATGACGCACTACCGGAGTCCCGGGCTCGCCTGGTCCTCGGAGTTCCAGACAGGCGGTTCCCGGCAGATCGGCACGAGCCCGGTGCGCGAGCGCGCCTTCTCCGAGGTCTGGAACGCGGCGGTCGCGGGCCCGTCGTTCGCCACGCCCGGCGGCAGCCGTACCGGAGACACGCTCCAGTTCTTCGCGGGCCGGCTCCACACCGACGGCGTCGCGGGGCTGACCGGCATGGACGCCACCGCCACCGGCACCCTGACCCTCTCCCGCGACGGCAGGCCGCTCGCCACGAGCGACATCGCCGACTGCGCGCCGGGCGACAGCGACCAGTGCGCGCTGTCCGCGACGCTGCCGCAGGACGCCGGCACCTACACCCTCGCCGCGTCCTCGCGCCGGGACACGTCCGTGAACACCCTGTCCACGGGCGTCGACGCCGTCTGGACGTTCCGTTCGGCCCGTACCACGCAGGCCACGCCCCTGCCGCTGATGGCGGTCAGGTACGCGCCCAAGGGCCTCGACACCGCGAACCGGGCCAGACCCGGGTCGCGAACCCCGCTGTCCATCTGGATCGAGCGCAACCCCGGCGCCCGCGACGCCGCGGTGCGCACGGTCGAGCTGGAGTTCTCCACCGACGACGGCGCCACCTGGCAGCCCGTCAGGACCCGGGCGGCCGACTCCGGCTGGACGGCGACCGTCGCCAACCCGGGCTCCCCGGGGTTCGTCTCCCTGCGCGCGACGGCCAAGGACACCGCCGGTGACGGCGTCACCCAGACGGTGACCCGCGCCTACGCGGTCGGCTGACCGTGCCCGGGCCGCGGGACGGGCGACGTCCCGCGGCCCGGTCCTCGCCCGGGGACGTCCCGCCCCGGCGCGCTCTCAGCCGGTCACGGTGAGGACGAGCTTCAGAAGTGGCTGGCCCAGCGGCGGCCGGCGCACGCGCGGCTGCTGCTGAACGCACCGGATCCGACGACGGCTCGTCAGGGTTGCTTCAGTCCGTAGGCCTTGTGGATCGTCTGGTCCACGGTGTTGCCCTCCTGGTCGGTGGCCTGGGCGCGGAGGCCGACGGCGCCGTCGGTCCGGGACAGGGGCGGGTGGGTGATGGTGCCGGTGAAGGCGTGGTCGCCGGAGGCCGACATGGGGACGGGCACCCAGTGGGCTCCGCCGTCGAAGGTGGCCGAGAGCCGGAGCGTGGTCAGCTTGGCGTCGGGCTGCCAGAAGGAGCCGTTGTAGCCGGTGACGGTGATGCGGCGGGCGGCCCCGGCCGTGGCCTGGTTGTCCAGGTCGAGGTCCAGGTCGTAGCTGAGGTTGAGCCGGCGTACCGGCGCGCAGGGAGCCAGGATCTGGGTGACGAGCCAGCCCGCGCACAGGCCGTCGGTGAGGTCCTTCATCCCGGATTCGGGGCGCTTGGAGCGGAACGTCCAGGCCGTTTCGACGTCGGTCGCGAACCGCTGTCCCGGCTGCGGGGTGTGGAAGGTGTCGGTGAGCCGGTATTCGGCCTCATCGGGCGGAAGGGTGAAGGTCGGCAACTTGATCGCGACGGGACCGAGCGCGCCGATCTTCTCCTCCAGGGGCACCTCCCGGCCGTCGCGGTAGAGGTGCAGCTCGTCCTTGCCGCCGGCCCACGCCTGGAAATTGGCGCTCCAGGTGAAGGGCTCCTGGTGGTGGGGTTCGGGGCCCATGACGGGCACCGCCGACGTGAACAGGTCGCCGGTACGGCACGCGAAACAGGTGACCGTGCCCGAGTCGATCACGCGGTCGCCGTCGCGCGGGCCGCCGGGAACCCTGGGCTGCATGCCCCACCGCTCGGTCCGGCGTCCCGCCTTGGTGAAGACGTCGAGCGCGACCGTGTTGTAGCCGGTCCTGGACAGGTCGCCCTCGTCGTACCGCATCCTGACCTCGCGCTGCCAGGTCACGTCGGGCGAGACCGGCCCGACGTACTCGGTCACGGTGGTCCGCGCCTGCCAGGCCCCGCCGAGACCCCACGCGGCGAACGGTTCGGAGCCGTTGATCAGCACCGGGGTCCAGCTCATGCGCACGGTGCCGGGGCGGTCGGAGTGGAAGCGGTCGTCGATCTCCTGGAGGTTCTTCCCGGTCACCCGGTAGTCGAGGCGGGCGGGGATGCGGCCGCGCTCGGGGAAGAACAGCGAGTACATGTACGGCGTGGCCGGGCTGCCCTCGACCTTGACGTCCACCGGCTTGCGGGCCAGCGCCCTGCCCTGGTCGGCGGGCAGGCTCATGGTCGGGATCGGGTAGAAGGCCCAGCTTCCGGTCGGGTCGAGGAAAGCCCGTCCCGACGCGCCGTAGCCGAGCACGCCCACCGCGCCGGCGGCCGCCAGGGCCTGCACGCGGTCGAGCCCGTCGCCGGAGCAGGTCGTGTCCGGGCAGAGGTCGCCGAGGTCGAGCAGGGCGAGCTTGCCCCGTACGTCCAGGCCGGACAGGTCGGCGCCGTGGCCCACGTCCACCAGCGGGAGGGTCTGCTTGCCGGTCAGCTTGGGGAGGTCGGGGGTGACGCCCGCGTAGCGGGGGGCGAGCGTGCGTCCGCCGGCCTTCATCGTGACGAGCGGCGCGCCTTGCCAGAACTGGCCGGTGAGGTCGAGGGCGCCCTGCTTGACCGGTTCGGTGGGCAGCATCCAGTAATGGTGCAGCCCGTACGCCGGGTAGGAGGAGAGGAAGTCGGCCACGACGCCGTTCGCGGTGGTGCGCCGCAGGGCGTAGTGGGACAGGTAGGTCTCGGTCGTGCGGGGGGTGTCCAGGCGGACCTCGCGGGCCTTGCGCAGGTCGAGGGTGACCGTGGTGTCCCGGTCCACCTTGACCTCGGGGGCGGTCGGCAGCGACTGCTGCCACTCGCCGTCCTCACCCCGCCAGGCGGCGATGGTGTTGACGCTGAAGGTGCCCGGGTAGACGCTCGCCTCGCCCTCGGCCGTCTGGTAGAAGGAGTCCAGGTCGTCGCGGTCGTCGGTACGCAGGAACAGCCACGGGACGGAGACCGCGTCGGCCGCGCCGTCCGGCATGATCAGTTCTGTCCTGAGCTTGACCCTGCGCGGCTCGACGAACGCGCCCACGGCCGTGCGCACGACCACGTCGCCGCCGGTGGCCGCCACCGCACCCGCGTACCAGGTGGCCGGTCCTGACGGGTCGAAGGCGACGGCCACGTCCGCGGCGCCGTGGGCGGGGACGGTCACCGTGTCGCGGTCCAGCTTGAGCGTCTGCTCGGGGGCGGTGCCGCGGTGGGCCGCGATGCTCGCGCGCAGGGTCAGCGTCACCGGCTGGTCGCCGTCGTTGGTGTAGGTGATCTTCCTGGTGATCGGGCCGCTCTGCGGGGAGCTCAGGAAGCCGAAGTCGAGGTTGCCCGAGCCGCGTACCTGCTGGGTGACCGCCCTGGCCACGTCGATGCGCCCGGCGCCCTGCTGGTAGGCGGTCAGGCCGTCGTCCTTGGCGGTGCCGATGAGCGCCGCCTTGAGCTGCGGGCCCGTCCAGTCGGGGTGTTGCCCGGCGAGGATGGCCGCCGCGCCCGACACGTGCGGGGTCGCCATCGAGGTGCCGGAGGCGGCGGTGTGGAGCTCGTCCACGGGCGAGCCCATCGACGTCCCCCGCGCGCGGGCCGCGACGATGCCGACGCCGGGCGCGACCACGTCGGGCTTGAGCCCGTAGTCGAACGGGGCCGGGCCTCTGCTGGAGAAGGGGGCCAGTCTCTCCTCACGGTCGACCGCGCCGACCGTCAGCGCCGCCGCCGCGGATCCCGGCGCGTTGACGGTACGGCTGCCGCCGTCGTTGCCGGCGGCCACGACGAACAGCGCGCCCGTCTCGGCGCTGAGCGTGTTCACCGCCTGGTTGACGGGGCCGTTCTGGTCCTCGTACTCGCCGCCGATGCTGATCGAGACCACCTTGGCCTGCGCGGCGGCCCACTGCATGCCCGCGATGACCTGCGACGAGGTGCCCGTGCCCGACGAGCTGAGCACCTTGCCCACCAGGAGCGTCGCCTCGGGCGCCACGCCCGTGTACCGGCCGGAGCCGGCGATCGTGGAGGCGACGTGGGTGCCGTGGCCGTGGCCGTCGCGGGCGTCGGGATCGTCGGTGAAGTTGGCCGTCGCCCCGATCCGGCCGGCCAGGTCGGGGTGGTCGGGATCGACGCCGGTGTCGAGCACGGCGACCTTGACGCCCTTGCCCTTGTAGCCGGCGGCCCAGGCCAGCGGCGCGCCGATCTGCGGCACGCTCTTGTCGAGCACGGCCTTCATCTTGCGATCGAGCCAGATCGCCGTCGGCGCGGTCGCGCGCGCGGATGGGGACACGGCGGGGGACGGGGTGGGTGATGCAGTGGGGGACGCGGTGGGGGACACGGCGGCCGCGGCCCAGAACTCCCGCGCCGCCTTCTTGTCCACCTTGACGGCGGCGCCTCCGACGCTGGCCAGGGCGACGGGCGAGGCGGTGGCCGGGAGCGCGTCGGCCCGTGCCGACAGCGTCGCGGCGGCCTGCTCGGCGGCGCCGTACTGGACGATGACCGGCAGGGTCGGGCGTTCGGCGTCGGTGTAGCCGTTGGCGGCCAGGTACGCCACGTCGAACAGGCCCTTGTCCACCTGGCCCGAGGCCACCGGGGCCAGCGCGTCGGAGGGGAAGACGTAGAAGGAGTCGCCCTTGCGCAGGGTCATGAAGGACACCGGCGCTCCTCCGGCGCGCCTGGCCGGTTTCACGTCGGCGCGCGGGGTGCCGTCGGCGGCCTTGCCGTACGTCACCACGTCGCCGGTGATCAGGGTGAGCTGGGTGGCGGCGGGTAAGGCGCCCGGGGCGGGGGCCGGGGTGTCGGCGGACTCGGGTGAAGGGGAGGGCGTGGCCATCCCCATGGACAGGACCAACCCCAACGCGGTCAGCCCGGCGAGCGGGCGGCGAGCCATGGTTCTCCTCGGAGTAGTTCATGATCGAGCACACAAAAACCTCTCATTCCGCGCCATATCCGGAAAGATGACCTTTCGTCCTCTTCGCGCCGTTGGCGGGAAGAGGACACGATGGGCGCATGCTCGAATCCCTGGGCCTGTCGACGGCCGAAGAGGCGCTGTACCAGACACTGATCGAGGTCTCGCCGATCACCGCCGCCGACCTTGAGCGGCTGGCCGGCCCGCAGGCCGCGCTCTGCGCGAGGCTCCAGGAACTCGGCCTGGTCACCCGGCTGCCGGAGGACCCGCCCAGGTACGCCGCGGTCGCCCCGAGCATGGGCCTCGACGCGCTGATCAGCGCCAGGGCCAGGGCGCTGACCGCCGCCCGGGGCCGCATCGCCGGGCTCAGCGCCGCCTTCCACCGGGCGGGCACCGAGCGCGACGCCGCCGGGCTGGTCGAGGTGGTGATCGGCAGGCAGGCGGTGAACGACCGCTTCGAGCAGCTCCAGCGGGAGACGCGCCGCTCGATCCGGGTGTTCGACGCGCCGCCGTACGTGGGGGTGGTCGGGGCGAACGCGCGCGAGTTCGACCTGTTGGCAAGGGGCGTGAACTACCGCGTCCTGTACGACAGGAAGGCGATGGAGCTGCCCGGGGCGCTGACGGTGGTCACCGACTACATCACCGCCGGCGAGCAGGCCCGGGTCGGCGAGGTGCCGATGAAGCTCGTCCTGAACGACCGGCCGACGGCGATCGTGCCGCTGCGGCACGACCGGCACCTGGTCGAATCCGCGCTGGTGGTGCACGACCCGACGCTGCTGGAGGCGCTCGGCGCGCTGTTCGAGATGAACTGGCAGCGCGCCGTCCCGCTGGGCGTGCGGCAGGGGCAGGCCCGGCTGCCCGAGGAGCGCAGCCCCGCCGACGCGCACGAGGACCTGCTGCCGCTGCTCATCTCCGGGCTGACCGACGCGGCCATCGGGGCGCAGCTCGGCTGGAGCGTGCGCACGGTGCGCAGGCGGGTGCAGGCGATGATGGTCCAGCTCGACGCGCAGACCCGATTCCAGGCCGGCTACCAGGCCGTCCTGCGCGGCTGGCTGCGGTGACGCTCGAAGCGCTCGGGCTGGGCCCGGCCGAGGAGGAGCTCTACGAGCTGCTCGTCGAGTGCTCGCCGGCCACCCTCGACCGGCTCGCCGCGGGCTTCGCCGGCTCCGGCCTGCCCGCGCTGCTGGCCGGGCTGGAGAGCAAGGGCCTGGTCGACCGGCTGCCGGACGAACCGGCGCGGTACGTCGCCGTCGCCCCCGACGTCGCGCTCGACGCGTTGCTCACCGTCGCCGAAGAGGGGCTCGCGCGAGCCAGGGAGCGCGCCGCCGACCTGGACGACGCCTTCCAGCAGCGCGCCTCCGGGCAGCAGCCGCCGCTGGTCGTGGAGGTGATCACCGGCGCCGCCGCGGTGCGGCAACGCCTCCTCCAGCTCCAGCGCGCGGCCCGCCACCAGGTACGGACCTTCTCCCAGCCGCCGTACTTCGACCGGCACGCCAGCGTGGCCGCCCACCGCGAGCTGCTGGAACGCGGCATCACCAGCCGGGTCATCTACGAGCGCGACTTCATCGACCGGCCGGGCGCGCTGCGGCTGATCGAGGGGATGATCGGCGCGGGCCAGCTGGCGCGGGTGCTGCCCAGCCTGCCGATGAAGCTCTACCTGGTCGACGACCGGTTCGCGCTGCTGGTGCTGCGCTACGAGTCGCCCGACTCCGCGGCGCTCCTGGTGCACCCCTCGGGGCTGCTGGAGGCGCTGAGCAGGCTGTTCGAGGGGATCTGGGCGCGGGCGCTGCCGATGCGGCTGACCGGTTCGCGCGAGGCGCCGCAGGACGACGAACGGCTGATCGCCCTCCTGCTGACCGGCCTGACCGACGAGGCCATCGCCCGCCAGCTCGGCATCGGCTACCGCACCGCCCAGCGGCGCATCGCCGAGCTCATGGCCAGGCTCGGCGCCCACACCCGCTTCCAGGCCGGCGTGCAGGCCGCCCGCTCCCAGGCCCGGAGCACCCCGCAGGACCCGCCCGGCCCGTAGGGGCGGCCGGGCTCATGAGCCTTCCGGGCCGGTCGGCGGTGGGGTGACGGTCGGCCGCCTGGTGCGCATGGCCACGGCCCCGAGTACGGCCATCGCCGCGAGACAGAGCCAGGCGAACACGTCGCCGATACGCGCATATATCGTCGGATCACTGGCGACAGGCACATACGCCGCCATCGTCTGCTGCCTGGTGGTGAAGTAGTCGGCCGAGGTGAGCGTCCGGCCCTGCGGGTCGAAGACCGCGGCCAGGCCGTTGCCGGCCTGCCGGATCAGCGAGTAGCCGTTCTCCACCGCCCGGACGGCCGCCTTCTCGGTGTGCGTGGCGCCGAAGCCGTACCAGTCGTTGGACGGCACCAGCATCAGGTCCACGTCGGCGGCCTGCCTCATCAGGGCGGGGAAGTCGGCGTCGAAGCAGATGACGTTGGCCAGACGGCCGAACGGGGTGTCGGCGGTGGGCACCCTGCCGTCCCCGGGGGCGAACGGGTCCATGCCCGGCACCGGGCGGGCCTTCTCGTACGTCCACCGGGCCCGTCCGTTCGGATCGACGAGCACCGTCTCGTTGCGCATGTACGGCGGCGCGCCGGTGATCACGATCAATCCGGCGTCCACATAGCTGCCGGTCCGGACGGCGACCGCGGCGATCGCGTCGATCAGCCGCTGCCTGTCGGCCTCGCGTGCCGCGCCGCCCGCCTCCGGCCAGACCACGATCCTGGCTCCGGCGCTCGCCTCCCGTTCGGTGGCGGTCAGCAGGGAGTCGTTGACCGGGGCGAACGCCCGCCGAACCGTGTCGGGATCGGCCCCGGCGAGCTGTTCCGGCGAGGGGAAGCCGTTCAGGGCCTTGTCGGACGCCTCCAGAACCGAACGTGCGGGACTGACTCCCGGACGGCGGCTGCCACGCCTGCGCGACGCTCGTCCACCTCGACCGCAGGCGCGAGCCTGGGCGGCGGGTTCTTGCTCAAGAAGCCGGGGCTCGTCCCAGGCTTCTCCGCCGCAGGGTCAGGGCGGCCGCGGCGGTGAAGGCCAGGGCCGCGCACCCGAGCTGGGCAAGGGCCGTGAAGGTCGGCACCCACGGCAGGTCCCCGAGGTCGCCGAGGGCCGCCGCGGGCACGAACAGCAACAGCGCCGCCCGCCGCCCCACGGCCGACCGGCACGCGTACCCGGCCGCCAGCCCGACCACGACGAGCCACGGCACGGGTTTCCAGCTCACGATGTCCTGGTGGGTGATCACGTCCACCCAGCGCACGATGGCCTTGCTGGCGGTCAGCCCGACCACGGCGAGCGGCCCCCACAGCAGGAACGCGCGCCGCGGAACGGCCGTGATCGCGCGATGCGCCGCGGGCGCGAAGGCGATGGCGACGGACGCGAGCTGGGCCAGCAGGACCGGGCCGTGGTTGGGGAACAACAGTGTGTCCAGATCCAGGAGACCGGGAAATGGATCGCCTGCCTGATACAGCGCGAACGCGACCACGCCGAGCACGGCGATCCACCGCCGACCGAGCAGCACGGCCAGCACCGGCAGGGCCGCGATGACGATCGGCTCGGCCAGGTACAGGATCCAGGTCGGCCGCGCCACGGCGACCCCCGGGTTCCCCGCGGATTCGGCACCCCGGAGCAGTCCGGTCGCCAGCTCACCTGCCAGCATCAGGAACGGCCACAACGCCACGGCGAGCGCCAGCCCGGCGCGCCAGGCCGGCGAGGACACCGGGCCGAAGGCTCGCCGCCCGTGGACGCGCAGCGCGCCCCACAGTAAGTCCGCCGCGTCGGCCGGGTGAGGACGGGTCTGGCCGGGCCGCGCTCCGGCGAGGAGCACGCCGATCATCTCTTCCTCATGCCGCGCCCGGTGGTCTCGCGGGTAGGTGGCCAGGAGGCGGCGGTAGCGGGCTTCGAGCAGGCTCATGCCGTTCCTCCCGCACCGATCGCGCGCAGGCGTGCGGTGGCCGCCTTGGCGTGCCTGCGCATCCGTTCGGCCTCCGCCGCCAGTCTCGCGGCGCCGTCGCCGGTCAGCCGGTAGTAGCGGCGCACCCGGCCGTCGACGATCTCCTCCCGGTCCTCGGTGATCAGGCCCTCTTCCTGGAGTCGGTCGAAAGCGGCGTACAGGGTGCCGGCGCGCAGGCGGACCTGGCCGTCCGAGATGCGCTCCACGTCGGTGATGATGCCGTATCCGTGTTGTGGACCGGCAGCCAGCGCGGTCAGGATCAGGAAGGTCGGCTCTTGCATCTGTCTCACGCGATCAATATATACCGGCCATCTACCTATCGATGAGACGGCCGTCACAACCGATCGGAGGACGAGGTGCGCCGGCACGACCGGGTTCGGCGTGGTGGCGGTCGACGTCCCACCCCGGCCGGGCTCTAGCGGCGGCGGCCGGTGGATTTCCTGGTGCAGGTGGTGCAGCGGCGGTTCCATGACGGTGTCGAACCGCCGTCGTCGTCCGCGCAGGAGCCGCCGATCGTCATCGAGCAGGTTCCGCTGTAGGTACGCGTACGGGTGCCGTCGTCGGCGGTGACGTCCGGGGGCTCCTGCTCGACGATCACCTTGCTGCCCTTGCCGCCGCTCGGGCGCGCTCTGAACGATGCGGAGCTCTCGTTCGAGAAGAAGGAGCCCTTCGCGGCCTTCTTGCCGACCGCGGGGATCTGGCCGGACAGCAGGAGGTAGTACCAGCCGAAACCGGATTCGTCGTTCTCGCAGTGCTTGTCGGCGGCGCGGACCCGGGTCTCCTCGCGGACACAGATCTCGATGCGGTCATCCTCGTCCAGGAGCATGTTGGTCACGCCCTTGCCGCCCTTCCTGGGAGCTCGGTACGTCAGGCCGGTGTACTCGCCGGTCACTCCCTTGCCGACCTTCTTGCCGATGGCGGGGATCCTTGCGGTGCCGGTCAGGAGGCGGCGGGCGTAGCCCTTCACCTTGTCGTCGCAGAGCTGGTAGTCGACCCTGACCGACGTGGCCTTCCTGACGCAGACCTCGACGCGATCGTCATCCGCGTCCTCCGTGCTGCCTGCCGCGGAGTCGCCGCTCCAGGCCTGCGGGGGCTGGACGGCCTGCTCGGGGGCGGGGGGTGCGGCGGAGCAGCCCGCGGCGAGGAGGAGTGCCGCCAGAGAGAGGCAGGCGAGGCGTAAGACGGTCGGCGACAAGGGACCCACTTTCCGGATATGCCGGCATATCGCAGTCGTGACGATCAACGGCTCGCCTCGGAAGCGGGGTTCCCCCATTCAGGTAGGGCGGACTTCCCCTTCGAGCCGGCCGCGCCTGCTCCCGGCCGCCGGCTAGGGACACGCCTTTCTGTACGGCAGCGCGTGCACGATCACCCGCCACTGGGCCGCGCTCAGCCCGCCCGCCTTCGCGCACACCGCCGCCGCCATCGCTTCCCCGCCCACGGCGTGCCGCCTGACGAGGCCGTTGCCGTCCACGGTCAGCACCGCCGACCCGTCGGGAGTGAACGCCACGTCGAGCGGCTGCCCGATCTCCGGGTCCTGACCGCCGCCCTCGTCGAGCAGCGTGCCCAGGTCCGTGCCCGACATCACGTCGACGAGCCGCACCCTGCCGCCCACCTGGAGGCTGGCCAGCAGGTCCTCGCGCGGCGAGTAGGCGGCGGGGACGTCGAACCCGCGCGCGGTGGCCAGCCTGCGGCGCGTGGCCACGTCCCAGACCGTCATCCGTCGCCGCGCGTCGAGCACCACGACCGCCTTGCCGGAGCGGGTGAAATACGCGCGCACCCCCTCGGCGTTCCTGCCGCCGCCGCCGAACGCCGGCCCCACGGCCTTACCGCCGGCCGTCTCCAGCAGGTGCACCCGGTCGCCCGCCACCACCAGCGTCCGGCCGTCGGCGGAGAAGGCCGCGTACGTCGCCGCGCCCGCCTTGGCCGTCCACCCCCGCCGCCTGGTCCGCCGGTCCCACAGCTCGACCCCGCCCTGCTCGGTGACCACGGCCAGCCTGGCGCCGTCGGGGGAGAAGGCCGCCTGCGCGGCGGACGTGCGCAGCGTGCCCTGGACGGCGGCCGAGGCGGTGTCCACGATCCGCACCTCGGGCCCGTACGTGGCGACGAAACGGGCGTCCGGGCTGAACACCGCGTTCTCCGCCTCCGGCAACGCGCCGATCTTCCGCCCGCCGACGGCGGACAGCTCGCCGTCGCGGACCGCGAGCCGCCCGTCGCCGCTCAGCGCCGCCATGCCCACAAGGTGATCGTCGTTCTCGACGGCCAGGTCGGCCACGTCCACCGAGAAGACCTGGTCGCCGAGCAGGTAGCGGAAGGTGCTTCCGTCGAAGGCCCCCTGCACCGCCCCCTCGCCCCCACGTACCTGGACCGAGGTGAGCAGATGCGTGTCCGACCTGCGCCAGAACTGGATGGACCGCGGTCCCACCGTCGCGATGAGGCCAGGGCCGAACACGGCCGCGCCGCCGTTCCAGGTGCCCTGGGTGCCGGCGCCGTCCTTGTCGCCGATGACGTCCTTCGCCCCGGTCCTCAGGTTGGTCAGCTCCAGCAGGCGACCGCGCCGTGCGGCCTGCCAGACCCCGTCCCGGCTGAACGTGCCCGCGGGGGCGGGCCCGAGCGCCTTGGCGGCGCCGGTTCGCAGGTCCCAGCGGGTACGCCGGTCAGCCTCCAGGAGCAGGACGGAGTCGTCCCGCTCGAACGTCACGTCGACCCACTCGCTCGTGAAGTCCTTGGCGGTGGGGAAGGCGTAGTCGCTGATCGGCCTGCCACTGGCGAGGTCCACCGCGGTGGCGCGACTGGCCGTCACGGTCACCAGCACCTTGCCCGACGGGCTCAGCGTCACGCTGTCCAGCGGCTCGGCCGCCCGGGTGGCGAGCGTCCGCAGCAGGCGGCCGTTCCGCACGTCCCAGACGCGGGTCGTGGTGGAGTCGGCGCTGATCAGCGTGCGGCCGTCGGCGCCGAGCGTCCGTACCGTGTCGCCCGCGGTGGACGGGTCGCCGAACATCGCCGTCTCGCGTTGCGCCAGCGAGGCCACCAGGGCCGCTCGGGTGGCCGGCGTGTGGTCCAGCCGCCAGGCCGCGAGGCTCGCCAGCATCGCCTGGTGCGGGTCGCTCCGGCGGGTCGTGGTCGCCGCCGCCGCCAGCCTGGCCGCCTCCGACCTGGTCAGCTGCCCGGCGATCTGCTCGGCCCGGTCGTCGGCCACCGCGCTCTGCTGCACGGCCAGCCCGCCGGCCACCAGCGCGATCACCAGCAGCCCGCCCAGGCTCAGCGAGGTCAGCCGGGCCCGCCTGGCCCTGTGCCTGGCCAGGGTGGCCGCCGCGGCCAGGAAGTCGCGTTCGGTGGGCGACAGGGTGATGTCGCGGCGGGCGGTGGCCGCCCACTGCATCGCGTTCTCCAGGCTGCTGCCCTGGAACAGGTCGCCGTCCCGGCGTCCCGCCGCCTCCCAGCGCCGCGCCGCGGTGAGGATCTGCCGGTGTACGGCCAGGCCGTCGAGGTTGGACTCGATCCACCGGCGGTACCGCGGCCAGGCATGGGGCAGGGCCGGCCTGGCCAGCCGTACGCCGCCGTCCTGGTCGGCCAGGAGGTAGCCGAACACGGCCAGGATCCGCCGCACGGCGGCCGCCTCGCGCGGCGCCCGCCCCTCCACGAGCTCGGCCAGCTCGGCGTGCCGGGCCGACAGCTCGCCCGCCTCGTCCACCGTCACCAGCCGCAGGAACACCTCGGGCACCAGCTCGCGCTCGGCCGGGTCGAGCATCGTGTACGCCTGCTCGGCCAGCGTGCCGAGCGCGGGATCGTGCCCCTGCGCGCCGATCCCGGCGGCCCGCTGGCCGCCCTGGGCCAGCAGGCGGGCCGTGTCGAGGGCGCCGTCGCCGCTGACCAGCGCCAGCAGCAGCTCGCGGGCGGTCGGCCGCTGGGCCGGCTCCTTGGACAGCGCCGAGGCGACCAGCCGGCGCAGCGTCCTGGGCAGCGCGGACAGGTCGGGGGTGGCCGACAACACCTGGTGCATGATGCTTCCCAGATTCTCGGCGTGGAACGGATCACGGCCGGTGGCGGCGAAGACGATGACGCCTCCCCAGGCGAACACGTCCGCCGAGGCGTCCGCCCGCTGGCCGATGAACACCTCAGGCGCCATGTAGGTGGGCGTGCCGCTCACCACGCCGGTCGCGGTGAGCGACATCTCGGCGGTCCTGGCGATGCCGAAGTCGATCACGCGCGGACCGTCCGGGCCCAGCAGCACGTTGTCGGGCTTGAGGTCGCGGTGGATCACCCCGGCGTCGTGGATGGCGGTCAGCGCCGTCGCGATGGCGGTGGCCAGGCGGTGCAGGTCGTCGCCCGCGAAGATCCGGCCCGCCGTGCGCAGGCTCGGGCCCTCCACGTACTCGCTGACGATATAGGGGCGCGGGCCCTCCAGCCTGGCCTCGATGATCGGCGCGGTGCAGAACGAGGCCACCCGCTGGGCGGCCGCCGCCTCCCGGCCGAGCTGGGCCGCCTGATCGCCGTGCAGCACCTTGATCGCCACGCGGCGTCCGTCCTCGGCGTAGGCCTCGTACACCACGCCCTGGCCGCCGGCGCCGAGCCGCCCCGCCAGCCAGTAGCGGCCGAGCCGCTGAGGGTCTCCTTCGATCAACACGCTGGGTTTGATGCGCTCATCACGGATGAAGTTCCGCCCAAAATGCCGCGAAAAGAGTGCCGAACCCTTCTTGATCCGGACGCATCCAACCCTGACATGAACAAGATTCAGAACCTTGCCGCCCTGGCCGTGCTCCCCGTTGCCGCAGCTCTCGTGGCCCTCCCCGCGCAGGCGGCGGAGCGTCCCGGCTGTCCCGCCCCCTCCAAGGCGGACGTGCGGCGCTCGTCGGCCGCGAAGGTGGACAAGCCCGCGAGAGGCGCGGCGGCGATGAAGGGGGTCCGCGTCAACCACATCCCGAAGGGCTTCACCTACGGGCAGGTCCTCGTCAACAAGCACGACGGCATGGTCGAGTACAGCTACCAGTGGTCGGACGACCGCGACGACATGAGCCGCCGGCACCGGTCGCTGTGGGTCAGGGTGGTGTGCTGGCCGAAGGCGACCTCGGTGGCGCAGCTCAAGAACGCGCCGTTCCGCATCGGGACTTTCTCCGGTGACACGACCACCACGAAGATCGGCGATCGCGAGGTGCTTCGCCAGGGGGGTGACGGCGCGCTCGGGGCCGGTGTGTACTCGGGCTGGGTCGAGCGCCCCGGAGTCGTCGTCACCGTGATGGCGACCCCGCCTCTCGTGCCGGGGCTGACGAAGATCATCAAGGGCATCCAGCTCTGATCCTGCCGATTAGGTTTCCGCGCCGCGCCCGTCTGTACACACGTGACATCGACTCACGGAAGGCCGGCACGATGCGGAAACTGATCTTCGGCATGAACGTGACCCTGGACGGCTACATCGCCGCGCCCGGCGACGACATCGGCTGGAGTGCGGGGGAGGGGCCGGACTCGTCGCCGAGCGCCGAGCTGTTCCAGTGGTGGTACGACCAGATGCGGGCGAGCGAGCTGACGCTGTACGGCCGCAAGCTGTGGGAGGCGATGAGCCCCCACTGGCCGACCGCCGACCAGCGGCCCGGCGCCACTCCGGCGGAGATCGCGTTCGCGCGCCTCTGGCGGGACATGCCGAAGGTGGTGTTCTCGTCGACGATCGACAAGGTCGACTGGAACACCCGCCTGGTCACCGGCGACGCGGTCACCGAGATCACCAGGCTCAAGGCCGAGGACGGCGGCCCGATGGACATCGCCGGCGCGACGCTCGCCGCGGCGGCCATGCGGGCCGGGCTGATCGACGAGTACGCGATCGTCACCCATCCGGTCCTGGTGGGCGGCGGCACGCCGTTCTTCACCGCGCTGGACGGCTGGGTGAAGCTGAACCTGGTCGAGACGCGCACCTTTCCCGGCGGCGTGGTGCTGACCCGGTACGAGACGCGGCGATGAGCACAGGGCCGACGCGCCGAAGACGAGGACGACGGTGACGCCGGCCCTGTCCGATCACAGCGTCGCGGGCAGGCCCAGCCATGGTTTGTCGGCGGCGTCGAACCCGGTCAGCTCGGCGAGCCTCCCGTCGGCGATGCGCAGGACCGCGATGGTGAACAGGCGGTGTTCCGGGCCGTCGGCGGTGCGGAGGTACAGCGCGGCGGCGGGCATGAGGTTGACCGTCGTGGCGATGCAGCGCCAGTCGTCGTAGCCGCGCTGGAAGAGCCCATGGGAGACCCAGCCGTCCACCGCGTCCTTCGCCGTGACGACCAGGGTGCCGGGGTCGGGCAGCATCGTGAAGCGCAGGTCGTCGCGGAGCAGGGCCGTCAGCCCGTCGAGGTCGTTGCGTTCATGGGCGTCCATGTACGACTTCACCACGCCGCGCTCGTCACGCGACAGCTCGTGCGTGGCGGGGCTCCGCCAGTCGAGGCGGCGGCCGGGCAGCTGCTCGCGCACCGTCACGCGGGCCCGCTGCAGCGCGCTGGTCACCGATGCGACGGTCAGCTCCAGGGCGCCGGCGGCCTTCGACGCCGGCCAGCCGAGGACGTCGCGCAGGATGAACACCGCTCGCTGCCGCGGCGGCAGGTGCTGGACGGCGACGATGAACGCCAGCTCGATCGTCTCCCGCGCCACCACCGATTCCTGCGGATCCTCAGGGAGCATCCGGTCCGGGTAGGGCTGCAGGTGGCGCACTTCCGAGCCGGCGCCCGGCAGCTCGGCCGGCACGGGTGTGCGGTCGTTGCGCTTGTCCAGGAAGTCGAGGCAGGCGTTCGTCGCGATCCGGTACAGCCAGGTCCGCAGCGCGGCGTGGCCCTTGAACGACTCCCGCTTGTGCCACGCCCGCAGGAACGTCTCCTGCGTCATGTCCTGGGCGTCGTCGTAGTTCGCGAGCATCCGGTAGCAGTGCACCTGGAGCTCACGCCGGTAGGGCTCCGTGATGAGCGCGAACCGGGCCGCGTCGTGCGAGCGGGCCACCGCGATGAACGTGGCTTCGTCGTCGCCTGCCAGTCTGGCGTCGGTCATGGTCGTCAATCCTTCCGCGGGTGGCGAGGGGCTGCCAGTACTGACGACGTGGCGGAGGATTTCTGAGCGGTGCACCGCCAGGGCCTCGGTGTCAGTCCGGAAGGCGCCAATGGCAGTTGCCCTCGATGCACAGTTCGGTGGTCGTCTCGCGGGGGTCCGGCGCCGTGATCGATGCCTTGTCGCCCCACCGGCTGTAGCGGGTGTCGACGTGGAGGGTCCTGCCCACCAGTTCGTCGAGGCCGGCGGCGAACGTGAACGTGCTCTGCACCCTGCTGACCAGGCCCGCGGAGGTCAGCGTGACGGTGTAGGCGAGCCTCCCGTTCGGACTCCACCCTGCGTGGGTCGAGTGCCCCGCCCAGCGGGAAACCGGTGAAAGCTTCTTGAAGGTGATCGTGCCGGTGACGGTGTCCCCGCTCCGCCGTCCGTTCTTCAGCAGGGCGGCCAGGGTCGCGGGCTCGGCCGGGTTGACGAGTTGCTCGTCGTAGCCGAGCAACTCGGTGTGCCAGAGGTGCAGCCGGTGATTGTCCTTCCACCAGCTCTTGCCCTTCTTCAGCCACTTCCCTATGAAGCCGCCGGACTGATAGCTGGTGCCGCCGATGTCGTGGTTGAAGCCGATGACACGCCGTGCCCGGCCCCCAGAACGGCCTTCAGCGCCCGCACGGGATCCTTGCTCACTGCCTGCGCGGGAGCGGCGCCCGCCAGCAGGGCGGCACAGGCCGCCAAAGTCGTGATCATCCGCCTCATGATGGTGATCCTGCCGCGATCGGATCACGTCCGGAACACGGACCAGATGCAACCACGTGCATGAGAAGCGGGCGGGTGGGGGCTCGCTTGGGCAGTAATTTGTCCAATTTGTCCAAGCTTCGATCTTGTGAGCGGACGCGGGCTACAGTGACGACGGCCAGCAGTCAATGGCAGTAAAGGCTGGCCGAAACCCGAGGAGAAGATGAATGAGAAGAACGTGGCCAATGGCGTTGGTGGCGCTCGCCGCTGTCGTCATGGGCGGCGCGACGCCGGCGAGTGGCGACGCCGGCGATCCGGCGACCAAGGCGACGAGGGCGACGACGGCGACGACGGCAACCAGAACAGCCATCGCGACGGCGAAGGCCGCGGTCTGCGGAAGCGCGTCGCTGAACGGTCCGACCACACCGCCCGCCGGCGCGGAGGTGGTGCCCGCGGGCGACAACAGCGGCGTGAACTTACGCAAGGCGAACACCACGTACTACTTCGAGACCGGCACGCACACCCTGGAACAAGCCCAATACGCCCAGATCCTGCCCGGTGAGAACGCGACGTTCATCGGCGCGCCCGGCGCGGTGCTGGACGGGAAGGGCGTGAACCAGTACGCCTTCGGTGACACGGCGACCGGCGTCACCATCCGGTACCTGACCGTCACCGGGTTCGTCGCGCCGCAGGAGGAGGCCGTGGTCAACCACAGCGCCGCCGACGACTGGGTCGTGGAGCACAACACGTTCCGCGACAACTCCGGCGCGGCGCTGATGGCCGGGGCCAGGAACCAGATCCGCGGCAACTGCATCAAGGACAACGGCCAGCTCGGCCTGAACGCGTCCCAGCACGGCGACCACATCACCGGCCTGGTGGTGGCGGACAACGAGGTCACCGGCAACAACACCGACGACTGGGAGCACCAGGGCCAAGGGTGCGGCTGCACCGGCGGCCTGAAGTTCTGGGCGGTGAACGGCGCCGACGTGACCGGCAACTGGGTGCACCACAACCACGGCCCGGGGATCTGGGCGGACACCAACAACAACGACTTCCTCCTCGAGAACAACCTCATCGAGGACAACGAGTCGATCGGGATCTTCTACGAGATCAGCTACAACGCGGTGATCCGGAACAACACCCTCCGCCGTAACACCTGGAAGGCGGGTGCCGAGCGGGCGGCGAAGGGCGACGCGTTCCCCGATGGGGCGATCTACCTGTCCGAGGCGGACGGCGAGCCGCGCATCCCGGCGCGGACCGGCAAGATCGAGGTCACCGGCAACCTGCTGGAGAACAACTGGGGCGGCATCACCGCGTGGGCGAACGCCGACCGGTTCTGCGGCAGCGCCGCCTCGACCACCAGCGACTGCACGCTGATCGTCGGGCCGGCCAACACCTCGAAGTGCTCGCCGCCGGCCATCAAGGACGAGCCGCTCTACACCGACTGCCGCTGGTGGACGAAGAACCTCGACATCCACCACAACACCTTCTCCTTCGACCCCGGCGCCGTCGGCGGCGGCTGCTCGACGCAGTACTGCGGGCAGATGAGCCTGCTGTCCAACTGGGGCACGGCGCACCCGGAGTGGTCCCCGTACCTGGGAGAGAAGATCGAGAAGTCGATCGTCTTCCAGTCGAACAACTCCTGGCACGACAACACCTACACGGGACCGTGGCAGTTCAGGATCTACGACATGGGCAGACGCGTCACGGCCGCGGAGTGGGTCGGCCCCCAGTACGGCCAGGACGCCGGCAGCACGTTCGACGGCAAGGCGCCCGAGGTGCCGCCGATCACCGAGCAGACCTTCGAGGACGTCTCGACGGCGCCCTACTCCGCGTGGTACGGATCCAGCCTGGCGCACCGGACCGGCGACGCGCACGGCGGCACGGGCTCGCTCCAGCTGACCAGCACCGAGGGGTCGGGCAGCGCGGTGGCGCTCGACAAGTACCCCGGATACAGCGGGGTGATCGCCGGCAAGAGCTACCGCGTGTCGCTGTGGTACCGGGAGGCCGCGGCCACGATGCCCACCGTCACCTGGAACGTGCGCTGGCGCGACGAGGACGGCGCGGTGCTGCGTACCGACCCCGTCCCCCTGCCTCAGAAGACGGCCTGGACCGAGGCGGCCGGCACGTTCACCGCGCCGGCGGGCGCGACCCGCGTCGACTGGACCTTCGTCTGGAGCGCCCCCACCGGGTCAGCGTTCCGGATCGACGACGTGGCGATGCGGGCCGCGCAAACGTAGTAGGCATGAAGAACACCGAGGCCCCTCCGACGGGGGGCCTCGTCCCGACGCCGCCGTTCCGGCACCGAAACGCAGACGGAGGAGATCACCCATGCCTGATCAACCCAGGCTCATGCGGACGGGACGGGCGATGGCGATCGCCACCTTCGTCTCAAGGGCCACCGGCTTCGTCCGCACGCTGGCGCTGGTCGCCGCGCTCGGGCTGGGAACCAAGCTGCTGGACGCCTACACCGCGGCGAACGTCACCCCCAACACCGTCTACGAGCTCGTCTTCGGCGGCGCGCTGGCCGGCGTGCTCGTCCCGCTGCTGGTCCGCACGGCCGCCGACCGCGACATCGACGACGACCTGTTCGCCCAGCGGCTGCTGTCGCTGGTGGTCTACGGCCTCGGAGCCGTGGTGATCGTGACGATCGTCGCCGCGCCGTTCGTCGTCGACCTCTACGTTCCGGGGTTCAGCCCTGACCAGCGGCATCTGGCGGTCGTGTTCACCCGGTACTTCATGCCCCAGATCCTGTTCTACGGGGTGAGCGCGACCCTGGCCGCGATCCTCAACGCGCGCAGCCGCTTCGTCTCGCCGATGTGGGCGCCGGTGGCCAACAACCTCGTCGTCATCGCCACCGCCTCGGTCTTCCTGCTGATCGGCGGCACCGGGAAGCTGGAGTCGCTGACCGGCGTCCAGGTGCTTCTCCTGTCGATCGGCACCAGCGCGGGGGTCGCCGCCCAGATGACGGTCCTCGTCGTGGTCAGCCGGCGAACCGGGTTCCGGCTGCGACTGCGCGCCGATCCGCGGGGCATCGGCGTCCGGCGCATCGTCGCCCTGGCCGGATGGACCATCGCGTCCGTGGCCGCGGCCCAGGCCGTCTTCCTCGTGATCACCCGGATCGCCTCGCAGGCCGGGCCCGGCGCCGTCGCCGTCCACTCCAACGCCTACACCCTGTTCCAGCTGCCCTACGCGGTCATCGCGGTCACCGTCATCACCGCGGTCCTGCCCAGGATGAGCCGGGCGGCGGCCGATCGTGACCTCGCCCGGGTGACCGCCGACCTGTCCCGGAGTCTGCGGCTCACCGGCGTGGTCCTGGTTCCCGTCGCCGCGGCTCTGATCGTGCTCGGGCCGCAGCTGACCACCGTGCTGTTCGCCCACGGCAACGCCTCGCCCGCCGCCGCCCGCCTCACCGGCTCGGTGCTCGCCGTCCACGGCCTCGCCCTCGTCCCGTTCGCCGGCTACCAGATCATGGTGCGGGTCTTCTACGCGCTCGGCGACACCCGCACCCCGGCTCTGCTGAGCGCCGGGGTCTCCGCCGTCACCGTCGCCGCCGGCCTGACCGCCGCGCGACTCGCTCCCGGACCGAACGTGGTCATCGCCCTCGCCGCCTGCTCCGCCGTCGCCTACACCGCGGGGATGCTCCTCACGGCCCAGATGCTGCGCCGCCGGATCGGCAGAGTCGACGGACACCGCCTTCTCGGCACCCACACCCGGATGCTCGCCGCGGCGATCGTCGCGGGTCTGGCCGCGGCCGTCGTCAACCGCGTCCTCGGCGCCAGGCTCGGGACGGACTGGACCGGCTCGCTCGTCACCCTCTGCACCGCGGCCGCGATCGGCGCCGCCCTCTACGGCCTGGCCGCGCGGGCCTTGCGCATCACCGAGTTCAGAGCCCTCACCGCCGCCCTCCGGTGGCCGGTCAGGCCTTGACGGCGAGGCCGCCGTACATCGAGACCATGGAGTCCTCCACGAGCAGCGCCCGTTCGTCGGGCCGCCACCGGTGCACCGGCACCACACCCGGCTCGATGAGCTCGAACCCGGTGAAGAACTCCTCGATCTGCGCCCTGGTACGGGCCTTGGACATGATGCCGCGCCGGTTGTACTGGGCGACGGCCTCGCTCACCAGCCGGCTCGGCGCGCTGTCCAGCGTGATGGTGGACAGGGCCAGGAAGCTGCCCGGCGGCAGCGGCTTCATCAGGTGCTCGATGATCGAGCGCACGTCGGAGTCGTCGGGGATGAAGTGCACCACGGCGATCAGGCACAGCGCGACGGGACGGGTGAAGTCGAAGGTGTCGCGGACCTCGGCCGAGCCGATGATGGCGTCGGGGTCGTTCAGGTCGGCCTGGATGTAGCGGGTTCTGCCCTCCGGGCTGCTGGTGAGCAGGGCGCGGGCGTGGACGAGGACGAGCGGGTCGTTGTCCACGTAGACGACCCGGGCGGCGGGGTCGGCCTGCTGGGCCACCTCGTGCAGGTTGGGCGAGGTGGGCAGCCCGGTGCCGATGTCGATGAACTGGTCGACGCCGCGCTCGGCCGCCAGGTGGCGGGTCACCCTGACCATGAAGTCGCGGTTGGCGCGTACGGACGTCGGCATGTAGGGGGCGATCTTGATGACCTCCTCGGCCGCCGTGCGGTCGGCCGCGAAGTTGTCCTTGCCCCCCAGGAGGTAGTCGTAGACCCGCGCCGAGTGCGGCACGTTCGTCCTGAGATCGACCCCCGCCCGCCTGTCGCCGGCCACCCCCGCACCTCCGTGTTGATCAACTGCCATGTGCCCCACGTTAGCGGGATTCAGGGGGTGGAATCCGGCGAATCCCACCTGGAACAACAACATCCTGGACTCAGCCAGTAGAGGGCTTGCTCTTCCTGCGGGCGCGGCGGTCGGGGACGGGGGAGCGGCCCGCGGAATGGTCGGCGAACGCCTCGGCCGCCTTGGCGGGGTCGCCGTCGCGCAGCAGCGAGACCAGGCGGCCGTGCTCGTCGGCCATCGCGTGCCAGTCGCCGTCGAAGAGCGGGTCGGCGATGGCGCGCAGCGCGCGCAGGCTCGGTTCGAGGACCTCCCACATCCGGGTCAGGAACGGGTTCCCCGCGATCTGGCTGACCCTGGTGTGGAAGGCGATGTCGATGTCGCGGAACTTGCCGACGTCGTTCATCGCCACGGCCTGGTGCATCTGCTCGACCAGCTCCTCCAGCTCGCGGAGCTGGTCGTCGGTGACGTGCCCGGCGGCGAGCTGGGCGGCGAGGCGTTCGAGCGGCTCGCGCACCTGGCGGGCGTACTCGGCGTGCTCGGTGGAGATCTCGACGACGAAGTTGCCGCGGCGTGGCACGTGCACGAGCAGCCCCTCGCGGGCCAGCTGCTTGACGGCCTCGCGAACCGGCGCTTGACTCACGCCCAGACGGCGTGCGATCTCCGACTCCACCACGCGCTCGTTCGGCGCGAGGTCGCCCTCGACGATGGCCTGGCGGAGCAGCTCGTACACCCGATCGGAGATCAAGGTGGGACGGACCGAGTCTTTGCTCGTGGCCAGTCTGGAGGCGAAGTCACTGTTGGCTTGCCGTGTCGATGCCATGAAGTCCTCATCATGCGATCTCGCGCGTCCCCGATCCCCGCTGTCATGATACGCGATCATCGGTTAGCAGGTATCGATTGCAGCCGGTCCGCCAGCCAGGCGAGCTTGACGGCCTCGTGCGCCGGGCCGCCGCCCTCGTGGTCGTTGAACGGGTAGACGCTGATCCGCTTGCGCGCCTCGGGCAGGTCGTGGAGCGCGCCGTAGTGGTTGAAGGCCGCGTACACCGTCGAGGGCGGGCAGATGCGGTCCATGAGGCCGACGGAGAAGAGCGTCGGCGCGTTGGCCCGGCGGGCGAGCGTCGCGCCGTCGAAGTACGACAGGGTGCGCATCGCCGTCTCGGCGTGTTCCCGGTGCAGCTTCACGAACCGGGTGAACTCCACGTACGGCGGCTGGTCGGTGAAGGTCGTCGCCCGCCCGAAGTGGCACAGGAACGGCACGTCCGGCATGACGGCCACGAGATCGGGGACGAGCCCGGCCACGGCCAGGGCGATCCCGCCGCCCTGGCTGGTCCCGGTCACCGCGATCCTGGACGCGTCCACCTCCGGATGCGTGCGCACCGCCGCGACGGCCCGCACGGCGTCGGTGTACAGGCGGCGGTAGTAGTACCGCTCGGGGTCGAGCACGCCGCGGGTCAGGAAACCGGGGGCCGCGACGTCGCCGGTCGCGGGATCGGGGTCGGGCGTCTCGGCGCCCTGGCCGCGGGTGTCCATGACGAAGTGCGCGTAACCGGCGCACGCCCAGAGCCGCTTCTCGTGGGCCACGCCGCGGCCGCTGCCGTAACCGAGGTACTCCACGACGGCGGGCAGGGGGCCGGTCCTGGTCACCGGCAGGTGCAACCAGCCCTTGACGGGGTGGCCGCCGTAGCCCGCGAACGTGACGTCGAAGGTGTCGATCGTGGCCAGCCCGTTCGGCGTCGGCTCGGCCGTCATGGCGAGGTCGATGCCGGTGGTCCCGGCGAGCGTCTTCGCCCAGAACGCATCGAAGTCCGCCGGTTCCGGCAGGGTCGGCAGGTACCGTTCGAGCTGGTCCTGGGGCAGGTCGAAATGGGCCATCGATTAACCAATCATCGCTTATCGATCAACTGTCGCATCGAAGCAGGGGCTCCGGAGCGTTGTCAACCGGGGGTGCCAGGCGGTACGCGCGTTCGGCGGTGGTGCGCAGCACCCGTTCGCGCTCCGCGGCCGTCAGCCCGGCGAGCCCCAGCGTGGCGAGCCGCAACGACTCGGCACGGGACCCCCGGGGCAGGCAGATCGGCCAGTCGGACCCGACGACGCACCGGCCCGGACCGAACGCCTCGACCACGTGGGCGACCAGCGCGGCCACCCGTTCCGGCGGCACGCCGTGCTGCTGGGTGAGCAGGCCGGAGATCTTCATGATCACGTTCGGGGTGCGGGCCGCCCGGCGCACGCGCTCGCGCCACTCGCCCGGGTCGGCCGCCAGCAGGTTCGGAGGGTTGCCGAGGTGGTCGACGACCACGGTCAGCTCCGGGTGCCGCGCGGCGACCTCGGCCGCGACGCCGACGGCGGCGTCGTGCAGGTTGAGTTCGAGCGCCACCCCGACCTCGGCCAGCACGGGGACGAGCGCGCGGGCCGAGGCGGGCGTGGCCGCCCAGGAGGGGCCGCCGAGCCGCATCCCGTTGGGGCGGGCCTCGTCCATGAGGTCCCGGAACCGGGACGGCTCGATCCCGGCGTGCACGTTGAGGTTGCCGACGTGCCCGGCGATCAGGCCCGGGTGACGCAGGCGCAGGTCGCGCAGCCGCCCGGTCTCGCCGCGGTCGCCCCTGGACGCCTCGACCAGGATCGTCCCGGTCAGGCCGAGGCCGTCGCCCGCCGCGGCCAGGTCGCCGGCCGTGAACGACCGGTGGTGGGGTGACTCCGGCGTGATCCACGGATAGCCGCCGTCGAGGTCCCAGAGGTGGGCGTGGCAGTCGATCACCTGTGCTCCGTATGTTCGGCCAGTATTGACACGTTGATCCGCGCTCATGATGATTCTAATCATCGGCTATCGATCAGCGATTACAGGTGTTCTCATGCGCATGGCAGCAAGACGTCCCGGCGGCGCGGCGGAGCGGGGTGGCAGGCGGTGACGGCCTTCGACGCCTCGCGCGTGCCGGAGGTGCGGGCCTCCCGCGGACTGACGACCCCGCCGCGGTGGGCCGTGTTGGAGCGGGAGCTGTTCGCCGTCCAGGACAAGGCGTGGCGGATCTTCGCCGACCGCTACACCGAGGACGACGGCCGGCTGGTCTTCCGCGACAGGCTGGGTGAGGGGCTCGACGGCCGCGACGGGGTCGACGACTTCTACGAGGCGTTCTTCAACTGGCCGACGTTGTACCTGCTCGGCGGCAGCGCGGACGTCCTGGCGGCGGCGCGACGGCACTGGCGGGGCGTCACCGCCCAGCTGACCGGGATGGGCATGCTGGTCGACGAGTTCGAGCGCGGCTACGACTGGTTCCACCAGGGCGAGGGCATGCTGCTGTTCTACGGGCTCTGCCTCGCCGCGCCCGGCGACGGCGAGCTCAGGGAGCTGGCCGGGCGCTTCGCCGACCTCTACCTGCCCGGCGGCCCCAACTACGACCCCGAGCACCGGATCATCCGCGCGCCGCACAACGGCGCCGCCGGTCCGCGCTGGGGCTTCAGCGACCACGACGTCTACTTCCCGTGGAGCCTGGCCCTGCGCCCCTACGGGCTGCCCCTCGACTGGATCGACGAGGCCGCGCCCTTCGACGACCTGGCCGCCGATCCGGCGCGGGCCCGCGCGTACGGCCGCGTGATGTGGGAGCGCATGGGCCGCGGCGACACGATCGTCAACCTCTGCGCGACCAGCCTCGTCACCAACGCCTACCTGCTCGGCGGCGAGTCCCGCCACGCCGACTGGGTGGTGGAGTACGTCGACGCCTGGCGGCGGCGGCTGGACGGCCGCGACGTCGTCCCCGACAACGCGGGCCTGCACGGCGTGGTCGGCGAGCACCTGGACGGCCGCTGGTACGGCGGCCACTACGGCTGGTCCTGGCCCCACGGCCTGCCGCCCGTCGGGACGGCGGCGATCGTCGGCGCGTCCAACGCGACGTTGCTGACGGGCGACGCCTCCTACCTGGACCTGGCCAGGAACCCGCTGGACGTCGTGCTCGGCCGGGCCGAACGGCGCCGCCCCGCCGACGTCTCCACCATCACCAAGCGCTGGCGGCCCCACCTGCGCGGGCTGGAGCACGAGCCGACCCTCATGGCGCCCATGCGCCGCGACGACTCCGGGTGGTTCGACCACAACGTCATGCCGACCCAGCTGCCCGTGTCGTTGTGGCAGTTCAGCCGGGCCGCCGCCGACCGGGAGCGCGTCGACCGGCTCCGCGAGGAGGCGAGCTGGGACTGGACGGCGGTGCACACCCAGCGCACCAAGGAGGAGTCCGGGCACGAGGAGCCCTGGTACGAGTACCTCGCCGGCCGCAACCCCGGCTTCCCCGAGCGGATGCTGCGCAGCGCCATCGACACCTGCGCCCAGCGGCTGGAGTCCATCGCGGCCGACCCGGTGGACCCCGCCGTCGGCCCCGACGCGTTCGGCATCCACGACTGGCAGGACCGCAACCCGGTCGTCACGGAGGCGCTGCTGCAGCTGACCACCGGATCGCCGCAGGTGCTCTACAACGGCGCGCTGGCGCAGATGCACCTGCGGTACTTCGACGCCGAGGAGCGCCGTCCGGGCCTGCCCGCCGACGTCGCCGCGCTGGTCACGAGCATCGACGCCGAGCACACCGTGGTCGAGCTGGTCAACCTCGGCGGGGCGCCGCGCTCGCTCGTGGTGCAGGCGGGCACGTTCGCCGAGCACGTCATCCACGAGGTCCGCGCCGATGACGAGCCGCCCGCTCCCGTCGAGGGGCCGCATGTCCGCGTGCGGCTGCCGGGCTCGACGCACGTCCGGCTCACCCTGACGATGACGCTGCGCGGCGGGACACCCACCTACGAGGCCCCGCCGATGGAGGTGCGGCGATGAGGGCCGAGCTGCCGCGGCTGGGCCTCGGCACCGCCCCCATCGGCAACCTGTTCCAGGACGTCTCCGAGCAGGACGCGGCCGCCACGGTGGCCGCCGCCGTCCAGGAGGGCGTCACCTACTTCGACACCGCGCCCCGCTACGGCCACGGGGTCGCCGAGGACCGGCTCGGCCGCGCGCTCGCGACCGGTGGCGGGGCCGCCGAGCCGGTGATCTCCACCAAGGCGGGCTGGCTGCTGCGCCCCGGGCAGAAGGTGGTCACCGACTGGACGGAGCGCGGCATCCGCCAGTCGCTGGAGTCCAGCCTGGAACGGCTCCGGCGGCCCTCCGTCGACATCCTGTACCTGCACGACCCCGACGACTTCCCCGAGGACGTGCGCCGTACCGCCTACCCGGCCGTGCGCAGGCTGCGGGAGGAGGGGCTGGCCGGGGCCGTCGGCTTCGGCATGAACCACAGCGAACCGCTGGCCGCGTACGTGGCCGAGTTCGACGTGGACGTCGTCCTCATCGCCGGGCGTTTCTCGCTGCTCGACCACGACGCGCTGACGACCCTGCTGCCGCTGTGCCTGAAGACCGGCACGGCGGTGGTCGTGGGCGGCGTCTTCAACACCGGGCTGCTCGCCGATCCGCGTCCGGAGGCCATGTTCGACTACCGGCCGGTGCCGGGCGGCGTGCTGGCGCGGGCCGAGCGCTGCCGCGCCGTCTGCGCGGAGTTCGGGGTGCCGCTCGCCGCGGCGGCCGTCCAGTTCCCCTTCCTCCATCCCGCCGTGCGGTCGGTCGTGGTGGGCTGCCGGTCGGCGGCCGAGGTGAAGGACAACGCGGCCGCCTGGCGTACGGAGATCCCGCCGGAGTTGTGGCGCCGGCTCGCCGAGGAGGGCTTCGTCCCTCCCGAGCTGCTGGACGGATAGAGGAAGACCCCGGCGGGGCGGGTTCGCCGCCCCGCCCCCCGTTTCTCAGTCGTTCTCGCGAGCGGCCAGGTACTCGGCGAGGCCGGCTCCGGTCAGCGGGTAGTAGTCCGACAGCCGGCCGCCCTCGTCCAGGCGGCGGCGGGCGAACTGCTCGCGGTCCTGGTGCAGGAGGGCGTCCTCGGCCACCGCCAGGGCGCTCCGCTGCGGGACGACCACCGCTCCGTCCTCGTCGGCGACGATCAGGTCGCCGGGCGTCACCAGCGCGCCGCCCACCCCTACCGGGACGTTGAAGGCCGAGGGGAACAGCTCGGCCTGCGAGGCGTAGTGCGGCGTCACGCCCGTGCACCAGATCGGCACGCCGAGCGCGCGCACCCGCTCGGCGTCGCGCACCCGCCCGTCCACGACGATGCCGGCGCCGCCGCGCAGCTTGAAGTAGCGGACGAGCATGTCGCCGAGGCAGCCGGTGAAGTGGCTGGCCTGCGCGGAGACGACCAGCACGTCGCCGGGCCGGATGGATTCCAGCACCGCCCACAGCGCGGTCTTGCGCTCGGCGTCCTCCTGTCCGGTGCCGGAGAAGACGTCCTCGCGCTGGGGCAGGAACTGCAGGGTCACCGCGCCGCCGGTGATCCGTACGCCCGGCTCCCGGTGCAGGGGGACGGGGCCGTCGATGAAGGTGCGGGTGATGCCCATCTGGTGGAGCTTGGCGCACGCGGTGGCGGCGCTCACGTCCGCGAGGGCGTCCACCAGGCCCGCGCCGGGCCGGACGAAGGGCGAGGAGTGCGCCGGTCCCAGCATCGTCTCGTAGACGCCCGTCTCCGGTGCCCCGACATGCCCGTTCGTGCTCATTTCTGCCTCATCCCAACGCATCGACAATTATCGCCTATCGATGGTAGATGTAACTGCCGACCGACGAGGGCTGTCAACCGTGAGAGGAGACCGGGATGCCGGCGGGGCCGACGGAGTGGTTCGAGGAAGCGCGGTTCGGGATGTTCGTCCACTTCGGGCTCTACAGCCTCGCCGCCCGGCACGAGTGGGTGCGCAGCCGGGAGAAGATGTCCGACGAGGACTACGACCGCTACCTGGAACAGTTCGACCCCGACCTGTTCGACGCGGCAGAGCTCGCCAGGAGCGCCCGCGCCGCCGGGATGCGCTACGCGGTGCTGACCGCCAAGCACCACGACGGGTTCTGCCTGTTCGACTCCGAGCTCACCGGCTACACCAGCGCCCGCGCGACGGGCCGGGACCTGGTCGCCGAGTTCGCCGCGGCCATGCGGGCCGAGGGCCTGCGCGTGGGGCTCTACTACTCGCTGCTCGACTGGCGTCACCCCGACTTCACCATCGACCAGTACCACCCGCTGCGCGACAGCGCGCCGCCGGACGCGAACGCCACGCGCGACATGGCCCGCTACCGGGCGTACATGAACGGGCAGGTACGCGAGCTGCTGACCGGGTACGGCCCGATCGACCTGCTCTTCTTCGACTTCACCTACCCGGCGAAGGGGCCCGCCGACTGGGGCGCGGAGGAGCTGATGGCGACCGCGCGCGCCCTGAACCCGCAGATCGTGGTGAACGACCGCCTCGGCATCCCCGGCGACTACGTGACGCCCGAGCAGTACCAGCCCGACCGGCCGCTCACCCGTGACGGCGGCCAGGTCAGGTGGGAGGCGTGCCACACGCTCAACGGCTCCTGGGGCTACGACCGCGACAACCACGACTACAAGGACCCGGCGCTGCTGATCCGGATGCTCGTCCAGTCCGTCGCGTGCGCCGGCAACCTGCTGCTCAACGTCGGGCCCACCGGCCGGGGCGCGCTCGACCCGCGGGCCCGGCACACGCTGGGCGCGATCGGGGAGTGGATGTCCCTGCACGCCAGGGCCGTGCACGGCGCGGGGCCGAGCGCGTTCACCCCGCCGCCCAACGCCCTCTACACCCAGCGGGCCGGCCGCCTCTACCTGCACCTGCTGTCCTGGCCGCTCAAGCACGTCCACCTGCCCGGCCTCGCCGGACGCGTGCGCTACGCGCAGTTCCTCCACGACGGCTCCGAGGTGCGCTTCCACCAGGCGGACGGAGACCAGCACGAGCACAACAACCTCGCCCTGCCGGGCCAGCCGCCGGGCACGCTCACGCTGACCCTGCCCATCGCCGCGCCGGACGTGCCGCTGCCGGTCGTCGAGCTCGTGCTGCGCGACGACGATGGTTCCTGACGTCACCGCGCGGCCGGTGTGGGACGCGGTGCCCGCCGAGGCCCGCGACGCCGTCCTGGCCGCCGCGGCCGAAGAGCTGGCCCGGCCGGCCCCGCGCCTGTCCCCGGACGACTGGGCCCGGACGTTCCGCGACGGGGCGCGGGCCGTCCACGAGGACCAGGCGCGGCGGCTGCGCGAACGCGTGGACGTCCTCGCCCTGGCCGCCGTGCTCACCGGCGAGGTGGCCCCCGCGACCGCGCCCCCCGGAGCGTGCCCGCACCTGGACGCCGTCGTGGACGGGCTGATGGCGCTCGCCGAGACGAGCACGTGGTGCTGGGCGCCGCACGATCGCGGGGCCGCGGCCCGGGGCGAGGTCGTGCCCGATCCCGACGACCCCTTCCTCGACCTGGGCGCGGCCGAGATCGCGACGCTGTTCGCCTGGGCCGACCACGCGCTCGGCCCGCATCTGGACATCCGGGCCCCGGGGCTGCGCCGCAGGTTGCGCCGCGAGGCCGACCGGCGGGTGCTCACGCCGTTCGAGCGGGTGCGCGACTGGCACTGGATCGGCCGCGACGGCCGGGCGAACAACTGGAACCCCTGGATCCACGGGGCCGTCCTGGCGGCCGCGCTGCTGCTCTGCGACGACGTCCGGCGGCGCGAGCGCCTGGTACGCCTGGTCGCCGAGGGGCTGGACCACTACGTCACGGGGCTCCCCGACGACGGCGGGATCGACGAGGGCATCGCGTACTGGTGGCAGGGGGCGTGCCGGCTGCTGGAGGCGCTGGACCTGCTGGACGACCCCGGCCCGCCGGTGCTGCCCGCCCTGCTCGCCTACCCGCCGCGCATGCACCTCGGCGCGGACTGGTACGTCAACACCGGCGACGCTCCGGCCCGGCTCACCGGCGAGCGGCCGTGGCAGGTGCTCTTCCGCTGGGGCGAGCGCCTGGGGCGACCGGAGACCGTGGCGTACGCGGTGGCCGCCGCACGCGCGTCCGGCGGCGTCGTCCAGCCCAGGGCCGGGCTCGGGCGCGCCATGACCGCGCTGGCCGACCGGCGATGGCGCCGGGCGGTCGCGGCCGGCGGGACGCCGGACGGCTCGCCCTGGCTGGCCCGCGAGTGCTGGCTGCCGCGCATCCAGGTCATGGTCGCGCGCGAGCGGGCCGGGAGCGCGGACGGGCTGACCGTGGCGGCGAAGGCCGGCCACAACGGCGAGCACCACAACCACCTCGACGTCGGCTCCTACTGGGTGGCGCTCGACGGACGTCCGATGGTCGTTGACGTCGGCCAGCCGACCTACACCGCCGCGACGTTCGGCCCGCGCCGCTACGAGGAGTGGCCGTTCCAGAGCGCCTGGCACAACGTGCCCGAACCGGGGCACGGGCAGCTCCCGGGCCCGGAGCACGGCGCGCGGGACGTCGCCGTCCGGTTCGACGAGGGCCACGCCGTCCTGCGGGCGGACCTGAGCGCCGCCTATCCGGCGGGCCTGCTCACCCGCTGGGAGCGCGTCGTCCGGCTGGTGCGCGACGGCCCGGAGCCGTACGTCCGCGTGGAGGACGAATGGGCCGCGGGCCCCCGGACCGTGCTGTTCCGGCACGTTCTCGCCGGCGAGGTCGAGTGCGGGCCGGGCCGGGCGGTCGTCACGGCGGACGGGGGACCGCCGCTCGAACTGCGCTGGGACGCCGCCGTCGGCGCGGCGTCCGTCGAGCACCGGGACATCGACGACCCGCGCCTCGCGCGCAGCTGGGGCTCCCGGCTGACCCGGCTGACGCTGGCCGTCACCGGCCAGGGGAGCGGCGGCCGGTTCGCCGTGAGCTTTCGCCGGCACGCACGAAATGACTCTTGAACAAGTTAGGTATGCCACATAACATCACCTATCGATAGGCGATGGACGTTGATGGTGGTCGATGTCGCCGCGTCGATCGTGTCGAGCCGTCACGCCGTCCGCCACGCCGGCCCGCGCAGCCCGACCCCCTCACTCAGGTGGCCCCCGGGCGGGCGGCTCCCGAAGGCGGCCAGTCCACCCCGACCTTCCACCGGTCATGACTATGCAATTGGAGCGTGCAGCGGATATGGGAACACAGTTGCGCCGGGCGTGCGCGGTCGCGGTCGCCGCCACCACCGTGGTGGCCGCGGCCACCGCCTGCGGCGGCGAGGACCCGGCGCAGGCCGGCGCCACGACTCTGCGGATCATCGTCAACATCAGCCCGAACCTGACCGAGCAGTACTGGAAGGGACTGTTCGCGAAGTACGAGCAGAGCCACCCGGGGGTGAAGGTCAACCTGGAGCTCACCGGGACCGTCTCGGCGACCGCCAAGCTCACCCAGGACCTCGCCGCCGGCGACCCGCCGGACATCGCCCAGCAGATCACCCCGACCAAGGAGAACGCCGCCCTGTTCGCCGACCTCACCGGCGAGGCGTGGACCGGCCAGACCCCGCTGGCCGACCAGTACGCCGTGGACGGCAAGCGCTACCTGGTCGGCGTCGGCCAGCAGATCCAGTCGCTGGTCTTCTACAACAAGGCCGCCTTCGCCAAGGCCGGTCTCGACGCCACCGCCATCAAGACGCTCGACCAGTTCCAGGACGCCATGGCCAAGCTGAAGAGCGCCGGCTACACGCCGCTGCAGAGCGCCGGGCAGTGGGTGCCGGGAGCGCAGTTCTCCCTGATCGCCGACTCCGGCGTGCTCACCGCCGACCCCGACTGGACGGTCAAGCGCAAGCAGAACCAGGTCTCCTTCGCCACCGGCGACTACCTGAAGTACCTCCAGCGCTTCCGCAGCTGGATCGACCAGGGCTACCTCGACAAGAGCGCGCTCGGACTGACCTACGCCGACGGGCAGACGGCCTTCCTCGACGGCAAGTCCGCGATGTACGTCATGGGCTCCTTCTTCGTCCCGGCCGCCGACGCGGCGAAGAAGAGCGACGAGATCGGCGTCTTCTCCATGCCGACCGACGGCTCCCACCCCACCGGCCAGTACGGCAACATCGCCAGCCCGTACGTGGTCGTCAACGCCTCCAAGCACAAGGCTGCCGCGATCGACTTCGTGAAGTGGCTGGTCACCGACCCGGCCGCGATCGAGAGCCAGCTCGCCGCCGACGGCAACCTGCGCAAGGGCTTCACCTACAAGATGTCCAGCCTCGGCACGCAGGTCCAGAAGATCCTTGAGGAGGCGCCGTCCGTGCTGGTCAAGTCGGGCGAGCGCCAGCCGGTCGAGGGCTATCCGGCCGAGCTCAACACGCAGGTGCAGAAGCTGTACACGGGCGCCACGGCCGAGCAGGTCGCCGCCGGTTTGGACAAGTGGTGGAACTCGCAGAGCTGACCCGGCGGCCGGAGCGGCAGGCGTCCGAGCCGCGGCGCCCGCGCCGCGAGTGGCTGCCGGCCAGGTACCGGGCCAAGGCGGTGACCTTCGGGCTGGTCGCGCCGTCCGTGCTGGTCTACACGGTGATGACCGTCGTCCCGGTGGGCGTGGCGGTCTACCTCAGCCTGACGGACTGGAACGGCTTCTCCGACGCGGTGTTCGTCGGCTTCGAGAACTACCTGCACCTGTTCGACGACCCGAGCTCGACCAGCGCCTGGTACGTGACCGCCCTCGTCGCCGTCACCGGCACCCTGCTCATGATCGGCGGCGGCCTGGCGTACGCGCTGCTGCTCAAGGAGCGCTCGCGGACGAACTCGTTCTTCCGCACGCTCGCCTACTACCCGCACGTGATCAGCGCGCTGATCCTCGGCTTCCTCTGGGCCGCGATCCTCGGCACGAACGGCGCCGTCAACAGCACGCTGCAGCACTTCGGGATCGGGCCCGTCGGCTTCCTGTTCGAGGAGAACCTCGCCCTGGTCTCGCTCATCGCGGTGATCGTGTGGGCCGGCTTCGGGTTCAACGTCGTGCTGTTCGTCGCCGCGCTCCAGACGGTCCCCGCCGAGCTGCTGGAGGCCGCGGCGATCGACGGCGCGACCCGGCGCCAGGCCAACCTGCGCGTGGTGATCCCGATGATCTCCCCGGTGGTGACCGTGGCCACCGTGCTGAACCTCATCGGCCTGATCAAGACCTATGACCTGGTCGTGAGCCTCACCAACGGCGGGCCCGCGGGCGCCACGCAGACGTACTCGTTCCTCATCCTGGCCAGGTCCTTCGAGGGGACGAAGGTCGGTTACGCCAACGCGCAGGCCGTGTTCCTCATGGTCGTGTGCGCCGGCCTCGCCCTGCTGGTGACCGCCGCGCGCAACCGCCAAGACCGCGCCACGACGAGTTAGGGGACGGCGATGATCGAACAAACGCGAGCCGCCCACGGCAGGCGCCGCTCCTTCGTGCGCCCGGTCATGCTGGCGCTGCTCCTGGTGGCCATGACCGTGCCGGTCTACCTGCTCGTGGTCAACAGCTTCAAGTCCCAGGACGACATCCTCGGCAACCCCTTCTCCCTCCCGTTCGGCGACCTCACCTTCGACTACCTCGCCAACGCCGTCGACAGCCCCCAGTACAACGTGATCCGCAGCTACGGCTTCACGCTGTTCCTCGTCGTCGTCGTGGACGTCCTGTGCATCCTGCTGGCCGGGCCCGCGGCGTACGCGATCGCGCGCAGCCTCAGCCGCCGCTCCCAGCTGCTGCTGCTGTACTTCCTCGCGGGCACGTTCATCCCGGGCGCCGCGCTGGTGATCCCGGTGATCTACGTGCTGCGCTCGGTCGGCCTGGCCAACACCGTGGCCGGCCTCGTGGCCCACGACGTGGCCTCGACCCTTCCGGTGAGCATCTTCCTGTTCGTCGGCTTCATCCGTACCATCCCGGCCTCCATCGACCAGGCGGCGATGATCGACGGCGCGGGGCGGCTGCGCACGTTCTGGACGATCATCTTCCCGCTGATGCGGCCCGCGGTGGTCACCGTGCTGATCCTCAACTCGATCGGGATCTGGAACGACTTCGTCAGCCCGCAGATCCTGCTCAGCCCCGGTTCCGGCCGGTACACGGTGACGACCGCCATCTACGCGGGGATCAGCCAGTACTCGACCGACCTGACGCGGGTGTTCCCCAACCTGCTGCTGGCGGTGGCACCGGTCGTCATCTTCTTCGTCTACATGCAGCGCCACATCATCAGCGGCCTCACGGTCGGCGCGGTCAAGGGCTGAACGGCCCGTCACGGAAAGAGGGACCATGACCTTGTTACGCCTTCGGCGGCCGTTCGCGGCCATGGTGATCGCGACGGTGATCGCGACGGTGCTCGCGGTGGTGTCGGCGGCCGTCCCGGCGGCGGCCGAGCAGGGCCCGAGCGCGGGCGGCACCACCTACCACGTCGCGCCGTGGGGCAGGGACTCGGCCGACGGCCGGTCGGCCGCGACGGCCTACCGCCACATCCAGCGGTGCGCCGACGTCATGACGCCCGGCGACACCTGCCTGATCCAGTCGGGCACGTACGAGGAGACCGTCGTGCCCGCCCGGTCGGGCGCCGCCGGACTGCCCATCACCTACCGGGCGGCCCCCGGCGCGCGCGTGACGGTGAGCGGCGCCAAGCGGATCAGGGGCTGGTCCCCGGTCACCGGCCAGGACGTGGCCCGCATCGCGCAGTCGGACCCGTACGCGCCGGGCTCGCCCTTCGCCCAGGCCGTGCGCGACGGTCACGTCTACAGCGCCCGCGCCGACCTCGGACCCGACGTCACGACCGTGCAGACCTTCACCGACAAGCGGATGAACGTCGAGGCCCAGTGGCCCTACCCCGGCCTCGACCTGCTCGAACCCGCGGTGCGGTACGCCGGGCCGGGCAGCGCGGAGGCCACCGTCGCCGACGACGCGCTGACCCGCCCGGCCGGCTACTGGAACGGCGCCCGCGTGACGACGAACTACTGGTACATCACCGCGACCTCCACGATCAAGAGCTCCGACGTGGGCTCGGTCGTGCTCGACGTGGCGCCGCCGTGCGTCCACAAGGTGATCCCGAAGGACACCCGGTACGCGCTCACCGGCAAGATCGGCGAACTCGCCCACCCCGGCACCTGGTTCTACGACCCGGCCGGCAAACGGCTCTACCTGTACAGCGAGGACGACCCCGACCGGCACGTGATCGAGGCCAAGGCCCGCACGCTGGCCTTCGACCTGCGGAACGCGAGCCACACGACGATCGCCGGCGTCGGCCTGTTCGCCTCCACCGTCGAGACCGGGCCGGGCAGCAGCCACGTCGTGATCGACGGGATCACCGGCACGTACCTGTCGCACTACACCGACATCACCCGCGGCGCCACCGACTGCGGCTCCACCGTCACCCGGGGCGTCGCCGACACCGGCATCGTGCTCAACGGCACGGACAACAAGGTCGTCAACAGCGACCTGTCACTCAGCGCCGGCAACGGCATCGCGCTGCGCGGCATGCGGAACACCGCGACGAACAACGTCATCCACGACGTGGACTACCTGGGCACCTACGCGGCCGGCGTCGCCGTGCAGGGCAACAGCCAGACGGTCACGCACAACACCATCTACCGGGTCGGCCGCAGCGGCGTGAACCTGCAGTGGGACAACGCCGCCGGCGGCACGCCGGGGCCGGACCGCATCGCCTACAACGACATCTCCCAGTACGCCCGGCTGAGCCTGGACGTGGCCGCGGTCTACACCTGCTGCGGCTCCGACATGCTGGGGACCTCGATCGACCACAACGTGCTGCACGATCCGGCGCCGAGGTGGGGCGCCACCAAGTTCGGGGTCACCGGCGTCTACGCCGACAACGGGCAGAGCAACATCACCATCGCCGCCAACGTGGGCTGGGGCAACCCCGAGGGGACCGTCATGCTCAACGGCCTCGGCGGCGGCTCGCACAACAACGGCGTCTACAACAACACCGGCGGCATGACGATGTTCTACGTCAAGGAGCCCGGCAACTCGACCGGCACCAAGGTCTACAACAACATCGGCCCGATCCGCGGCCTCGACGGCGCCACGAACGGCGGGATGGTGCTGTCCAACAACCTGCCGGCCGACGTCGACCCGCTGTTCGTCGACCCGGCCGGGCGCGACTACCGGTTGTCGGAGGCGTCCCCGGCGCGCAACCAGGCGATCCCGCTGCCGGGCGTCAACGACGGCTCGACGGACCCGCTCCCGAGCCTCGGCGCCTACCAGTACGGCGCCCCCAAGTGGGTGGCCGGAGCGACCCGGTAGGACAGAAGCAGCCCGGCGTCCGTGGCCTCCACCACGGGCGCCGGTCCGGCGCGCGGTGCCCCTTCCAGGAGGTCGTCAGAGGGCGCGGTACATGATGTGCAGTCCGACGTAGCCCTTCGCCGGGCTCCGGAAGCCCTCCGGCACGGTGCAGAGCACCTCGAACCCGAGCATCCGGTACAACCGCACCGCCGTCTCGTTGGTCTCCACGACCGCGTTGAACTGCATCGAGCGGAAACCCGAGGTGCGGGCCCACTCGATCGTGTACTCGCACAGCGCGCGGCCCACACCGCGTCCGGAATGGGCTGGATCGACCATGTAGCTGGCGCTCGCGACGTGCGAGCCGTTGCCCATCTGGTTGTTGTTCATCTTCGCGGTGCCGAGGATCGTCCCGTCGTCGTCGACCGCGACGACCGTACGGTTCGGGGCGGGCAGCAACCACCAGCCGCGCCCCTCCTCCTGGCCGAGATCGAGCGGATAGGTGAAGGTCTCACCGGCGGCGACGATCTCGCGGAAGAACGGCCAGATGGCCGACCAGTCGTCCACGGTGGCTTCCCTGATCAGCATCCGCCCAATATACCGGCGACGCCGAGACGTCAGGAGAGCCTCCGGAGCGCTCTGATGCTGCCACCCTTGTGCATGGTTCGCCCATCACTGACCGCATGCTGCTCAGCCGTCTCGCTCACCGGCTGCGCGCGCGACCCGGCGACTGCATCGAACCCTTTCCCCAGACGTACCTGGTGACCGTCGTCCCCTGCCACGTGCCGCACTCGGCCGAGTGCGCCACCACGTACGTCCTCCCGCAGGGGCCGTACCCGGATGCGGTCATGACCGCGGCCGTCGTCAGGTGGACTTGATGAAGGTGTGCAGGTCGTCGTTGAACCGGTCGCGGTGGGTGACGAACAGGCCGTGCCCGCCGGTCGGGTACTCCAGGTAGGTCGCCCCGGGAACCAGCTTGGCGGTGCGCCGCCCGCTGACGGCCACCGGTATGGAGGCGTCGGCGGCCCCGTGCACGACCAGCGCGGGCACGGCGATCTCGGCCAGCGAGGCCCGGTGGTCGAAGGTCATGGCGGCCCGCTGGTACTGGCGGATCGCCCACGGCGAGACCTCAAGGCACTGCCGCAGCGTGAATTCCACCTGTGCGGGGGAGATCTCGTTGCCCAGGTGCGTGGCGAAGAACGCCTGCGCCCGCTGCGCCAGCCACTTGGGACGGTCGGCGTCCAGGGCCGCCATCGAGGCCTCCAGCGCGGCGCCCGGCACTCCCTCGGGGTTGTCGTCGGTCTGCAGCAGGAACGGCAGCATCGCCGAGACGAACGCCACCCGCGCGACGCGCTCGTCGCCGTGACGGGCCAGGTACCGGGCGACCTCGGCGCCGCCCATCGAGTGACCGACCAGGGTGATGTCACGCAGGTCGAGCAGCTCGATCAGCTCCGCCAGGTCGTCGGCGCCGGTGTCCAGGTCGTAGCCCGTCGAGGGACGGTCGGAGCGGCCGTGGGCCCGCCGGTCGAGGGCGACGCACCGGTAACCGCGCTCGACGAAGTACGGGATCTGGTACTCCCACATGTCCGCCGAGAGCATCACGCTGGCGACGAAGACGATGGGCTTGCCCTGGCCGTAGTCCTCGTAGGCGAGGCGGGTGCCGTCCGTGGTCTGGAAGAACATCTCATGACTCCTTATGTCGTGCGATGTCCTGAGTTTTTCAGCCAGAGGTAAGGGCGACAATTACGTCCCAGGTAAGCGTGCGCGGCCCACACATCAGCATGTTGACGCTGTTGGCGCCGCATGTTGTGATCCACACAGGCGTATTTCGTACTTAATTAGTATGAAATGAGGTGGTCATGAGGCTCCTCCAGAGTGCGGCTGCGGTTGTCATGCTCCTGGTGAGCGCGGCCGGCATCCAGACCGTGCGGAGCGGACCGGCGCAGGCGGCTCTGCCCACCGCCGCCGTCGCGCTCGGCGACAGCTTCATCAGCGGCGAGGGCGCGGGGAACTACCAGCCCGTCGTCGACGCCTCCGGCACGGCACAGTCCTTCCCCGGCTGGTCGGCGGCCAACAGCAACGCCTACTTCTGTCACCGGTCGGCGAACGCCTCGGTGTTCGCGGCGTCGCTCCCGGGCATCCAGCAACGTTTCAACCTCGCGTGCTCGGGCGCCCAGCCCGCCGACATCGCCGCGCCCTCCAGCGCCCGGGCCGAGGGCCGCACCGTCGCCTCGCAACTCGACCAGCTGCGCGCCGTCGCCCGGACGCACGACATCGACGTCGTCCTCGTCGGCCTCGGCTCCAACAACACCCAGTTCACCTTCGGCGACGTGGCCACGCTGTGCGCCAACCGCTTCATCGCCGACGCCTGGACGGGCTGGTGGGAGTTCTGGGCCTACCTGAAGGGCGAGGTGCCGCAGCGGCCCTGCACCGCCTCCGACCTGGCCACCGACGCCGAGGTCGCCGCCGCCACCGCCGAGACCACCGCGGCCCTGCGCCAGATCCTGGACACCCTCGACCAGATCGACGCCGACGGCGTCCACCAGGTGGTTCTGCAGACCTACACCAACCCGCTGCCGCCCGACGTCGCCCCGCAGTACTACGACGAGGACGGCCGCACCGACACCCGCGACAAGTTCCGCGCCCTCGGCGCCGAGCGCTACGCCGCCGGGTGCCCGATCCACCGTGCCAGCCTTGCCCCCGGGCACGTGTTCTCCCAGAACCTCGGCTCGCTGGTCAAGAACGCCTTCACCACGCTGGCAGCCGAACGCCCGGCGGCCGACCTGCGCGTGCTGGACGTCCAGAGAGCCTTCGACGGGGCCAGGCTCTGCGAGAACCCCGGCAGCCCGGCCGGTGCGCTCGCGACGCCGGTCCGGGTGCAGGACGGGCCGTCCGGCACGTTCATCACCAGCCTGTCCGGCTGGGACAAGATCGGTATCCAGCGGGCGGCGAACACCTGCGTCACCTACTTCCAGACCTGTCAGGAGTCGTGGCACCCCAACGCCGCGGGCCACACGGTCCTCGGCCAGTGCCTGACCGGCGCCCTGGCCGCGACGCCCCGCGCGATCGTCACGTGCGCCCGTAACCCGGACGGCACGCTCACCATCTCCTGACCTCGGGGCGGGTGACCAGCGGGGACGCGCCACGACCGAGGTGCCGGCTCAGGAGCCGCCGGCTTCGAGAAGACCGTGTTCTCGTACGAGGTCCAGGAAACCGGTCGTCAACGGGCCGGACCGCCCGTCCTTCCACACCACGGCGATCTGCCATTCGGCCGCCGGATGGCGGATCGGCGTGATCGTGACCGAGGACGGCGCGATCCGGCGGGCGCTGGCCGGCACGAAGGCGACCCCCGCGCCGGCCGCCACCAGCGCGAGCACGGTCTGCAGGTCCTGAGCCTCCTGGACGACGGCAGGGCGGACCGCGACGACGGTGCACAGGTGGTTGATCTGCCGTACCAGTCCGGGCCCTCTCTCCTGCGCCAGCTGGAGGAAGTCGTGGCGGGCCGCCCAACTCGCGAGATCTCCGACGTCGTGCGGAGGCCGGTCGTCATGGTCGGCCCAGGCGAGGGCGAGGCGGTCGCCGGCCAGCGGCAGTCGTCCCCATCCGCCGTCGAGCGGCAGCCGGACGAAACCGACGTCGAGGTCGCCCGCGTCGATCCGGTCAAGCTGGGCCTGTGACGACATGTCGTCCAAAGTGACGTGCGCGTCGGGGTGGCGCCGCCGGAAGGCGGCGACGATCCGAGGGGCCAGGTCGATGCTCGACAGCCCGAAGCCGACCGACAGCCTTCCGATCTCGCCGGTGGCCATTCTCGCCATCCGCCGGGTGAGCGCGTCCGCCCGCCGCAGGAGAGCCTGCGCGTCCGGGAGCAGGACGGCGCCCAGGCCGGTCAGCGCGGCGCCGTGCCGGCCGCGGTCGAACAGCCGGCCTCCCACCTGGGCCTCCAGCGACTGGATCTGTTTCGTGAGCGTCGGCTGGGTGACGTTCAGCGTTCGCGCGGCGCGGCCGTAGTGACCGTGCTCGGCGACCGTGAGGAAGGCGCGAAGCAGAACCAGATCCATTCCGCGACTCTATCGAACAGCGAAAAAGATTCATTGGACGAATGGGAAGCGCATGCGGTCTGCTGGTGAGCCACCCCGAGGATCCGGAGGTTCGCGATGGCAGAAAACGACGAGGCGGCCGAGACCCCCATGCCGGCGTTGCGGTGCGCGACCGTGCAGTTCGAGCATCGTCCCGATGACAAGACCTACAACCTGGCCCAGGTCGAGCACCACGTGCGCGTGGCGAGCGCGGACGGCGTGCAGGTCATCGCCTTCCCGGAGATGTGCCTGCTGGGGTACTGGCATCTCCGCCGCCAGACCCCCGAGCGGCTGCGGGAGCTCGCCGAGCCGGTGGACGGTCCGTCCGTCACCGCCGTGCGCGCGCTGGCGGCCGAGCACGGCGTCGCCGTGGGAGTCGGCTTCCTGGAGAGCGACACGGACGGGCGGCTGTTCAACAGCTATGCCCTCTGCGTCCCGGACGGATCCGTCCACCGTCATCGCAAGCTGCACGCCTTCGAGCATCCGGCGATCAGCAGCGGCGACGCCTACACCGTCTTCGACACCCCCTGGGGCGTCCGCATGGGCATCCTCATCTGCTGGGACAACAACCTGGTCGAGAACGTCCGCGCCACCGCGCTGATGGGCGCCTCGGTCCTGGTGGCGCCCCACCAGACCGGCGGCACCGCCTCGCGCAGCCCCCACGGGATGCGCCCGATCCCCGTGGAGCTCTGGCGGAACCGGCACAGCGCCCCGGCGGCGATCGAGGCCGAGCTGCGCGGCCCCAGCGGACGCGAGTGGCTGATGCGCTGGTTGCCCGCCCGGGCTCATGACAACGGGCTGTTCGTCCTGTTCAGCAACGGCATCGGCGAGGACGACGACGAGATCCGCACCGGCAACGCCATGATCATCGACCCCTACGGCCGCATCCTCGGCGAGACCTGGGCGGCCGGTGACGACATGGTGACCGCCGACCTCGACCTCACCCTGCTGCCGCTCTCGACCGGCCGCCGATGGCTCCAGGGACGACGCCCGGAACTCTACGGCATCCTCACCCACCGGTTCGGGGACGAACGCGAGCCTCGCGCCGCCCGCTTCGCCACCGACCCGGTGCCACTCCTCCGCACCCCCGGTAGCGCGGCCGGCGAGGATGTCCTCGATCTGCCGCGCCACTGAGCATCAAGGCGACCCCCAGGCCGGTGACCTGCCCGATCCGGCAGGGCTTGGACGGGTGCCGCCCGGCACCCGCCTCCAGACGTGTCCTGTTGCGGCCACAGCGGTAATGACCGCGCCGTTCCAGCGAAAGGAGAACGCAGGCATCTCGTCGATCGGCGATGGAGGGCACATGCGCGATGAACGGTTCGTCCGCACGGGTCACCGACCCAGGCGTTCCACGACGACGCGTCGGCTCGTTCGGGCCGGCTGCTCCGTCCTGCTGCTGACCGCGACCGTCGGGCTCGGCCGGACCGCCGCTGCCTCCGCAGGCGCCCCCGTCACCTGCGGGAGCGTCCTGACAGGGAGCGTCACCCTGACCGGGGATCTGACGTGTCCCGGTGACGCGCTGATCGTCGGCGCCGACGACGTGACCATCGACCTGGCCGGGCACACCCTCCAGGGCGCGGGCACCGGCACCGGCGTCCAGGTCAGCTCCCAGGGGACCGCCTGGACCGGAACCGTCATACGCGACGGCCGGATCGAAGGGTTCGCCACCAGCGTCGGCGACGACGCCCTCACCCCCCACATCACTGTCGCCCTTCGCGACATGACGATCACCGGCGGCCCCGTGAAGCTGCGCGGCGGCGCCTGGCCTGAGCTCTCGATCAGCGGTTCCCCGCGCCGATGCGACGTGGACGCCGTGGACGCCCGCCAGGTCCGCCTGACCATCGACGGCTGCACTCTGCACCGCGTCTCGGCCCGCAGCACCTACACGACGCTCACGTCGAGCAGAGTGATCTCGGGCAGCCTGTCCTTCAACGAGAACAACGCCGCACTCGTCACCGGCAACGTCTTCGACAACGCCCCGATCAGCGCGGACAACAACAGCTGGAACGTCGTGCTGCGCGACAACGTCTTCAAGAACGCCGACATCGCGGTACGGGCCGGCTGGGCGCCGGACACGCTCATTGAGGACAACACGTTCAAGAACAACTCCATCGGCGTATACGGCTACCTCATGGACGCCACCATCGCCCGCAACCGGTTCATCGGCAACCGCACCGCCGGCATCTACGTCAGGGACTCCACCACGTCGTCGTTCATCGACAACGTGTTCAAGGGAAACGGCCACGATCCCAGCGGGCTCACCGACGAGGCGGGCCTTCCCGTACGTGGCGCCATCCACATCGGCCGGAGAAGCTCCCCGATCACCCTGACGGGAAACGTGGGCAAGCACAACGACGGCTACTTCGTCTGGATCACGCCGCCCTCAGGAGCGATCGACGGCGGCGGCAACCGGGGCCGTCCCTGCGGTCCCCAGCCACTCCCGCTGACCTGCCACTGACCCCTCGCGGACACGCTCCCGCCCGCGCCGCGACAGGCGGGCCGTGCCGCGCGCTCGGCCGCTGCCCGCCGAAGACCGCCGCCGAGGACCGCCCCCGCCTACGGTCCGCGCAACTTTGTCGGTCGTGCCCGCCATACTCGCCGCTGTCGATCAAGAGGACGACGGGATGCGGCGTGGAGGTATCGGCATGAGCGTGGAGCGCACGCTGACGTTCGTCGGCGGAAGTTCGGCCAAGTTCTGGGAGGTGCGCCAGGACGGCGCGGAGCTGCACATCCGGTACGGACGGCTGGGCGCGGCCGGTCAGACGCAGGTCAAGTCGTTCGGCTCGGCCGCCGCCGCCACTGCCGCCGCCGACAAGCTGGTGGCGGAGAAGATGCGCAAGGGCTACGCGGAGGACGGAACGGCCGCCTCGCCGCGGGAGGCTTCGCCCGCGGCCGCCGGAGGCGTCAAAGACGAGGACGAGGACCGGCTGGCGTTGCCGCCCGCCTGGTTGCGCGCTCTCCACCCCCGGCGAGGCGGAGCGAAGGCCCCGGTGCGGCGGCCGGACCCGGGCGCGCCGCAGAAACTGGCCGCCGAGCTGGGCCGACGCGGGAAGGTGCTCGCCGACATGGTGGCGAAGTGCCCGGATCCGGAGCTCGCGGCCGCGGGCGCGGCGTATCTGGCGGGGGAGCCCGCCGGCACACCGCTGGGCGCGGCGGTGGTCGCCAAGGCGATGGCCGCGTCCGTGCCATGGGCCGAGCGCGAGCTGTTGTCCCTGTTCCCCGAGACCTGGCTGGCCGAACGCGGCCTGGTGTTCGCGGCGGTGGCCGTGACCGAGCTGGCCTCGCTGGACTACGTCCACGACGGCGGCACCTGGATGGTCCGCCGGCTGGCCGACGGCGAGGCCTCCGACCAGTGGTACGGCTGGGCCTCCGGCGAGCAGATCGACGCCCGGGTCCGCGCCGCGCTGGCCGCCGCGTCCGACGCCGAGTACGCCGAGGTCGTCGCGGCGCTGGCGGTGAGCCGCGCGGGCGGGCTCCACCAGCGCGTGGCCGCCTCCTACCTGGCGCCCACCCAGACCGGGTGGGTCGCGGCCGACTGCGCCGAGGTGAGCCGGGTCCTCCCGGCTCTCGCCGTCCGCCTGATCGCCGCCATCAGCACGCCGGAGCACGCCGAGCTGATCGCGGACCATGTGCGTGGCCCCTACATGGGGGACTCCTTCGCCCTGCCGGCCACGGTCGTCGACGGCATGGGCGAGGCGGCCGTGCCGCTGCTGGCCGTCTGGGTGGACCACGCCTACGGCGCGGACAGCCGCAAGCGGCTGCTGCACGTGCTCGCCGACCTGCCGTACGACACGGCGATGCGGGCGATCCTCGACCGCGTCGAGCAGAAGTACACCCAGCCGGCCTTCCTGCGCGCGGCCTCCCGCTTCCCCCGCCGCGCGATGCGGATGCTGGCCGAGTCCGGCGGCAAGATCGTCGACCTGCTGCTGCGCACCCATGTGGCGGCCCGTCCCGACCTGGTGGACGAGGTGCGCGCGAGCCTCGGCGACGGCGCCGCCGCCGAGCGTCTCGACAGGATCGCGACCGCCGGCGCCGTCGCCGCCGCTGTGCCGGAGGCGCTGCCCGAGGTGCTGGTCAGCCCGCCCTGGACCCGCCCGCGCAAGGCGCGCAAGGTGGTCGTGGTCGACGGCCTGGCGTGCACCGACGAACCGGCTCTCCTGTGGGCGCCGGGCGAGCAGGACAACTGGCGCTCCTCCCGGGCGGAGGTTTCCTGGGGTCGCTCCTGGCGCCGGAGCTGGAAGGACGTCGCCCGTGGGATCGCCGAGGGCCGGGGCGCCCACTGGTCCGACGAGGTCGCCCTGTTCGTCACCGGGCCCGAGGAACTGGCCGCGCCGCTGATCGGCAGGTGGCGCCCTGGCGACCTGTGGGGGGCGGGCGACTGGATGCCGATGGTGGTGGCCAGGTTCGGCACGGCGGCGCTGCCCATGGTGGTCGACAGCGCCCGGCGCGGCCCCAGCTCGGTCGCCGCGTCGCTGCTGCCGTTCGCGGCGCCGGAGGTCGCCGTGCTGATGGCCGACTGGCTGGCCCGGCTGAAGTCGGTCCGCGCCACCGCGCTGGCCTGGCTGAACCGTCACCCCGCGGCGGCCGCCAGGGCGCTGGTCCCGGCGGCTCTCGGCAAGCCCGGCGTGGCCCGGCTCCGGGCCGAGCAGGCGCTGGCGGCGCTGGTCGCGGGCGGCCACCGCGACACCGTGGCCGAGGCCGCCGCAGGGTACGGGCCCGCCGCCGAGGCCGCCATCGCCGACCTGCTCGTGGCCGACCCGCTCGACGTGCTGCCCGTCAGGATGCCGGTGCTGCCCGAGTGGACGGAGGTCGCGATCACGACCCCGATCCACCTGCGCGGCGACGCGGGCGCGCTGCCCCCCGAGGCGGCCCGCCACGTGATGACGATGCTGGCGATCTCCAAGCCGGGCGACCCGTACGCCGGTCTCGCCGTGGTCAAGCAGGCCTGCGACGGCCGCAGCCTCGCCGACTTCGCCTGGGCGCTGTTCCAGTGCTGGCAGGCGGCCGGCTACCCGTCCAAGGAGAGCTGGGTGATGGACGCGCAGGCGTTGCTCGGCGACGACGAGACCGTACGGCGGCTGACCCCGCTGATCAGGACCTGGCCGGGCGAGGGCGGGCACGCGCGCGCGGTCGCCGGCCTGGACCTGCTGGCCTCCATCGGCTCCGAGGTGGCGCTGATGCACCTGCACGGCATCGCCGAGAAGGTCAAGTTCGGCGGGCTGAAGAACCGGGCCAAGCAGAAGATGGACGAGGTCGCCGCCGAGCTCGGCCTGAGGCCGCAGGAGCTGGCCGACCGGCTGGTGCCCGACTTCGGCCTGTCCGACGACGGCAGCCTGACCCTCGATTACGGCCGCAGGCGGTTCGTGGTGGGCTTCGACGAGCAGCTCAGGCCGTACGTGGCCGACGCCTCGGGCAAACGGCTGAAGAACCTGCCCAAGCCGGGCGCCAACGACGATCAGGAGCTCGCGACCGCCGCCTACCGGCGCTTCGCCGGGCTGAAGAAGGACGTGCGCTCCGTGGCCGGGGACGCCATCCGCCGCCTGGAGCAGGCCATGGTGAACCGGCGTCGCTGGAGCGCCGGCGACTTCGGCCGGCTGTTCGTCGGCCACCCGCTGCTCCGGCACATCGTCCGGCGGCTGGTATGGGGCCTGTACGACCCGTCGGGGCGGCTCACGGGCACCCTGCGCGTGGCCGAGGACCGCAGCTTCGCCGACGTCGCGGACGACACGCTGACGTTGCCCGAAGACGCCCTCGTAGGCGTGGCGCACCCCCTGGAACTGGGGGAGGACCTGGCCGCCTGGTCCGAGGTGTTCGCCGACTACGAGATCCTGCAGCCGTTCCCGCAGCTGGGCAGGGAGACGTACGAGCTGGATCCGGCGCTGGTGGCCGAGATCGAGGCCGCCAGGATCCCCACCGGCGCGGTGATCGGCCTGGAGCGGCGCGGCTGGCGGCGCGGCACGCCTCAGGACGCCGGCTGGCAGGGCTGGATCGAGCGGGACGTGCCCGGCGGCAGGACCATCACGATCGGCCTCGATCCGGGCATCGCGATCGGCTACCCCGGCTTCGCCGACGAGCAGACCCTGGTCGAGCTGGGGCTCGACGGCCTCGATCCGATCACCACCTCCGAGATCCTCCGAGACCTCAGGGACATCACCCGATGAACGGACACGCCCAGCGGCCCCCGGCCGAGATCCGCTACGCCGGCGAGCTGGCCAGGCTGCGGGAGCACGACAACGACGACCGGCCGCCCGGCTGGGCGCTCAGCCTGCGGGCCGCCCGCCGTTTCGTCCTAGGGGACGAGAAGCTGGGCATCAGCCGCAAGTTCGTGGGCGATCCCTCGCTGATCGACCGGTCCCTGGTGACGCTCGCGACCAACCGCGGGCTGATGCTGGTCGGCGAGCCCGGCACGGCCAAGTCGCTGCTGTCCGAGCTGCTCGCCGCGGCCGTCAGCGGCACCTCGACGCTCACCATCCAGGGCGGCGCGGCCACCACCGAAGACCAGATCAAATACTCCTGGAACTACGCGCTGCTGGTCGCCGAGGGCCCCTCCAACCGGTCGCTGGTGCCCGCGCCGCTGCTGCGCGGCATGGCCGAGGGCAAGGTGGTGCGCTTCGAGGAGATCACCCGGTGCCCGCTGGAGGTGCAGGACTGCCTGCTGTCACCGCTGTCGGACCGGGTGCTCGCCGTACCGGAGCTGAGCGGTCCCGAGTCGATGGTGTTCGCCCAGGAGGGGTTCACCATCCTGGCCACGGCCAACACCCGCGACCGCGGCGTCAACGAGATGAGCGCCGCGCTCAGGCGCCGCTTCAACTTCGAGACCGTCTTCCCGATCGCCGACTTCGACACCGAGCTGGCGCTGGTGGAGGCGGAGGCGGTGGCGCTGCTCGAACGCTCGGGCGTCACCGCGCCGCCGCGCCGCGACGTGCTGGAGGTCCTGGTCACCACCTTCCGCGACCTGCGCCAGGGGCACACCGCGCGCGGCGACGCCACCGACCGGCTGTCGGGGGTGATGAGCACCGCGGAGGCCGTCTCGGTCGCCCATGCCGTCGGGGTGCGCGGCTGGTTCCTGCGCCGCGAGCCGGGCACCGCCGCCGACCTGGTCTCCTGCCTGGCCGGCACGGCCGCCAAGGACAACCCGGAGGACCTGGCCAAGCTCCGCAGGTACCTGGAGCGCAGGCGGCACGGCGACCAGTGGCAGGCCCTGTACGAGGCCCGCCACCTGCTGCCGGGCTGACCGATGGCGGTCATCTTCCTCGGCGTGCGGCACCACAGTCCCGCCTGCGCCCGGCTGGTCGCCGACACCATCCGTTCCGTACGTCCCGCGTACGTGCTGGTCGAAGGGCCGGCGGAGATGAACGACCGGATGGACGAGCTCCTGCTCGGCCACGAGCTGCCGATCGCCGTCCACACCGGCTACCGCGACCACGAGCGGCGCCACGGTTCATGGACGCCGCTGTGCGACTACTCCCCGGAGTGGGCGGCGCTGACCGCGGGCCGCGCGGCCGGCGCCGAGCTGCGCTTCATCGACCTGCCCGCCTGGCATCCCGCGCTGGCCGACGTCAGCAACCGGTACGCCGACGCCGAGGCCCGCTACGCCGAGGCGACCCGGCGGCTCTGCCGCGCCTTCGCCGTGGACAACATGGACGCGTTGTGGGACCACCTGTTCGAGATCGAACCGGCCGACGGGCTGGCCGAACGGCTGGCCACCTACTTCGACCTCGTCCGCGGCGACACCGGGGCCGATCCTGGCGACACGGCCCGCGAGGAGTACATGGCGCACTGGATCCGGGCGGCCGCCGATGACGCGGGCGAGCGGCCGGTGGTCGTGGTCACGGGCGGCTTCCACCGTCCCGCGCTGATCCGGCTGGCCGAGCAGGGCGACCGGAGCTGGCCGGAGGTGCCGCGGCCGCCCGAGGGTGCGGCGGTCGGCAGCTACCTGGTGCCGTACTCGTTCCGCCGGCTGGACGCCTTCGCCGGCTACCAGTCGGGCATGCCGTCGCCCGGCTACTACCAGGACCTGTGGGAGCACGGTCCCGACGGAGCCGCCCGCAGGCTCGTCGAGGCGGTGACGGCCCGGCTGCGCGCCCGGCGCCGGCAGGTCTCCACCGCCGAGCTGATCGCCGCGCGCGCCACCGCCGACGGGATCGCGCTGATGCGCGGCCACCCGCATCCGGCCCGCGTCGACGTGCTCGACGGCCTGGCCACCGCGCTGGTCGGCGAGGCGATCGAGATCCCGCTGCCCTGGGCATCCCGCGGGCCCCTCCAGGCGGGCCACCACCCGGTCGTCGTGGAGATGATCGCGGCGCTCAGCGGTGACCGGACAGGCCGCCTGCACCCCTCGACCCCGCTGCCGCCGCTGGTCCACGCGGTGCTCGCCGAGCTGGGCGGCCCCGGCGGCGAACGGCTCGACCTCGGCGGGCAAGCCGGCCGCGCGCGCAGCCGCTTCCTGCACAGGCTGCGCGTCCTGGGCATCCCGGGCGTCGTCCGCACCTCGGGACCCCGCCCCGCGGGCGGCGCCGAGCTGGTCGAACAGTGGATGTTGAGCGAGACCGACGACCGCCTGCCCGCCCTGATCGAGGCAGGCGGGTACGGCGTGGACCCGCAGGAGGCGGCGGCCTCCGTGCTCGCCGAGCGGATCAGGGGCGCCGACCTGGACCGGCTGGCCGACGTGCTGTTCGACGCCGCGCTGTGCGGCATCGGCGAGCTGGCGGGGCAGGTGCTCGACGACCTCGCGCGGGCGATCGCCGCGGCGGCCGACCTGGGCTCGCTGGGCCGCACGCTCACCGTCGCCCTGGCGATGTGGCGCCACGACGAGCTGTTCGCCACCAGCGGCAGCACCACCTTGGGGACCGTGGTCCGGGCCGCCACCCTGCGGGTGTTGTGGCTGGCCGAGGGCGTGCGCGGCGGGCCCGTACCCGCCGATCCGCAGCGCATCGGCGCCATGGCCGCCGTCCGCGACGCGCTCAGGCACGCCGGGCCGCCGCTGGGCCTGGACCTGGACGCGGCGCTGGGCGTCGCCGACCGCGTCGCCGCCTGCCAGGACGCGCCGCCCGACCTGCGCGGAGCGGCGCTCGGGCTGGGCTGGTCACTGCGCGGCGCCGCCGCCGCGGACCCCGCGCGGGCGGTACGCGGCGCGTTCGTCCCCGCGTCGGCCGGCGACTGGCTGGCCGGGCTGTTCGCGCTCGCCCGCGAGGAGGTCCTGCACACCGGCGGCATGCTGGAACTGCTCGACGAGCTGGTCGCGGCGATGAGCGACCACGACTTCCTGGTGGCCCTGCCGGCGCTGCGCCAGGCGTTCGGCTACTTCCCGCCCCGCGAGCGGCACCTCATCGCCAGCCGCCTGGTCGAACTGCGCTCCGGCGCGGGCGCGTCCGCGTGGGACCTGATGCGGCTGGAGGCGGCGCCGGAACTGGTGGCCGCAGGCATGGCCCTGGACGAACGAGTCGATGCGGCACTGCGCCGGGAGGGACTGATCACGCCATGACCGACCCCACCCTCGTACGATGGCGGCTGCTGCTCGGCGAGGCCGGCGGCGCCTGCCTCGGCGGCGGGCGGCTCGACGAGGCGGCCGCCGGCCGCGACGCCGCCATGGACTGGCTGTACGGCCGCGACGAGGAGCTGCGCAGGCGCGGCGTACGGCGGCAGGCCGGGAGCGGCCCGTCGAACCTGACCACCTTCGGCTGGCTCGACGACATCACCCGCCTGTTCCCCAAGGAGACCGTCGAACGCCTGCAACGCGACGCCGTCGAACGCTACGAGATCCACGACCTCGTCACCGACCCCGACGTGCTCGCCCGCATCGAGCCCAACCCCGCGCTGCTCAAGGCGGTCCTGCACACCAAACACCTGATGAACCCGCAGGTGTTGCGGCTGGCCAGGCGCATCGTGGAGCAGGTCGTCCGGCAGCTCATGGACAAGCTCGCCACCGAGGTGCGCAGCGCCTTCTCGGGCACGAGAGCGCGCCGGCCGGGCCGGCTGCGGCAGGCCCGCAACTTCGACATGGTCCGGACCCTGCGCGCCAACCTCGGCCGCTACCAGCCCGACACCGGCAAGGTCGTGATCGAGACCCCGCTGTTCTTCTCCCGCACCCGCCGCCACCTCGAACAGTGGCAGGTGATCCTGCTCGTCGACCAGTCCGGCTCGATGACGGACTCGGTGATCCACTCGGCGGTCACCGCGGCCTGCCTGTGGGGCCTGCCCGGCGTGCGCACCCACCTGGTCGCCTTCGACACCGACGTGGTGGACCTGACCTCCGACGTGGACGATCCCGTGGAACTGCTCATGAAGGTCCAGCTCGGCGGCGGGACCGACATCGCCCGCGCGGCCGCGTACGGCGCCGGGCTGGTGGACCAGCCGCGGCGGGCCGTCGTCGTGCTGATCTCCGACTTCTACGAGGGCGGCGATCGTCACCGGCTGGTACGCATCGTGCGTGACCTGGTCGAGCAGGGCAGCAAGGTCCTCGGCCTGGCCGCCCTCGACGAGCAGGCCAACCCCGACTACGACCGGGAGCTCGCGCAACGCCTGGCCGACGCCGGGGCGTACGTGGGCGCGATGACCCCCGGCGAGCTGGCGTCCTTCGTCGCGGAGCACGTGGGCCGATGAGAACGGATCTGCTCGGGCTCACCACCGACTCCCTCGCCGCGCTCACCAACCGCGGCCTGGTCAAGCGGGCGGGCAAGGAAGCCGCGCCGGACCTGCGTACCGACGCCGACGGGACCGTGCACGGCGACTTCGCGGGCGGGCCGACCGCGAGCCTGCCACCCGGCGGCCTCGACGCGGCCCGCTGCACGTGCGGCGCCACCGGGGTCTGCCGGCATGTCGTCGGGGTGGTGCTGGCGTACCAGCACCAGCACGCCGCGACCGTCGAGACCGTCGAGCATCCGCAGGGTGAGGGCCCCGATCCGGAACCCCCCGCCTGGTCGCCGGGGCAGGTGAGCGACGACGAGCTGACCGCCAGGATCGGCGCCCGCCTGATGGCCGCCGCCCGCCGTACCGAACGGGCCGGATACACCGCCCGCGTGCGCCGCGCCACCGCTGCCGACCCCGCGCCGCAGGTCGAGCTCGCCACCGCGACCGTGCGTTTCCTGATCCCCGGCGACCTCGGCTTCGTGCACACCGACGCCGTCGCGGGCAGCCGCGACGACGTCATCGCCCTCGCCGTGTGGGCGTTCCGGGTCGCCGACGAGCTGCATCCCGGGACGCCGGAGGCACGGGTCGACGTCGGCGGCGAAGCCGGGACCGGCGCCGGATCCGGGCTGGAGCGGGCCCTGGGGCTGGCCGGCACGGTCCTGCGCGACGGCGCGGCGCACCTCGGCCAGGGACTGGCGGCCACCATCGCCGACGTACAGCGCCATCTGGACGCCGCCGGATCGCGCTGGCCGCTGCTGGCCGTCGGCGACCTCGCCGAGCAGCTGGCCGCCTACCGCGACCGTGGCGCCCACTACCGTCCCGAGCTGCTCGCGAGCCACCTCGCCGAGCTGCACGCCCGGCACCGGGCCGTGACCCGCCCCGACGCCACCCTCCGCAGCAGCGTGCTGGGCACCGCCGAGGCCGCCGAGACCCCGCTGCGCCGGGCCCGCCTGGAGAGCCTGGGCTGCCGGATCCGCAGCCTCGGCGACCGGCGGATCGCCGAGATCTACCTGGCCCACGGCGACAGCGCGATGGTCCTGGTACTCCGCCGCGAATGGGACGGCGAACGGCACGGAGGCGACGGCGACGGCGCCGCCCTGGCACGGCGACGCGTCGCCGGCTCCACGCTGGCCGCCCTGGCCACCGGCAACCTCGTCACGGAATCCGCCGTCCGCAGCGCCAGCCGTACCGTGCGGCTGGCCACCGGGCGGATCGCCAGGACGACGGTCAGCCCGTCGCGGGGCGACTGGGGTGAGCTCTCGCCGTCCCTGGTGGTGACCGACCTCGCCGCGCTCGGCCGCGAACTCGACGCCCTCACGCTCCGGCCCGTCCGCCCGCGCGTCGAGGCGGAGCTGGTCCGCGTCGTCGCCGTCTCCGAGGTGGTGGCCATGACCTATGCCGCCGGCGACCAGCGCCTCGACGCCCTCATCGCCGACCAGGCGGGCAACCTCGCCACCGTCACCGCCACCCACACCGGCGCCGCCCCCGGCCGCCTCGACTCGCTGGCCGCCGTGCTCGCGGGGGAGGAAGGCGAGCTGCGTTTCGTCAGCGGAGTGGCCGGCCGTACCGCGGGCGGCGTCGTCATCGACCCCATCGGCCTGGCCGCCGGCGGCCGGGTCGTCGTGCCCGACCTGCGACCTGCCGGAGGCGGCGGCCGGCCGGCGGCCGCCGAGGACGTCCGGCACGACCCGCTGACCGCCGTGCTGATCGACACCCGCGGGCTGCTCGCGGAAGCGGCCCACCACGGCCTGTCCCACCTGCCGCCGACCTACGACGCCCGGCTCGGCACCGCCGCGCGGCGGCTGACCACGCTCGGGCTCCACCGCATCGCGCGGGCCGTCACGGCGTTCGCGGCGGCGCGGGCGCAGGACTCGGGCGATGCGGCCGAGCAGACCTGGGTCGACGCCTACCTGCGCCTGGAGGTGGCCCTGGAACTGACCTGACCCGATCCGCGGCATCGCCGCGCACGTGGTGCTGATTTGACTTCTGTCGAAACAGTGGCACATGATGACCCCTGCTTAGACAAACTTCTATTCAGGAGGTTGCGTGATGCGCGCTCTGTTCAGCCGCCGCCCGTCCGTCGAGCAGGCGGAACAGTCATGAGCGACAGTTGCTGCGGCCCCGCCGCGATCGCGATCGAGCAGCTCACGGCCCCTCGGCAGGCCACCTCAGGGTGGCGGGACGACCTGCCCGTGGTCGTGATCGGCGCGGGCCCCGTCGGCCTGGCCGCCGCCGCGCACCTGACCGAGCGCGGCATCGACTTCCTGGTCCTGGAGGCCGGCGATCGGGTCGCCGCGTCGATCGCGCAGTGGGGGCACGTACGGGTGTTCAGCCCCTGGAAGTACGACATCGACGCCGCCGCCCGCCGCCTGCTGGAGGCCGACGGCTGGACCGCGCCCGACCCCGAACGGCTGCCGACCGGCGCCGAGATCGTCGCGGGCTACCTCGCCCCGCTGGCCGAGCTGCTCGGCGACCGGGTACGCACGAACGCGCGAGTGACCGCCATCAGCCGCCTCGGCCACGACCGCGTACGCACGGCGGGCCGCGAGCAGGCCCCCTTCCTGATCCGCCTGGCCGACGGCGGCGAACTGCGGGCAGGCGCGATCATCGACGCCTCCGGAACCTGGACCACGCCGAACGTGCTGGGCGCCGCCGGCCTGCCCGCCCACGGCGAGCACGACGTGCCCGTCGACCACGCCCTGCCCGACGTCCTCGGCGCCGACCGCGACCGCTACGAGGGCCGGCGCGTCCTGGTCGTCGGCGCCGGCCACTCGGCCGCCACCACGCTGCTCGCCCTGGCCCAGCTGGACGACACCCCGATCACCTGGGCCATCCGCGCGGGCGACGCCGGCCGCGCCTACGGCGGCGGCGACGCCGACGCCCTCCCGGCCCGCGGCGCGCTCGGCACCCGCCTGCGCGCCCACGTCGCCTCCGGTCGCATCACGTTGCTGACCGGCTTCTTCACCCACCGGGTACGCGCCACCGGCGACGGCGTCGAAGTGACCAGCCGCGCCCCCTCCGGCGCCGAGCAGTCGATCACCGTGGACCGGATCGTCAGCGCGACCGGCTATCGCCCCGACCACTCCATCGCCACGGAACTGCGTCTCGACCTGGACCCGGTGCTCGGCTCGACCCGTGCCCTGGCCCCGCTCATCGACCCCAACCAGCACTCCTGCGGCACCGTCCCGCCGCACGGCGTGGACGAGCTGGCCCACCCCGAGCCCGGCTACTACGCCATCGGCGTCAAGAGCTACGGCCGCGCCCCCACCTTCCTGCTCGCCACCGGGTACGAGCAGGCCCGATCCGTCGTCGCCGCGCTGGCCGGCGACTGGCAGGCCGCCCGCGACGTGCGGCTCGACCTGCCCGAGACCGGGGTGTGCTCGTCCAGCCCGGCCGAGGACCAGGAGCGGCGGGCCGGCCTGGCCACGGGCATCAGCGGCGGCCTGCTGTCAGCCCCTCTCCCGCTCGCCACCGTCAGTGCCCCGGCCGGCGCCGGTGCCGAGTCCGGCGGCTGCTGCGGCTGAGAGGGACGCCGCGCCACGGCCGTGGCGTGTGCCGTCTCCGCGTTCGCACCGGTCGCCTGCCACCGCCTATGATTTAGACCGGCATCGAATTAAGGAGTCACGCCATGGCCGCCCCCGCCACCGCCCAGTGCTGTGCGCCGATCGCCCGCGAGCCGCTCGGCGAGGCCGACGCCGCCGAACTGGCCGCCCTGCTCAAGGCCGTCGCCGACCCGGTACGGCTGCGCCTGCTGTCGCTGATCGGCTCCCACCCCGGCGGCGAGGCGTGCGTGTGCGACCTGACCGGCGTCTTCGACCTGACCGCGCCCACCATCTCCCACCACCTGAAGGTGCTGCGCACCGCCGGGCTGATCGACGGCGAACGCCGCGGCACCTGGGTCTACTACCGGATCATCCCCGAGACGGTGAACAGGCTGGGCGCGCTGTTCACGCCGCTCGCCGCCCCCGCCAAGGCGCAGAGCGGCCCGGTGGACGTGGAACTCCTCACCGTATGACCGGCGCGGCCGCGATCAGTCGAGCGTCCGAAGCCCCTTACGGGACAATGTCTTACTTGCGCATCTGAGCAACTTTGATGCAGTCTGAAGCTGACAGAACGCCTGCTCAGTAAGGACGACACCATGGCCGACCTCGGTTGGGCGGAGATCCTGATCATCGCCCTCGTCTTCATGTTCCTGTTCGGCGCCAAGCGGCTGCCCGACACGGCCCGCGCGGTCGGCCGTTCGTTGCGGATCTTCAAGGCCGAGACCACCAGGACGGACGAGCCGGCCCCCTCGCTGGAGGAGCAGGCCCGGCGTCTGGAGGAGCAGGCGGCCAGGCTGCGGGCCGGCGCACGACAGGACGGCCGGTGACGACGCGACGCTCGGGAGCCGCCGCGCCGCGCGCCTAGACTTGGCACCTGTCCGAAAAAGGAGTGAAGGTGGCCGGCGCAAAGACCCCTGATCCGCCCGCCGAAGTGCTGGCCGAGGCTGCGGCCGCCTTCGCGCTGCTGGCCTCGCCGCCCAGGCTGCACATCGTGTGGGCGCTGGCGCAGGGCGAGTGCGACGTGTCCGGGCTGGCCGAGCGGGTGGGCGGCGCGCTGCCGGCGATCAGCCAGCACCTGGCCAAGCTGAAGCTGGCCGGCCTGGTCCGCTCCCGCCGGGAGGGCCGCAGGGTCGTCTACCTGATCGACGACGAGGACGTCGTGGCCACCGTGCGCGGGCTCGTCGGACGGCTCTCGCAACGGGCCGGCGCCTCCGGAGGACGCGTCCATGGTCTGGGCGCCTGACGCGCCGACCACGTCCGGCTCCGGTCCGGCCCCGCTGAGCCAGCTCCAGACCCTGCGCCTGCTGGACACCGGGCCACGCGGCCTGACGGAGGAGCAGGCCGAGGCCCGCCTGCTGGAACACGGCGAGAACACGATCCCCGGCCGGCGTCCGGTGTCCTGGCCGCGCCGCCTGGCCCGCAGCCTGCGTGACCCGTTCACCATGACGCTGCTCGCGCTGGGCCTCGTCGCCGCCGCGATCACCTCCTGGGGCACGGCGGGCGTCATCGTCCTGCTGGTCGTGGCGAGTTGCCTGCTGCGCTCCAACGGGGAGTTCCGGGCCGACCGCTCGACCGCGGCGCTGCGCGAGCTCGTGGCCACCACGGCCACCGTGCGACGGCGCGCGACCGAGGGAGGCGAGCCGCGGGAGCGGGAGATCCCCGTCGACCAGCTCGTCCCCGGTGACGTGATCAAGCTGGGGCCCGGCGACCTGGTCCCCGCCGACGTGCGGCTGCTGCGGGCCGCCGGCCTGACCGTCCATCAGGCGCCGCTGACCGGGGAGTCGGCGCCCGTGCCCAAGCGGGCGCGTGACCTGCCCGACGGCGACGACCACCTGTGCTGGCAGGGCAGCAGCGTGGCCTCCGGCAGCGCGCTCGCCGTGGTGACGGCCACCGGCGGCGGCACCCTGTTCGCCGGCGCCCACCATGCTCCGGCGCGCGGACGTTCGGCCTTCGACCAGTCGGTGAACGGCATCTCCTGGATCCTGGTCCGGCTCATGCTGGTCGTCCCGCCCGTGGCGCTGGTGGCCGGCGCCGTCCTGCGCGACAGGGGGCTGGAGGCGCTGCCGTTCGCGGTGGCGGTGGCCGTGGGGCTGACGCCCGAGATGCTGCCGGTCGTGGTGACCACCGCGCTCGCCCGGGGAGCGGCGCTGCTGGCCCGCCAGGGCGTGATCGTCAAGCGGCTGCCCGCGCTGCACGACGTGGGGGCGATCGACGTCCTGTGCATGGACAAGACCGGCACCCTGACCCGCGACCGGCCCGTGCTCAGCGGATCCGTCGGCCCTGACGGCAAGCCGGATCCCGAGGTGCTGCGCTGGGCGGCCGTCAACAGTTTCTGGACACTGCACCTGACCGATCCGCCGATCCCCGACCCGCTCGACGAGGCGATCCTGGAGTGCGCGCCCGACCTGGGCGACACCGAGGGGCTGGAGGCCACCCCCTTCGATCCCGCCCGGCGCCTGTCCCGCGCGGTGGTCCGCGACGGCGGCGCGGACGTCGTCGTGGTCAAGGGCGCCGTGGAGGCGGTGCTCGACCGGTGCGCGATGGGCCCGGGTGCGCGGCTGCGGGCCGGCGAGGTCGCCCGAGCCCTGGCAGAGGCGGGTGCGCGGGTGCTCGCGGTCGCCGTGGCCGACCGCTCCTCCGGCCGTCCCGGCGCGGAGGGCGGGCTGACGCTCGCCGGCTTCCTCACCCTCGTCGACGAGCCGAGGCCGGACGCCGCAGCCGCGCTGGCGCTGCTGGCCCGCCGGGGCATCACCCTGAAGGTGCTGACCGGCGACCACCCGGCCACCGCCGCCCGTACGTGCCGGGAGCTGGGCCTCGACGTGGGGGCGGTGATCGAGGCGGCCGACCTCACCGCCGCGTCCGCCGAACGGGCCACGGTGATCGCCCGCTGCACCCCGGACGACAAGGCCCGCGTCGTCCGCGCGCTGCGCGAGGCCGGGCACACGGTCGGCTTCCTCGGCGACGGCGTCAACGACTCGCCCGCCATGCGCGCCGCCGACGTCGGCATCTGCCCGCGCGCCGCCGTGGACGTCACCCGCGAGGCCGCCGACGTCGTGCTGGCCGGCAAGGACCTGTCGGCGATCGACCAGGCGATCGTCGCCGGACGGCGCAGCACCGGCAACATCGTCACCTATCTGCGCATCGCGCTGTCGTCCAATCTCGGGAACGTGATCGCGATGCTGGCGGCCGGGCTGGCGCTGCCGTTCCTGCCGATGTTGCCGGTCCAGGTGCTCCTGCAGAACGTCTGCTTCGACGTCGCCCAGCTCGCCTTCGCCTTCGACCGGGCCGCGCCGGCCGTCCTGCGGGGGCCGTTCGGGCTGCGCCCGCGTGGCATCCTCGGGTTCATCGCCCGTTTCGGGGCGCTCAACGCCGTCGCCGACCTGGCCACCTTCGCCGTCCTGACCCAGGTCGTCGGCGCGGGTGACGAGCGTTCCTTCCACACGGGCTGGTTCATCGAGAACCTGCTCACCCAGGCCGTCATCATGCTGCTCCTGCGGCCCGTCGCCCCGGTCTCCCCGCCGTTGTGGCTGGCCACGGGCTCGCTCGCGGCGATCGGGTTACTGCTGCCGCTCTCGCCGCTGGCCGGTCCGGTCGGCCTGACCGCCCTGCCCGTCACGAGCTGTCTGTGGCTGGTGCTCGTGGCCGCTCTGTACGGCGGGGCGCTGGCCGTCCTCAACCGTCGCAGAAGGTTGTAGAGTTGCGCAATGTAGCAACTGTCATGGCCGTCGAACCGCTGGGGCGAACACATGCGCGCAGGGGAGCGTCAACAAGTCGCCGCGCTCGTCATGTGGGCGCTGGTGTGCATGCTCGACCTCTGCCTGTGGGCCTGGGTCGACTGAGCCGTGTTCCGTCAGGCGGGCTCGTCGCCTCCTTCGATCGCCACAGATGCCTGGTCAGTTCGCGTCGGCGCGGCCGTCGGTCGTGACCGCCTCGCGCGACGGCAGCAGCTGGTCGAGTTTGGCGTTCACCGCCGCCAGCTGCTGCTTCACCTCCGCCAGCTCGGCCTGGGTCCGCGCTTCGGCCGGGGACGGCTCGGCGTCGTTCATGGCGTTGACCACCACCGCGATGAACAGGTTCAGCGCCACGAAGGTGGACATCAGGATGTAGGCGATGAAGAAGACCCACGCCCACGGCTTGTGCTCCATGACCGCCTGGGCGACGTTGCCCCAGTCGTCACCGGTCATGATCTGGAACAGGGTGAACAGCGAGCGGGGCAGTTCGTCGAACCGTTCGGGCATGATCTCGCCGAACAGCTTGGTCGCGATCACCCCGGCGATGTAGATCATCAGGACGAGCAGGCCGATGATGGAGGCCATCCCGGGCACCGCCGACAACAACGCGCTGACCACGCGGCGCATGCTGGGCACCGCCGAGACCAGGCGCAGCGCCCGCAGGATGCGCAGCGCCCGCAGCACCGAGGCCGGGCCGGAGGCCGGGACGAGCGCGATCGCCACGATGACCGTGTCGAACCAGTTCCACGGGTCGGCGAAGAACGCGCGGCGGTAGGCGAACAGCCGGGCGGCGATCTCCACGGTGAAGACGGCCAGCGCGATCCGGTCGACGGCGTGCAGGAGACCACCGGCCCGGTCCATCAGGTAGGCGCTGGTCTCGCAGCCGATCGTGGCCGCGTTGAGCGCGATGACGCCGATGACGGCCCGCTGGGTGAGCCGGTGTTCGAGCACGGCCCGCACGCGTTCTTGCCCGGACGACACTGGATCGCTCCTCAGAGTGAAGATCACAAATCGCTGATCATGGTAGAGGCGACGAGAGGCTCCCCATGCAACCGAACCCGGCCGAGACGCGGATCACATCCGGCACTTACGCTCGTCCATATGCGTTGACCTGGGAGAAGACGCCCCGGTCAGGACCGGCCTGTCCGGGGTCGGTAACGTCCGGACCAGGAAGCCGCAGCCGACGCGCTGCGGCGGAGAACACGAAACGGGAAGGATCGGTGGTGGTGTCCGTGTCAGCGGACCCGAGCAGTAGCCCCAGCCTCAGGTACGGCCTTCGTCTGCGGGGTGCACAGCCGCGATGAGTGTCGCCCTCGGCCTGGCGGCCATCCTCCTGCTCACCCTCGCCACCGGCTACTTCGTCGCCCAGGAGTTCGCCTACGTCAGCGCCGACCGGCTCGCCCTGTCCCAGCAGGCCGCCGCCGGTGACAAGAAGGCGGCCAAGGCGGTCAAGGTGATGGAACGGCTGTCGTTCATGTTGTCCGGCGCGCAGCTCGGCATCACCGTCACCGCTCTGATCGTGGGTTTCATCGCCAGGCCCGCGCTGGCCGAGCTGATCGCCCCCGCGCTGGAGGCGGCCGGGGTGCCGCAGGCGGCGATCGGCGGCATCGCGCTCGGCATCGGGTTCGCGCTGGCCACCGTGATCCAGATGGTGCTGGGCGAGCTCGCGCCCAAGAACCTGGCGCTGGCCCGTCCGGAGCCGCTGGCTCGCGCCCTGGCCGGCTCCACCCTGGTCTACCTGACCATCGCCGGACCGGTCGTCAAGCTGTTCGACACCGCCGCCAACAGACTGCTGCGCGCCGTCGGCATCGAGCCGGTCGAGGAACTGCACCACGGCGCCACCCTGGAGGAGCTGGGCCACATCATCGGCGAGTCCGAGGCCCACGGCCACCTGCCCGGCAGCCACGCCGACGTGCTCGAACGGGCCCTGGCCTTCTCCGACCACACCGCCGAGGAAGTGATGGTGCCACGCGTGGAGGTGGTCGCCGTGACCGGCGCGGCCACCGTGCCCGACCTGGACGAGATCGTCGCCGCCCACGGCCACACCCACTACCCGGTGCTCGGCGCCACCCTGGACGAGGTGATCGGCCTGGTCAGCCTGGGCGACCTGGCCGCCGTCCCGGTCGAGAAGGCCGCCACCACCCGCGTCGCCGACCTCGCCCGCGACGTGCTGATCGTGCCCTTCTCGACCAACCTGCCGGACCTGGTGGCCCAGATGCACACGCGCGGCGAGGAAGTGGCCTGCGTGGTGGACGAGCACGGCGGCCTGGCCGGACTGGTCACCTGGGAGGACGTCGCCGAGGAACTGGTCGGCGAGATCGCCGACGAGAACGACGCCGACACCCCCCGGGCAGTGCGCCAGGGCGACGACTGGGAACTGGACGCCGCCCTGCGCATCGACGAGATCGCTCTGGAGACGGACCTGAACCTGCCCGACGAGGACGAGTACGACACCCTGGCCGGGCTCATCCTGCACCGGCTGGGCCGCTTCGCCGTCCCCGGCGACGTCATCACCGCCGACCTGCCCGCCACCCTCGACCCCCATGCCCCCACGCACGCCCGCATCGAGGTGCTGACGCTGGACCGGCACGTGCCCGACCGCGTCCGCCTGACCCCCTATCGTGACGAATCGCAGGAGCAGGCATGAACCTGTCCGTCGGGCTGCTGCTCACCCTGCTGCTGCTGATCGGCAACGGCTTCTTCGTCGCCGCCGAGTTCGCCCTGGTCGCCGCCAAGCGGCACCGTCTGGAGAAGGCCGCCGCGCAGGGGAGCAAGGCCGCCTCCGCCGCCCTGTCGGGGATCAAGGAGCTGTCGCTCATGCTGGCCGGGGCGCAGCTCGGCATCACGCTGTGCTCGCTCGGGCTCGGCGTGGTGTCCGAACCGCTGATCGCCGGCACCCTCGTCCCGCTCTTCGACGCCGTCGGCCTGCCCGGGGCCGCCGCGCACGCGGTGGCGTTCGTCATCGCGCTGGCGGTCGTGACGTTCCTGCACATGGTGCTCGGCGAGATGGCGCCGAAGTCCTGGGCCATCGCCCACCCCGAGCGCTCGGCCACCCTGCTGGCGCTGCCGTTCCGCGGCTTCACCCTGCTGGTCCGTCCGCTGATCAGCGCGTTGAACGCCGTCACCAACGGGCTGCTGCGGCTGTTCGGCGTCCGTCCGGACGAGGCGGGCGCCAAGGCACGCACCCCCGACCAGCTCCGGCACCTGGTGGAGGAGTCACGCCGGCTCGGCCTGATCGAGCCGGACGACCACGTCGTGCTCAGCCAGGCCCTGCGGGCGCCGCAGTCCGGCATCACCGCGCTGATCACGCCGGCCGAGCAGATCGTCGGCGTCCCCGCCACCGCCGCCGCCCAGGACGTCATCGACGCCTGCAACCGGTCCGGGCTCACCCGGCTGATCGTGTGGTCCGACGCCGGGCCGAGCGGGGTCGTGCACCTGCGCGACGCCTACCTGGCCCGCCGGCGCGGCACCGCCACCACCGCCGCCCAGCTCGCCTACCGCGTGCCGGACCTGCCTCAGCAGACCTCGGTCGCCGACGCGGTCGCCCGGCTGCGCGCCGCGCACAGCCAGATCGCCCTGATCCGCGACGACGCCGGCGCGGTCATCGGCCTCGTCACCCTGGACGACCTGCTCACCACCCTCCTGGTGCCCGCCTGACCACCGTTCGGCGCAGTTCGTCCGGTGCGGTGACCCGGCGATCGTGATGACCGCGCATGCCATCCCGCCGCCTGCTCGGCGTCCAGTGGTTCGCGGGTCAGCGGCGGGCCGCGCTCGTGCTCCCAGCCGGCCGGGACGCCGATGTCGGCCGTCGACCGGCCCGTGCCACCGGACGGCTGTGTCTGCGGAGTAGGCGCTCATATTCGGCATATCGGGAAATTCCTCTTTGTTTATAAATATGCCCGCCTCCTCTCGTCGGCCTTTCTTTGTCATTGCCTTACCTGTCGGTGTGTGCTCAAATTATGATTCGATTTACCCATTCCGGCCGGGATGCTAGGCGGCAGAATTGCGACATGGATAGACATGTCGCTTTCGGCGGCTGCAGAATCGACATTTCGCACAATCGACGGAGGAAGATCGCCATGTTCAAGAAACTGCTGCGTTTCCTTCCCGCAGGCCTCGCGGCCGGCTCGCTGCTGGCCACCGTGGCCCTGCCCGCTCCGGCGTCGGCGTCAGCCTCCCGGGCCGCAACGCGGCAAAATGTCGTCACCGTACTCGGCTACAACAGCACCGACTGGAAATACCTCCAGGTGCCGTCCGGGGCCAACGCCCCGCGTTTCTACGAGCCGGACTTCGACGACAGCGACTGGGCGAGCGGGCAAGAAGGATTCGGCACCACCAACGGCACCTGCGCGTGGAACAATTCCACCAACGTCAAGACGTCCTGGGCGGTGAACACCGACATCCTGGTACGCCACTGGGTGCACATCCCACGCAACGCACGACTGGTCCGCATCCAGGGAACGATCGACAACGATGCGCGGGTCTACTTCAACGGCCGCCTCGTTCAGGCCGTCAGGAGCGGCCGCTGCGCCGCGGGCGCCATCAACGTCGTCCTACCCGCCAGGCACCTGGAGCGCTGCAACCTCCTGGCCATCCGTGGCCATGACTACGGCGCCGCCACCTATCTGAACGTCGAGGTCAGCTACGAGAGGCTGACCCCCTCCGCCTGAACGAGCACCGCCGCGAGCCCCCGGCCCCCTCGAACTGCGAGAGGGCCGGGGGCTCTCTCCATGCAAACTTCCCCGCCAGGACGGGCCGCAGGCCGGAGGGGAGGCCAGCCGGGGCCGGCCCAGGCGGCCGTGGGCATGGCCCTTGAAACGATCCTCGTCAAGGCGTGGAATTTTGAACTGAGAGGAGAGGGCGGGCACAACCGGCCCGGCCTGTCCGCAATTGCCGCGCAGCGCTCGGCGTGAGCTTCGCCGCACAACAAGGCGAACCCTTTCGCCGTGTCCCGTCAGCCCGCCGAAGCCCCCACCCGCACCGGAGGCACGCGTGACCCCCACGCCCGTGGTTCTCGACAGCAGCGGACGCCGCATCTATGAGCAGGCCGACTTCTTACGAGCCGCCGGACCGGCCGTGCCCGTCCAACTGCCCGGCGACCTCACCGCCTGGTCGGTGACCGACGGGGACGTCGTCAAGCACCTGCTGACGAATCCCCACGTCTCCAAGGACGCGCGCAAGTCCTGGCCCGGCTACCGCCCCTACGCGATCGGCTGGCTCACCGCCTGGGTGGACGTGAAGAGCATGTTCACCACCGACGACCCCGACCACCAGCGGTTGAAGAACCTGGTCGGCACAGCGTTCACGCCCCGCCGCGTGGAGGCGATGCAGCAGCCGATCACCGCCATCGTCACCACGTTGCTGGACGCCTTGGCCGCTGAAGCTCCGGGAGACGTGCTGGACCTGCGGGCACGCTACTCCTACAAAGTCCCCACCCAGGTCATCTGCGACCTGTTCGGTGTGCCGCTGGACCAGCGGCCCGCCATGCTGGCCACCATCGACGCCGTGCTGGACACCAGCCTGTCGGCCGGGCAGACGACCCGCGTACAGCAAGAGATGATCGCCTCGATGCACCGTCTCATCGAGGCCAAACGAGCCCAGCCCGGCGACGACATGACCAGCCGGCTGATCGCCGCCAGGGACAGCGGACTCGACCGGCTCAGCGACGACGAGCTCGTCAGCACGCTGCTCCTGATGATCGGCGCGGGCAGCGAGACCACCGTGTCTCTGCTCGACCATGCCGTCATCGCCATGCTCAGCCACCCCGAGCAGCTCGCTGTCGCCCGCCGCGACCCCGCACGCTGGGACGACGTCATCGAGGAGAGTCTGCGCCGGCACCCGCCCGTCATGCATCTGCCGATGCGCTACGCCACCGCGGACATCCCCTTGGACGGGCAGACCGTCATCCGAGCCGGAGACCTCATCCTCATCGGCTTCGGCGCTCACGGGCGTGACCCTGCCGTCAATGCCGATCCTGACCGCTTCGACATCGACCGGCACGACCGGGCGCACCTCGCCTTCGGCTACGGCATGCACTATTGCCTGGGCGCGCCGCTGGCCCGGCTGGAGGCGCGCGTCGCTCTGCCCGCGCTGTTCGACCGCTTTCCCGATCTGCGGCTGGCCACCGACCCGCAGGATCTCCAGCCGCTGCCCTCCTTCATCGGCACCGACGTGCTCCGACTGCCCGTGACGCTGACCTCCGGCCGCAGAAGTGGCGCCGACGAACGATGAGCGGCGAGCCGAGGTCGGGCTGGGACCGCACGCCGACCACGACAGCTCCCTGCGTCAGCAGTAGGGGTGAGACCGTCGACCGCTCGCGGGGCCCGCGGTGCTGCGGAGACGGCGTACGTCACGAACGCTGAACGCGGCCGCCGCACCGGCGACGACGACCGCCGCGCAGCCGGCGAGCACGACCCGCACCCCGACGGCGTCGGCGAGCGGACCGGCGAACGCGGAGAACAGCGGGACCAGGACGCCGCCGGCGACCGACGATGTGGCGAGGACCCGGCTGAGCTGCTCCTGCGGGATCTCGCGCTGTTGCAGGCTGGTGTACGAGATGAGCTGGAGCGTGCCGGCGACTCCGGTGAGCGCGCCCACGGCGGCGATCCACCACGTGGGTGCCGCCGCTGCCATGCCGGCCAGGAGCAGCGCCTCGGGAAGCGCCGTGGCGCACAGCAGCAGGCCCACGCGTACGGGTGCCAGCGTCAACGCGGTCACCGAGCCGATGGCCAGCCCGACGCCGAGGGCGGAGCCGACGATGCCCCAGCCGACCGCACCGCCCTCCAGGTGGCGTGCCGCGTACAGCGGCCCCAGGACCGTGAACCCGGCTCCCCAGCATGCCGACGTCAGCGCCTGGAGGCCGGTCAGCGTCCACAACCAGCGGCGACCGGCGAACGCGGACAGACCCTCGATCAGCTCCCTGGCGAACCCGCGCCGCTCGGGTCGGACGGCTGCGGCCGGCACGCGCACCATGCGGAACACCGCGCCGGACAGCAGGTAGGTGACCCCGTCCCAGCCCAGTACCCAGCCCGGCGAGACGGAGGCGATCACCAGCCCGGCGATCGTGGGCCCGGCGATCGCGACGAGGTTGCCGGCGATCTGCAGCAGGGCGTTGGCCGGGACGAGGGCGCCGGGTTCGACGATGCCGGCGATCAGCCCCTTCGCCGCGGGGGCGAAGAACGCGCCGGCCGCGGCGGTCAGCACCGCCAGGCCGCCCAGGGACCAGACAGTCGCCGAGCCGCTCAGGAACAGCGCGGCGGAGACGCACTGGCTGACGCCGCAGACGAGCTGGCACGTCACGATGATCCACACCCGGGGCAGCCGGTCGGCCAGTACCCCGGCGCCCGGGGTGACGGTCAGGAAGACCAGCATGCTGGCGGTCGCCACCACGCCGATGGCGGTGCCTCCGCCGTCCTGGTCGATGAGTGCGAAGGCCAGCCCGGCGGGGGCCGTGGTGGTGCCGAGGACCGAAGCGGTACGCCCCACGGCGTAGCGGCGGAAGTTCCGGTTCCGGCGCAGCAGCTCCACGGCGGCGCCAAGGCGCTCCCGCATCACCGCTTCGGGCCCCGTTCAGCCGGCACGTGCCGCTGGAGGGCGACCGTGGCGCTCGGGACGGAGATCCCCGGCGACGCCGACGCGATCAGCTCGTCCGACCGAGGAGGACCAGTCCGTGATCCAGCAGCTTCGTGCATGGCTCCTTCTCCGAACCTCTCACGCGCTTGCTCGGTCCAGCGTCTCACCTGGCCGACGTCCCATCTGGTCGGCGTGGCAGGCGCGCGCCGAGCGGTCGCACCGGTACGGTGCGAAGCCTCCTCTCGGTCAAGGAGCAGACTGTGTCATCGCTCATCGCTCATCTCGTCTCAGCCGTCGGTCACCAGGAGCTGCGCCGTCGGGCAGGTGCGGGAGCGACCTGTGGCGATCACTGACGCGGACATATCGAGCGCCGTCCGGGACCACCTCTCGCGTTTCCCGGACGAGGCCGCGCTGCTGTCCGAGCCGCTCCGCCTGCTGGCCGAGGGCCGCGATTTCGCCTCGCGGCGGAACTTCCCGATGCACGTGACCGCCGGCGCGCTGCTGGTCCGCGACGGCACCGAAGTCCTGCTCGTCGAGCACCGCGCCTACGGGATCCTGTTGCAGCCTGGCGGCCATCTGGAGCCGGCCGACACCTCACTGATCGACGCAGCGGTGCGCGAGCTGGCGGAGGAGACCGGAATCGACCCCGCGCAGGTCATGCCGGCGTCGCAGACCCCCGTCTACATCGAGTACGCCCGCGTTCCGGCCCGACCGCAGAAGGGCGAGCCGGCGCACCATCACCTCGACATCGGGTACGCGTTCGTGACGCACGCGGACCTGGGGCCGATCCAGGAGTCAGAGGTGACGGACGCGGCCTGGTACCCGCTCGGCGAGGCCGAGCGGCTCGTCGGCCCGCGCATCGCGCGAGCCGTGCCGGCCCGCGATTAGCCCCCGTCGGCCGCGGCGTCCCTCAGTCGAAGGACGGTCTGACGCCCTGCTGCCGGCTCCGCTTGAGCTCGAAGAAGTCCTCGGTCCCGGCGACCAGGACCAGGCCGTCCCAGAGCCGGCCGGCCGCTTCGCCGCGCGGCGCTTGCCTGATCACCGGGCCGAACAGGGCCATGCCGCCGACGCGGAGAACGGGAGTTCCGACGTCGAGCCCCACCTCGTTGAAGGCCTCATCGTGGGAGTCCCTGATGAGCTGATCCAGCTCGTCGCTGTCGGCGGCTGCCGCCAACGCGGCGGGCAGGCCCACCTCTGCGAGGGCTTCGGTGATGACTGTGGGGTCATCGCGACGCTTCTGGTTGTGGAAGCGGGTGCCGATCGCGGTGTACAGCGGGCCGAGAACGCCGCGGCCGGCGTGCTCGGCGGCGGCCGCGCAGACTCGCACCGGCCCCCAGGCCTTCTCCATCTGGTTCCGGTAGTCCTCGCTCATCCCCTCGCCCTTGCGCTGGACGAGGTTCAGGTGGGCCAGCGACATGACCCGCCAGTCGGCGTGCACCGGCCGTACCTTCTCGACCTCCAGCAGCCAGCGCGAGGTGACCCACGCCCAGGGGCACAGCGGGTCGAACCAGAACGGGACCTCGACGAGCTCCGGCTCTTCCGTGGTCGTCATGATGCCTTCCTTCCTCTCGGACCGATCTCGCAGAGGGGCGGCGTGCGCCGGCAACGTGTCGGGTTCGTGGCTGGGCAGGCTGAGGATGAGGTGCTTGACCATCGGGATGGTGCCCAGAAGGTCGAATAGCGGGCCAGCGTTCGCCCTGGTTGTATATCACGCCGGCTTCGGTCACGGCGTGCTGAGCCGCCGGCGAGTACTGCCGGCGGCTGTTCCCGACCTCCGCCGATGGACGTCGCGCTGGACAAGATCCCGATCTGAGTGACCGTGCGCCCAGCTTCCACCGCCGGTTGAGGCTTTCCGGTCCCCCGTTCCGGCGCTCCCGGGCCGAAGTCTCCGGGGCTGGTTCAACGACAGCCTTGACGTATGAGCGCTGCGGACCACGACGGTTCCCGCCGGCGGCCGTCCTCGGCCCTGCGCGGACCGCACGACCCGAGGTGAGGAGAGATCATGACCGATGCCCTGCCGGATCCGGTGACGTTCCCGATGCCCCGCGCGACCGGCCGCCCGTTCGACCCGGCGCCCGAGCTGACCCGCCGCGGCGCGGAAGCTCCCGTCTCACGCGTCTGTCTGTGGGACGGCACCACCCCCTGGCTGGTCACCCGCTACGACGACGTCCGCGCGGTGCTCGCCGATCCGCGCGTCGGCGTCGACGTGGCCGAGCCCGGCTTCCCGCACACCAACGCGGTGAGCAAGGCACGCGATGCGCGGATGAAGACGCTGATGCAGATGGATGCGCCGGAGCACACCAGGCAGCGACGGCTCATGACCGCAGACTTCACGATCAGGAAAATGGAGGCGCTGCGGCCCAGGATCCAGCAGATCGTCGATGACCTCATCGACGACCTGCTCGCCGGTCCCAACCCGGCCGACCTGGTGCGGGCGGTCGCGCTGCCCGTCCCGTCCCTGGTGATCTGCGAACTGCTCGGCGTGCCCTACGCGGACCGGGCCTTCTTCCAGCGGGCGGCGGCCGAGCTCGTCATGGACGAAGGCGACCCCGCGCGGGCCCTGGCCGCCGCCGAGGAGCTGAACGGCTACCTGGAGGCGCTGGTGGCGGCCAAGAGCGACGACCCGGGCGACGACGTCCTCAGCAGGCTGGCCGTGGAGCAGTACCGGACGGGCGCGATGACCCTGACCGAGATCTCCACGATGGGCCAGCTCCTGCTGGTGGCCGGGCACGACACCACCGCCAACATGATCGCGCTCGGCACGGCCGCCCTGCTGGCGCACCCCGACCAGCTCGCGGCGGTGCGCGACGGCGACCCGGCGCTGGTGGCCAACGCCGTCGAGGAGCTCCTGCGCTACCTGTCCATCACCCACACCGAGGCCCGCCGCGTCGCCCGCGAGGACCTTCAGGTCGGTGGCACGACGATCCGCGCGGGCGAGGGCATCGTCGTGGTGAAGAGCACCGCCAACCGGGACCCGGCGGCCTTCCCGGACCCCGGCGTCCTCGACGTGCGCCGGGCGGTCCGCCATCACGTCGCCTTCGGGTTCGGCGCCCACCAGTGCCTGGGGCAGTCGCTGTCCCGGGTGGAGCTGCAGGTCGTCTACGGCACGCTCTACCGGCGCGTCCCCACGCTGGCGGCGGCCGTGCCGCTGGAGGAGCTGGCGTTCAAACAGCAGGCCGTCTTCTACGGCGTCCGCGAACTGCCCGTCACCTGGTGATCGAGCGAAGGAGTCAAGCACATGAAGGTCACCGTGGATCAGGACGCCTGCACCGGCTCGGGGCAGTGTGTCCTCGTCTGTCCTGACGTGTTCGACCAGCGTGACGAGGACGGCATCGTCGTCCTGCTGCGGGACAGCCCGGAACCGGGGCTGCGCGAGGGCGTCGGCGAGGCCGCCCGGATCTGCCCGGCCCGGGCGATCACGCTGGGCGCGTCGTGAGCCGCCCTTCCCGGATCGTGGTCGTGGGCGCCTCGGCGGCGGGTCTGTCCGCCGCCGAGGCCCTGCGCCGCGACGGATTCACCGGCTCGCTGACCCTGGTCGGCGCGGAGCGGCGGGAGCCCTACGACCGGCCGCCGCTGTCCAAGCAGATCCTGCTCGGCAGGTGGGCGCCTGACCGCGTGACGCTGCGCCGCCACGAGCCCGGCGCCGCGCTGGGGGCCGACTGGCGGCTCGGCGTCGCCGCCACCGCCCTCGACACCGGCGCACGCGAACTCGCGCTGTCCGACGGCGGCGTCCTGCCCTACGACGGGCTGGTGATCGCCACCGGCGTCGTCCCGCGCCGGCTGCCGTCGGGGCACGAACTCGGCGGCGTGCACGTGCTGCGCACCCTCGACGACGCCCTCGCCCTGCGGGAGGGGCTGCTCGCCGCCCGGTCGGTGGTCGTCGTCGGCGCGGGCTTCCTCGGTACGGAGGTCGCCGCCGCCGCCCGGCAGCTCGGCCTGGACGTCACCCTGGTCGATCCGCTCCGCGCGCCGCTGATCGACCGGCTCGGCGACCGGGTGGCGCGGCTGCTGGCCGGATTGCACGCCAGGTACGGCGTCCGCCTGCGTCCCGGCACCCTGGTCACCGGCCTGACCGGCCACGACGGCCGGGTGAACGGGGTCGATCTGGACGACGGCACGCACGTCCCGGCCGACCTGGTGCTCGTCGCCGTCGGCTCGGCCCCGGCGACCGGCTGGCTGACCGGCAGCGGCCTGGACGTGGAAGACGGCGTCAAGTGCGACCATCGGTGCCGGGCCGCACCCGGCGTGGTCGCCGCCGGCGACGTCGCCTCCTGGCGGCACCCCGGCTTCGGCCGCCTGCGCGTCGAACACCGGCTGAACGCCACCGAACAGGGCACGGCCGCAGCCCGGACGCTCCTCGGCGGCCAGGCCCCCTTCGCACCCGTGCCCTACTGCTGGACCGACCAGTACGACGTGAAGATCCAGGTCCACGGCGTCACAGGCGGCGACGCCCGGTTCCAGGTCGTCGCCGGGGACCCCGCCACCGGCCGGTTCGCCGGCCTGTACGGCAGGGACGGCCACGTCATCGGCGCCATGACCTGGAACCTGCCCCGGCAGGCCCGCGACCTCCGCCGACACGTCGCCGAGCGGACCCCGTGGCGCCAGGCCACCGAGTGAAGACCTGCGGCGTCCGAGACGAGGACGACGAGTCGCCGGCCCTTGCCCGACGAACGGGGCCCGGCCCAGGCTCAGAACCGGTAGCGGAGAACGCGTGCCCCTTGCCGGGACAAGGTCGTGCTGCGGGCGGTGAGACGGGTCAGCGCCCGCAGGGGTTGCGGGAACCGGGCCACTTCCGGAGCGCGGGTGAGGACCTGCTCCTCGATCAGCTCGAGGCCGGCGCCCCAGGACTCGGGTTCGTGCGCGTCGTCGAAGCCCTGGGCGGCCTTGATGCCGAGTGCCTTGATGGTCGGGTGGTACTTCATGGCCCAGGCGGCGAAGCGGGTGTAGCCGTTGAGTGCGAGCTCACCCGCGGGGAAGTGGCCGGTCAGCGCGCGGGTCATCGCCTGGAAGGAGTCGCCGGGCATGAAGGGGAGCAGCCCTTCGGCGACGATCATCGCCGGCCGGTCACCGGGGACGGCCGAGAGCCAGCCGGAGCCGGTGAGGTCGGCTCCGACCAGGTGGGCACGGCCGGGCAGGCGTTCGGCTCGCAGGTTCACCACTTCGGGGAAGTCGACGTCGTACCAGTCGACGCCCGGCGGCGGAGCACAACGGGACATCCTGGTGTCCAGGCCACAGCCCAGGTCGAGCACCACGCATCCGGGGTGAGCGGCGACGTAGGCGCGGACCACGTCGTCGAGCTTCCTGGCGCGCAGTGCCGTGGTGAGGACGAGGCTGGGCTTGACCTTCAGCCTGCCGAAGTCGTAGTCGATGGTGGCGGCCAGGTCGGCGGAGAGCGTGTCGCCGAGGATCGGATGGGGGAGCCCGGCGTCCAGGGCTCTTGCCTGGAGGGTGAGCAGCAGCGTTTCCTGGATCAGCCCGAGCTCGGGTTTCCAGCGGTGCATGGAGATTCCTTAACGGCGTAGCGGATGGTGGGCCGCGAGGTTCTGCAGCCATGTCAGGGAGTCGTGGGCGGCCTTGATGCGCTCGGTGCGCCGCCCCTCGCCGCCCGCGAGGTCGAGCCCTTCGTCGGCGATCTCGCCGAACGCGCTCAGGCTGTCGAGCTTGCGCTGGATGACCTTCTGCCAGGCGTCGTCCTCGATGCGGTAGTAGGAGGTGCGATCCCCGGGCCTTCGCACCTTCTCGACCAGGTCGATGGCCGTGAGAAAGCGCATGTTCGAGGTGAGCGAGGCCCGGCTGGCCTGGATGGCCTCGGCGATCTGGCCGGCGGACTGCTCGGCCGGGTCACAGATCATGAGCCAGCCGAGGATGCGTCCGGTGATGGGCGGCAGCCCCCACTCCTCGACGCAGAATGCGGACACCCGCTCCACCCATCGAAGCAGCCGGTCCTGCTGTTCCTCAGCGCTCATCGTCGCGTCCTCCCTTGGTGATCGTGTGCCGGTTCACTGTGCCATGGCGGCCACCGACTCGTAGGTGGGTGCTGGGGTGAGGCCGGCGAGCGCGGTCCTGCGCAGGTAGAGGTCGAACCAGTCGATGGCGAGCGCCATCGCCTCCTGCAGGCCGGGCCCGGTGTAGAGGCCGAGCACGTCGTACGGCAGCACCGCGAGCCGCTTGGGCTCGCCCGCCTTGGCGAAGGCGCTCTGCGCCTCTTCGAGCATGTGGTACGGGTCCCAGCCGCCGTTGGCGATCATCAGCAGCGGCGTCGGCGCGAGCCGGTGGATGAGGTTCTCCGGGGCGAAGGTGAGCAGGTGCTCGGCTGAGTCGAGGGTCTTCTCGTTGCGGTAGGCGGGAAACAGGCGGGTCGAGATGTCCGGAGCGTCCTTCACATTGTCGCCCTCCAGCGTCAGGTGCGGCACGCGAGCGCTCGGCTCGCCTTCGTAGCGCCGCTGCCAGTCCTGCTCCAGCCGGTCGCGCAGCGCGTGAACGCCGGCGCGGCCCAGGAGGCGTTCGGTGTACCGCCATCCGTCCCACACGCTGGGGCTCTGCACCACCACGCACTTGATGCGCCGATCGAGCACGGCGGCCTGGGCCGCCACCGAGCCGCCGATGCTCACCCCCCACACCCCGATCCGCTCCGGCTGCACTTCGGGACGGGTCCGCAGGTAGGACACGGCGCTGCGGAAGTCCTCCACCTGCCGCTCCGGGTGATCCAGGCCGCGCGGCTCGCCGTCGCTGGAACCGACCGTGCGATAGTCGATGGCCAGCACCGCGAAGCCGGCCTTGACGAAGTGCGGCGCGACGAACGCCAGCGCCTCCTTGACCATCACCCCGCTGTGCCCGAGCACCAGCCCGGGGACCGGATCGCTCGTCTCCGGCAGGTAGAGATCGCCCGCGCAGCGGGTGCCGAGGCTGTTGAAGGTCACGTGTTCCATGGCGCGCTCCCCAGTAGAGGCTAGTCATTTCAATCATGACTGAAATAACTAGCAACTTCAACAGAGCCGACGCCCCGGCGCCATCAGGGCAAGCTGCCGGGTCTCGGGCGAAAGGCGGTCCCGGGCGTGCAGCCGATGGGCGAGGAAGGCGTGCCGCTCGATGCCGGACGTGCACACCCTGGACCGGGCCGATGAGGTGGCCCGCCATTCTGGACAAGGCCGCGATCCGACAAAGGGCCGGGGACGGCCGGCGGTCGAACCGCCGGCCACGTCCCGAAGAGCGACAGCGGGGCGAAGCTTCGAGGGCGAACCGGGAGTGTCGGTGCCCTCTGCCCCGGCTCGTTGCGGTGCTCGATCGCGGCGTCCCACCAGCCGCGCCGGCGCGCGAGGTCGGTGTGGCCACAAGCCTGGACGAACACTTCAGCGGCCAAGGCCAGGTGGGCCACGTCGAAGGCCGCCGGGCGCCGCCGCAGGCAGTTCGGCGGGCACGGAGCCGGGCCGTGCGGGAATCGGGATCGGGCTCACAGGCTTCTGACCACGAGCTCGGTCCCTTCCAGGTGGGATCTCGGGGGCGGTCGCCGCGGGCAGGGATGATCAGTCCCCTCGCTGCCGCGGTAGGTCAGGCGGCGTACCGGGCGGCGAGTGCTCGGCCGGCCTCCCCCGCCGCCTCCTCGGCGGTCTTGTGCATGATCGCCGCCATCTCGGTGAACTCGTCCAGGGCAGGGTTCACGCCGACGAGCGTGAACTCGCGCTCGACCACCGTGAGGTCGGCGCCCCAGATGTCGACGAGGATCCGGCGCAGGTAGTCGATGTTGTGGTCCCAGCCCGCGCGCGGGGTGCCAGGGCCGTAGGCGCCGCCCCGAGTGGTGACCAGGACGGTCGGCGTACCCTCCAGCAGGCGGATGCCCTGAGGCGTCCCGGCGATCGCGAGGTCGATCCAGGTCTTCGCGTGCTGCGAGACGCCGAAGTTGTAGAGCGGCATCGCGAGCACGGCGCTCGTCGCCCGCTGCAGCTCGGCGGCGAGCCGCTCCGCGGTGGCGAGTGCCTCGCGCTGCGCGGCGGTGCGGCCCTCCTCCGGAATGTGACGGCTGGAGATCGCGGCCTCCCAGATGTGCGCCGGCAGCGGCTCCTGACCGAGGTGACGCCGTACCACCGGCACCCCGGGGCGGGCGGCCCGGAGCTCGTCGAGGACGAGGTCGGCGAGCGCGCTGCTGGCGGAGCGGTCGCCTTGGATGGTGGCGTCGACACGGAGCACGGACATGGGGATCTCCCTGACGGGTGAGTACTAGTTGAATGTTCAAGTTGACACTATGTCGCACCACTTGAATATTCAAATCGCCTGGTAGAGTCGATCTGTGAGCACCGACCCCGCCCGCGGAACCCCCTCCGAGCACAACGTGCCATGGCTGTCGCCCGACCAGCAGCGCGACTGGCGAGCGGTGATCGCGCTGATCATGACCCTGCCGCCCGCGCTGGACGCGCAGCTCAAGCGCGACGCCGGCGTGAACAGTTTCGAGTACCACGTGCTCGCGGCTCTCTCCGAGGCGCCCAACCGCACGCTGGTGCTCAGCAACCTGGCCGCGTTGGCGCAGGGGTCGCTCTCGCGCATCTCGCACGCGGTCACCCGGCTGGAGCGGTCCGGCTGGGTCGAGCGGCACAGCTTGCCCAACCGCGGTGGCCGCCACACGGAGGCGCGGCTCACCGACGCCGGCCTCGCCAAGCTCAAGGAGATCGCCCCCGGTCACGTCCGAGAGGCGCGTCGTCTGGTGGTCGACGCGTTGACGCCCGAGCAGCTTGCCGCACTCGGCGACGCCGCCCGGGCGATCACCGCCGTCACCATGGCGGAGGCGCCCGAGACATGCCGGGAGAGCGGCGACTGCTGACCCGGCAGCCGCAGGCGCCGTCGCGCGGCATCGGGATCTCACCGAGTAGCGCGCCGACGTGCGGATCGGGCCTCGGGGGCGCGGGCGAGGCCGGCCCGGCTGGGGCAGACCATGCGACCATGCCCGCCGACCCCGGCGGGCGATGATCGTCGGCGCCAGAAGCGGCATGGCGAGCACGGTGAGCTCCGACCCCAGCTGGGACCCCGCGTTACCGACCCACAGCAGTTGACGGCCTGAGGTCTGCACGCCGCGCGCCCACGCCGGCAGTGGTGTGGGCGTCGCGGGTCCAGGGCGGCATCGTGGGCCGTCAGCCGGTAACCCTGCCGAACAGGTGGTTGGCGGGAGCGTCCGGGTCGTCGCCGTAGAAGAACTCCGTGACCGCCTGGTGGAACTCGGCGCGGTCCAGCACGCCGGAGCCGTCTCGGTCCAGGGCGGCGAAGACCTCGGCGCAGTCCTCGCCGGGGACGCCGCCGACCGAGTCGAACATCTGCTGGAACTCCGCCTGGTCGATCCGGCCGTCTCCGTTGAGGTCGGCGAGGTCGAAGAAGCAGTTGGTCACCGGCTCGATCTGTGCCGGGTACAGGGCGCGGTCGGTCAGGGCCTGCCTGAACCCTTCGGTCATCTCCCGCAGATCGACCTTCCCGTCACCGTCGTGATCCATCGGGGCGATCACGTGCGTCCAGAATGCGTCCATCCTCTCGGTGAGCAGGCGGGCGGTCTCGGAGTCAGGCGCGGCGCCGCGGACGGCGATGTAACGCTCGCTCATCATCCGGACGTCCCGCTGGGTGATGAACCCGTCGCCGTCGACATCGGCGCCCCGGAACCACTGGCCGTACTTGAGGTTTCGCAGTCGAGTCACGACTACGCAAAGTATTCGATCGATTACGGTAAAGCAAGCTGCCTGAGTGCTTCGGCGTCAACCCTCGAGGCGTGGCGGGGTGAAGGCGAGCACGTCGGGATGAGGGCCGTCGTAGGGCTCGACGTCGACCAGCGCACTGAGAGCACTCGGCCCTTGGGACAGCTGCGAGCACGGCCGATCCGCCGTGAGGACGTTGGGATTGCCGTGGCGGTCCAGTGTTCCGCTCACGCCTGGCTCGACCGGATCCCACCACGCGCCGGTGGACAGCTGGACGACGCCTGGCATGACGTCGTCCGACAGGACCGCGCCCGCCAGGCAGCTGCCCCGGTCGTTGTGGATGCGTACGATCATGCCGTTCTCGATGCCGCGCGACGCGGCATCCAGCGGATTCATCGTCACGGGCTCGCGGCCACGGATCTTCGAATCGAGGCTGTGGCCACCGTTGTCGTACTGGCTGTGCAGGCGTGAGGCGGGCTGATTCGAGATCAGATGCAGCGGGAACCGGCTCGACAGGTCGGCGCCGAGCCACTCCGCTGGTTCGAACCACCTCGGATGCCCGGCACAGTCGTCGTAGCCGAACGAGTCGATCTCCTCGGAGAAGATCTCGATCCGGCCCGACGGCGTCGGCAGGGGGAAACGCCGCGGATCTGCGCGGAGCGCCTCGAAGCTGCCGGGAAACGGTCCGGTCAACGCCGGCAGCTCGGCGGTGGAGCTGTGCCAGAAGTCGTCGAAGCCCGGCAACGCGGCATCGTCGCCGAGTTCGGCCCGCGTCTGCTCGTACAGGTGCCGGACCCAGTCGAGCTCGGAGCGCGACTGCGTGAACTCCTGCTCGTACCCGAGCCGGGAGGCCAATGCGGTGAAAATGTGATGGTCGGTGCGTGACTCTCCCGCCGGCTCGCGGACCTTGGGCATCGCGACGAGGTGGGGATCGGAGAATCCGGCGGCGAAGTCGTCGCGCTCCAAGCTGGTGGCGACGGGCAGGACGATGTCCGCGAACTTGGCCGTGGTGTTCCACCAGGCTTCGTGCACCACCACCGTGTCAGGGGTCTGCCAGGCTCGGGCCAGCCGGTGGAGATCCTGATGGTGGTGGAACGGGTTCCCGCCGCACCAGTAGATCAGGCGAAGCTCCGGCAACGTGAGGCGTCGTCCGTCGTAGCCGATGGTCCTGCCCGGATGCAGCAGGGTGTCGGCGATCCTCGCGACCGGGATGAAGTCCGGGACGGGGTTGGCGACCCCGGGCACCGCCGCCACGGAGGGGCGGCCTCTGGCCACGCCTGTCGCGTCCATCGTGGCGTAACCTGCTCCCCAGCCGCAGCCGGGCCGGCCCATCGAGCCCGCCATGGCGGCCAGCACGACGGACATCCAGATCGGCTGTTCGCCGTGGTCCGCCCGCTGCACCGCGTAGTTGACCATGATGAGAGAACGCCGCTCGGTCAGGCGGCGAGCGAGGTCGACGATCGCCTCGCGACCGAGACCCGTGATCCTCGCCGCCCAGGCGGCGTCCTTGGGGACGCCGTCGAGCTCGCCGGTCACGTACGAGGCGAAGCGGTCGAACCCGACGCAGCACCGGCGCAGGAAGTCCTCATCGTGCCACCCGTTGACCAGCATCGTGTGGGCGATGCCCAGCATCGCGGCGGTGTCGGTGTTGGGGATGACGGGCAGCCACTCGGCGTCGAGGAAGCCGGCGACGTCGCTGCGGATGGGGCTGACGTTCACGAACCGCACCCCGGCCGCACGGCACTGTCGCTGCAGGTTCTGCGTCTGGTGTCTGGCCAGCCCGCCGGGGTTGATCTGGCTGTTCTTGAGAGCCAGCCCGCCGAACGCCACCACGAGCTCACAGTTGTCGGCTATCTCGTCCCACATCGGCATCCGCGACTGGTAGCTCCAGGGATGCCCGCCGATCACATGGGGAAGGATGACCTCCAACGCGGCGGTGCTGTAGGTGTTGCGCGAGTCGGTGAAGCCCCCGCCCAGCGCCAGGAACCGGTGGAGTTGACTCTGCGCGTTGTGGAACACGCCCGCGCTCGCCCAGCCGTACGACCCGCCGAACACCGCGCTGTCGCCGTGCTGCGAACGCACTCGACGGAGTTCGTCGCTCACCAGCGTGATCGCGTCGTCCCAGCTCACTTCCACGAAGGCGTCCGCGCCTCTGGCGGCGTCGTGGACGCGCGGCCGGCCGTTGAGCCAGCCCTTGCGCACCGCGGGGCGCAGCACGCGAGCGCCGTCGTCGGCGGCTGTCACCATGCCGGGGCCGATGGGTGACGGCACGGGGTCGTCGTCCCTCGGCTCAATTCGTACTAATCGCCCGGAATCGACCACTGCGATGAGACTGCCCCAGTGCGTCGCGACCGACATGCGTCGTTCCACCATGCATCCACCCCATCCCTGAAGTTCCCCCCGCTTTCGACCAGCGGTTGCTGGCGTGGCAGGGGCCTCCACTCCAGTCGACGGCCCGCAGGACGGAGACTTTCCCCCATGCCCGGCTGCTCAACCACGTCAGGGTGCACCGGCTGCATCATGACCGTCCCGCACCCGGTCCGGCAGCACCGGTTCGGTGATCATCGGCCGGTGCCCGGCGCCCTACGAGGTCGGGCTGGTGTCGCCGGGGCGAGGTGGCCGTGCATGGCGGTGCCTGATGTCAGGGTTGCGATATCTGCGCGAACCGTACGGTGACCGACAAGCCGCCTTCGGGGCGGGCGTCGGCGGTGAGGGTGGCGCGGTGAGCTCGCGTGACGGCGTCGACGATGGCGAGGCCGAGGCCGTGGCCGTGGCCGTCACCGTGGCCGTCACCGTGGCCGTCACCGTGGCCGTCACCGTGGCCGTCACCGTGGCCGTCGCCGCGGCCGTGACGGTCGGGCGCCAGTCTCTGGAAGGGCCGGCAGAGGCGCTGGAGATCGTCGGCGGGGACGACCGGCCCGCTGTTGGTGACCGTGAGGGCCACCTGCGTGCCGGACGTCCGGGTGGTGACCTCTACGTGCCCGTCCGGGTGGTTGTGGCGGATGGCGTTGTCGACGAGGTTGGCGACGAGGCTCTCGATCAGTCTCGGGTCCCCGGCCGTCACCGCGGGCGTCAGATGTTCGGCGAGGCCGATGCCGCGTTCCGCGGCCTGTCGGCGGCGGGAGGCGAGCACTGTCCCGGCGACGTGGGCGAGGTCGAGGGTGTCCCAGCGGGTGACGCCGCGCTCGCTGGTGGCCAGGGTGAGCAGGGCCTGGACGAGCCGCTCCTGGTCTCCGCTCAGAGCCAGGGCCTCCTGGCAGGCCGCGCGCAGGCTGCCGGTGTCGGCGTCGGGGTCGGCGACGGCGACTTCGAGCAGGGTGCGCAGGCCGGCCAGCGGGGTGCGCAGCTCGTGGGAGGCGTTGGCGACGAAGTGGCGTTGGCTGTCGAAGGAGGCCTGCAGGCGGGCGAACAGGTTGTCGAGGGTGCGGCCGAGCTCGGTCAGCTCGTCCATGGGCTCGCCAAGGTCGAGGCGCCGGTGGAGGCTTCCGGTGGACATGGTTCTGGCGGTGGCGGTGATGGCGCGCAGCGGGCGCAGAAACCGGTCGGAGACGAGCCGGCCGAGGGCCAGGGCGACGGGAATCAGCAGGACGAGGGCGACGGCGGATCCCGTGAGGAGTTGGGGGAGGCCGATCCCGGACTGGGTGGTCACCTTCGCCGCGGGCCGGCCCACGGGGGTGGCCGCGTCGACGCCGGCGAGCGGGACGGCGACGAGGACGAGCACGAGCACCCCGGCCGCGTAGAAGCCCGCCGCGTAGGCGAGCGCGAGCCGCGTCTGCAGGGATCTTCCGGCGAGCGTCATGACGGTCCGATGCGGTAGCCGCCTTCGCGGACGGTCTCGATCACGGGCGGGTCGCCGAGTTTGGCCCGTAACCGGTGCATGGTGTGCTTGACGGCGCTGCTGAAGGGGTCGGCGGCCTCGTCCCAGACGCGCTCCAGCAGTTCCTCGGCGGAGATGACCAGGCCGGGCACGGCGAGCAGGCATTCGAGCAGGGCGAACTCCCTGGGGCTCAGCTCAAGGCGCCGCCCGGCCCGGAACGCGGTACGGCGGGCCGGATCGAGGGTGATGTCCCCGCACGCCAGGGTCGGCGGGAGCGGCGGGGTGGCGCGCCGGCCCAGGGCGCGGACGCGGGCGACCAGTTCGGCGAACGCGAACGGCTTGGGCAGGTAGTCGTCGGCGCCGAGGCTCAGCCCGTCGACGCGGTCCTCGATCGTGCCGGAGGCGGTGAGCATCAGGACGCGGGTCGCGCAGCGGCTGCCGGCGAGCCGCCGGCAGATCTCGTCGCCGTGGACGCCGGGCAGGTCGCGGTCGAGGATCACCACGTCGTACCGGGTGGCGGCCAGGCGGTCGAGGGCGGCGGTGCCGTCGAGGACGACATCGACGGCCATGCCCTCGCGGCGCAGCCCGGTTCCGACGGAGCGGGCGAGGACCTCGAAGTCCTCGACGACGAGCACCCTCACCGCCCGGCACCGCCGCTCGCCGTGCGAGGAGGGCGGACGTGGCGGCCGAACCGGCCGCCGGGACGAGAAGCCATGGGCCAACGATGCCAGATCCCCGGTCGCAGCCAGGTCGCGGCGGCCGCGACCCGGCTGGAACCGGGTGCCGCGTACAACCGTCGCCATGAATTCATCCATGCCTCACCGAGCCGGCCGGTCGTCCGGGCGGGACGGCTTCCTCCGGATGCTGCGCGCGGAGTGGGCCGGGTTCCGTTCCGCGCGGGGCCGGATGCTCGCCGTGGCGGCCTCCGTGCTGGTGACCGTGTCGATCGGACTGCTGGTCGCCGGAGGCGTCCGCACCACCTGCGTGACGGGGAAGGGCGAGGGGCCCTGTCCCGCGCCGCTGGTGGGCCCCGACGGCACGGCGGTGAAGGACAAGTACTACTTCGTGCACCAGCCGCTCAAGGGGAACGGCAGCATCACCGCCCGCGTGTCGGACATGACCGGGCAGATCCGGCTGCCGGACGCCGTACCGGGCGTGCGCAACGTCAAGGAGGGGGTGGTGCCGTGGGCGAAGGCCGGCCTCCTGGTCAGGCCGAGCCTCAAGCAGGGCACGCCGTACGCCGCCGTCATGCTCACCGGAGATCATGGGGTGCGGATGCAGTACAACTACGTCCACGACGTGGCGGGCGGTCCGCACAACGGCCCGCAGTGGCTACGGCTGACCCGGTCCGGCGACACCGTCACCGGCCAGGAGTCGGACGACGGCAAGGCATGGACCGACGTGGGCACGGTCAGGTTGGCGGGGTTGCCGGAGACGGTCGAGATCGGGCTGTTCGCCACCTCGCCAGGCGCCGTGTGGGACATGGCGAGAGCCTTCGCCAACGCCACCGCCACCTTCGACCAGATCAAGCTGCAGGGGGCGGACGGTCCGTGGCGCCGCGACGACGTCGGCGTCTCCATGGAGTCGGACGGGAAGACGCCGCACCATCCGGGCGGGGTCGTCGAGTCCGGCGGGAAGCTCATCGTGACCGGGGGAGGCGACATCGGGCCCGCCACGGTGGAGGGGGGCCTGCGCGCCGACCTCATGCTGATCGGCGGAGCCCTGGGACTGATCCCCATGTTCGTGGCGGCGGCCACGTTCCGCACCGCCGGCCACCGGCGCGAACCGGCCGGGACCGGCCTGACCGCCGATTCGCGTCCGGCGTGGCTGCTGGCGGCCAAGGCCGGGGTGGTCGGCGTGGTCGGGCTCGCGGCGGGGCTGGTGGCCTCGGGGGTCGTGATCCCTGCCGGGCTGGCGATGCTGCGCGCCCATGGGAACCCGATCCAGCCGATCACCCTGGGCACCGGACTGCGGATGATCGTCGGCCACGCGGCGCTGACCGCGGCCGCCGCCGTGCTGGCTCTGGGCCTGGCCGCGCTGGTCAGGCGGGCCGTCGTCGCCGTCGGGCTGGCGATCGTGCTGGTCGTCGTGCCGTACCTGCTGGCGACCGCGGGGCTGGCGCCATGGCTGCTGATGATCACCCCTGCCGCCGGGTTCGCGATCACGCAGAGCATCCCGGCGTTCGCGCATGTGGACGTGGACCCGTCACTGCTGGGGGGCTACTACCCGCTCCCACCATGGGCGGGTCTGACCGTGACCTGTGGATATGCCGTCGTCGCCTTGGGGGTGGCGATCGCCGTACACCACAGAGAAGTGCCATTTGACGGCAAGCTCCCGCTCGCCCGCTGAGCCCGTGCCCGCCGTCGGTGCCGCTCCCGCAGGCCGGGGCGCGCCACCTGGGCGGCCGACCGGCGATCGCTCCGACGGGCGAAGGCGGTGTCGGGTGCGTGAGCAGGCGGCGTGCCGGAGGTGAGGCACGATGGCGGATGCCAGGGCGAGGGGGTGCGATGGGATGATGGGCCCGTTATGACCGCCTCCTTGCCGTTCCGTCTCGCCCGTGCCGCGGTGTTCGCCGTGGTCTGCGTGGCGCTGGGCGTGCTGGCGCACCTGTTCGGCGGGGGATCGGTCACGGGGCCGGTGGTGGCCGGTGGGCTGCTGCTGGCGTTCGGGGGCGGGGTCGTGGCCTCGGCGCGTGAGCGCACGCTGGCGGTGATCCTGCCGTTGCTGGCCGGCATGCAGGTGGTACTGCATGTGCTGTTCTCCCTCAGCCATGCCGCGGACGCCTACGCCGCGCTCGTCCACGGCCATTCGGGACTGGTGCCCGGCGTCGGCATGCTCGTCACGCACGCCGGCGCCACCGGGCTGATCGCCCTGTGGCTGGCCCGCGGCGAGGCCGCTCTGTGGGGGCTGCTGCACCGCCTGGCCGCGCGGCTGTGCCGGGTCCTCCTGGCGCTCTTCCCGCGTCCGCCGCACGAGCCGGTCGTCGTGGTGACGGCGCCCGAGCCGGGCCGGCTGCGCTCGGCGGTGCTGGCACACGCCGCGCCCACGCGCGGTCCGCCGTTCACGCAGGTGATCGCTTTCTCCGGCTGACCCTCATGGCGAGGCTGGAGTACGTCGTCATGCCCGGCTCCGTCCGGGTTCGCGTGGCCGCCGACGTCGCGGCCGCGTCAAGCGCCCCTGCCTGATCCGCCTCCGGCGCGGTGGAAACGCCACCGCGCGCCGAGGCCTGCCTGGAAAGGCCCACCATGCACTCTCTCCGTTCGCGTTCTCCGCTTCTTCCCGCTGCGGCGCTGGCCGTGGCCGTGCTCGTGTCCGGCTGCGGCGGCCAGAGCACGACCGCGTCCACCGCGTCGACCGCGTCGGCGTCACCGGCGGCCGCCACCGCCGCCGCCACCCCTTCGCCCGCGCTGACCATCACCGACCCCTGGATCAAGACCGGCGGCAAGGGGATGACGGCCGCCTTCGGCACCCTGGTCAACAACACCGACGCCGAGCTGACGGTCGTCTCCGGCGCCTCGCCGCTGTCTCCGACGGTCGAGCTGCACGAAGTGGTGGACTCCGGGGGCAAGATGGTGATGCGCCCAAAGAAGGGCGGGTTCGTGGTACCTGCCCGCGGTTCTCACCAGCTGGCGCCCGGCGGCGATCACATCATGCTGATGGGGGTCACCGGGAAGGTGGAGCCCGGAGCCGAGGTGCCCTTCACCCTGACTCTCGCCGACGGTTCCACCCTCCAGTTCACCGCGATCGGCAAGGACTTCGCCGGCGGCAAGGAGAACTACCAGCCGGGCGAGGGCAAGCACTGATGGACGCCCACACCGGCAGCAGGTCCCGCCTGACCCGGCGGGGCCTGCTGGCCTCGACCGCGGCCGCCGCGGCCGGCGCGCTCGCGGCACAGGCCGCTGCGGCGGGCCCGGCCCAGGCTGCTTCGCCGGGCTCGGCGGTGGAGCCCTTCCACGGCCCGCACCAGGCGGGGATCGCCACCGTCCCGCAGGCCCACGCCGTCTTCGTCGGACTGGACCTGCGCGCGGGCGTCGGCCGGGAGGCGGTGGCCCGGATGATGCGGCTGCTGACCGACGACGCCCGCCGCCTGAGCGCGGGCGGTCCCGCCCTGGCCGACACCGAACCGGAGCTGGCGGTCCTGCCCGCCCGGCTGACCGTCACCTTCGGGTTCGGGCCCGGTCTGTTCGACGCGGTGGGCCTGGCGGACGCGCGCCCGTCCTCGCTGAAGGCGCTGCCCCGCTTCTCCATCGACAAGCTGCAGAACCAGTGGAACGGCGGCGACGTGCTGGTGCAGATCTGCGCCGACGACCCGCTGACCGTGGCCCACGCCCTCCGCATGATCATCAAGGACGCCCGCGCGTTCACCCGCGTCCGATGGGTCCAGCGCGGGTTCCGGCGGGCCGCCGGGGTGCAGGCGTCCGGGCTGACCCAGCACAACATCATGGGGCAGCTCGACGGGACCGCCAACGCCGTCCCCGGGAGCCCTGTCTTCGACCGGGTGGTGTGGGCCGGCGCGGACGCGCCCGCCTGGCTGCGCGGCGGTACCACGCTGGTGCTGCGGCGGATCCGCGTCGAACTGGAGACCTGGGACGCCGCCGACCGGGTCGCCAAGGAGTTCACGATCGGACGCCGCCTGGACACCGGCGCCCCGCTGACCGGGACCGCCGAGCACGACCCGCCCGACTTCGCCGAGCTCACGCCCGTGGGGTTCCCGGTCATCTCCGAGTACGCCCACATCAGGCGCGCGCACAGCGCCGACCCGGCCAAGGGGATCTTCCGTCGCCCCTACAACTACGACGAAGGGCTCACCGCGGCCGGACACTCCGACAGCGGCCTGCTCTTCGCCTCCTACCAGGCCGACGTCGGCGCGCAGTTCCTGCCGATGCAGCGCCGGCTGGCCGAGGCCGACCTGCTCAACGAGTGGACCACGCCGATCGGATCTGCGGTGTTCGCCATCCCGCCGGGCTGCCCGCCCGGCGGCTGGATCGGGCAGGGGCTGCTGGCATGACGCGAGGGGGCCCGCCGACCTGGCGGCGCGACCTCGGCGTCAGGTCAGCGGTCCCCCGGTGACAGGCGGCGCAGCAGGTACGTGTCCATGATCCAGCCCTTGCGCTCGCGGGCCTCGGCACGCAGCCGCCGGATGCGGTCACCGACCTCCGGCACCGGCCCCGACACCAGGATCTCGTCCGGCGTCCCGAGGTAGGCGCCCCAGTAGATGTGGAAGTCGTCGAGACCGGTGAAGGAGCAGTGGGCGTCGAGCATGACCACCACGTCGTCGGCGGTGGGGCCCTGCTCCGCCAGGCGGCGGCCGGTGGTCAGGTGCGTGGGCCGGCCGACCTGGGTCAGGCCGATGCGGTGGCGGGCGGTGAGGGCGGCCACGCTGCTGATGCCGGGGACGACCTCGACGTCGAACGTGACGTTCCCGCGTCGCCGGATCTCATCGAGGATGGCGAGCGTGCTGTCGTAGACGGCCGGGTCGCCCCACACCAGGAACGCGCCGGTCTCGCCGGCGCCCAGCTCGTCGTGGATGAGCGCTTCGCAGGCGAGCGAGCGGCGCGAGCGCCAGTCCTCGACGGCGGCGGTGTAGGCGGGGGCGGTGCGGTCCCGTTCCGGGTCGCGGGCCTCGGCGATCCGGTACGGCTTGCGACCGTGCTCGGCGATCAGGTCGAGGCGGAGCTGGATCAACTCGTGCTTGGTCTCGCCCTTGTCGACGATGAAGAACACGTCCGTGGCGGCGATGGCCTTGACCGCCTGCAGCGTGAGGTGGTCCGGATCGCCGGCGCCGATCCCGATGACGAGAAGCCGTTTCACCCGCCAAAGTCTGCCAGATAGGCAGATATACGATATCCCTCGCACTTTGCCATCGAGGAGGATCGTGAACCTGGCCGAGCAGGGCGACGCCTTCGCCGCTTCCCGTCAGAGGCGGCTTGCCGAGGAGATCCAGCTGACACGGCGCGACGCGTGATCACGGTCGTCGGGATCGGCGCGGACGGCTGGGACGGGCTGACCCCGGGCTCGCGCCGCGCGGTCGAGGCCGCCGACGTGCTCATGGGCAGCGCGCGGCAGCTCGACCTCGTGCCCGCGACGGCCGCAGAACGCGTGGCATGGCCGTCGCCGCTGCTGCCCGCCCTGCCGGCCCTCATGGACCGGTACGCCGGCCGCGAGGTCTGCGTGCTGGCCAGCGGCGATCCGATGTTCTACGGCATCGGCTCGACGCTGGTCCGGCTGCTGGGCGCGCAGCGCGTAACGGTGCTGCCGCACGTGTCGTCGTTGACGCTGGCCTGCGCCCGGCTGGGCTGGCCGGCCGAGCAGGTGGACGTCGTCAGCCTGGTGGGCCGGCCGCCCGCGGCGCTGGCCGCCGCGCTCCAGCCGGGCCGCCGGGTCGTCGTGCTCGGCGCGGGGCCTGACTCGCCGCCGGTGGTCGCCGGGCTGCTCGCCCGGCACGGGTACGGACCCAGCCCGATGACGGTGCTGTCGGAGCTGGGCGGCCCAGGGGAGTCCGAACGGCGGGGCACGGCCGAGAGCTGGGCGGAGGGCCAGGAGTCCGCGCTGCACGTGATCGCCGTCGAGTGCGTCCTCGCCCGGGACGCCGAGCCCCTGGCCACGGTGCCGGGGCTGCCCGACGGCGCGTACGAGCACGACGGGCAGCTCACCAAGCGGGAGGTCCGCGCCGTCAGCCTGTCCCGCCTGGCCCCGCTGCCAGGCGAGCTGCTGTGGGACGTGGGCGCGGGGGCGGGCAGCATCGCCGTCGAGTGGATGCGCAGCCACCCGTCGTGCGCCGCCGTGGCGATCGAGAGCCGGGCCGACCGGGCCGCCGCCGTCCGGCGCAACGCCGAGCGGCTCGGCGTGCCGTCGATGCGCGTGGTCGAGGGCAAGGCCCCCGGGGCGCTGGACGGGCTGCCCGAGCCGGACGCGGTGTTCGTCGGCGGCGGCGCGACCGCCCCCGGCCTGCTGGAACGCTGCTGGACGGCGCTGCGCCCCGGCGGCCGGCTGGTGGTGAACGCCGTGACCCTGGAGTCCGAGGCCGTCCTCGCCCACTGGTACGGCAGGCTCGGGGGCGACCTGGTGCGCCTGGGCGTCCAGCGGGCCTCGCCGGTCGGCGGGTTCACCGGCTGGCGGGCGGCGATGCCGGTGACCGTCTGGTCGATCACAAGGAAGGACCAACCGTGACCGTGTACTTCGTCGGAGCCGGTCCCGGCGCCGCCGACCTGATCACCTTGCGCGGCCTGCGCCGGCTGGAGGCGTCGCCGGTCTGCCTGTACGCCGGGTCGCTGGTGCCGCGCGAGCTGCTCGACGCCTGCCCGCCCGGGGCCAGGCTGGTGAACACGGCGGACCTGACGCTCGACGAGATCGTCGCCGAGCTGGCCGCCGCGCACCGCGACGGTCTCGACGTGACGCGGCTGCACTCGGGCGACCCGTCGGTGTTCAGCGCCGTGGCCGAGCAGATGCGCAGGCTGGACGCCCTCGGCGTGCCGTACGAGGTGGTGCCCGGGGTTCCGGCGTTCGCGGCGGCCGCGGCCGCGCTGGGCCGGGAGCTGACCGTGCCCGGCGTCGGCCAGACGGTCATCCTGACGCGCATCTCCGCCCGCGCCACCCCCATGCCGGACGGCGAGGACCTCGGCACGCTCGGCGCGAGCCGGGCCACGATGGTGCTGCACCTGGCCGTGCAGCGGATCGACGCGGTGGTGGCCGAGCTGCTGCCCTCCTACGGACCGGACTGCCCGGTGGCCGTGGTCGCGCGGGCGAGCCGGGCCGACGAGGTGATCCTGCGCGGGACGCTGGCCGACATCGCCGGACAGGTCCACGACGCCGGGATCCGGCGGACGGCCGTGATCGTCGTGGGCCGGGTGTTGTCGGCGACGCAGTTCCCCGACAGCCACCTCTACAGCGACGCCAGGGAGCGGGCGTGCGACGGGTCCTGATCCTCGGCGGCACCGCGGAGGCGCGGGCCCTGGCCGCCGAGCTGGCCGCCGATCCCGGGCTGCACGTGGTGTCCTCGCTGGCGGGACGGGTGAACAACCCGCGGCTCCCCGTGGGCGAGGTGCGGGAAGGCGGGTTCGGCGGGCCGTCGGGCCTGGCCGCGTGGCTGCTGGAGGAGCGCATCGACGTGCTGGTCGACGCCACGCATCCGTTCGCGGAGCGGATGACCGCCTCGGGGGTCGCGGCCTCGTCGGCGACCGGGGTGCCGCTGCTGGTGCTGCGGCGTCCGGGATGGCGGGAGGGGCCGGGCGACGCGTGGCTGCGGGTCGGCTCCCTCCAGGAGGCGGCCGGGCTGCTGACCACGGCCCGGTGGGGCGCGGCCGGCCGGGACACCCGGGTCTTCCTCACGACCGGACGCCGGAGCCTGCCGGTGTTCGCGCCGCTGCCCGGCGTGTGGCTGCTGGCCAGGTCGGTGGACCCGCCGGAGGGGCCGGTGCCGGCGAACGTGCACGTCCTGCTCGACCGCGGGCCGTACACCGTCGAGGGCGAGCGCGCCCTGATCCGGGAGCACCGCCTGGACGTGCTGGTGACCAAGGACAGCGGCGGCGGCATGACCACGGCCAAGCTCGGCGCGGCGCGTGAGCTCGGCCTGCCGGTGATCATGGTGGACCGGCCGCCGCTGCCCGCGGGCGTCCGGGCCACGGACAGCGTGGCGGCGGCGGCGGCCTGGGTTCAGGGGTAGCGGCGCGGGGTGTAGACGACGCCGCCTTCGGTGGCCCGGGTCGTGGACGAGCCGATGATCAGCAGGCAGCGCATGTCCACCTGGCCGGGGTCCAGCTCGCCGAGCGTGGTGACCGTGACGCTCTCCTGCGGGCCGCCGACGTCGCGGCCGATCACCACGGGGGTGTCCGGCGCGCGGTGCTCCAGCAGCAGGTCCCGGGCGGCGGCGACCTGCCACGTACGGCTGCGCGAGGCCGGGTTGTAGATCGCCAGCACCAGGTCCGCCCGCGCGGCCGCGGACAGCCGGTCGGCCACCACCTCCCACGGCTTGAGCAGGTCGGACAGCGACAGCACGCAGTAGTCGTGGCCGAGCGGCGCGCCCGCCCTGGCCGCCACCGCCTGGGCGGCGGTCAGTCCCGGCACGACCCGCACCGGCACGTCCGGGAAGTCGGCGGCGGCTTCGAGCACGGCGCTGGCCATGGCGAACACGCCCGGGTCGCCGGACGACACGACCGCCACGCGGGCCCCGTCCCGGGCCAGCTCAAGGGCGTGCCTGGCGCGTTCGGCCTCCACCCGGTTGTCGGTGCGGTGGCGGCGCTGGCGCGGGTTCGGAGCCACCCGGTCCACGTACGGGCCATAGCCGACGAGGTCGGTGGCCGCGGCCAGCGCCTCCTGCGCCTCCGGCGTCAGCCACGGCCGCCCGGCCGGGCCCAGGCCGACCACGGCCACCTCGCCCCGCCCCTCGTCCGCCGGGCGCTCGGGGACGAAGGTGCGCTCGGCCGGGCTGGCGAGCAGGGCCAGCGAGAAGTACGGGACGCCGTCCGGGTCCACGTCCTTGAGCGGGGCGACCCGCTGGGCGCCCATGGTGGCGCGCTCGACGTACCAGGCGTCGTCGAGGCGGCCCGCCTCGGCCAGCGCGTCGCGCACCTTCCCGAACGTGCGGCCCAGCTTGAGCACGGCGGCCGAGTCGGTGTCGCGCAGCCGCTCGGCCAGCACCTGCGCGGGCAGCGTGCCGGGCAGCACGGTCAGCACCTCGTCCCGCTCGACCAGCGGCCGTCCCAGCACGGCGGCGGCGGCGCTGACCGAGGTCACGCCGGGCACCACCTCGGTCGGGTAGCGGTGGGCGAGCCGCTTGTGCATGTGCATGTAGGAGCCGTAGAACAGCGGGTCGCCCTCGGCCAGCACGACCACGGTGCGGCCCGCGTCCAGGTGGGCGGCCAGGCGTTCGGCGCAGTCGGCGTAGAAGTCGTCGAGCGCTCCCTGGTAGCCGCCGGGGTGGTCGGTGGTCTCCGTGGTCAGCGGGTAGAGCAGCAGCTCCTCGATCTGGCCTTCGCGCATGTACGGCAGCGCGATCGAACGGGCGATGCTGCGGCCGTGCCGGGCGGCGTGGTAGGCGATCACGTCGGCCTCGCCGATCAGCCGGGCCGTCCTGACCGTGACCAGCTCGGGGTCGCCGGGGCCCAGGCCGACTCCGTACAGGCGTCCTGACATGGTCGTCACTCCGTCTCGTTCGCGATGGCGTTGATCGCGGCGGCCGTCATCGCACTGCCGCCGCGACGGCCGTGCACCACCAGGTACTCCAGGTCGCTGTCGGCCAGCGCCTGCTTGGACTCGGCCGCGCCGATGAAGCCGACCGGGATGCCGAGCACGGCCGCGGGGCGTCCGGCGCCCTCGGCCACCAGCTCCAGCAGCCGGAACAGGGCGGTCGGCGCGTTCCCGATCGCCACCACCGCGCCCTCCAGGCGGTCGCGCCACAGCTCCAGGGCCGCGGCGCTGCGGGTGGTGCCGAGGCGTTCGGCCAGCTCGGGCACGCGCGGATTGCCCAGCGTGCACAGCACCTCGTTGCCCGCGGGCAGCCTGCGCCGGGTCACGCCGGAGGCGACCATCATGGCGTCGCACAACACCGGCGCGCCGCCGCGCAGCGCCTCCCTGGCCCGCGCGACCACCTGCGGCGACCAGGCCAGGTCGGTGACGAGGTCGGTCATGCCGCACGCGTGGATCATGCGCACCGCCACCTGGGCGACCTCGGGCGGCAGGCCCGTGAGGTCGGTCTCGGCGCGGATGGTCGCGAACGAGCGCCGGTAGATCTCGGCGCCGTCGCGGATGTAGTCGCTCACTCCTGGCGTTCCTCGTATCCGTTGATGGTTGCGATCAGCTGGCGGACCGGGCCGCGTGGCAGGCCGCAGCGCCGCTCGCAACCGGCCCAGTGGACGGGCGTGGCGGGTGCGCGGCCGAGGCTCCGCACCCATTGCCGGGCATCGGCCCGCACGTCGGCGAGCGCCTTCGCGCAGCCAGGACGGCCGGTGCAGGCGGTCACCCCGGCCCAGGGGGAGTCCGGGTCGGTGGCGAGCCCGGCGGCGGCCAGCGCCCGCTCGGTCCGGTCCGCCTCGCCGGGGGAGAGGTCCGGCAGGACGACGGTCCGCCAGGGGGTCAGGCGCACCGGCCGTCCGAGGTCCGCGAGGGCTCCGGCCTGGCCGGACGTCAGGCGGCCGAGCGGCACGAGCGCCTCGATCGCGACCCGGCCGTCCCGCTGGGCGATCCTGCCCGCGGACGGGCGGCGCGCGGAGACGGGGGCGGGCGGGGCGTCCGCGGCTGCCGCGATGTTCGCGGCGGCCGGGGTTTCCGGCGCTTCCGGCGCTTCCGGCGCTTCCGGGGCGTCCGGCGCTTCCGGGGCGTCCGGGGCGTTCGCGGCGTCGATCAGGCTTGGTTCGCCGGCGCGCAGGCGGGTGGCGATTCTGGCGGGGCCGTCCGGGAGGTCGCGGATGCGCCAGGCGCGCGGGCCGTCGGGGGACAGCTCGTCCAGGAACGCCTCGGCGGCGTCGATCATGAGCGGGACGGCCGCGTCCGGGGCGACGGTCAGCCCCGTGTCGGCGCCGGCGAGCAGCAGCCGTCCGGTCGCCACGTAGGTGACGTCCGCGCCGAGCCCGGCGACGTCCCGCGTGCCGTCGTCCAGGGCGAACAGGAACCGTCCCGGCAGCGCGGCCAGCCGGGGCCGCGCGCACAGCGCCCGGTCCAGGGCGTCCGCCATCGCCAGCACGTCCAGCAGCCCGTCGGGACCGCGCCCGCCCAGCGGCGAGGCCAGGATGTTGCGCACCCGCTCGTGCGCGGGCGACGGCAGCAGCCCGGCCGCCGCGATCCGCCCGGCGAAGACCTCCGGTGCGCGCAGCCCCCGCACCTGGACGTTCGCCCGCGACGTCAGCTCGATCACGCCCGTTCCCAGCTCGGCCGCGCACCCGGCGAGCACGCGGAGCTGCGCGGCCGACACCGCGCCGCCGGGCAGGCGCACGCGGGCGAGCGGGCCGTCGGCGGCCTCGTGCACCTGGAGCGCCCCCGGACAGGCATCGGGACGCGTACGTCCGGAAGATTCACCTACGGGCACGAAGGGATCGTAACGCCACTTCTGGGACGGGTCGCTCCTGTCGTAAGCTTCGGCGTAGACGATGGCAATGGGAGGAAGCCGGTGTGAATCCGGCGCGGTCCCGCCACTGTGACCGGGGAGCGAACCCCACCACGAGGCCACTGTCCGGCGACGGGCGGGAAGGCCGGGGTGAGCGTCGATCCGGGAGCCAGGAGACTCCTGCCGTCGTGTCACCCGCGACCGGGGCGAGGACCCCGAGGGAGGAATGCGCCGTGCCTGGCGACAGCCGTACCGTTCTGCTGCTCTCCACCTCCGACACCGACCTGCTGAGCGCTCGCGCCTGCGGGGCGGGCTACCGCCTGGGCAATCCCGCCCGGCTGACCGCCGAGGACGTCCCCGGCCTGACGGAGGGGACCGACCTCGTCGTGGTGCGCCTGCTGGGCGGGCGGCGGGCCTGGCCGGAAGGGCTCGACGCGTTGCTGGCCGGGCCGCGCCCGGTGGTGGTGCTGGGCGGGGAGCAGGCTCCCGACGCCGAGCTGATGGAGCTGTCCACGGTCAGCGGCGGGGTGTGCGCCGAGGCGCACGCCTACCTGGCCCATGGCGGTCCGGCGAACCTGGCCGAGCTGCACGCGTTCCTGTCCGACACCGTCCTGCTGACCGGGCACGGGTTCGAGCCGCCCGTCCCCGCTCCCACCTGGGGACGGCTGGACCGCCCTGCCAGGACCACCGGCGGTCCCGTGGTGGGCGTGCTCTACTACCGGGCCCACCACATGGCCGGCAACACCGCGTTCGTCGAGGCGTTGTGCGACGCCGTCGAGGACGCGGGCGGGCAGGCGCTGCCGGTCTTCTGCTCGTCCCTGCGCGCGGCCGAGCCGGAGCTGCTGGACACGCTGCGCGCGGCGGACGCCCTGGTCGTCACGGTGCTGGCGGCGGGCGGCTCCCGTCCGGCCACCGCGGGGGCGGGCGGCGACGACGAGGCCTGGGACGTCGGCGCGCTGGCCGGACTGGACGTGCCGATCCTGCAAGGACTCTGCCTGACCACCACCCGGCAGGCATGGGAGGAGAACGACGACGGGCTGTCGCCGCTGGACGCCGCCTCCCAGGTCGCGATCCCGGAGTTCGACGGGCGGATCATCACGGTGCCGTTCTCGTTCAAGGAGATCGACCCCGACGGGCTGACCGTCTACGTCGCCGACCCCGAGCGGGCCGCCCGGGTGGCGGGCATCGCGGTGCGCCACGGCCTGCTGCGGCACACCCCTCCCGCCGAACGGCGGCTGGTGGTGATGTTGTCGGCGTACCCGACCAAGCACTCCCGCGTCGGCAACGCGGTCGGGCTGGACACCCCCGCGAGCACCGTCCGGCTGCTGGCCCGTCTCGCCGAGGCGGGTTACGACCTGGGCGACGGCTTCCCCGGCGTGGCCGACCAGGACGGCGACGCGCTGGTGCACGCGCTGATCGCCGCCGGCGGCCAGGACCAGGACTGGCTGACCGAGGAGCACCTGGCGGGCAACCCGGTGCGCATCTCCGCCGCCTCCTACGAGCAGTGGTACCGGACGCTGCCCGCGGCCCTGCGCGAGGGAATCGAGCGCCACTGGGGGCCGCCGCCCGGAGAGCTGTTCGTGCACGAGGGCGACAGCGGGACCGACATCGTGCTGGCCGCGCTGCGGGCCGGGAACCTGGTGGTGATGGTGCAGCCGCCGCGCGGCTTCGGGGAGAACCCGATCGCCATCTACCACGACCCCGACCTGCCGCCCAGCCACCACTACCTGGCCGCCTACCGCTGGCTGTCGGCCGAGTTCGGCGCGCACGCGATGGTGCACGTCGGCAAGCACGGCAACCTGGAGTGGCTGCCCGGCAAGTCGGCGGGGATGTCGGCCGCGTGCGGCACCGACGCCGCCATCGGCGACCTGCCGCTGGTCTACCCCTTCCTCGTCAACGACCCGGGGGAGGGCACGCAGGCCAAGCGGCGCGCGCACGCCGTGCTGGTGGACCACCTGGTGCCGCCGATGGCCCGCGCCGACACCTACGGCGACATCGCCCGGCTGGAGCAGCTCCTGGACGAGCACGCCACGATCGCCGCCATGGACCCCGCCAAGCTGCCCGCGATCCGGGCGCAGATCTGGACGCTGATCCAGGCCGCCCGGCTCGACCACGACCTCGGGCTGGCCGACCGGCCGCACGACAGCGAGTTCGACGACCTCATCCTGCACGTGGACGGCTGGCTGTGCGAGGTGAAGGACGCCCAGATCCGCGACGGGCTGCACGTCCTCGGCCAGGCGCCCACCGGCCAGGTGCGGGTGGACCTGGTGCTGGCGATGTTGCGCGCCCGGCAGATGTGGGCCGGCAGGGAGACGCTGCCCGGCCTGCGCGAGGCGCTCGGCCTGGCCGAGGACGGCACGGCGGCGCTGGGCGACGTGGACCGCGCCGAGACGACCGCCCGCGCCCTGGTCGAGGCCATGGAGCAGCACGCCTGGGCCCCGGACGCAGCCCCCGCCGTCACCCGCGCGGTATTGGGTGGCGTGGCCGAGGAAGGCGTGGCCGAGGGGCGGGTGGAGCTCGTGGCGCGGGTGCTGGCGTTCGCCGCCACCGAGATGGTGCCGCGCCTGGCCCGCACCACCGACGAGCTCGACCACGTCCTGCACGCCCTGGACGGCGGCTACGTGCCCGCCGGCCCCAGCGGCTCCCCCCTGCGCGGCCTGGTCAACGTGCTGCCGACCGGCCGCAACTTCTACTCCGTGGACCCCCGGGCGGTGCCCAGCCGCCTGGCCTGGGAGACCGGCCAGGCGATGGCGGAGTCGCTGCTGGAGCGCTACCGCGCCGACACCGGCGAGTGGCCGCGCTCGGTCGGGCTGTCGGTGTGGGGGACCAGCGCCATGCGCACGGCGGGCGACGACGTCGCCGAGGTGCTGGCCCTGCTCGGCGTCCGCCCCGAATGGGACGAGGCGTCGCGTCGCGTCATCCGCCTGGAGCCGATCCCGCTCGCCGAGCTGGGCCGCCCGCGCATCGACGTGACGGTCCGCATCAGCGGCTTCTTCCGCGACGCCTTCCCGCACGTGGTCGGCATGCTCGACGACGCCGTACGGCTGGTCGCGTCGCTGGCGGAGCCGGCCGAGGACAACTACGTCCGCGCCCACGTGGCCGCGACGGGCGGCGACGAGCGGCTGGCCACGATGCGCGTCTTCGGCTCCGCGCCCGGCGCGTACGGGGCCGGGCTGCTGCCGCTCATCGACAGCCGCAACTGGCGCGACGACGCCGACCTGGCCGAGGTGTACGCCGTGTGGGGCGGCTACGCCTACGGCCGCGACCTCGACGGCGTCGCCGCCCGCCCCCAGATGGAGGACGCCTACCGCCGCATCGCCGTCGCCGCCAAGAACGTCGACACCCGCGAGCACGACATCGCCGACTCCGACGACTACTTCCAGTACCACGGCGGCATGATCGCCACCGTGCGCGCGCTCACCGGCAAGGCCCCGGCCGCCTACGTCGGCGACAGCACCCGCCCCGACGCCGTGCGCACCCGCACCCTGTCGGAGGAGACCTCACGGATCTTCCGCGCCAGGGTGGTCAACCCGCGCTGGCTGGCCGCCATGCGCCGGCACGGCTACAAGGGCGCCTTCGAGCTGGCCGCCACCGTCGACTACCTGTTCGGCTACGACGCCACCACCGGCGTGGTGGCCGACTGGATGTACGACAAGCTCACGGAGACGTACGTGCTCGACCCCGAGAACCAGGCGTTCATGGCCCGCTCGAACCCCTGGGCGCTGCACGGCATCGCCGAACGCCTCCTGGAGGCCGCCGAGCGCGGCATGTGGCAGCACCCGGACCCGGAGGTCCTGCGCGGCCTGCAGGAGGTCTACCTCAAGACCGAGGGCGACCTGGAGGACGACACCAGCCGCTGAGCCAGGCGCGGCGCGCCCGCCCAGTGCAGATGCAGGTAGGACGCGGTCACGCCGGGGTCGCCGTACCCGTCGTGGCCGCCGTCCCAGCGGAACAGCGGCTCGCCCGCGTACGTGACGGCCGTCCGGTGGAACTCGTGCCCGCGCAGCCGCTCGCCCGTCCTGGTGAGCGGCGAGCGGCGCAGCGCGACGGCGTCCCGGTAGCCGAGCGTCAGCCGGGACGTCATCCGCGCCCGCCCGGGGACGCGCCCGCACATGCGCTGACCGTCCAGCTCGTCGCACAGGTACAGCAGGCCCGCGCACTCGGCGGCGATCGGGCCGGGGAAGGCGGCCACCTGCTGCCGCAGGGGCTCGTTGGCGGCCAGCTCGGCGGCGTACACCTCCGGGAAGCCGCCGCCGATCACGATCGCGCCGGTCCCGTCCGGCAGCCGCGTGTCGCGCAGCGGGTCAAAGACGGCCACCTCGGCCCCCGCCGCCCGCAGCAGCTCGACCTGCTCGGCGTAGCCGAACGTGAACGCCGCCCCACCGGCCACGGCCACCACCGGCCGGTCGCCTCTGACGGGCTCCTGGCCGCGCGCGGCAGCCGCCACCGCCTCCTCTGGCCGGCCGCCCGTCGCGGCGGGCGTCGGCGGCGTCCAGGAGGGGCCGCCCAGCGGGGGAGCGGAGCGCGCCAGCCGCAGCAACGCGTCCAGGTCGCACGAACGCGCCACCAGGGCGGCCAGCCGGTCCACGGCGGCGACCGCCTCGGTCCGGCGCTCGGCGGCCGGCACCAGCCCCAGGTGCCGGGAGGGCGTGGCCACGGCGTCGTCGCGGCGGATCGCCCCCAGCACCGGCACGCCCGCCGCCGCCAGCGCCGACCGGCACAGCTCCTCGTGCCGGTCGGAGCCCACCCGGTTGAGCACCACCCCGCCCACCCGCACGTCCGGGTCGAAGGTGGCGAACCCGTGCACCACCGCCGCCACCGACCTGCTCTGCCGGGCCGCGTCCACGACCAGCACCACCGGCGCGTCCAGCAGCGTCGCGACGTGCGCGGTCGAGGCGAAGCCGGTGTCCCCCCTGCCGTCGAACAGGCCCATCACGCCCTCGACCACCGCCACGTCGCACCCGGCGGCGCCGTGCAGGAACAGCGGGGCGACGAGCTCCTCCCCGACGAGCCACGGATCCAGATTGCGGCCGGGACGGCCGGCGGCCAGCGCGTGATAGCCCGGGTCGATGTAGTCGGGCCCCACCTTGTGCGGCGAGACCCGCAGCCCGCGCGCCCGCAACGCCGCCATGAGCCCGGTGGCCACCGTCGTCTTGCCGCTGCCCGACGACGGCGCGGCGATCACCAGCCGGGGAACTACCACTCGATGCCCTTCTGCCCCTTCTGCCCGGCGTCCATGGGGTGGCGTACCTTGCCCATCTCCGTCACCAGGTCGGCGACCTCGATCAGCCGTGCGGGCGCGTCCCTGCCGGTGATCACGACGTGCTGGCTGCCCGGCCGGTCCGTCAACGCCTTCAGCACGTCGTCCAGGTCCAGCCACCCCCACTTCAGCGGGTACGTGAACTCGTCCAGCACGTAGAACCGGTACGTCTGCGCCGCCAGGTCGCGCTTGATCTGCTCCCAGCCCTCACGGGCGTCGGCCGCGTGGTCGTCCTCGCTGCCGGGCCGCTGGATCCACGACCAGCCCTCGCCCATCTTGTGCCAGGCCACCGGGCCGCCCTCGCCCGTCTCGCCGAGCACCTTGAGCGCCCGTTCCTCGCCGATGCGCCACTTGGCCGACTTCACGAACTGGAACACCCCGACCGGCCAGCCCTGGTTCCAGGCCCGCAACGCCATCCCGAAGGCGGCCGTGGACTTGCCCTTGCCCGGTCCGGTGTGCACCATCAGCAGCGGACGGGTCCGCCGCTGGCGCGTGGTCAGGCCGTCGTCGGGCACGACAGCCGGTTTTCCCTGAGGCATGTTCAGACCGCCTTCCTGTGGTCACGGACGACCGAACCGAGATCGGCCAGAGAGTCGAGAGGCACGAGCCGCGCGCGCAGCCGCGAGGCCAGCCGGACGGCCAGGCCGAGCCTGACCGGCCCGCTCTCGCAGTCCACGACCACCGACGCGGTGCCGGCCAGCAGCGCGGCGGCCCGGTCCACGTCGCCGCCGGCCGTGGCCCGTCCGTCGGTGACCAGCACCAGCAGCGGACGCCTGGCGGGGTCGCGCAGCCGTTCCACGCGCAGCACCTCCGCCGCGCGCACCAGCCCCGCCGCCAGCGGCGTGCGCCCTCCGGTGGGCAGGGAGCGCAGCCGGGCCGCGCCCGCCTCCACCGACGAGGTGGGCGGCAGCGCCACCTCCGCGCCGGCGCCCCGGAAGGTGATCAGTCCTATCTTGTCCCGCCGCTGGTAGGCGTCGAGCAGCAGGCTGAGCACGGCCGTCTTGACCGCGGTCATCCGCTTGCGCGCCGCCATCGAGCCGCTCGCGTCCACCACGAAGAGCACGAGGTTGCCCTCCCTGCCCTCGCGCACCACCTCGCGCAGGTCGTCGCCGCGCAGCGCCAGCCCAGGGCCCTGGTGGCCGCGTTCCCGCTGGTGAGGCGCCGCTGCCAGCAGCGTCGCCGGCACATGGAGGTCGCGTACGGGGCCGAGCGGGCGGCGCGCGCCGGCGCTCCGGCCGCGCCGGGTCCGGGACCGCGACCGCCGGCCCACCGCTCCCTCGCCGACCCCCGGCACCTCCAGCAGCGGCACCCGGTACGGCGCGGCCACGCCCGCCACCTGCGCGGCTGTCTGGGAGGCCGTCTGGGGCGCCGCCGCTCGGGAGGCCGCGGCCCCCGTGGCGGTCGCCGCGTCCGGAGCGGGCTCTCCGGCCATCGGCGGCGCGTCCGCACCGGCGGCCGCGGACGGCGGCGGGTCAGCGGCGGCCGTCCGGCCGTCCGCCGAGGGCTCGGCGCCGGTCGGGTGGTTCCGCGTTTCGGGCCCGGTGCCGTCGCCCGGTGGCGGCGTGCCGCCAGGTCCGCCGGGCCCGGAGCCGTCGGGACCGCCGTCGCGGCCGCCGCCGGGCCCGGAGCCGTCGGGGCCGCCGTCCGGGGCGTCGTCGCCCGACGTGCGTTCCAGCAGCTCGTCGAGCAGCGCCTCGTCCAGGCCCGGAGCGTCGAACGGATCGCGCCGCCTGCGATGCGGCAGCGACAGCCGGGCCGCGGCCCGCACGTCCTCGGTCGTCACCGTGTCGCGGCCCTGCCAGGCGGCGTGGGCGATGGCCGCGTTCGCCGTCACCAGGTCGGCACGCAGGCCGTCGACCTCGAAGGCGGCGCACACCGTCGCGATCTGCCGCAGCCGGGCGTCCGGCAACCGCACGCCGGGAACCCGGGACCGCGCGGCGGCGATGCGGGCCGACAACGCCGATTCCTCCGCCGTCCAATGATCGGCGAACGCCGCCGCGTCCGCCTCGAAGGCCAGCCGCCGCCGCACCACCTCGGCGCGCTCCTCCGGGTCGCGGGACGCCCTGACCTCGACCGTCAGCCCGAACCGGTCCAGAAGCTGCGGACGCAGCTCGCCCTCCTCCGGGTTCATGGTGCCCACCAGCAGGAAGCGGGCGGCATGGCGCACCGACACCGACTCCCGCTCGACGTAGCACGTGCCCAGCGCGGCCGCGTCGAGCAGCAGGTCCACGAGGTGGTCGTGCAGGAGGTTCACCTCGTCCACGTACAGGACGCCGCGGTGGGCGGCGGCCAGCAGCCCCGGCTCGAACGCCTTCACCCCCTCCGTCAGCGCCCGCTCGACGTCGAGCGAGCCGGCCAGCCGGTCCTCCGACGCGCCGACCGGCAGCTCCACCAGGGCGGCCGGCCGTTCCACCCGCCCGGCGCCGGGCTCGTGCGGCCCGTCCGGGCACTCAGGGTCGGGTACGGCGGGGTCGCAGGCGAACCGGCAGCCGGGCACCACGGACACCGTCGGCAACTGGGCCGCCAGCGCCCGCACGATCGTGGATTTCGCCGTTCCCTTCTCGCCGCGGACGAGCACCCCGCCCACCCGGGGCGACACCGCGTTCAGCACCAGCGCCAGCTTCAGGTCGCCGAGCCCGACGACGGCGCTGAACGGATAGGTGACGATCAAGACTCAGCCTTCCGGTTGACGTGGACCACCCGCCAGCCGTCCCGCGCGACGGTCAGCTCGGTGGTGGACAGAGGGGCCAGGTCGAAACGGGCCGCGCGCAGCGGATCCAGCCCCAGGACATGGCCGAGCGCCGCTCTGATGACGCCGGCGTCGCAGACCACGACGGCCGGCGGCCCGTCCCGTGCCGAGTCGAGCCAGCCCGCCACCCTGGCGGCGAGCGCGCTCAGTGACTCACCGCCGTGCGGGGCGGCGTGCGGGTCGGCCAGCCAGCTCGCCAGCGCGTCCGGCTCCGCCAGCGCGACCCGTCCGTACGGCAGGCCGCGCCACCGGCCGCAGTCCGCCTCCGCCAGGGCGGGAGTCTCGCGGGCCGCCAGCCCCATGGCGGCGGCCGTCTGCCGCGCGGCCCTGCAGGGAGCGGCCCATGCCGCCGCCGCCTCGACGGGCCCCGACGCGGCGGCCCTGGTCAGGCTCGCCGCGTCGGCGTCCTCGTCGGCGGGAAAGCACCCGGCCCGCATCCCCGGTGTCGTGGCATGCCGGACGAACAGCACCTTGCTCAGCTCGGCGCCGCGACCAGCGGGTGAGCCGCGGTACGCCGCTCCGCCCGGTCGCTCGCCCAGCCGAACAGCACGCCGAACGCCGCCCAGAAGACGAGCTGCGTGCCGAGCGAGGCGAGCCGGAACTCCCACAGCAGCGTGGCGGGGAACCCCTCGGGCACCTCATCGACCGGCGGCAGCAACCACCACGCGGCGACGACGGGCACCAGGAACGCGACCGCCGCCGCCGTCCAGCGAGCCCACGGGCCGCCGTCGACGCGGCGGGCCGTCGCCACCGCGATCGCCGTCGCCGCCAGCCCGACGAGGATCATCACCACGTAGAGCAGCGTGCGGCTGTCGATGGTGTCCGGATCGCCCACCGCAGGCGGGTTGGCCGGATACTTCACGAAGGGCACGAGGATGATCGCGGCGAACGCCGTACCGGCCGCGGCCATCGCCAGCCGCCCGTCGGAACGCGGGCCGACCCGCCCGCGCAGTCCGGCGAACACCAGGGCGAACACCCCGCCCACGGCCAGCCCGTAGAGCCCGGTGGCCAGGAACAGCCCCGCCTTCTGCACGGGCCTGCCGACCACGGCGTCCTCGCCGTGGCTGTGCTCGGCCGCTTCGGCGTGGCCGTGCCCGGCCGTCCCGGCGTCCGGATCGGGCGCCTCGGCCTGGGCGGCGGCCTCCTCCAGGGCGATCGCGTGGTCCACGCGAGGTTCACCGAAGGCGAAGGCGAAGGCGCCCGCGATCAGTCCGGCCAGGAGTCCGACGAGCAGACCTCTGGCCAGGAAGGTGCGTACCATGACGGGCCCTCAGTGGCAGGGCACGCCGAGCAGGTGACGCCCGTCGTGCATCAGCTCGTGCAGGAAGGTGCCGGTCTGGGAGATGGCGCCGTTGTCCATCAGAACCAGGTAGGCGACCAGCAGCAGCACGGGCACGGCCAGCAGCAGCCAAGGGCGCAGGCGGGGAAAGGGAATCGTCGACGGGGTGGACAACCCGGTCATGTCAAGCCTCCTCAGGGGTCACGCGTCCCATATCACGAGGTCACGGCTGCCAAGCGACCTGGCTCCCGGGATCTACGTCCCGGATACAGTGGCGCGTCCGCACCGGCATCTCACCGGATTTCCCTTGGACAACCGTGAAATCTACCGGAACGTATCCTTTCCTCACGTTCGCGTCAACATGCGACCGGTGCCCTTGGGCCACCTGCCGCTCCCCGGCGCGCCTTTGCGAAAGGCCCAGAATTTCACCTCGTCGAGTCTGCGGATCTAGCCTGCGTTGGCCATTCGACCGCATATCGACAGCCACGCTGGGCATCGAGCGAATATAGGAGGATCCGGTGCCATGAATGTTGCCCGCGAGGTGCGCGACCGCTATACGGACGCGTTCAACGCCCACGACATGACGGCACTGCTCGGCACTTTCAGCCCGGCCGGGGTGTCCATCAGCCCCGAAGGCGTATCTCAGGGACACAGCGAGCTGGCCTCCTATCTGGAGGAGTTCTGGACGGCGTTCCCCGACGTCCGGGCCGTGATCACGGAGTCCTCCGAGGCCGAGGCCACAACCGTCGACGAGCTTCTCATGGTCGGAACTCACCGGGGGCCGTACACCATGCCCGACGGTCAGGTGCTGCACGCGACGGGCCGCCCTGTCCGTTTGCGATGCTGTTATGTCTGCACAGTGGAAGACGGACTCATCACGAGTTTGCGCCTCTATTTCGATCAACTGGAGTTGCTCACCCAGCTCTCCGACTCGGTGATTCTGCAGCGTCCTTAGCGGGTTGCCGGACGCGACGGATCGCCCCCCGCGTCCGCCCGTCCTGCACCTGACAGATGTACCCTCAGCAGGGCTCTGGTTGATCTTCGCGGCCGGTCGCACTCTGGCCGCATGACGACGGACACACACGACCTGACCGCCGCTGACACGACCCCGCGATGGGGGCTGCGCGGCTGGCTCGTCCTCATCACGTTGTGCGGCGCGACGTTGATGACCGGGCTGGACTACTCGATCATCACGGTGGCGCTGCCGGAGATCGGCAGGGACCTCGGCTTCTCCTCCGCCTCGGCGCTGCAGTGGGTGGCCACCGCCTGCCTGCTGCCGACGGCCGCGTTGATGCCCTTGTTCGGACGCGCGTCCGACATGGTGGGCAGGCGCCGGTTGTTCGTCATCGGCGTGGCGGCGTTCTCGGTGTTCTCGTTGCTGGCCGGGCTGGCGCCGACCCCGGGGCTGCTGGTGGCGGCCCGCGCGGGACAGGGCGTGGCCGCGGCCATGATCGGCCCGACCGCGCTGGCGCTGATGACCGGCACGTTCCCCGAAGGGCCGCAGCGCACCAGGGCGCTGGGCGTCAACGGCGCCCTGCTGTCGCTGGGCTTCGTCGTCGGGACGATCGGCGGCGGGCTCATCACCAGCGGCCTGAACTGGCGCTGGACGATGCTCATCCTGTTCGCCATCGGCGTCCTGGTCATGACGGGCGCGGTGACGGTCGTGCGGGAGACGGCCGTACGCGGCCGGGCCAGGCTCGACGTGCCCGGCGCGCTGCTGGCGAGCGGCGGCCTGTTCGCCCTGGTCTACGGCATCTCGACCGGCGGGGCCGCGGGCTGGGGCAGTCTGCCGACGCTGGCGACCTTGACGGCGGCGGCCCTGCTGCTGGGCGCGTTCCTGGCCGTCGAGGCGCGGCACGCGGCCCCGCTCGTCCCGCTGCGGCTGCTGCGCCGCAGGACGGTCAAGTGGGGCATGACGGTCGGGCTGGTCACCTTCGGGATGTGCGGCGGCGCGACCCTGCTGCTCAGCATCCACATGCAGGACGTCCTGGGCTACACGCCGCTGCAGACCGGGCTCGGCTTCCTCGGGGAGGGCGTCGCGGCCCTGGTCGCGGGCAGCTTCGCAGCCAGGATGATCAGCACGCGAGGGACGGCGGCGACCATCGTCACCGGCCTGACCGTGCAGGCCGCCGGCACCGCAGCCATGGTGTTCCTGCCGGCCCAGGGCGGCCTGGTCCTGCTGCTGGCGACGTCGGCCACGATGGGGTTCGGGCACGTCCTGACGGTGGTGGCCGCCGTCACGACCATCACGTCCGGGCTGGGTGAGGCCGACCAGGGCGTGGCGGGCAGCCTCGCCCAGATGCCCACCTTCGTCGGCGCCGTCGGCGTGGCGGGGCTCACCGCGATCGCCGCCGTCCGTACGGACGCGCTCGCCTCCGCCGGCACCGAGGCGTCGGCCACCCTCGGCGGCCTGCACGCCGCCTTCCTGGTGGCCGGCGCGGTGGCGCTGGCCGGCGCCCTCGTCGGCGGCGCCCTCCTGCGCCGCCCGGCCCTGGCCGCGTGACCCGCCCCTGAGGCCCTACGGTGAGACGGCGGCGGCCAGCTCGGCCAGCCGCCGCAGCCGTTCCTCCGACGGCGAACCCGCCTCGGCCTGGAAGACCGTCACGCCCTGCCCCTCGTCGTCGGGCGTGCGCAGGAGCTCGGCGGTGAGGGTCATGACGCCCACTTCTGGATGGCGATAGTCGCGCGAGATGGAGGCGCAGTTGCTCACCGGGTGCTCGGTCCACATCGCACGGAACTCAGGGCTGAGCGCCAGCAGCTCGTCGACCAGCGCCTTCAGCCCTTCGTCGGTGGGGAAGCGGCTCAGGGAGCCCTCCAGGTAGGCGATGTCGTCGCGGGCCTTCTGCGCCCAGTCGGCGTACAGCCCGCGGGAGAAGTCCAGCTCCAGGAAGTCGAGGCGGACGAAGTTCGGCTTCTCCGCCCCCCCGAAGGGCCAGTGGGGGGCGAGCAGCGCGTGCGCCGGACGGTTCCAGGCCAGGATGTCGCCCCGCCGGCCGACCGCGATCGCGGGCCGGTCGGTGAAGGCGTCCACCATCAGCCTGATGCCGGGACGCAGCTGCTCGGGCTTGGCCCTCGCCCCGGCCCGGGCGGCCCTGGCCAGCCGGTGCAGGTGGGCCAGCTCGTCGTCGTCCAGCCGCAGGACGCGGGCGACTGCGTCCAGGACGTCGTCCGAGACGTTGGGGCTCTGCCCCTGCTCCAGGCGGGTGTAGTAGCCGACGCTGACTCCGGCCAGCGGCGCCAGCTCCTCCCTGCGCAGCCCCGCCACGCGCCGATGCCTGACTCCCGAGCTCAGGCCCACGTCCTCGGGACGCAGCCGGGCCCGTCGGGACCGCAGGAACTCGCCAAGTGCAGAAGCGGGATACATAGCACCAAGACTGCCAAACTCCCCACCCGCAGAAGGCCGTCCGGCGCCCTCAGCGGCTGATGGAGATCGCGCCCTGTCGGGAGGGACCGTCGACGGTGGTCCAACTGCTCACAGGCGTGTCGCTTCGCCTGTCACGAGGCCCGCGTTCTGGAGAATCAGCCCGACGGTCCGGGCCAGGGTGCTGCTCTCGTCGATGATCGTCTCCGTCGCGCCGGGCAGGACGTCCTGTTCGAGGTACCACCGCCGCATGTCGTCGAAGCTGAACTGGGTGCGCTGGCACATCACGTCGAGCAGCCCGATGTTCACGCCGTCCGCCTTGTCGCGCTCGCGGAGGATCTCCCGGCGTACGACGTCCTGACCGATGAGGGCCATGCCGCGCTGGTCATACGTTTCCCGCACGGTGCGGGCCACGGTGGACTTGCCGGATCCGGAGTTGCCTCGAATGACGATCAGGACGGTGTTCGGTGAGCCGATGAGCACCGTCCGACAGTACCGGGGGTGCCGCCCGTCCTGCGGCGAGCTTTGCAGGAACGCTCTCACCTGGTCCTCTGGACGGCCGTCGGCGCGGCGGGTGGGCGGGAGTCAGGCGGCGGTCGGGGCCTGGTGTTCGGCGGTCTTCGGTGACGTCCGTGGCCGGGGCAGGACGAGGTAGGTGAGGGCCAGTCCGATCAGGCTCAGTGCCGCGCCCGCCAGGCCGGTCCACCGCAGCGCGCCGGCGGCGACGATCGCGCCGCCGATGACCGAGCCGGCCGCGGCCCCGAGGTTGAAGGCGCCGACGTTGGCGGAGACCGCCAGGTTCGGGGCGGCGCCCGCGTGGTGCAGGATCAGTCCCTGGAGCGGGGCGATGGTCGCGGTGGCCAGCAGGCCGAGCACCAGGACCGCGGCCACGGCGGCAGGCTGCCACACCACGGCGAACGGGACCAGCAGGAGCGTCCCCGCCAGCCCGCCGAAGACCCCCCGTACGGTGGCGCTCATCGACTTGTCGGTCAGCCGTCCGGCAGTGAGGTTGCCGATGAAACTGCCCGCGCCGTAGGCGAGCAGCAGACCGGAGACCGCCGCGGTGGAGAAGCCGGAGACGCGGATCAGCAGCGGGGCGATGTAGGTGAACACCGTGGCGACCCCGGAGAAGCCCACCGCGGTGGTGGCGATGGCGAGCAGGACCGGCCGGCGCGTCACCACGCGTACCTCGTCACGCAGTCGCGTGGACGGCGCCTCCTGCCGGGGCAGGACGGCGGCCAGAAGCATGGCGCCCACCAGTGACAGCACGGTCAGCACGGCGAAGGGAGCCCGCCAACCGGCGCTCTCCCCGAGCAGTGCCCCCAGGGGCACCCCGAGGAGCGTGGCCACGGTGAAGCCGGAGGCCACGGTGGCGATGGCCGAGCCCGTCCGCTCGGCCGGGACCACCCGGGTCGCCGTCACCAGTGCCAGAGCCAGGAAGGCGGCGTGGCTGAGCGAGGACACCACGCGGCCTGCCAGGAGCAGGCCGAACGACGGCGCCGCCGCGCTGATCGCGCTGCCCGCCGCGAACAGCAGCATCAGCCCGACGGCGAGCCCCTTGCGCGGCAGACGCGAGGTCAGCAGGGCCATGAGCGGCCCTCCGGCCACCACTCCGAGCGCATAGGCGGTCACCGCCTGTCCGGCGGTTCCCACGGAGACGTCGAGATCAGCTCCGACCTGGGGCAGCAACCCGGCGATCAGGTACTCCGAGGTGCCCACGACGAAGACGCTTGAGCACAATGCCGCGAGCGTCGCGAAACCCTTGTCCATCTTCATGCCGTAGACGCTAAAGTCTCACATTGATATGAGAGTCAAGGCGAGCGGGGTGTCGTCGTGCGCATCGGTGAGCTGTCCCGGCGGACCGGCGTGGCCGTGCATCTGCTCCGCTACTACGGGGAACAAGGTCTGCTCCACCCGCAGCGGCGCCCCAGCGGCTACCGGGAATACGTCGAGGAGGACGTCGCCGTCGTCCGCCGCATCCGCAGCCTGCTGGCCGCCGGCCTGAACACCTCGACGATCATGACGGTCCTGCCGTGCCTGCGGGACGCCGGCGACCGCCTCGTCCCCACCTGCTCTGACCTGGTCGCCGACCTCCACCGGGAGCGCGCCCGCATCGCCCAGGCCATCAGCGACCTCCAGACCTCCATGGACGCGCTCGACGACGTCATCGCCGCGGCCCCGGCCGACGTCACCCGCCGGGCCCGGGCCGCGCTCGACGCCTGAACGGCACCCACCACACCGGCCGCGGCGTGGCCCTCAGGGGTGGCTCGGCCCCCGCCGATGAGTTCCGGCTCCCTGCGGGCCGTGGTGAGTGGACGTCGTGAACACTTGTCTCGTGATCGGTGAAGAACCGGTGTGAACCCAGGGATCGAGAGGTGACCTCGATGTCACGCGCGCTGCCGGCCCAAGCAGCGGACGCCGTGATCATCGAACAGTCCAGGCGGGAGCCGGAGCGCTTCGCCGCCATATTCGACCGCTACTACCCCGAGATCCACGGCTATGCCGCGCGCAGGTTAGGCGCGGGCCTGGCCGACGACGTCTCCGCGGAGACGTTTCTCATCGCCTTCGACAAACGGGCAGGCTACGACGTCTCCCGTGCCGACGCGCGGCCCTGGTTGTACGGCATCGCCTCCAACCTCATCGCCCGCCATCATCGCGCCGAAGTACGCCAGTACCGGGCCATGGCCAAGGCGGGCGCCGACAGCCCCGTGGAGGACCACGCCGATCAGGTCGCCGGGGCCGTCGACGCGGGAGCCCGCACGTCCCGGCTGGCCGAGGCGCTCGCCGAGATCGCCGATCGCGATCGGGACGTGCTGCTCCTGGTCGCCTGGGCGGAGCTGACCTCGGAGGAAGCGGGCAGCGCGCTCGGCATCCCGGCCGGAACGGCCCGCTCACGACTGCACCGGGCCCGCAGCAGAATCCAAGCCGCACTGGAAAGGGACGGATCATGAACGACCTCGAAAGGCTGCGCGAGGACTGGGCGCGCCCGGCGCCGCCGGCCCCCGACGCCCAAGCCGCGGCGCGGGCGGCTCTCCTGGCCCGCGCCGGCCGTCCACGCCCCAGGCGCGGATGGGCGATCCGGGCGCTGGCGGTGGCCGCCGGCGCCGTGATCATCACGGCCGGGGTGAGCGTGTTCCAGGGAGAGCGCACGCTGCCCGCCGCCAACGCCCAGGTGGTGCTGACCAGGATCGCGGCAGCCGTACAGGAGAAGGAGTTCACGCCGCCCCGCGGCGACCAGTGGATCTACACCGAGAACCGTGACGTGGGCTGGGACAAGGGTATCGACCAGGGCGAACGGCTCACCCCGCGGACACCGCTGCCCGAGACGCTCGAACCGCTCTGGACCCGGGCCGACGGCAAGCGGGTGGGCTATCTGGTGAACGGCAAGCTGCAGACCTCCGATCCCGGTGAGAGGGAGCCGGAGAACACCTACGCGTTGCTGGCCTCGCTGCCGACCGACCCTGACGCGCTCCTGGCCGAATACCGTGAGCTCTACCAGGGGCAGGTCCCTGCCGATGACGAGTGGATCTTCCTGCGCTTCGCCGTGACCCTCAGCCAGAACCTCGTCTCACCGGAGCACGAGGCCGCGATCTTCAAGGCGATAGCCAAGCTGCCCGGAGTGACGGTGGACGAGACGGCGGCCGACACCGAGGGACGCCCGGCGCTGTCGGTCTCTCAAGTCGCCGAAGGCTGGCGCAAGGTCGAAATCCTCCTGGACCCCACGACCTACGCCTACCGGGCGCGGCGGGAGACGGCGATCACCGACCATGAGGAGCGTTACCCCAAGCCGAACGGCGTCCTGATGTACACCTTCAAGGACGGCAAGCAGGTCCCCGTTCCTCCTCATCTGGAGTGGAGCATCGAGAAGGGAACGACCTGGTCGATCTCCGCCCGCGTCGCGATCGGCGTCGTGGACCAGGCCGGGGAGCGGCCATGACCCCCCTGGGCCTGGACATCTCCGACACCACCACCACCACGGAGGCCGTCGCCGCGATCAACCGCACCACCGCGGGCGCACACGGGAGACGCGCGTCAGGCCGTCTCCCGTCTGGTCCATGCGCGCACGTGCGAGACGTCGAGGAGTTCGGCTCCGTCTCCGAGCGGCAGCGCCTCGGAGGCCCTGCCCTCGACGTACCGGCCGAGGAACGCCGGCGTCGGCGCGCCCACGAGCCGGGTGACGCGCTGCCCGTCCACGAGGCCGAGGTGACCGAGGTGGCCCAGGCGGTGCTTGTCGGGCAGCAGCGCCAGGTCCGTGAAGTCCCGGCGCCCGGCGCCGGCGCTCCGCCGCTCGCGGCGTGCCGCATCGTGCGCTCGACCCCGTGCCCCCGCTCGCCGAGATGACGAACCCAGGGCGTCGTGCCTGATTTCAGCCGATGTCGTGCTGACACGGCACGCGGAAGATCGTGAAGATGTACGCATGAGTTCATCGCAGCCCTTCGCCGGCCCCGGGTCCGCCCCGGATCACCGCTACCTGCTCGACAACGCCCGGGTGGAGGCGGGCGAGCGGTTCACCTGGCTGGCCGAGCTGTTCGACGGCGTCACACGGGGGCACTTCGACCGGCTCGGCGTGCAGGCGGGCTGGCGTTGCTGGGAAGTCGGCGCGGGAGGCCCCGGCATCCCCGAGGCGCTCGCCACGGCCGTCGGGCCGACCGGTCACGTGCTGGCCACCGACATCAACCCCACCTGGCTGGACCCGCACGCCGGGTACGAGGTGCTCCGGCACGACGTCGTCGCGGACCCGCCGCCGCAGCCGGGCACGTTCGACCTGGTGCACGCCCGGCTCGTGCTGGTCCACGTGCCCGACCGTGCCCGGGCGCTGGCGACGATGGTGGCGGCGCTGCGCCCCGGTGGCCGGCTGTTGATCGAGGACGCCGACACCGAGCTGCAGCCGCTGGCCTGCCTCGACGAGGCCGGCCCGGCACAGCGGCGCGCCAACCGGCTGCGGCGCGCCGTCCGGGAGTTGCTGACCCGCCGTGGCGCCGACCTGCGCTTCGGCCGGACGCTGCCGCGGGCGTTGCGCGCGGCCGGCCTGGTCGACGTCGCGGCGGCCGGCTGCTTCCCGGTCGGCGGGGTGGCCTGCGACCGGCTGGAGGCCGCGACGGTGCGCATGGTCCGCGCCGAGTTGCTCGCCGCCGGGCTGGCCGACGACGCCGAGATCGACGCGCACCTGGCCGCCGTCGAGGCCGGCGAGCTCGACCTCACCCTCGCGCCGCTGATCTCGGCATGGGGACGCCGCCCGGAACAGCCCGAGCCGCGGCTCACCGAGGCGTCCGAGCCGCGGTGAACCGCGGTGAGACGCGGCCCCCCGGTGGTCGTCAGGCGAGGACGGGGAAGTTGCCGCGGAAGGTGCCGCGGGGATCGCGGGACCGCTTGACGTCCCGGAGGCGGGCCAGGTCGTCCGGGGCGAAGGCGGCGGCGGCGCGCTCGCCCGGCGCGAGGAAGGTGAACGGCTTGCGTCCCGACGTGCAGGGCACCAGCGCCCCCGTCAGCCGGTCCATGCGCTCGCGCACGGCGGCGCCCCCGTCCTGCCCGGGGATGCCGAACAGGTACAGCGCGTACGGCTCCGCCAGGTGCCCGGCCGGGATGCCGGAGGGCCGGGCCAGCGCGCCGCCCAGGTGCCGGACCTGGACGCTGAGCAGCGGGTCGATGGGCTGCTCCAGCAGCACGGCGGCCACGTCGTCGGTCAGCCCGGTCAGCAGTTCGGCGCGGGACATGCCGGGGCCGGGGTCGGTGGGTTCGGCGGTGATGGCGCCCAGTCCGGCGACCGGCAGCACGGCACGGGAGTCGGACAGGCGTCCCGCGATCTTCTCCAGTGGCCGCATCACCGTCTCGGCGTCGCCGCCCGCGCCCAGGTGGGTGGCGTCCACGGCCACCAGCGGGGCGGCGCCGGGGAACTGCAGGAGGTCGTACCAGAGGGTCAGTTCGTCGGGTGCGGTGGCGGTGATCTCGCGGTAGGCCTCCAGGACGGCGGGGGCCGTCGCGGCGGGCCACAACATGCGGCCGCCGTAGAGGTCGGGGGCCGGGTGCAGGTCGAATTCGAGCGCGGTGACGATGGCGAAGTCGCCGCCGCCGCCGCGCAGGGCCCAGAACAGCTCGGGGTCGTCGTCGGCGGTGATCCGGGCGCGCGTGCCCGTGGCGTCCACGATGTCGAAGGCGCGGACGCTGCCGGCCGCCCAGCCGTGCCGGCGGCCGAACCAGCTCAGGCCGCCGCCCAGGGTGTAGCCGGTGACGGTCACCGCCGGGCTGCTGCCGGCCAGTCCGGTCAGCCCGTGCGGGCTCGCGGCCTCCTGGACGCGGCCCCACTTCACGCCGGCCCCCGCGCGGGCGACGCGTTCGGCGGGGTCCACGTGCAGGTGGTCGAGGCGGGCGGTGCGCAGCAGGATCGCCTCGCCGGTGTCGCCCGTGGCTCCGTGGCCGCTCGGCTGGGTGGTGATGGTCAGTCCTGCCAGGTGGGCGTGCCGGACGAGCGCGGCCACGTCCTCGGCGTCGGCGGCCTCGACCACGGCCCGCACGGGCTGGTCGATCGCCAGGTTCCAGGGCCGCCGGGCCTGCTCGAACCCTTCGTCGCCGGCCGCGAGCACCGTGCCCCGGACCACTCCGCGCAGTTCGTCCCCGATGTTCATGTTCACGCCTCTCTCGTCGATGGGTCCACTTTGTCGGGTGAGGGCTGGGGTCGAGCTGGGATCGAGTTGAGGTGCCGTAGGGTGGGGACGGACATGGCAGGGTTGGAGTTCCGGCTGTTCGGGCCGCTTGAGGTCGCCGGCGGGCAGGGTGTGCTGGATCTCGGTACGCGTAAGCAGCGTGCCCTGGTCACGATGCTGGCCCTGGAGCCCGGCCGGGTGGTGTCGCTCGACCGGCTCATCGACGAGCTGTGGGCGGGGGAGCCGCCCGCCGGGGCGACCCGCACTCTGCAGGCGTACATCGCCCATCTGCGCCGGGTGCTGGAGCCCGACCGGCCGCCGCGTACCCCGCCGCGTTTCCTGCTCACCCGTGAGCCGGGCTATCTGCTGGCCGTCGCGCCCGGTCAGGTGGACCTGTGGCGGTTCGCCTCCTGGGCCGGTGAGGGTCGCGCGGCGCTGGCGGGTGGCGCGCCCGGCCGGGCCGTCGAGCTGCTCGACCGGGCGCTCGGGCTGTGGCGGGGGGAACCGCTGGGGGAGTTCGCCGGTCAGGAGTTCGCCCAGTCGGTCGCCGCGCGGCTCGCCGAGATCCGCCTCACCGCTCTGGAGGACCGTTTCGACGCGCGCCTTGCTCTGGGGGAGGACGCGCCTCTGATCCCCGGTCTGGAGGCGCTGGTCGAGGCCGAGCCGTACCGGGAGCGGGCCTGGTCGCTGCTCGTGCGCGCGCTCTACCGGGCCGGACGGCAGGCCGACGCGCTGGCCGCGCTGCGCCGGGTGCGTGAGCGGCTGTCGGCCGATCTCGGGCTGAGTCCCGGCCCCGACCTGCGGGAGCTGGAACGCGCGGTCTTCGACCAGGCGCCCGAGCTGCGTCCGCCGGCGGCCGAGCCGGTGGCGGCGTTCGTCCCGGCCGCTCCCGAACCGGAGGGCGAGGCCCTCATCGCCCGCTCGGCCGAACTGGAGCTGGTGGCGCGGCGGCTGGGCGCCGCGCGGCGCGGCGACGGTGGGGCCGTGCTGGTCATGGGGGAGGCGGGCATCGGCAAGACCCGGTTCGTCCGGGCCGCCGCCGACCTGGCCGCCGCGCGCGGGTTCCGGGTGGCGTGGGGACGTTGCGCCGATCGCGCCGCCTCGGCCTTCTGGCCCTGGACGCAGATCCTGCGCGAGGCGGGCGATGCCACCGGGTTGCTGTCCGGCCGCGCCCGCGACCCCGAGCAGGATCTGTTCGGCCTGTACGAGCAGGTCCTGGACGTCCTGACCCGGCCGCAGGCGCCTTTGGCCGTCGTCTTCGAAGACCTCCACTGGGCCGACGTGTCCTCGCTGCGGCTGCTGGAGTTCGTCGCCGAGTCCGCGCTGCGGCGTCCGCTGCTCGTCCTGGTCACCTGCCGTCCCGAGCCCGGCGACCACCCCGGCGAGCTGCGCGGGACGCTGGCGGCGCTGACGCGGTCGGGTGAGCGCCTGGAGCTGCCGCCGTTCACCTCCGGCGACGTGGCCGCCTTCCTGCGGGCCAAGCACGTCGCCGACGAGCCCGGCCTGGTCGGCGACCTGCTCGACAGGACCGGCGGCAACCCCTTCTACCTCGGCGAGGTGCTGCGCCTGCCGCGCGGCGAGCGCACGGTTCCCAGCGGCGCCCGTGACGTGATCGAGCGTCGCGTCGCGCGCCTGCCCGACGAGACCCGGGTCCTGCTCGCCGCCGCCGCCGTGGCCGGCCGTGACGTGGACGCCGGCCTGCTGGAAGCCGTCACCGGCAGCACCGCCGAGCAGGTGATGGCCGCTCTGGAGCCGGCCGTCGCCACCGGTCTGCTGACCGAGCCGCCCGCCGGGCCCGACTACCGCTTCTCGCACGCTCTCGTCCAGGAGGCCCTGTACGCCGGGCTCGGCAGGCTCGACCGTTCGCGCCTGCACCTGCGTACGGGCGAGGCGCTGGAAGGCGTCCTGCCCGAGTCGCGGTCGGCCACGCTCGCCCACCACTTCTCCCAGGCGGGCCGCCTCGACGTCGCGGGGAGAACGCTCAGGTACGCCTCCCGCGCCGCCCGGCACGCCGGCGCGCAGCTCGCCCACACCGAGGCGGCCGGTTTCTGGACGCTCGCCCTGTCGGCGCTCGAACCCGGCCGCGACGCCGAACGCGCCCGCCTGCTCACCGAGCTCGGCCACGCCCACCGCGCCGCCGGTCGGCCCCAGGACGCGCACCGCGACTGGGAGGAGGCGATCGGCCTGGCCAGGGCCGCCGGCGACCGGGAGGCGCTCATCTCCGCGGTCACCGCCATCGGCGGCCCGGCCCTGTGGAACTGGCGCCCGTACGGCGTCGTCGACCCCGACCTGGTCGCCGTCATCGAAGAGCTGCTCGACGGCCCGCTGCCGGACGCCGACCGCGCCACCCTCCTGGGCACCCTCGCCCTCGAACTGCACTACGGTCCCCGCGGCGCCGAGGGCGAACGCCACGCCGCCGAGGCGGTCGCCCTGGCCAGACGGACCGGTGACACGCCGCTCCTGGCCCGCACGATGAACAACTACCTGCTCGCCGCGTTCCGTCCCGGCGGCAACGCCGCGCGGCGCGCGACGGCCGAGGAACTGGCGGCCCTGCCCGGCCTGCCGGTGAGCGGCGAGGTGCTGGCGCGGGTCTCCCTCATGTCCTGCCTGCTGCGCGACGGCGACCTGCCCGGCTGGGACCGGGAACTGGCCCGCTGCGAGGCGCTGCTGGCCGGATCGCCGCGCCCGGAGCTGGAGTCGATGGTGCGCATCGCCCAGACCCCCCGTGCCACCCTCGACGGCCGGTGGGAGGAGGCCGAGGACCTGCTCGCCCGGTACGGCGACATGCGGTTCGCCCCGACCATGTGGGGCCGCCGGTTCCACCGGCTGGTGACCACGTTCACCTGCCGGCGCGGCCAGGGGCGGGTGGCCGAGATCCTGGAGGAGCTGACGGCCGCCGCGGAGGAGCCGCGGCTCGTGCCGCTGCGGCCCGTCGCCGTGCTCGCCGCCGTCGAGTCCGGCCGCGTCGAGCTGGCGCACGAGCTGCTGACGCGCTGGGGGACCGACGTCCCCGACGACTGGGTGGCCGACTTCCTCGTGCCCGTCTGGGGCCTGGTCGCCGCCCGCCTGGGCGTGCCCGATCCGCGCGCGCTCTACGACCGGCTGCTTCCGTACGCCGACCTGCTGGTGGTGGCCGGCATGGGCACCGCCTGCTGGGGGTCCACCCATCTCGTGCTGGCCGAGCTGGCCCGCCGCCTCGGCGACGAGGACGCCGCCCGCGCCCACGCCGCCGCCGCGCGGCCGGCACCGGCGGGCGGCTAGCGGATCTCGCGCAGGACCACGCCGAGCAGCCGGGCGACGCCCAGGGTAGCCCGCCCGGCGCGAGTCGTGGGAGCGCGCCGCGGCGCCGCCCGCACGACGGCGTGCGCCGCCCGTCTCAGCGAAGTCTCAGTGCTTCCTCAACGCTCTGGCCTGCTCCCTGACCTGCTCCGCGCGGGCGTCGCCGAGCTGGTCGAACCACTCCGCCGCGCGCTTCCACGCGTCGAGCGCCGCCTCGGCCTCACCGGCCAGCGCGTGCGTCTCGCCCAGCCTGACCAGCGTCTCCGCCGCGGGATACAGGTCGTCGCAGCTCCGCAGCAACTCCGCGGCGCGTTCGTAGCAGGCCACCGCCTCGGCGTGCCGGCCCATGGCGTCCAGGACGTAGGCGACGCTGTCCCAGGCGTGCCCCTCGCCCTGCGGGTATCCGAAGGCGGCCAGCAGGCGCTGCGCCCGGCGGCAGTCGGCCAGCGCCTGCTCGTACTCGCCGCGCTGGGCGCGCCACCAGCCCGCGTTGTTCAGCGCCCGCGCCTCGCCGACGACGTCGCCGCCCTGCCTGAACAGCTCCATCGCCCGTACGGCGTGCCCCAGCTCCCGCCCCGGCCTGATCCGGCTCAGCGGGACGGTCAGCCCCAGGTGGACGTGCGCCTCAAGGACCGGCTCGGCGAACCGGCGGTGCAGCTCCAGCGCCCGCTCGTAGTGCGCCACCGCCTCCCGGTCGTGTCCCAGCTTGACGTGGGCGCGGGCCATGGCGTTGTGGCAGCGCGCCGCGGCCAGCCCCTCGTCGAGACGCTCGGCCGCCGACAGCGCCACCGCCTGGACGCCGAGGATCTCGGCCCACGGGCCGCGCCGCTGCATGAACTCCGTGAACGCCCAGGCGAGCTGCCAGGCGTGCCGGTCCAGCCCGGCGCCGGTGGCCTCGGCGAGCAGCGCGGGCAGCGGCAGCGACTCCGCGCCGAACCAGCGCAGCGCCTGCGCCGCGCCGGCGAAGCGCTGCACCACGACGCCCGCGACCGGCGGTGGCGGGTGCAGCCGCTCCCGGTGGGGATAGCAGACCTCGCTCGCGGCCAGGCCGGTGTGCACGTAGTGGTCGAGGAGGCGGTGCGTCGCCGCCCGGCGCACCTCTTCGTCGTCGGTCGCGCGGCCCTGCTCGGCCGCGTAGACCCGGAGCAGGTCGTGCAGGCGTACGCGGCCTTCCGCGCGCAGCTCCACCAGGTTGGCGTGGTCGAGCCGGTCGACCGTCTCCCGCGCGCGGTCGACCGGCAGCCCCGCCAGGCTCGCCACCGCCGCGAGCGGCAGGTGCACGCCCGATTCGCGGCCGAGCAGCCGGAAGAGGCGGGCGGCCGGTTCCGGCAGGTCGTGGTAGGAACGTCCGAGCACCTGACGCAGGTCGATGGCCGGATCGGCGTGGACGAACGGCTCCAGCCCCGGACGCGCCAGATCGGCGGCGGCATCGGCCAGCGACAGCTCCGTCCTTCGGGACAGGCGCGCCGCGACGATCGCCAGCGCCAGCGGCAGGTGGCCGCATCGGCGCACGATCCGCGCGGCGGCCTCGGGCTCGGCCGACAGGCGTGCCGCGCCCAGCCGCGCCGACAGCAGCCCGCGGGCGTCGCCGTCCGGCAGGACGTCCAGGCGCAGCAGCGACGCGCCCGCGGTCACCGAGAGGCCGGACAGGTCGGAGCGGGTGGTGATCAGCGTCAGGCAGCCCGGCGCGCCGGCCAGCAGGGGACGCACCTGGGCCGCGTCGCGGGCGTCGTCCAGGACGACCAGCACCCGGCGGCCGGACAGCAGGCTGCGGAACAGCCCGATCTGCGCGTCGAGGCTCGCGGGCACCCGTCCCTCCGGCACGCCGAGCGAGCCGAGGAAGCGGGGGAGCACCGCGGCGGCGTCACTCGCGTCGAGGTCCGCGTGCAGCTGGCCGTCGGGGTAGCGCTCCCGGCGGAGGTGTGCCCAGCGCAGGGCCAGCGACGACTTGCCCACCCCCGGAGGGCCGTGGATCACGCGGACGGGGGCCCGCTCGCCGTCCAGCCGCTCCAGCTCGGCGGCCCGCCCGACGAAGCAGCCGAGGTCGAGCGGGAGCTGGGCGGGCGCCACGGGCTCGGCGGCGCGGGCGCCCCGATCGGGATGCAGCATCCGCTGGTGGACGCGGTGCAGTTCGGGCCCCGGATCGACGCCCAGTTCCTCGGCCAGGAGGGCGCGCACGTCCGCGAAGCGGGTCAGCGCCTCGGCGGTCCTGCCCCACTCGTGCAGCGCCTCGATCAGCGCCGCCGCCACCGGCTCGTCCAGCGGGTACTCCTCGGCCAGCGGCGACAGCGCCGCCACCGCCGCTCCCGGATCGGCGCGGGTCACGGCGCGCGCCCAGCGCAGGCGGACCTCCTTGTGCTCGTCACGAAGGGCGCGGCGCGCCCGCTCCGCCCACTCGCCCGGCAGCCCCATGAGCGGCTCGCCGCGCCACAGCCCGAGCGCCTCGCCCAGCAGCGCCTCCGGCTCCGGGACGGCCGCCGCCCGCTCGGCCAGGCCGCGGAACCGGACGAGGTCCACCGCCGTCTCCTCCACGTCGAGCAGGTAGCCGCCGAGCCGGCGCAGCACGTCGCCGTCGTCGCCCAGCACGTCGTGGCGGAGCTGCGTGATGATCGTGTAGAGGGTTCTCCTGGCGCCGTCGGGCACCTGCTCGCCCCAGATCCTCTCCTGCAGCGCCTCGACCGGGACGACCCGGCCCACCTCCCACGCCAGGGCGGCCAGTGCGAGCGCGACCTGCGGAGGCCGTACCTGGCGGATCCGTGCCTCGCGTTCCAGTTCCACCGGCCCAAGCAACCGAATCAGCATGATCTTCGAGGGTAGTCATGGAGACGGCATTGAGAAATCGTCGAACCGGCGGACGCGCAATCGAAAGCCTCCCTGTTCCGGTAGCCTCATCGGCGCCTGGCCAAGGTGATCAAGAAAAGGGACTGGTGGAGTACGTGATGTGCGAGCCGAAGCATGGCGAGGTCGAAGAGGTCGACGCGGCGGAGACGGACGAACCCGCAGGCGGAGGGACGATTTCGATTCTGTCCCGCATCGATTACCGCATCGAGGATTTTGACCGGCTTCTCGAAGAAGGGCGCAAGTCCTACCGGCGGATACAGCCTGACGCGAGCCCGGAAGAAGTGAACGACGCCGTACCGGACCTGCAGAGTGCCATTTACGAGATCATGCACGCGAACGAGGATCGTATCCCCTTCCCCTTCCCGTCCGGGGTGCCGATCGCGGGCATCACGTGGTTTCTGGAAGTGGACGAGGCGCTGGGGAAAGACGTGGAGAGATCGCCCGAGCAGCCCTTCAAGATAGCCTGCACCATGGAAGACGGCGATCTCATTCATCAACATCGCGACATCTATTACCTGACGGCAGAGGCGCTGGAGTCACCGAGAGGGCCCGACCTCCACTCCGGAGAATAAGTCCAGACGCGCCGCCTGCCGGTCGGCCTCTGGCAGCAAGTGGCCCCGGACGCCCCCCGAAGGGGGACGGCGGCTACCGCCGAAGTTGCAGGCGGACGAACTGCCGTACGGCGGTTGATAGACGAAAAATCTCTACTTTTCGCCGTATTTCACGAGCTCAGGGCCATTGATAGCGTCAGCCGCGCAACACGGAGTGATCCTCAGCCAGGAGGCCGGTGCGGTCGTGCGATGGTTGGCAGCGCTCATCCTGGTCTTGTCCGGGATCCTCGTGGTGACGGGGGCGCCCCCGGCCGCCGCCGCGTCGGTTCAGCCGGGACCGGGCCAGTTCTACGGGCTCCGGGCCCGGGCGCTGAGCAACGCGTCGATCGCGGCGGGGGCCACCACCACGGTCAAGGTGGCGGGCGTGGGCGCGGTGTCCCCGAGCGGGGTCGCGAGCGCGGTCGCGAGCGCCGCGGTGAACTTCGCGGCCAAGGGCGCGAGCGCGGCGGGGGTGGGCGGCGTGCCGGCCTTCGGGGTGGTGTACGTGGCGCTGATGCCCCGGCCACGTCGGCGGGCACCGCATCGCCCGTGCCGACGGCGGCACCGTGCCTGAGCGGTGGCTGATCAGGCAGTGGCCCGACGACGAGAGCGAGCCGGTCAGTTCGAAGGCCGATCACGGACCGGCTCGCGCCGCCATGCCACTCTCGTCGCCGCCGCACATCTGTTTCATCACCACGCTGCGGCTCGACCCAGAAGCGGTTGCGCCGGTCTGGCCCTCTACAAGGTCATCCGCGAGTCACAACTGCTGCTCGCGACCTGGACCGGCGCAGCCCCACCTGCCGTCAGAGGCTCGAACCGTCACGCCGCAACAGCCACCGACAGACCGGACGAAGCACCATCAGGCGCGCTCGGGCCAGACAGGGCCCTCGTCGGTCCACACGACACCCTTGTTGCGGCAGAGACAGAAGGGGTGGCCGACGGGGTCGGTGTAGACACGCCACCCGTAGCCGTTGGGGCCGATGAAGTCCTGCCGCAGGGACGCGCCGAGGGCCAGGACGCGGCTCTGTTCGGCCTCGATGTCGTCGACTTCGAAGTCGAGATGGAACTGCTTGGGGTGCTCGCCGTCGGGCCACTGCGGGGCGCGGTAGTCCTCCACCGGGTAGAAGGCCAGCTCGATCTCGCCGAACCGGATACCGGCCCAGTTCTCGTGGCTGCCCTTCCTGATCGGGCGACCAGTCACCGCGGAGTAGAAGGCCGCCAGTTTCATCGCATCCGGGCAGTCGATGATGAAGTCGGTGAGTCGCAGCATCCCGCGATCCTGCCACAAGATCTGGTCCGCCGGGACTTCGAGACAGGCCCGCGGGCAGATCTGTCGGCGTTGGCGGCGGGCATCCCGTTCTTGCCGATGACGCTGCTCAGCGCCATTCTGGCCCAGTTCTCCGCGCAGATCGCGTTGTCGGCAGTCCACACCCCGGCCGCCGTCGCCGTGCCGGAGCGGCCGACGGCCAACTTCGAGATCATCGACCCCAGGTGTCGGTCATGCGGGCCGGTTCGATGAGCGGCCGGACGTGTCGGCGCTCGCCGCCGTCCAGGATCACGGGGTGGTCATGGCGAGGCAGGTGCTACCGCGCCGGGCGTCAGGGCCGCCTGCACGATGCGGAGCGCTTCGGCCGCGTCGAGGCCGACGCTGGCGATCACGGCGGCGTAGTCGGCGGCGGCCCGGCGGGCCCGTTCCCGGCCTTCCTCGCCGGCGGCCGACACGAACGAGCCCGCCCGCCCGCGCGTCTCGATCAGCCCCGCCTCCTCCAGCTCCCGGTACGCCCGGCCGACCGTGTTGACGGCCAGCCCGAGGTCGGCCGCCAGGTGGCGGATGGTCGGCAGCCGGGCGCCCACGGCCAGCGTACGGTCCTGGATCTGCCGGGCGAGCTGGGCCCGCAACTGCTCGAACGGCGGGACCGGCGAGCCCGCATCGATGACGATCATCGCAGGCCCACCGCACGCCGCGCCGTGGCCGCGTACGACGGCGTCCTGACATGGACGGCGACCAGGGCGAGCACCCCCAGCACCAGGAAACCCACCGAGGCGGCGCTCCACCACCCGGGCGCGAACCCGGACAACAGCACCACCGGCAGCGTCCACAACACAGGCGGCGCGGAGCTCTCGCGCGCGTCCTCGATCCGCATGACGACGTCGGCCGTCAGCGAGACCTCGTCCTCGGCCACGACGGGCCGGGCCAGCATCTCGCGCAGCTGCAGGACGGCGCCGAGGGCGACTCCGGTCACGGCGACCAGCAGCACGACGGCGGCATGCCGTGCGGTGCCCTCGGTGACGGCCAGCGCGCTCACCCCCAGCGCGAAGGCGCAGGCGAAGGTGGCGCCCGCCATGACGGCGTAGGGCCGTCCGAGCAGGGCGGCCCAGCCGAGCTGCACCGGATGGGTCACCCGTCGCGGCAGTGCGGCCCCGGCACGCCGGTCGACGCGCCGCACCCAGGCGTCCAGCAGGGCCTGGGTCAGCAGCAGCGCGACGATCGACCCGCTCAACGCCAGCATCGGCACCAGCCGATTCGATCCGGACCCGCCGGAGGCTCCTGGCAGGGCGGCGACCTGCGCCAGGGAGGCCGCGATGATCAGCACGGCCAGAAGGACGCTGCCCAGCAGCCGCACCCGCCGCCGCACCGCCAGGCGCGTGGCCAGTAATGGCGTCGGCGGGCCGTCGCCCAGGCCGTGCCTCCGCAGCCAGGCCTCGGCGGAGCGGACGTCGGCCGACGGCGGTCCGGCCTCGGACATGGAAGCGTTCGTCATGCCTCCTCCTTTTGTCGCAAGCTTTGTAGCAACATCGTGCGTCATACCTTGCGACAAAGTCAACGCCCGGGACGCTCGTCCTCCCGAGGACGCAAGCCCCGGCTCCGGCAAGCGGAACTGTCAGGCGCCCTCTGGCGGATCAGCGCAAGTAGGGCGCATGGACTGCCTGATGCTTGCGTGCGAACTGGTCGAGGTCCAGGCGGACACCTGTCATCGCCTCGACGGTCGCCAGTGCGGTCTCCCAGTCGCGGTAATTCTCGGCAGGCCGTGTCACGCCCGCCTCGTCATCGGCCTTCATCCGTGCGCACAGCTCCCGCAAGGCTCCGAGATCTGCGTCGAGGGCCGCAGGGTCCTGGTCGGAACACTCCGGGCCATGGGGCGATGAGAGCTGGCCCACCGAGGTGACGAGAATGCCGTCGGCCGCATGGAACAACTCATGAGCGTTGTTGGCCAGCCACCAGAAACCCCATGCCTGTGGTTCCCGGATCCCGCTGAGGGCGGCGCCAAGCGCAGTGTTTCTGCGGCCGTTCATCACGATCTCGCGACGGCAGAGTCTGCGGTTCGGTGGCCATCACATGGGCCACGTGCGCACCCAGGCCCCCGGTGGAGGAAGCGTGGGCCTTGCGCGTGGCCGGACGTGTCGACGGCGGACAGTTCACGGCAACCCGCCGAGGTAATCGTCGGCCGCTGTCAATGACATTCGTCAGGTCAGTGGATTAATCGCGACCCGGTTCGGCCGTTCTCGCAGTTGGAAAGAGAGGTTACCGATCCATGAACACCTGTTCTGCTGCCCATGATTCACCGGTGACGACGAACCGTTCAGGACGGAATTTCGGAGACTTTATCGCATCGCGTTGCTCGCTGTCAGCCCGATGATGAAGGTGCCCCGAAGGGCGCCTCTCACCTGCGGCAATTCGGTCCGGCAATCTGTCTGTCGGGCAGAGTTCCGCGGTCGCGCGACCACCGGCATCCATCCTCGCGTCGAGTCGAGGCGAACTCTCGCCGGTCGATTTCCGTTCCTTGTGTCAAGTGATCATCATGGCTTATGGTGTTCGGCGTCCGGCGGACGAGCCGATAAGGGAAACGGTGAGGCGAGGGCCGGGAAGAGGCTTCGTCCTGCGCGTGCCACAGGCTCGGCCGGCCGGAGAGACTCTATTCATCGCCGAATACCACGGGGACCCCCTCATATGTCACCTCAGCATTTATTCCGGCCGCGCCGCTTCCTGGTCAACCGCCTGATCAGATGGGGCGGCGTTTCGGCGGCCGTGGCGCTCGTCGCCTCGGTCATGGTGGCCGGCGCGGACGCGCGGAACGTCCGGGCCTCCGCCGTTCAGGACGCCAGCTTGATGGCCGTGACCAGCGGGAACACCAGCTTCGCCACGCCGACCGCGTCGGCCAGGCCGACCCGCAAGCGCAGGCCCACCCACAGGCCCACCGCCACCCCCACCGCGAAACCGACGAAGACTCCCGCCCCGTCGTCCACCCCCACGAAGACCGCGACACCGCCCCCCACGAAGACCGCGACACCGACCCCGACCAAGACCGCGACGCCGACCCCGACCAAGAGCCCGACGTCCACGCCCATCAAGACGCCGACCGCGTCGGCGTCGCCCGCGACCGGCTCGGCCATCGCGGCGCGGCCCAACGACGGCTCGGGGTACTGGCCGGACTTCTCCAACACCGGCTACTCGCGCACCCCCGCGAACGCCGGCGGCCTCGGGCTGGGCGCCTATCCCGGCAAGCTCGCCGACTACGCGTCCGGCATGAGCCCCGACAAGCCGTTGCGCGTCGAGTATCCCGACAACAGCGTCATCTCCTTCAAGCGCTTCACCGCCTCGAAGGTGTACATCTACGGTGACAATCTCACGTTCGTGGGCTGCCTGTTCGAGGGCACGAACCCCAACGACAACCTGGTGCAGATCTACTCCGACACCAACATCAAGTTCCTCTACTCGACGTTCAAGCCCAGCTCCTACACCATGCCCCCCGGCAACGACGGCAAGGTGTCGTCCGCGCACGCCAAGCCGGGCACGCCGTTCGACAAGTCGTGGCAGCTCATGACGACGATGAAGGAAGCCGTCGCGGTCATGGACCACAACGACATCTGGGGCAACGCCGGACTGATCATGGTGACCGGATTCCCCGGCCGACCTTCGACATGGACGAACAACTACATCCACGACATGGCCGACACCGCACGCGACGTCTATCACCATGACGGCATCGGCCCGCAGAGCGAGGGCGACGGCGGCCACATGATCGTCAACCACAACACCCTGGCGTCCCTGGGCAACACCAACGGCCTGGCGCTGCAGGGCAAGGGCGTCTACCAGGACGTCTCCGTCACGAACAACTACATCTCCGGATGGGGTTACGCCCTCAGCATCGGCACGGCCGACAACGCCAAGAACATCACAGTGTCGGGGAACGTCTTCTCGGCCGAGCTCGACCAGCTGCACGGCTTCCTGTACGGCGGCATCTGGGGCGGCACGGCTCGCGGTTCCACATGGCGCGACAACCGCATCCAGGCGCGCACCGGCGACGGCAACCGCGGCTACACGCCGGCCGACAACGCCAAATACCTGTGGCCGGTCGGCACCGCCCACGCCACCGACTACACCGGCTGACTCACTGCGCCCGGCCCCCGCCCCCTCGGCAGCGGCCGGCGGCGGACGGCGCCGGGCGCGTCTCATCCTGCGGGCCGCAACCTGGCAACCGTCCGCGCGGCCGCGGCCGGGACGTTCGCGGGGGTGCCGGATACCCGGCGCGAGACAGTGGCGTTCGCGGGGGAGCCGGTTACCCGGCGGGGACAGCGACGTGCACGAGGGTGCCGGTTACCCGGCAGTGGCGTGCGCGGGGGAACTGGTTACCCGGTGGAGACAGTGATGTCTCCGGAGCCCGTGGTCAGTGACATCTTGCGCGGGGAGGAGCCGTCCTTCTTGACCGAGACGCTGGCGTCCCCGGAGGCCGTGCCGGCCTTCACGTCGAAGGTCTCGTCGGGGACGGTGAGCACGACGTCGCCCGACCCGGCCGACAGCTCGACGCTCTCCGGCGCGACCGCGTACCTCAGGGTGACGTTGCCGGATCCCTCCTTGACCAGGAGCTTCTTGCCGCCCAGGCCGTCACCCTTGATGTCGCCGGAGCCGGCCTCCAGGTCCAGAGGGCCGGTGAGCGACCTCAGCGTCAGATCACCCGAGCCGGCGTCCAGGTCGACCGGCACCCCCTTGGGGACCTCCACCTGGTACTCGACCCCGCAGGTTCCCCACGACTTCTCGCAGTCGTAGGAGACGGACAGCGTGCCGCCCTCCACCTTGTGTGCGGCCCGCGGCTTGTCGTTGCTCCAGTAGAGCCTCTCGGTCACGCTGACATAGGCGGCATCCGACTCGGTGACGGTCACGTTCCCGCTGCCGCTTCTGAGGTGAAGCCGCTGCACCTTCTCCTTGACCTGGTACGTACTGGTCTCCTCGTTCTTCGGTTTGCCGATGGCGTCCAGGCCGCACCCGGTCAGGAGCACCGCGGAGGCCAGCAGGCCGCCCGCGATCGCAGTGATCTTCATGCCGTCAATCCTGTCGGGCTTCCCCGCGGCCTGCATCAGGGATGCCCCCGACAGGTCCCCGGGAGAACCCTCACCTCCGACGCCCCCCGAATGCGCCCTGTCCGTCCGCCGGGCGGGGGCGTCACCACGGTCAGCGTCAGCGGAGGTCGCGGAGGAGGGCGCCGAACAGCGTCGCCGCCGCCCACACCTCGTCGATCGTGGCCGCCTGGCACGGTCCCGGCGCGCCCGGCCGGTCGGCGAGCGCGCGGAGCACGAGATCGCCTGGGAGCCCAGGTCGGATGGTGACGCCCGTCGCGCTGCGGGGCGACGGGCGTCGGCTCGGTGAGCGGGAACGCAGGTAGCGGGGGCAGAACGGGCCTGCCCCCGCTACGGCGGTCACTTCACGGAGTAGGCGTCGGTGAGGACCTGCTGGACGGCGTTGCCGTCCCTGTCCTTCGCCTCGACCTTGATCGAGATGCCGCCCGGACCCTCCGGGTTGTGCACGAGCACCTTGTCGCCGGTCACTGCCGTGGCAGGCGTCCAGTGCGCGCCCTTGTCGCCGGAGATCCAGACTCCGCGCAGCGACGGCGACCTGCCGCCCACGGGCCTGACGGTGAAGGCGAACGACCTGCCCGCCTGGACGGTGTCGTCCTCCGGCAGCCCGAGCCCGTACGTGAGGTGGATCAGCGGCGCCTGGGCGCAGGGCTGCTCGTCACCCCACAGCACCGTGTCCAGGCAGGGCTGCGGGGCGCTGCCGCCGGTCGGGCGGGCGGACCGGAACGTCCAGGTGGTCTCGACGCCGGTGCCGGAGTGCTTGCCGGCGAAGCCGTCCCGCCACGAGGCCGTGAGCCGGTACGCGCCCGGCCCGGCGGGGACGGTGTAGTAGGACAGGCCCAGGTCGTCGTACTGTGGCTTGACCTCGGCGGCGCCGCTGAACAGGTGGAGCTCCTCGGTCCCCGGCGCGCCCTGGTACAGGTGGCTCGGGTCGGAGGCGTCGGAGTAGTAGCCGAAGCCGAGCGAGCTGAGCGCGCGCAGCCGCAGCCGGTCGCCCTGGCGGCAGCCGTCGCAGTAGATGGCCGGGGTGACCCAGTCCGGCAGGTTCGGGCCGGGGGCGAACTGGGCGGGGACGATGGACTCGTTCCAGTCCTCCCGCTCCTTGGCGGCGCCGGCGAAGCCGCGCAGTGAGGTGGCGAAGCGGGCGCCGCCCGAGGCGGGGTCGATGAAGGCGTACTCACGCCCCCACAGCACGTCCGGGCCGGGCGCGTTGTAGTACTCGGTCCTGGTCGCCGGCCCGGCGAAACTGTGCGAGCCGCGGATGCTGAAGCGCTGCTCGGGCGAGTAGGTGTGGTCGACCTCGATGAAGTTCGCGTCCGGCCCCCACGTGCCCGCCGGCGGCGGGAACTGCGCGTGGTAGGTGGTCTCGACCTCGGTGAGGTCGCGGGCCTTCGGGGCGACGTTCAGGCGGCCCGCCGTGGTGCCCTTCAGGTAATAGGCCAGTTTGTACTCGAACGGGGTGGTGGGCGTGACGTGCAGACCGGCGCTCGGGTACGGCTTGCGGGCCAGGGCCCTGCCGAGCCGGTCCGCCTCGCCGCTGTCGATCCACAACACCGGGATCTTGTTCTGCGCCGCGTACGCGGGGTCGTGCAGCAGCCAGGCGAACCGGTCGCTGGTGACCACGCCCGCGGCCCCCGCCTTGATGGCCAGGTCCAGGTCGGCCAGGAGGAGTTCGAGCGAGTCCCTGGCGGGGAGGAAGACGAGTTCGCCGCGCGCGTCCGCGCCGCCGCGCAGGTCGTCGCCCGTGGTCAGGTTCAGCCGCCGGTCGGCGGTGAACTTCGGCACCAGCGCGTCGTGCTCGCTGATGTAGCGGGGGTTGAGCCGGAGCCCCGGCACGGCCAGCTCGACCTCCGGAGCGCGGCGGATCTGGTCGAAGAGCACCGTGGAGGTGCCCACCGCGGGCGCCTTCCGCACCCGCGTGACCCAGTACTGGCCCCGGTTGACCGGCTCGTAGCTCAGCAGCGACGCGCTCGCGTACATCTGGCCCGAGGCGGTCGTGCGGACGGTCATCACGTTCGTGAACACCGGTTCCGACGGGCGCGGCGTGCTCACCCGGATCGGCTCTGCGTCGGTCGCGTCGAGGGTCACCGTGGTGTCGCCGTCGAGCTTGACCTCGGGGGCGAGCAGCGCGGCGTACTGCATCTGCCGGTCAGGCTTGGTGAACCACGAGGGGGTGGCGGTGAGGGAGTAGACGCAGCCGTGCGCGAGCTTGAGCTCGGTCTCCAGCGTGCCCGGCGTGCCGGTGGTCCGCCAGGCCATGGTGTCCGTGGCCATCGGCTCCCCTTCGAGGAGCGGGTCGGTGTCGCTGACCCGGACGGCGGTCAGCACGTTCTGCAGCACCGTCCAGTCCGGCCTGCCGACGAACCTGACGCGCACGGTGTCCGTCCTGGCGCCCTTGCGGAACGCGATCGGCGCCGTCAGGCGGGTCGTGCCCGCCGTGGCCATCAGGCGGCCCTCGTACCAGCCCGGGTCGCCGAGCGTGGGCTCCACGGTGAGGTCCGCGCTCGCCGACCCGCCCGCGGGGACGGTCAGCGACGACGGGCTGAGCGTGGCCATCCCGGCGGGCGCCTGGGCGTCGCCGCGCTGCAGCGTCGTGGACAGGTTCAGCGTGACCGGTTCCCTGCCGGTGTTGCGGAAGGTCACCTTCCTGGTCAGCGTCTGGCCGGTGTACGGGTCGCTGAAGCCGGCGTGAACCGTCGCCAGGTCGTCGAAGACCTGCTGGGTGACGGCCTGCCCGATGTCCAGCCGTCCGGAGCCCTGGTCGTAGACGGGGTCCTCGCCCGGCTTCGCGGTGCCCGTCAGAGCGGTCTTGAGCTGCTCGGACGTCCAGTCGGGGTGTTGCGCGGCCAGGATGCCGGCGGCGGCCGCGACGTGCGGGGCGGCCATCGAGGTGCCGGACGCCGCGGTGTAGTCGTCGTCGATCGGGCCGCCGCCCGGGATGCTGCTGCCCGAGCCCAGCGAGGTGCCCGCCGCGCGCGCCGCGACGATGTTCACGCCGGGCGCGGTGATCTCCGGCTTGATCGCGAAGTCGCCGCTCAGGCGCGGGCCGCGGCTGGAGAAGGAGGCGACCTTGTCGGCCGGGTCCACCGCGCCGACGGTGAGCGCCGAGGTCGCCGCGCCGGGCGCGCCGACGGTGAACCGGCCGGGGCCCGAGTTGCCCGCCGCGACCACGAACAGCGTGCCGTACCGGGCGGTCAGCTCGTCGGCCGCCTGGCTCAGCGGGTCGGTGCCGTCGGTGGGTGTCGAGCTGCCCAGGCTCATGTTGACCACCCGGACGCGCTCGGCGGCCGCCTGCCACTGCATCGCCGCGATGATCTCGGAGTCGCTGCCGCTGCCGTTGTCGCCCAGCGCCTTGGCGATGACCAGCCGGGCGCCGGGGGCGACGCCCTTGTACCTGCCGTTCGAGGCGGCGCCGCTGCCCGCGACGATGGAGGCCACGTGGGTGCCGTGGCCGACCCGGTCGGTGACCTCGTCCGGGTCGCCGCCGCCCGGGCTGCCCTCGGGGACGAAGTTGCGGGCCGCGGCGATCCTGCCCTGCAGGTCGGGATGCGCGGTGTCGATCCCGGTGTCGATGACGCCCACCTTCACGCCCGTGCCGTCGTAGCCGGCCGCCCAGGCGGTGGGGGCGCCTATCTGCGTGTTGCTGACGTCGTCGAGCGCCTTGACCTTGCCGTCGAGCCACACCTTGCGCAGGCCGCCCGCCGAGGACCTGTCGGCGCCGAGGCCCTGTTCGCGTCCGAGGGACTGCCAGAACGCGGCGGCCTGCTTCTTGTCCACCTTGATCGCGGCGCCGTCGATGCTGTCCAGCACCATCGGCCGCGCGCCGCCCTTCAGCGCTCTCGCCTTGTCCGCCAGCTCGCCGGCCTTGGTCTCGGGCGGGTACTGGACGATGAGAGGGATCTGTGCGGACTTGGCGTCTCCGTACCCGTTGGCGGCCAGGTAGTCGACGTTGAACAGTTCCTTGTCAAGGATGCCCTGGGTGACGTAAGGCCCTGCGTCAGCGGGGATCACGTAGTAGCCGTGGTCGTCCTGCCGGGCCTGGAACGTCCGCACGTCGCGGCCGTCGCCGGGGTCCAGTGTGGCCGACGCGTGACCCTTGCCGTCGTTGGCGTAGGTGACGGTGTCCCCGGTGATCAGCGTGATCCTGACCGGTGGGGTGCCGGTCACCCGGGCGTCCGCCTTGGCGGGCGCGGGTGACGTGGTCGTCGCGGCGGCCGATCGCGGCACCGCGACGAGTGGCCCGGCGAGTGGCACGGTGAGTGCGGCTGCGAGTAAGGCCACGAGTCTGCGGCGCCGAAGGGTGGACAGCATGCGCACAACTCTCTCCAGACTGAAAGATCGGCCACCGTCGCCCGTGCGCGATGGAGATCGTTTCCTCGCTGACCTAATCTGGGATTCAGTCAGGACACAAGGGTGCCGAACGGGCCAGAACCCGCCAGGTGGCGGTAAACCGCCGCCCTTGTCGCCGGGAGAACGGGGGAGCCGTCGATGCTCGAAGCGATCGGCCTCTCACCGGCCGAGAGCCGCCTGTACGCGACGCTCGTCGAGAACCCGCGATCGTCGGCCGACGAGCTCGCGGCGCTGTGCGGAGTCTCGCCGCTGATCGCGGGCCGCACGCTGGCGGCCTTCGCGCGGCGCGGCCTGGCCAGCAGGCTGCCGGGCCGCCGCGCCCGTTACGTCGCCGTCGCCCCCGACATCGCCATCAGGCCGCTGCTCGCCCGGCACGAGGAGGAGCTGCACCAGGTACGTACGGCCATCCACGAGCTGACCAGCTCGTTCAACCTGGCCTCCCGCTACGCGACGCATCCGGCCGAGCAGGTGGAGGTCATCACCGGGACCGACAACATCATCAACCGGGCGTACGCGCTGCAGGACAGCGCCCAGGTCATGTTCCGCAACATCGACAAGCCCCCGTACGCCATGCGCGGGCACGGCGACAACGTCGCGCGCGAGCGGCACATGCTCAGATCGGGCATCGACTACCGCACCGTGTACGACCGGGAGGCCCTGGCGGTCCCCGGCAAGTTACGCCTCATTCAGGACTCCATCGCCCACGGGGAGAAGGCCCGCGTGGTGGCCGGGGCGGCGGCCAAGATCTGGATCGCCGACGACGCGCTCGCGCTGATCCCCATCCGCAACGGGTCCAACTCCATCGACGCGGCGTTCATCCTGCACCAGTCGGCCCTGCTGGACGCGCTGATCGCGCTGTTCGAACTGGAGTGGCACCGGGCGTTGCCCCTGCGCGCGGCCCCCCGGCCCGCCACGCGCACCGCCGAGCCCGCCGAGCCCGCCGAGCTCGACGAGGTGACCAGGGAGCTGCTCGGGCTGCTCGCCGGTGGCCTGACGGACGAGGCCATCGCGCGGGCCCTGGGGCTCGGGCTGCGCACCGTGCAGCGCCGCATCCACGCCGTCATGCGCGACCTGAACGCCGTGACCCGCTTCCAGGCGGGTCTGGAGGCCCGGGAACGCGGCTGGATCTAGCTCCGCGCGCGACCCCGCGGCCAGGCGTCCGGGCGTCCGGGGCGTCCGGGGCGTCCGAGCAGCATGACGAGCAACCGGACGGCCGAGACCGCGCCCGTGGCGGCGCTGAACAGGGTGAACCAGAACCAGAAGGAGCGCCAGGCGGCCGGGATCGGCAGGAGCGCCGCGACCACGATCGGCAGGCCGAGCACCAGCAGGCGCAGCCGGCGCTCGTCCTTGAGCCGGTGGCCGGACGCCGCCGCCGGGCGCAGGCCGCCGACGTTGCCAGACGCCAGGCGCGCAGCGCGGTCACATGGAGCGCGACGACCATCGCGAGCCCCGCCAGCTGCGCCCATTCGAACGCGTCGGCGCCGGTCGGCGAGCCGTACAGCACGGCGGTCGAGCTGAACGGCACCGTGCTCGCCACAGGGGCGGCGGACGGGCGGCCGGCGACCGTCCTGGCCCATCTGGCGGGTACGTCGCCGCTGCTCCAAGGCATGGCCGAGGCCACGGGCGGGCCGGCCGCGCTGGGCCTCGCGCGGCTGATCGACGATCCCGGGGCGCGGCCCGGCGTCCATCCGCCGGAGGCGGCGATCGACCACGAGCGGTTCTTCGCCGACCTGGCCCGGTGGACCGGCGGCTCGGCGCGGGTCGCCGTGGAGACGGCGTGACGGCGTGACGGCGTGACAGCGTGACGGCGTGACGGCGTGACGGCCCGTCAGGCGCCCGCGGCCAGACGGCTCAGGCCGCCGTAGAGGCCGAACAGGCGGACGGCGCCGGCGTCCTTGCCCGTCTGCTCCTCCAGCAGCGACCAGCAGCGCGCGGCCAGCGCCCGGGCCCGGGCGCCGGGCCAGGGCCGGGGCAGCAGCTCGGGGGGAAGCAGCGGGTCGGCCTCCATCGCACGGGTGAACTCCGCGGCCAGCTCCACCGCGATGGTCAGCCGCCGCGGCTCGGACGATCCGGACTTGCCTGACGGCTCGGCGTGCTCCTGGAGGAACCGGAGCCGGGGCTCGGCCACCGCGGCGAGCCGCTCGTAACGCCCGGCGATCTCGCCCAGCGGCCACATGGCCCGGGCGAGCGCGACGGGATCGCTCTCCTCGCCCCGGCGCAGGTCCCGGGTGGTCAGGAAGGTGACGTGGCCGAGGACGTCCAGGCGGCGGGCGTGCTCCTCGACGTAGGGCTCCCACGGATTGGCGCTGACGTACAGGCCGCCGTGGACGGGGGCGCCGCCCAGCAGGGTGAGCGCGGCACGCAGCGCGTCGCGCGCGGGCCGGGCGCTCTCCGGGACGGTGAAGGCGACGAGATGCCAGGCGCCGTCCCAGGGGGCGAGCCCGGCGTCCTGGCGGTAGGCGTGGGTGACGAACTCGACGTCGAGGCCCATCGCGCGTCCGGTGCTGCCGGTGGCGCGCAGGATCGCCTTGCGCCCCCGCCCTTCCTGGACGAACCGCCCCTCGGCGACCAGCCGTTTGATGCACAGGCGGACCTGCTGGTCGTTCATGTCCAGCAGGTTGGCGGTGGCGTAGAGCTCGCCGGCGTCGACCGTGAGATCGGTGCGGACGAGCGCCTCGACGAGCATCCGGGTGGGGACATGGACGTCCATGCCGACTATCGTATCGAGTCCGATCGTTATGCCGATGACCCCGGCCACCGCGTCCAGCAGGGTGCATCACGCCTCCAGACCCGGTCGGCGATCACTGCTCCACGTGCGGACGGCCTTCCGCCAACTGGTGAATCCAACCCGCGTACTGCAACCCGCCTCGTCTATCGGGACACCGCACGACCCGCGGTCCCCGGCGGGGTGGCAGACCTCGAACGTCGCTGTCGGTGAGATGCGACAGATGTCCAGCCCCAGCAACCACTCGACCTTCGGTGAGACACCGTAGTGGTCATCAACCTTCGATGACAATGCTCAGTTTTCGCTGCGACCACGCCGACTCCGGGACCAGGCGACGAGCTGAGGAAGCTGCGCAACCAAGAACAGCTTCAGCTCTCTGCCTCAAGATCCTTCTCAGCGCCGACGGCTGTCCACCGGTTCCTCAACCCCGGCGATGGCGACGGTCCCGCCGATCATGACCTCGTCGCGTCGCGGACACCGTCCCTGAGCCCTGCGGCGCGGCTGGGGGAGCGGCTGGGGGAATCGTCGGTCCTGGCATCGTCGATCGCCTGCTCAGGCAGCGGACGGACGCAGGCCGCAGCGGCGCAGGCGGTCAACGTCAGGATGACCAGTGCCGCCGTCGCGCCGCCTGGTCCCCGGTCGAACAACCCGCCCACCGCTATGCCGCCGGCGAACGCGACCAGGCCCGACAGGAACGTCTGTACGCCCAGGTACGCCCCGAAACGCGTCGGCGGGGCGAGCCGGGCGATCGTCTGGAACACCGCCGGCTGCAGCAGCCCGTCGGCGAGCCCGTGCAGCACGGCCACCAGCACCAGGCCTGGCAGCCCGGTGCCCGCGCCGGTCGCCAGCAGCAGATGGCCGCCCGCGGCGAGCAGCAGTCCCGCGCGCAGCACGTGCGGTCGGTCGGCGCGGCCGGGTACCGCGCACCACGGCTGGACCGCGGCCGACACCATGGCGAGCACGCAGGAGAACAAGGTGACCGCTGTCGAGTCCGCGCCGCCGAGCGGTACGACCACCGACGACTGGTCGGTCAGCAGCATGGCGGGTGCCGACACGGCCGCGAACCCGACGAAGACCCGGTCCCGCAGTACCGTTCGCACCCCGGAGACGACTCCGTGCGGCACCCGTACGCGCGGGACGTGCCGCAGGAGTGAGAACAGGAACGCCGCCACGCCCCACAGCGCTGCCGCCGTCAATGCCACCAGCCAGTAGCCGACGTTCAGCAGCGCCAGCCCGAGCACCGGGCCGGCCACCGCCGCGACCTGCAACGTCATCGCGTACGCCGCGTATCCGCGCGCCCTTCGCCGTTCGGCGAGCCCGGCCAGCAGCGACTGCGCCGCCGGGTGGAACAGCGCCCCGCCCGTGCCCAGCAGCACCACGGCGACGATCAGCCAGGGCAGGCTGGACACAGTGCCCAGCAGGGCGAACCCGGCCGCGCGCAGCAGGCACGCCAGAATGCCCATCCGTACCGGGCCGAGTACGTCCACCAGCACGCCGACCGGCAGGGAGAGCGTGTGCTGCACGAGATTGCGCAGCGCCAGCACCAGGCCGATCCCTCCGGCGGCCAGTCCGAGGTCGGCTCGCAGGTGCAGGACGACGTGCGCCATGGCCGCGAAGTAGCCCAGCGAGATGGCCGCCTGAACGGTGACGACCACGGTGACCGTGCGACGGTCACCGTGGTCCGAGGTGGAGACGATCACGCCGCGGGCAGGACGTTCAGCCGGTACAGCAGTTGACGGGCGAGCGTGGCGCGCTTGGCGGCGTCGGCGTCCTTGGCGATGTCCATGTTCAGCGCGAAGGTGTACAGGCGGCCGCCGCGCTCGACCCAGCCCGTCCACCAGCCGGTGCCGGGGTTGGGGGCGTTCTGCCAGCCTGACTTGGCGTACAGGGCGTACCCGTTCTTCTTCTCGATCAGGATCAGGTCCTGGACGGCACGCTGGTTCGCGCGGGAGGCGGGCAGGCGCAGGGCGGCCAGCCGTTCCATGAACCGGGTCTGCTCCACCGCCGAGATCTTCAGCGGGCCGTCCAGCCAGAACCGGTCGACCACGGTCCCGGTCTGCTGGTTGCCGTAGCCAAGCCGGTGCAGCCACTGACGTTCGCGCGTGAGGCCGATGCGGCGGGCGATCACCTGGAACGCCGCCGCGTTGGAGATGTGCACGGCCTCCCGCATGGTCATGTCCTTCTCCCACTCGGGATACGGCTGCGGCGTGCCGTCCCAGGGGATGACCTCGTCGGGGCTCTTGACCGCGCCCGTCTCCAACGCGACGAGCGCGTGCGGGACCTTGAAACTGGACGCGGGCACCATCGGCGTCTCCGCGCGCCGCCGGTCCACCACGGTCGTCGTCTTGGACGACACGTCCAGCAGCGCGAACGTGCCCCGTACCCCGGCCGTGTCGAACACCGTGCGCAGGTCGTCGCGCACGGTCGTTCCCGGCCGCACCTCGGCAGCCGCAGTGGCGGCGCCGGCTGCGGCGGTGGCCGCGTAGGAGGGAGTACCGAGGAGGGTGAGTGAGGTGACCACGATGACGCCCAGCCCCGAACGGAGGGCCTGGGGGATTGCCTTCTTCATGCGCAGAGGAGATCACGGGACATCTGAACTGTCCAATATCGATATCAATGGACGACCGATATTCGAATCCGTATACCCGCTGGCAGAGAAGCCGCCGACGGCGGCGAGCGGCAGACGCGGCCTCGCCTACGGCATCCGCTCCGGCCCGGCCGCCGCCCCGAGCCAGCCGGACGACGTACGCCTGCGCGCGGTCGCCGACCACGTCCGCACCGCGCTCATGCTGATCGCCGCCGAACACGGCCTGGAGGTGGACGACGACGGCTTCAGACAGCTCATGACCGAGCAGCGCGAACGCGCCAAGCGCGACGCTCAGGCCAAGAAGAGCGGCCACGCCGACATCCGCCCTCCACCGCGACCTGCTCGACGTCCACGGCCCCACCGACTGGCTGGCCTACCAGAGGCTCACCGCCGGAGCCGGCGTGCTCGGTCTCTTCCACGACGGCCGCCCGATCCCGGTGGCGGCCGAATGTCAGATCGTGCACGTTGTGCTGGACCGCACCCCCTGCTACGCCGAGTCCGGCGGCCAGGACAGCGACACCGGCACCCTGACGGGCTCCGGCGTCACCGCCGAGGTCCTCGATGTGCAGCGGCCGATCAGGGGGCTGGTCGTCCATCAGGTGCGGGTCACCGCCGGCGAACTGCCCGTCGGCGCCCGGATTCAGGCGGCGGTGGACGCCGAATGGCGGCTCGGCGCCCGCCAGGCCCACTCCGGCACGCACGTCGTGCACGCCGCGCTGCGCGAGGTGCTCGGCCCGGCGGCCCTGCAGTCGGGCTCCTACGATCGGCCGGGCTACCTGCGCCTGGACTTCTCCTGGCGGGGCGGCCTGTCGGCGGCCGTCCGCAGCGAGGTGGAGGAGGTTGCCAACCTGGCGATCCGCCCATCGCCGATGGGCCTTGATCAGCGTCGGCGCCGAGGGCGATGATGCCTCATGAGCGACACCGTGAAGCTCCGCATCTGGTCCGAGACGCGACGCGGAGGTCAGCGATGAACGTCACGCCGATCGACCTCACCGAGGGGCAACGCAAGCTCTTGATTCGCATCCGGGACCACACAGTGATCACTGGCGACGTGAACACCTTGTGGGGCGACTGGACAAGGCGCGCTGTCTTCAAGCGGTTGGCCGAACAGGGGCTGATCCGCGACGAGCGGGACGATCTTGCGAATGGTTACCGCTGGCACGTCACCGACGCGGGCCGGGCAGTGCTCGACCAGATCGCGGAAGTCAAGCGTGCGAGAGCGATCGGGCGTCGGCTCACCCCGCGCCGGCTGGAGTTCATGAGCAAGCTGGCCGAGCACGGCAGCCTGGTCCTGTACGACTCGTACGAAGACATCCCGGAGTACGGGCTGAACCAGCCCGACGTGGACGCCCTGGTCGCCCTCGGCTTCATCGACGTCGGGGAGCCGAGCGGTCATCACGGCACGGCGCGCAAGACGGTGCTCACCGACGCGGGCCGCGCCGAACTGGAACGGCGCGGGACCGGGGAACACCGACGATGAGTGCCGGGGAGCCGATCCGCATGTCCGCCGGGCTGCTGTGGCGCCTCACGCACCTGGCCTGCCCCGCTCTGGTGGACGACCTGGACGAAGCTGACCCAGCAACCTACGACCGGCCTGATGTCCAGGCTGATCTGAGGCTGGTAGCGGCGCTCTTCCGGCAGGCACCTCGCACTGTGGCCGCCATGCCGGTGGGGCGGCCACGTGGCCGGCCGGCAGCGCGTCAGGGTCTTCGGGCAGGCTCAGCGCGGTCGGCACATCGTCCTTGACCGCCTCCCACATCGCGCCCTCCAGCAGCCGGGCCTGTGGGGTGCGGTAACGGGTGGAGGTCTCGGCGTAGATCTCGCGGTGCTTGAGATGACGGCAACGCGGATCCGGCTGGGCGCCGGCGTGCTGGTGCTGCCACTGGAGGACCCGCTCAAGATCGCTGAGGACGCGGCGACGCTCGACGAGCTCAGCGGCGGCCGGCTCGAGATGGGGGTGGGGTCGGGTCCCTTCCCGGGGGGATGGGAGGCGTTCGGGAAGGGCCTGTCCGACCGGCACAAGCACTTCGACGCCTTGGTGGAGCGGCTCCACGACCAGCAGGGTGCCGAGCCCCGTGAACCGGTCACCGGTGAGCAACACGTACGGGAGGGCACGCATGACCATGGACAACGCCACGTTCACCGTCCGATCCCTGCCCTATGACCATCCGGCGGCCGAGGCGCTGCGCGCGGCCATGCGGGAGGAGATGGGCCGGCGCTACGCCGACAGACTGGCGGCCGACCCCGGCCACCTTCCCGCCGGGATGGCTGTGCGGGCGGAATCCGTGTTGTTCACCGGCATCGCCTTCGACGCTGAGCGGCCCGTCGGGCACGTGCTGCTGCGCCGCCTCGGCGACGAGGTCGAGCTCAAGCGGATGTACGTGGCCCCGTCACATCGGGGGAGCGGGGTGGCGCGGTCCCTGCTCGCCGCGGCCGAGGAGGCCGCGGGCGCGCTGGGCGCGCGACGCGTCATCCTGCAAACCGGCGACCGCCAGCCTGACGCGGTCCGCCTGTACGAGCGGGAGGGCTACACCCGCATCCCGATCTTCCCGCCCTACACCTCGATGACCTACTCCACCTGCTTCGAGAAGCGGATCGTCGGCTGAGCCCCCGCAGGATGAACCCGCCGATGTCACGGAGCACGACCCCCGCCCACAGACCTCCGGCTCCGGAGCCGTTCCGGTGACCACGGGCTTCGCCGCCGCTGGGCGCCGAGTCCTGGTCGCCTGCGCCGCCGGCGGATTCACCACCTTGCTCGACAATTCCCTGCTGAACGGCGACATCCGGGGCGGGAAGCCGTGTTCCTGCAGAAGGGGCCTCGGGCTGTCGGCGTTCGCGGCGGCGGCCGTCACGCTGCCCGCGGCCGCGGCGATGGCGGCGAGCTCCGCGCTGACCTGGCGGGTGGCGGGGGCCTTCGGCCGCCACACGGTCTCGGCAGGGCTCGCGCTGTCGGCGTGCGCCATGCTCGCGAGCGGTCTCGCCGGGCTGTTCGCTCTCCGGGCCGGCCTGCCCGTGCTGCCGGCGGTGTGCGCCACGTGCCAGGTCGCCGCCGCAGGGCTGGTCGTCTCGCCTCTCCAGGCGTCGGTGCTCCAGCACGCGCCGGCGGAGGTTCTTCGCGCGCGCTCCCCGGCCTCCTCCGGAGGGTCGCCGAGGCGTCGGGAAGGGTGCGCAAGTCCGGCGACCGGCCGTGACGGGCCGTCCTCGCGGGCTGGACGGCGTTGACGTCTCCAAGGGTTGACATCCGAGTATTCCTACCTGAATAGTGGGTTGAAGCTCGTCGTGAAGGAGCACCCATGAGGGAATACCCCCGTCCCTTCAACCGGCCCGCCCTTCCGGGGGCCACCGATCTCACCAGGCGGGTCCTGCTCGCCGGGACAGGAGGGGGAGCCCTCTCGCTCTTGCCGGCCGCCTGTGGTGCAGGTGGCGGTGCTCCGCTGACCGGCGCGGACGGCGGGGCCCTGCAGTCCGGTGCGGACGCCGACGCCGCGGTGTCCGCGCCACCCCGACGCGGCGGGACCCTGCGCGCGGGCTCCCCTCCACCGCCGTTCTCCGGTCACATGCTCACCAAGCGGACGAACGGCCGCCGGTCCGCGGGTACGCGCCGGGTGGTCGCGGGACCAGGCCAAGCGGCAGGTCGAGGAGTATCTGGAGGTGTTCGGCCGGCCGGACCAGGTCGCGGCGTGGCGCGAGGGCCGCCCGTATGTGGCCGAGCCGGCGGAGGCCTGACATGCCCGGGTACGCCTTCCCCGCTCGTGACGTGCGTACCGACCTGCTGCGCGACGCCGGGGAGCCCCCGGGCGTCCGCTACGGCCTCGCGGTCGGGGACGCGATCGTGCGCGACGCCGTCTGGCGGTGTCCGGAGCTTCCCGACCACATGGCGTTCGCGTGGTTCCGGCATCCGGAGGTGGTGCTCGACCACTGGTGCGAGGAGGAAGAAGAGACCTTCGTGCACCCGCGTGACCCGTACGAGCGGGTGGACCCGATCCCCAGCTCCCGGCATGTCGTCGTCGAGATCGGCTGGCAGGTGGTCGCGGACACCCGTCACGCGGTGCTGCTGTTCGAGACAGGCCTGCCGACCCGCGACCACATCCCGCCGGATGACGTGCGGTTCGACCTGCTGGAGCCGACCGAGACGCACACCCGCTGCCCGTACGAGGGGGTGGCCTCCCACTGGGCGTTCGCGCCCTGCGGATCTCCCATGAGGAGGGAGTCATGACCGATCTGGATCTCATCGCAGACGTCCTGGTGGCCGGCGGCGGGCCGGCCGGCGCCTGGGCCGCCGTCAAGGCAGCCGAGTCGGGCGCCGACGTCGTCCTGGTCGACAAGGGCTACCTGGGCACGAGCGGCGCCACTGCTGCCGCCGGCACCGGAGTCTGGTACGTCGATCCCGACCCGGCCTCCCGCGAGGCGGCGATGGCCTCCCGGGAGGCCCTGGGCGGGTACCTCTCCGATCGCGCCTGGATGGCCCGGGTCCTGGACCAGACGTACGCGAACATGAACGAGCTGGCCGAGGTGAGCCGCTACCCCTTCCCGGTGGGTGAGGACGGCGGGCAGATCCGGCGCGGCCTGCAGGGCCCGGAGTACATGCGCCGCATGCGCATCCGCGCGCGCCGCTCGGGGGTGCGCGTGCTCGACCACAGCCCTGTCACCGAACTGCTGGTGGACGCGGACGGCGCGGTCGCGGGCGCGGCCGGCCACCGCAGGCAGCACGATCGCTCCTACCGGGTGCGCGCGGGCGCGGTGGTGCTGGCCACCGGCGGCTGCGCCTTCCTCAGCAAGGCGCTCGGCTGTGACGTCAACACCGGCGACGGCGCCCTGTTCGCGGCGGAGACCGGGGCCGAGCTGTCCGGCATGGAGTTCTCCAACGCCTACGCGATCGCTCCGGAGTTCACCTCCGTGACCAAGACCGCCTTCTACTCCTACGCCACCTTCTACCATGCCGACGGAAGTGTCCTGGAGGGGGCGGGCAGCACGCACGGCCGGTCGGTGATCGCGCGGGCGCTGCTGTCCGAGCGCGTCTTCTGCCGCCTCGACCAGGCGGGGGAGGGGATCAGGCAGGCGATGCGGCTGGCTCAGCCCAACTTCTTCCTGCCCTTCGACCGGCAGGGGATCGACCCGTTCACCGAGCTTTTCCCCGTCACGCTCCTGGCGGAGGGGACCGTACGCGGAACCGGCGGGATCCGCCTGACCGGCTACGACTGCGCCACCTCCGTCGCGGGCCTGTACGCCGCCGGCGACGCGGCCACCAGGGAACCGATCTGCGGGGGCTTCACCGGCGGCGGCAGCCACAACGCGGCCTGGGCGATGTCCTCCGGCACCTGGGCGGGGCAGGCCGCGGCCCGTCACGCCCGTGCTCTGGGCGCTCAGGCGGCCACGCGGACCGTGCGCGGGGCGGGCGGCGCCGGATTGCGGCCGACCGGCGGCGACCCGGCCGGGCATCGCGAGATCATCGAGGCGGTCCAGGCCGAGGTGCTGCCGTACGAGAAGAACTACCTGCGCCACGGCGACCGGCTCGCGCCCGCGCTGGCAGCGCTCGACGAGACCTGGAAGCGGGCCAGGCGGGGCCTGTACGCCGACGGCCCCGACGTCGTGCGCGCCCGCTCGGCCGCCGCGATGGCGGCCCACGCCCGATGGATGTACGCCAGCGCGCTGGCCAGGACCGAGAGCCGCGGCATGCACAAGCGTGCCGACCACCCCGGCTCCGACCCCGCCCAGCACCACCGGCTGATCTCCGGTGGGCTCGACGAGGTCTGGGTGCTGCCGGAGACCGGGTGGCCGCTGGCGGTGGCGTCGTGATCGAGATCGTGCTGCGCGACCGGTGTATCGCCTGCGACAAGTGCGTCGAGGCCTGTCCGACGGACGTGTTCGTACGCGGGGACGACGGGGTGCCGCTGATCGCGCGGCAGGGCGATTGCCAGACGTGCTTCATGTGCGAGGCGTACTGCCCGGTGGACGCCCTCTACGTGGCCCCGGCCGCGCACCCGCTCCCGGAGCCGCCCGATGTGACGGAACTGGCCGAGCGTGGGCTGCTGGGCGGATACCGCCGGCAGATCGGCTGGGGACACGGGCGCACCCCGGGCGCCCGGCGGGCGATCGGGCCGGCGCTGCCCTCGACGTCGCAGGCGATCATCTCGTGATGGGGAAACGCCGGTTGTGCTCGTCACGGGAGCCGCCTCCCGGGTTCGGGCCGCCGTGCCCGCCCTGCGCGTCCGGGGGCGACCCCTCGTAGGCTCCCTGAAGACGAACGGCACCCATTTCCGTTGGCGTTCGGTCCCAGGGAGGGGCGACGCGGTCCCCGGCGGTCCTGTTGTCCTCGCGGGCCTGCGCCCTGACGGCGCCGGTCACGCAGCCCTTGTCACCGATGAAGGCCTCTCAGCCCCGCGGGCTCACCCCCGCCACGGCCAGCTGGAACAGCCGGTCCGCGCGGGCCGCCGGGTCAGGGTGGTGCTCCGTCGCCAGGACGACACCGACGATCAGCGCGATCAGGTCGGCGACGGTGACGCCTTCCGCCACCGCCCCGTCCTGCATGGCGCGCTGCAGCAGGGGGTTCCCCGCCTCCGCCATCATCGCCGCACAGGTGTTCTCGTGTACGGGGTCGGTCTCGGCCCCGTCGTAGGCCAGTGCCGCCGCCAGCCCTCGGGCCGCGACACAGTAGGCGACGACGTCACTGAGCCATTGCAGGAGCGCGTCACGGCTGTCGCCCTTGCCTGTCAGCTCGCGGGCACGGGCGGCCAGGGCCTCGATGCGTCGATGGGAGACCGCCTCCAGCAGCGCCCGGCGGGTCGGGAAGTGGCGGCGCACGGTGGCCGAGCCGACCCCCGCGATGCGCGCGATCTGTTCCAGGGAGGCGCCTGCCCCGTACGCGGCGACCTCCTCCTCGGCCACGGCGAGGATGCGCGCATAGTTGCGCCGGGCGTCTGCGCGCTGGCGGTCGGGCATGGGCGTCATCTCCGGGGTTGCTAAATGGCGGGGCCCGCCATATCTTATCGCACAGAAAGCGGCGGCCCCCGCCGTTTATAGCTCTGAGGAGCCCGATGACCGCACATCCCGCACCCGTCCTGGTCACCGGCGCCACCGGCAGGCAGGGCGGCGCCACCGCCCGAGCCCTGCTCGCCGCAGGCGTACCCGTACGCGCTCTGGTGCGTCACCCCGACACCGAACGAGCCAAGGCCGTCGAGGCGCTGGGCGCCGATCTGGTCACCGGTGATCTCCACGATCGCGATTCGGTGGTGCGGGCCGCCACGGGTGTCCGCGCCGTCTTCTCCGTTCAGATGCCCGCCCTGGCCGCCGAAGGTTTCGACTTCGACGGAGAGGTGGCCCAAGCCGTCAACCTCATCGAGGGCGCGCAGGCTGCGGGAGTGCCGCAGTTCGTGCACACCTCCACCAGTGGCGCCGGTCAGCACACCCAGGCTCCCGGCTGGATCGCAGGCCGCTGGGGCTCCTTGGACGCCAGCCTGGGAGCCAAGAGCACGATCCAGGACCGGGTCCGTGCGGCCGGCTTCTCCCGCTGGACGATCCTCAAACCGGGTTTCTTCATGGAGAACTTCCTGCCGTCCATGGCTTTCCTGTTCCCGCGGGGTGTGGAAGGCGGTTTGGTGAGCGTCGTGAAGCCGGACACCCGGCTGTCCCTCGCCGCGGTGGACGACATCGGCAGGGCAGCCGCCGCAGCCATCGCCGAGCCGGAGCGGTTCCACGGGGTCGAGCTGGAGCTGGCGAGTGACCATCTGTCCATGACGGAGGTCGCCGAGGTTCTCTCCCGCGCGCTGGGCACGCACCTGCCCGCGCCGGACATGACCGAGGAACAGGCACTCGCCGCCGGAATGCCGGCGATGGGCGCCTCGCACGAGTGGATGAACATTGCCGGCCAGCCGGCCCGCCCGCAGTACGCCAGGGACCTCGGCCTTCCGCTCACCAGCTTCGAGGAATGGGCTCGGCAGCACCTGCGGCCCGCGGCTTGACCCAGAGGGGACGGCCGACTGCTCGGCGTCACCCCGGACCTGGTCCTCATCCCTGCCCCGACCGTCGTCTTGCTGATCTCAGCCGTCAAGATGGCCCGCTCAACGTAGAGCGGCCAAGACGCCACGCCACGTCAAGAGCGGAGCTGGTCAGCCGTCATGCAGCACAAGGGGCTCACCGCACACGCCAGACACCTGCCCACGAGTCTTGAGGTGCCGCATCGCGGCGAACGCGCGGCGGACCGGCTCCCAGCCGGGCCCGACGTCGCCGCGGACCCCGGGAAGCGGGCGATCGGCGCCGGTCACGGGGTCCGGTCCACGGTGACCACCTCGTCGCGGCCGGCGCACGGCGGGTCGCAGTGGACGGCCAGCTGCGCGAAGTACCTCTCCGGGTCGAGCACGGCGTCCGGGGGATGGACGCCGGCGGCGCGCACCGAGCCGTCGAGGATCTGCGCCGCCGCCAGCGACAGCGGGACCCCGGTCGCCCTGGCCATCCCGCGCGGCGAGCCGATCAGCCGCGCGCCGATCCGGCACGGCCGGCCGTCCCGGACGCCGGCGGCCAGCGCGAAGAAGGGCGGCAGCGAGCCGGGGCCGCGCAGCGAGAGCCGGCGCACGGCGGAGCGGGCGAAGCGGCCCGCGGTCGGGCGCTCGATCGCGGCCGCGGCCTGCTCCAGGGAGAGCCCGCCCCGATCGATCTCCTCGCGCAGGGTCATCAGGTACGCGGCCGTCTCCGGCCTGACCACCATGACGCAGGCGGAGTCGCCCGTGATCGAGCAGGTAGCCGGGAGCGTCAGCGGTTCGGGATGGCCGACGGTGTAGGCGGTGCCGGGGCCCAGCCCCGGGTAGTCGAGCCTGACGGGTTTGAGCGGCGGCCGTTCGGCGGGCGCGCCGCCGGCCCAGACGCGGATCGTGCCGGACAACTGCTGCATCCAGTGGACGACGGCGGCCGACTCCCCGCCCGCCGAGGCGTCGGCGGGGTCGTCGCCGACGAACGGGACGTCCACCGGCCAGGCGGTGTGGACGCTCTCGACGGTGTCCAGCTCACGGGTCGCCAGCGCGGCCAGCATGTTGCTGGTGCCCGGGCTCGCGCCGGCCCCGATCACGGCCGTCACGCCCGCGTCCCGCGCCTGGGCGTCCATGGCGAGCATGTCCAGGGTCGGTTCCCAGTCGTCGCAGATGTCGGCGTAGTGGGTACGGCTCTCGATCGCCGCCCGCAGGATCGGCACGCCGAGCCGGAAGAACGGGCCGGTGGTGTTGACGACCAGGTCGGCGTCGCGGAACAGCTCGCGCAGCCGGACCGGGTCGGCGGCGTCCACGGTCGCGGCCGAGGCGTTCGCGTACTTGACGGACAGCCGCGCGGCGGCGGCCGTGTCGCGGTCGGCGATCACCAGGTCGGCGATGTCCGGCCGCCCGGCCAGCGCCTCGACGACGGGCCTGCCCATCGCGCCGGCGCCGCCCAGGGCCACCACCCGGTACTGCTCACCCATCGAAGATCATCCCCTTGCGGACGTCGAGGAACGCCGACCGCAGCCGGTCGGTCAGGTAGTTCTGGCCGGCCGTCCACGGCGCGCGGTCGCCCTGCTGCGGGAACAGGTGCGCCGCGCGCTGGACGTAGGCGGAGGTCAGGCCGAGCAGCGGACGGCGGGCGACGTCGCGCGGCAGCGCGGGCATCGCGGTGGTCAGGCCGTGCCGCCGCATGTGGTCGAGCAGCCGGACGACGTAACGGGAGGACAGCTCCGCCCGCAGCGTCCACGACGCGTTGGTGTAACCGACGCAGAAGGCCAGGTTGGGCACGCCGCTCAGCATCAGCCCGCGGTAGGCGGTGGTCTCGGCCAGGTCGACCGGGCGGCCCTGCACCGACACGGCGATCCCGCCGAGGGGGATCAGCGACAGGCCCGTCGCGGAGACGATCACGTCCGCCTCCAGCGTGCGCCCGGACTCCAGCTCGATCCCGTGCTCGGTGAGACGGGCGATCCGGTCGGTGACCATCGACACGCGCCCGGCGGCCACCTCGCGGAACAGGTCGCCGTCGGGGACGACGCACAGCCGCTGGTCCCACGGCTGGTACCGGGGGGTGAAGTGCCGGTCGAGGAGGGCCGGGTCGGGCAGGTAGCGCTGGATGCCCTTGCGCAGGTGCCGCTTGGTCTGCTCCGGGTAGCGCCGGCTCAGCCAGTACGTGAGCCGGCTGCTCAGGACGTTCTTGGCGCGGAGCAGCCGGTGGGCCGTACGCGCGGGAAGCAGGCGGCGCAGCGGGCCCGCCGCCGGGTCCACGTCGGGCAGGGAGGTCAGGTAGGTCGGGGAGCGCTGCACCATCGTGACGTGCCCCGCCCGCTTCGCCAGCGCCGGCACCAGGGTGACCGCGGTGGCCCCGCTGCCGATCACCACGGTGCTCCTGCCGGTCACGTCGAGGTCGTCCGGCCAGAACTGCGGGTGCACGAACCGGCCGCCGAAGTCCTCGGCGCCCTTGAACTCCGGCTGGTGGCCGTGGTCGTAGTCGTAGTAACCGGCGCAGACGTACAGGAACGAGCACGTCCAGGTCCCGCGGGTGGTGCGCACCGTCCACCGGCGCCGCTCCCAGGACCAGTCGGCGGACAGGGCCTTGGTCCGGTGCCGGACGTGCCGGTCGATGCCGTGGTCGCGGGCGGTGTCCTCGATGTAGCGGCGGATGGCGTCGCCGTCGGCCAGGGACTTGCGGCCACGCCAGGGCTGGAAGGCGTAGCTGAGGGTGAAGATGTCGGAGTCCGAGCGGACGCCCGGATAGCGGAACAGGTCCCACGTGCCGCCGAGACGGTCTCGGGCCTCCAGCACCGCGTAGGTCCTGCCGGGTCGCCGCTGGAGATGCCATGCGGCGCCGATGCCGGACAGGCCGGCACCGATGATCAGTACGTCGACGTGTCGCCCGGCATCGGCCGGGTCGGCTTCGCTCGTCATGGACGCCACCTCTCTTTCGCATGCAAAACTATCGCATGAAAAACGAACGTAGCAATTTAGAACGATAGATTCGGGGCATGGCGAAGCGCGCCCCCGGCCCGTGGCCGCAAGGGCCGGGGCGGGGGCGGAGGTCAGCGCTGGTTCAGGAGGCCGGGCTCCGGTCGACCCAGGACGGGTCCGCGACCAGGGTCCGCAGCTCGTTCACGAGCCGGGCGGAGTGGAACCCGTCGGCGGCGGCGTGGTGCACCTGGAGTGCGAGGGGGAGCAGGACCCGGCCGTCGCGCTCGGTGTACCGGCCGAGGGTGAAGATGGGGGCGAGGTGGTCCCAGTTGTCGCCGATGTTGAGGTTGAACCCGGTGAAGGACGTCCACGGCAGGCTCGACACGTCGAACGTGTTGGGCGGCGGCGGCCCCTGCGGGAAGAACTCGGTGGCGCGGGCGTGCTCGGCGAGCAGGGGAGCGGCGACGTCGTGGAAGGCGGCGAAGTCGGGGTCGTAGGGCGCCCACACGCACGCGAACGTCTCACGTTCGGGGTTGAAGACCGTGAACGCCGGATGCACGACGGGCCAGACGGCCGGGTCGCCGGAGGCGGTCAGGCACATCCTGAACTCGTCGTGCCGGTTGACGACCGTGGCGATCGCCCAGACCTGCGCGAGGTAGGACTTGCGCCGCGACCGGCCTAGCGCCGCCGCGAACGCGGTGACGTCGATCTCCACCGTGATCGAATACGTGCACGGGACGGCCCGGCGGTAGTGCTCGAAGTGCTGCCGGCGCGGCCAGGCATCGGTGTCGACGGGGATGGGGGCGTCCATGCGCTCATCATCCCAACCGCCGGGCCGCACGGAATGCCGGCCCCGGCGGATACGGTCGCCAGCCATGAACAGCCGGTCTCACCCCGGCGCGGGCACGCCGGCGACCGGGGCCGGCTCTCCGCGGGCGGGCAGCAGGCGGGCCAGCAGGGCCGTGGCCAGCGCGGCGATCAGCGCGGCCTCCAGCATGCGCTCCAGGATGATCATGTGGATCAGCCACGGCAGCGCCGCCCGCAAGGGCAGCCACACCAGCTCCAGCGCGAGGGCGTAGAGCACCGCCGCGGCCAGCCCCGTCAGCATGCCCTTCGCGACCGGCGACGTCCCGGACAACCCGGCCACGCAGGCCGCAAGGGCGGCGCCGGCGGCGGCTCCGGTCGCGATGACGCCCGACAACGCGGTGCCGGAGCTCTGGAAGACGTAGCCGTTGACCGTGCCCGACACCATCGCCGTGACCAGCGCCGCGGCGGCCGCGCAGCCCACCGCCAGGGCGAGGCGGCCGGTGCGCCGGGGCGCGGGCGGGCGGCGTTCGCCGAGGGTGACGAAACGTACCGCCATCGGGATCAGCATGAGCAGGACGACGGCGAGCAGCAGGAGGACGCCCGCCGACAGGCGGGAGTCCAGCATGATCTGCGCGCTGATCAGGACCTGCGCCAGTGGGTCGGAAACAGCGGGATATCTCTGGACGTGGGCGATGATGATGTCGGCCTGGACGTCGTAGAACCCCCGCGCGCCCAGCGTCACGACCACCGCGATCAGCAGCAGCGGCCCGAGCGCCGACCGCGGCCCGTGCACCCGCGGCGCCCACACCCGCGCCACCCACCGCACCCACACCCCCAGCAGCAGGCCCGCCACCGCCAGCACCACCAGCCCGGCGAGCTGCACCGACACGGGGAACGGCGCCAGCGCATGGTCGGTCATCCTGCTCGGGGCCAGCACCCAGCCGCCCGCCAGCCCCACGGCCAGGCCCAGCGGCACGTGCACGGCGTCGCCGCGCGCCCCCACGGCCCGCAACGCCCGCAACCCCAGCGCGACGGCCAGCAGCAGGGCGAACACCTCCGCCGGCCACGGCAGCGTGTTGGTGCGTCCCTGCGCGGTCAGCGACGTGGCCGGATCCATGGTCAGGGAGAAACAGCCGCCCAGCGCCAGCGGGAAGACGAAACCCTGGCGCACCAGCGGCTCCTCGTCCTCCAGCGCGGCCCGCCGGACGGCGAGATGCGGATGGGTGCGCACCCGCAGCGACACCGGCCACCGGCGCGGCGCCGGCGCCTGCTCGAACACGCGGCGCAGCGGCGTCGCGTCCCGCTCCCACGACAACACGCGGGCGTCGGCCATCAGCTCACGCGACTGCAGCACCACCGAGCGGGTCAGCCACGACAACACCGCCAGCCCGGCGATCTGGGCGGCGAACAACCACGACAGCGCCGCGCGCGCCCCGAACGGCATCAGCTCCGACCGCAGGAACGGCGCCTGCCCCGACACCACCCCGTTCACGGCGGCGAGCAGGCCCGGCACGAGGATCACCCCGGCGTAGGACCGCCACATCGCCAGCGTGACCGCCGTGATGGTCAGGTCCCTGTTGCGCACGTGCGCCAGCTCGTGCAGCACCACCGCCCGGAACAGCGGCCGGTCGCGCTCGAACGACATCCAGGTGCCCCGGCTGATCACCACGTACCGGCTCCCGGCCCGCCCGAAGGCCAGCCCGGCCACCGCGGGATCGAGCACGTCGAGCAGGAAGACGACCCGGCGGCCGCCGAGCACCTCCGCCGCCATCCGCCGCAACTCCTCGCCGACCTCGCCGCCGACCGGACGCAGCCGCCGGCGGCGGATCCGCCAGGCCGGGCCGAACCAGTACTGCAGCGCGGTGAGCAGGACGAGCGTCGCGAAACAGAGCAACACGCCGAGCCGGAGATCCTGGTGAGCCCCGCGGCTCATCACGTCGCACGCGGGATCGTCCAGGCCCTTCAGCGCCGCGAGCTGGCACGCCTCCCTGACCTTCGCCGGGACCTCCGCCCCCTGCACCGACAGCAGGTCGAAGATCCCCGGCCGGTAGATCGCGGTCGTCGCGAACGCCAGGCTGATCAGCAGGACGAACGCGGACGTGGTGGCCGACGGGAGACGGCCTCTCATGACGGGTTACGGGCCAGCTCGCTCACCACCGCGTCGGCCAGCGCGTCGGCCTGCGCCTGCGACATGCCCATCCGGCGCGCCTTGTGGTAGGCGACCTTGCGGATCTCCGTCAGCCGGGCCGGCGGCAACGGCGCCGGGCCCGCCGGCTGCGCCTCGGGCAGCTCCCGCGGACGGCGGCGCAACCGGCCGATCAGCCGGCCGGTCCACGAGCCGACGTCCTTGCCCACGTCCGCGAGCACCGTGGTCACGACGCCGGAGACGATCGCCGTCACCAGCAGCTCGTCCACCCCCGGCAACCCGAAACCGAGCGGATCCCGATGCGACCTCGGCCTGGTCCTGCCGCCGAGCGCGTCCCAGGTCTGGTCGAACAGCGGCAGTTCGGCGGGAGCGATCCTGGTCACGACCCGGCGGCTGAGATCCTTGGCGAACACATCGGACACCTAGCCCTCCAACAGGAGAATTCCGTTGCCTGAAATATAGGCAGCTGCGAGGCCGGATGTCCTCGGATACCGACGGCCCGGCCCGGCTTCCGCCGCATGTCCTCCGCATGTCCTCCGTGGCCCGTCCGATGACTAGTCGCCGTGGAGCCCGTCGGGGTCGCAGTAGTCGATCTCGTTCGTCGGCTTGAAGTCGGCCACGATGATCTCGCGCCGGAACGGGCCGCCGCTCTCCATCTCCTCGGCGGACGCCTCGAAGGTGAAGCGCTGCATGGGCCGCAGCAGCCTGCCCGCGATGACCACCGGCCTGCGCACCGAGTAGATGGCGGGGAACGGGCAGCAGTAGTAGCTGCCGAGCGGCTTGCCCGCCGCGTCGACGGCGTAGGCGATGGCGCCGTCCCGGAAGGCGGCGTCGATCTGCGCCTGGATGTGCAGCGTGGCGGCCGGGTCGGGGTCGTACTCCCACATCTCCTTGACGGCCTGCCGGGCCTTGGGGTCGGCCTGCCAGTAGTCCCGCCGCTGCGGGTCGGTCAGGCACCAGGGGTCGAGGTCGCGCAGGTTCGCCTCAAGGGACCGGTACGTCGCCGCGGGCCTGGTGGCCGTGCTCTGGTAGGTGGCGATGTGCCTGGGCATGGCGATGAGCTGGCCCACGTGGTAGTAGAGCTCCAGGGACCGCTGCAGCCGTTGCTCGATCGCCTCGTGCAGGCTCGGCTGCGGATCGGCCTTGAGCAGCCCCTCGGCGTAGTCGGCGGCGGTGGCGGCCTCGGCCACGAGCTGGCGCAGCCGCTGCAGGTCGGCCTGGTGGTCGTGGTCGTCGGCGACGGTCTGCTCGAACATGCCGAAGGCCACCTCCGCGTGCCGGCGGATCGCGCGGGTGGCGGCCAGCATGCCGTGCAGATGGGGCAGCGGGCACGGGTCCGCCTCGGCCCATTCGGGCAGGTCGGCGGGCAGCTGGAGCTCTGTCTCGACCAGATAGCGGGTGTTGCCGGCCGCCTGCCGGGCGCGCGACACCCAGCCTTCCACCTGCGCGAAGCAGGCGGCCACCTGCCGGCTGGTGACCGGCGGCACGTAGCCCGCGGTGCGCGGGTCGGCGCTGTAGTCGGAGTCGAGCAGCTGCTCGCCGATGGTCTGCAGCACGAACGCGTTCCAGGTGCACAGCAGCTGCCCGGAGGCGGACTGCGGGCCGTGCCAGAGGTTGACGCCGTCCTGGACCAGGCGTAACCGCAGCTCCTCGGCACGCTCCAGCTCGGTGTAGACCAGGCCCCCGGCCCGCCGGTACGCCTCCAGCTCGTCCGCGCGCACCTCGCCCTTGTACGCCGCGACCATCCGCGTCATCAGCGTGGGCCGCCCCGGATCATTGGCCATCATGTACGTCCCCGTCCTCTTCCCCCGTGACAATTGGTGATCCGTACCCTAAGCCGCCATCCCCGCGACGGGCCATCCATGGCGAGCTCCGGGATCAGCCCGCGCGGCACGGAGGTGACGCCCTACGATCGGGGGATGGCCGTCCCCGAGCTGATCCGCATCGTGACGCGTTCGTCTCCCATGGCGCTGGCCCAGGTCGAGCGCGTCCGGCGGGAGCTGGCCGACCGGCATCCCGGCATCCGCACCGAGGTCGTCCCGGTCACCACGTCCGGCGACCGGTGGCAGGGGGCGCTGTCGGCGCTGGGCGGCAAGGGCGCCTTCACCAAAGAGGTCGACGAGGCGCTCCTGGCCGGCCAGGCCGACCTGGCGGTCCACTGCATGAAGGACGTGCCCGCCGACCGCCCGCTGCCGGCCGGCACGGTGTTCGCGGCCTTCCTCAAGCGTGACGACCTGCGCGACGCGCTCGTGCACCCCGGCGGCCTGAAGCTGGACGCGCTGCCCGAGGGCACCCGGATCGGCACGTCGTCGGTGCGGCGCGTGGCCCAGCTCGCCGCGTCCCACCCGCGGCTGCGCTGCGTGCCGATGCGCGGCAACGCCAACCGGCGCCTGGAGAAGCTCGACGCGGGGGAGGCCGACGCGCTGCTGCTGGCGGTGGCCGGGCTGGAGCGCATCGGCCGGCCGGAACGCATCACCGAGGCGCTGTCCCTGGAGACGATGTGCCCGCCGATCGGCGCGGGCGTGCTGGCCCTGCAGTGCCGGGAGGACGACCCGGCGACCGTCGACGCGGTCGCCGGGCTGGGACATGCCGACACGTGGCGGGAGATCACGGCCGAGCGCATGCTGCTGCACGTGCTCCAGGGCCACTGCAACTCGCCCATCGCCGGGTACGCCCGCGCCGAGCGTGACGGCCGGCTGTCGTTGCGCGCCCGGGTCTTCTCCCCCGACGGCAAGCGCGTGCTCGACGCGCACGAGTGGGCCGGTCCGCTCGACCCGGCGACGCTCGGCACCTCCGTCGCGGTCGCGCTGCTCCGCCAGGGCGCCCGGGAGCTGATCGACGCCATCCCCCACTGACGGCGGGCCGCCTATGTCGTGGCGGCCGCCACCTCGTCCTGGTCGCGGAGGGGTTCGTCGCCGTGCAGCAGCCACTCCAGCGTGGCGGGGGTGGCGTCGAAGTGCCCCGCGTGCCCGGCGTCGGGCTGGACGGTGAGGGTGGCGCTGGGGATGCGGGCGGCGAGCCAGCGGGCGTGCGCGACCGGCACGACCCCGTCCAGCTCGCCGTGCCACAGCCGGACCGGAACGGTGATGGCGGCGGGGTCAACCCCCCAGGGCCTGCCGAACAGGGCGATGACGTCGTCGGCCCAGCCGCCGAGGCCGGGACGGACCGCCTCGGCGTAGGCGGCCGACAACATGGCGCTGACCTCGGGCCGCGTCAGGACGGCGGCCTCGAACGGCGGCAACTGCGGCGGCCCGGACGAGTCCGCCCCCAGGTGGGCGATCATCGCGTCGCGATCCTGGAGGGCGACGGCGGCGCTGCGCCGGTTGCCCTCCATCATCCCGGCCGTCCAGTCCAGCCCCTCGGCGTCGCGCGGGGCCAGCGCCGCCAGCGAGGCGACCCGGACGGCCCGCCCGGGGTGGCGGGCGGCGAACGCCAGCGCGTGCGGCCCGCCGCCGGAGACCCCGTAGACGGCGAACTCGTCGAGGCCGAGCGCGTCGGCCACGGCGGCGACGTCGTCCGCGCCGTCCACGACGCGCCGCCCGGGCAGCGGCGTCGAGCCGCCGAGGCCGGGGCGGTCGAAGGTGATCAGCCGGATGCCGAGCCTGGTGTACAAGGAGTCGTCGGGGTGGCGGGCCAGGCGTCCCACGGGGGTGCCGTGCAGGTAGAAGACGGGTGTCCCGTCGGGGACGCCCCACTGCTCCACGGCAAGGGCGCGGCCGTCTCGCGTGATCACTGTGTGCACTCCGCCACGGTAGCCATCAGGGACACCTGCGCACCGCAGGTTTCATTTCCGGCGAAACAGACGAATCGCTCCCGGGTTGGCGTGGTGCAGGCGCGTTCCAGGCGGGCCCGCCCGGCTTCCAGAAGGGAATGGCGGTTTTCCGTAGGAAAAGCGGAGGGACTTCGCCATGGTGGCGGAACGAGGGTGATCCATAGCGTTGGGCGGGTGCTCAGAGACATCGTCGCCGTGTTCTGCCTCGCCCTGCCGCTCGCGTCCGGCCCGGCCCCGCCCCAGGACCTCGCGCCCTCGTCGGTGGACGCCTTCGTCACGAGGTACCGCGAGGCGACCGGGCTCCCCGGGGTCGCGGTCGCGATCACCAAGGGCAGGCAGGTCGTCCACGCCGCCGGGTACGGCCGGACCGCCTCCGGCGAGCCGGTGACGACGGACACGCCCATGGCCGTGGCGTCGGTCAGCAAGTCCTTCACCTCGCTCGCCGTCCTGCAACTGGTGGAGAAAGGCCAGGTCGAGCTGGACGGGCCGGTGCGCGGTCACCTGCCCGAGTTCACCATGGCCGATCCCAGGGCCGCCCGGATCACCGTGCGGCAGTTGCTCAACCAGACCTCCGGCATGGCCGACTCGGCCTTCCGCGAGAAGAGCCTGCCCCAGCCCCGCACGCTCGAAGGCGCCGTGGCCCGGCTGAGGACGGCCCGGCTCGCCGCGGAGCCGGGCACCGCCTTCAGCTACCACAACACCAACTACCAGGTCGCCGCGCGGCTGGTCGAGGTGGTGAGCGGGCAGCCGTTCGCGGCGTACCTGCACGAGAACGTCTTCACACCCCTCGGCATGCGCCACAGCAGGACGGTCGACACCGACCGCGACCTGCCCGGCAGCGCCCGCGGCCATCTGGTCGTGCTCGGCCGGGCCGTCGCCGTGCCGGAGCCGCCCGGGTTCGGTAACGGCTCGGGCGGGATCCTCAGCACCGCCGGCGACATGGCCCGATGGCTGATCGCGCAGAACGACGGCATCCTCTCCCCGCGAAGCGTCAAGGAGATGCGCACGCCGTCCGAGCAGGACGGGGAGTACGCCCTCGGCTGGGAGATCGGCGAGACCGCGCGCGGCACCCCCGTCGTCCGGCACGACGGCGACCTGTTCACCTCCACGGCCGCCCAGCTGCTGATGCCGGAGCGGGGGTACGGCGTCGCGGTCATGGCGAACACCGGGACGGCCTTCGGCGACGCCGGCGCCCTCATGGACGGCCTGGTCGCCCTGATCGAGGGAGGCACACCCGAGATCCCCTCCTCGCCGCCCTACCTCGTCACCGACATCCTGTTCGTCCTGCTGACCCTCGCGACCGTCGGGCTGGCCGTACGGGGCGTGGCCCGCTCCCGGCGCTGGGCCGTCGTGTACGGGGGGTGGCGGCGGTTGCGGCTGCTGCCACAGCTGGCCCCGCTCGCGTTGTGCGTCATGATCGTCCCGATCATGCGGGTGCTCCTGCGGGGTGGCGACATCATGTGGATCCAGGTGGTCTGTCTGTATCCGACGTTCATGATCTGGTTGGTGACGGCCGCGGTCGCGGGCGCGGCGGTGACGGCCGCACGGCTGCTCGCCGCGGCCCGCACGGGCAGGGTGACGTGAGAGGGCGAGAAGGCATGGACGTGTACGAAGCCGTGGACAGCCGCCGGGCGGTGCGGGCGTTCAGCGACGAGCCGGTCCCCAAGGAGGTGCTCGAACGCGTGCTGACCGCCGCGACGCGGGCCCCGTCGAGCGGGAACCTTCAGCCGTGGCGGCTGTACGTCGTGGCCGGTGAGCCGCTGGCCGAGCTGAAACGGCGGGCGACGGCCAGGGCCCTGGCGGGAGATCCGGGTGACGAGCGGGAGTACCCGATGTACCCGGCCGAGCTGACCTCGCCGTACCTGGACCGGTTCGCCGCCGCGGCCGACCAGCGGTACAAGGCGCTGGGGATCGAGCGCGACGCCCCTGACCGGCCGCGGCGGATCGCCGCCTTGAACTCGGCGGCGTTCGGGGCGCCGGTCGTCCTGTTCTGCTACCTCGACCGGGCGATGGGCCCCGGGCAGTGGGCGGACGCGGGGATGTACCTGCAGACGGTCATGTTGCTGCTGAGGGCGGAAGGGATGCACAGCTGCCCCCAGGTGATGTGGACGATGTACCGCGAGACCGTCAGCCAGACCGTCGGCGCCCATGACGGACTTGTCCTGCTCTGTGGGGTCGCGGTGGGCTTCGAGAGGGAGGACGTGCCGCCGCTGCGTACCGGGCGGGCCGACCTGGCCGAGACGGTGAGCTTCGTCGGAGTGTGACGCCGGGCGGTCAGGATCGGCGGGCGCGGGCGGCGAGGCGGGAGGCGACGTCGAGGACGAGGTCGCGCAGCTCAGCGGGACGCTCGATGACGAACGGGCGGTCGAGCGCGGCGAGCACGCCGGGCAGCCAGTCGAGCCGTTCGGCCCGCAGCTCGACCCGCCACCAGCGCTCGCCCGCCGGCCCGGCCTCCCCGGCGGGCTCCTCAGCGGCCTCCCCAGCGGGGTCGTCAGCGGGGTCGAGGGCGGGCTCGTCGGTGATCTCCTCCATGGTGGCGACGGCGGCGGGCAGGCGGGTGCGGATCCGCTCGGCCGTCCCGTGGATCCGCAGGGTCACCTCGTGCCGGTAGGACGCGGTGGCGAATCCCGACAGGACGCGCTGTGCCGGATCCGGCGCAGCGCGTCCGGCCGGCGCCTCGAACGAGCCGGGCAGGGCGCGGGCGTCCGCGACGCGGTCGAGGCGGAAGGTCCGGTCCTCGCCGAGGCCCGGGTCCTCGCCGGTGACGTACCAGCGGCCCCCGTGGCTGACGATCCCGTACGGGTGCAGCGTGCGGTCACTGCGCCGGCCGGTGCGGTCGGCGTACCGGATGGAGACGGGCCGGCGGTGGCGTACGGCGTCGGCGATCGTGAGCAGGACGGCGGCGTCCGGGCCGGCGGGCCTGCCGGACGGGCCGGTGAAGGCGAGGGATTCCATGAGCGCGTCGAGTCTGCGGACGAGCCGTTCTGGCAGCACCCGGCGGATCTTCGCGGCCGCCGTCTCGCTCGCGGTGTCGCCTGCGTCGCCGGCCGTACGCCGGTTGGCGATCAGGCCGAGCAGCACGGCCAGCGCCTCGTCGTCGTCGAGCATGAGCGGCGGCAGGCGGTAACCGCGGGCGAGACGATAGCCGCCGTAACGGCCGCGCACCGACTCGACCGGCAGTCCGAGGTCGACGAGCTGACCGACGTACCGCCGCACGGTACGGCCGTCGACGCCGAGCCGGTCGGCCAGTTCGGCCATCGTCCGGACGCCGCCCGACTGCAACAACTCCAGGAGCGTGAGCACACGACCGGTGGGTGGCGACATGAATACGAGCCTATGGCGAATAGTGGACCGAATCCGTCCAGTATCAGTCGTACCGTGCGGGGTGCCAAGAGCTGCACGAACACTGAAGGAACGTCATGAACTTCGTATCGATCCGCATCATCACCGATGACGTCGCCCGCCTGGCCGGGTTCTACGAGCAGGCCACCGGGACCCCGGCGACCTGGTCCACCGAGGACTTCGCCGAGATCAGGACCGGCACCGCCACGCTGGCGATCGCGAGCATTCGCACCGTCCCGCTGTTCGCCCCGGGCTCCTCCCGCCCGGCCGACAACCACAGCGTGATCGTCGAGTTCCTGGTGGACGACGTGGACCGCGTGTACGAGAACCTGACCGGCCTCGTCACCGACTTCGTCAACGAGCCCACCACGATGCCCTGGGGCAACCGGTCGCTGCTGTTCCGCGACCCCGACGGCAATCTCGTCAACTTCTTCACCCCGGTCACCCCGGCCGCCGTGGCGAGAACCGCCCGCTGATCAGAAAACCAGCGGGCGGGGTCAGGCGGCGGGGGTGCGGCGGCGGGACTGCCAGGACAGGTGGGCGTCGCGGACCTTGGTCCACAGGGCCTCGCGTTCGGCGCCGTTGACGTCGTCGAGACGCAGCCCGAACACCTCCTCCAGGGCCCCGAACCACTCCCGCCGGGTGGACAGCTCCCGCTCGGTCCTGCCGTCCGCGCCGATCCGGCGCAACATGCAGCCCACCAGGCAGTCGGCGCCCGTCGCGTCGCGCCGCAGCACGACGGCGGCCCGCACCAGCCGGGACTCGGGCGACGTGCACAGGTACGGATGCCACTCCACGAAGTCCCCGGGCTCGGCGGGGGCCCGCTCGACGTCCAGCCCGGCGATCGACCCGCGCGGGTCGTGGTCGAACCGCCAGCCGCCGGGCTCCACGTCCGAGGCGGACAGCCGGAACTCGAACGGCCCCTGCCGGTACGTCCCCGCCCGCAGCGGCAGCGGCTCGTGCAGCCCGTCGCCGAGCCCGATGTCCACCAGCCAGTCCTGCCCGTCGAGGGCGACGGTGAGCGCGAGGTGCGGCGCGAACGACGCCGGCGAGGCGGGCGCCCGGACGGCGGCCTGCACCCCGGCCCGATGCCAGGTGACGTCGTAGCCGAGCGCGGTCAGCAGCGTGGCGAACGCCCCGTTGAGCTGCACGCAGTAGCCGCCGCGCCCGCGCAGCACCCGCTCGACCGACTCGCGCGGGTCCACGGTGATCCGCCGGCCGAGCTGAACCTCCAAGGTCTCGTACGGCACCCGCTCCACGTGCGCGCGGTGCAGGGCGCGCAGCGCCGGGAGCGACGGCTCGCCGGGGTCGCCGACGTCCAGCCGGTCGAGGTAGGCGTTCAGGTCACGGTCACGAGTTCGCCGCATGGGCCCTCCCTTCGGTCGCCGCGTCCATCCTGGTCCGCCGCGCGGCCGTCCCGCACCTCGCGGATTGCTCGCCCGGCGGCGATGCACGGCGGCGATGCCCGGGGGCGATGCGGGACGGCGATGCGGGACGGCGATGCGGGACGGCGGGCGGACGTACCGCGCAATCCACGAGATGCGGCGGCGCGCGGCCGCGACCGACGATGACCACGATGACGCTGCCCTGAGCGGTTCACCGGGAGGAGACGACCAGATGCGCAACCAGACTGTCGCACCGGAGCGGGTGAGCACCCGATGGGAGGATCACCTGCCCGACCTGCTGGACAAGCTGGGATTGCCGGCCGAAGGGGCGATCCAGGTGGGCGCGCACCGGGGCCAGGAGGTGGAGGCGCTCACCAGGTGCGGGTTCCGCCGCCTGGTCATGATGGAGCCCAACGGCGACCACCTGCCCGCGCTGCGCGAGCAGCTCCGGCTGCACCACCTGGCCGCCGGGCTGCCCGAGCCCGAGCACGGCCACCCGGCCCGCGAGGTCGTGGCGGCGTGCGCCGGCCGGGAACGCGGCCAGGCCACGCTCAACGTCACCCCCTACGACAAGCAGTCCAGCATGCTGCCGCCGCTGCTGCCCATGGCCGTCGTCCGGCAGGACGTCGTCCCGGTGATCCCCGTCAGCGAGGTGCAGCACGGCTGCAACGTGCTGGTGGTGGACGCCCAGGGCGCCGAACTGGAGGTGCTCGCCGGGACCGACCTGAGCCGGCTGCGGCTCGCCGTCATCGAGGGCAGCGTGACGGCCCGCTACAGCGGCGGCTCGACCCTCGACAGCATCGCCGAGCACATGACGGCGCACGGCTGGCGCGAGGTGGCCGCCTGGCCGCACCAGCGTCCCGGCGTCGTGGACGTCGCCTGGCTGGCCCCCTGGCCCACCCCGTTCTGATGGACCGGCCGTCGGACGGGGGCCTGGCGTGCGAGCGCCGCGGGGCGGTGGCCGTCCTGCGGCTCGACCGGCCCCGCGTGCGCAACGCGCTCGGGTCCGGGCTGGTCGCGGCGCTCGGCTCCGCGCTGGCCGAACTGGACGACGACCCCGGGGTGCGCGCCGCCGTGCTGACGGGCGCGCCGCCGGGGTTCTGCGCGGGTTCGGACCTGAAGGAGCTGTCCGGGATGACGCGCGAGGGCATGGTGCGGCACGAGGCCGACACCGGGCGCGTGGCCAGGGCCGTCCAGCATCTCGGCATCCCCGTGGTGGCCGCCGTCGAGGGCTTCGCGCTCGGCGGCGGCTTCCTGCTGGCCACCGGCTGCGACGTGGTGGTCACCGCCGAGGACGCCCGCTGGCACCTGCCTGAGGTGCGGCTCGGCTGGGTGCCGCCCTGGGGCATCCAGAGCCTGGCCGCCCGGGTCGGGCCGGTCGCCGCGCGGCGGCTGGTCTGGGGCGACCGCCCGCTGACCGGCCGCGAGCTGCACGGGATCGGCGGCGCCGACGAGCTGGCCGCGCCGGGGGAGGCGCTGGCGTGCGCGCTGGAGGTGGCGGCGGGGCTGGCCGCGCTGCCCCCGCACGCGGTCGCCTCCGCCAAGCGGGCGCTGACCGACGCGGTGAGCGGGCCCGCCGAGACGCTCGACGCGCGCACGGCCTGGATGTTCGGCGCCGACTGCGCCTCCGCCACGGCCCGCGAGAGCCTGGCCCGCTTCGGAGCCCGCCCATGACCGCCCCGGACCAGGGCCCGGACCAGGGCCCGGACCAGGCCCCGGACCAGGCCCCGGATCAGGGCCCTGAGCTGGTCGCGGGCGGCCGGACGGGCAAGGTGTGCGGGGCGGCCGAGGCCGTCGCGCTCATCGAGGACCACCAGGCGGTCGCCAGCACCGGCGTCATCGGCTGGCTCACCCCCGACGCCCTGCTGGCCGCGCTCGGCGAGCGCTTCGCCGCCACCGGCGCCCCGCGCGAGCTGACCTTCTACTTCCCCTGCGCTACCGGGGACGCCGTCGGCATCGGCGGCATGGACCACGTGGCCAGGAAGGGCCTGATGCGCCGCATCGTGTCCGCCTCGTTCATCAACCCCCGCCACCCGGTGACCGGCGCCCGCCCCGCCCTGACCGAGCTGATCCAGAACGACCTCGTCGAGGCGTACAGCTGGCCGATGGGCGCCGCCATGCACTGGCTGCGCGAGGTGGCCCGGCGCGGCCCCGGCTACCTGACCCGGGTCGGCCTCGGCACGTACGCCGACCCCCGGCACGGCGGCGGCAGGTTCACCCGCCTGGCCCAGGAGGACCTGGTGGAGCTGGTCGAGCTGGGCGGCGAGGAGTACCTGTTCTACCCGTCCTGGCCGCTGCACGCCGGACTGGTCCGGGCGAGCGCCGCCGACCCCGACGGCAACCTGTCCTTCGAGGACCAACCGCTGTTCTCCAGCGCGCTGGCGATCGCCCTCGCGGTGAAGGCGTGCGGCGGCACCGTGATCGCGCAGGTGTCGCGGATCGTGCCCGCCGGCTCGTCGCCCGCGCGCGAGATGCGCGTGCCCGGGGCGCTCGTCGACCGGGTCGTCGTGGTTCCGGACGCGCCCATGACCACCGGCGTGCGGCACGACCCCGGCTACCTCCGGCACGTGCCCGACGCCGTCGCGCGGGTGCCGCGGCTGCCGTCCGGCCCGGACAAGGTGATCGCCCGCCGGGTCGCCAGGGAGGTCAGGCCGGGGGAGACCTCGATCTTCGGGTTCGGCGCCTCCTCCGACGCCGTCCTGGCCATGGCCGAGGACGGCCTGCTGGACGGCGGCCGCCTGGACGAGCACCTGTTCACCACCGAGCACGGCTCCTTCGGCGGCATCGTGATGAGCGGCTGGCAGTTCTCGGCGAACTACTCCCCGCGGGCGCTGCTCGACGGGCCCTCGCAGTTCGACTTCATCGACGGCGGCGGCTGCCCGTTCGCCGCGCTCGCCTTCGCCCAGATCGACGCCGAGGGCAACGTGAACGTCAGCCGGTTCGGCGCGGCCAACCCCGGCGCCGGCGGGTTCGTGGACATCGCGCACAACGCCACGCGGCTGGTCTTCGCCGGCACGCTGACCACCGACGGTCTCCGGGTGAGCTGCGCCGACGGCGGGCTGCGGATCCTGGCCGAAGGGCGGGTGCGCAAGCTGGTGCCGCGGGCCGGTCACGTCACGTACCGGCTGGGCGAGGGGGTGCGGCGCGGGCAGTGGGCCCGCGTCGTCACCGAGCGGGCCGTCTTCGACGTCACCGCCGGCGGCCTGGAGCTGGTGGAGCTCGCGCCCGGCGTGGACCTGCGCCGCGACGTGCTCGACCAGATCGGCTTCCCGGTCCGCGTCTCGCCGTCGCTCGTCCCCATGGACCCGGCCCTCTTCCGCCCCTGACCGTCGGCGGGTGCAAGGCCGGGCCGGGGGCGGGTGCCCGGCTGTGGTCCGCCGCCCCCTCTGGTTCACGCCGCTCGCCTCGCCCCGGCCGTCGCCCCGGCCGTCGCGCCGGCCGTCGCGCCGGACGGCAGTGAGCGGATCTCCGCGGCGAGCCGGTCCATGGCCGCGTGCAGCAGCGCGTCCGACAGGTACGGCGCCGGCCCGAGCCGCAGGTACTCGCCCCGGCTGTCGGCCTGCACCCCCCGCGCCGCCAGCCCCGCCCGCAGCCGCCCCGCGTACGGCGAGCGCAGCGCCAGGAACCCGCCGAACTCCTCGGGCGCGGCGTCCAGGTCCCGGCTGACCACGTGCGCGGGCGCGCCGATCTCGTCGAAGCGCGCCGCCAGCAGCCCGCGCTGCCGCAGCGACACCGCCCGCAGCACCTGCGGCGTCAGCCCCTGCGCGGCGAAGAAGTCGAACACCCGGGCCGCCCGGTAGTGGCTCACCGGGTCGTAGGTCGCCCCCGCGAACCGGGCCGCCCCCGCCGGGTAGCCGACCCGGCCGCCCGCCCGCGGGTCCTCGGCCAGCTCGGCGAACTCCGAGTACCACCCGGTCACCACCGGCCGCAGCCGGTCGGCGTGCGCCGGCAGCCGCAGCACGCAGTTGCCCTCCCCGAGCTGCAGGTACTTGTACCCGCCCGCCACCACCCAGGCCGAGTCCAGGCCCGCCGTCGAGAACGGCACCACGCCCAGCGCGTGGTAGGCGTCCACCAGCAGCTCGGCCCCCCGCAGGCGGCAGGCGGCGGCGAGCGCGTCCAGCTCCGGCACGATCCTGGCCGTCTCGAACAGCACCGCCGAGACCAGGACGGCGGCCGTGCGCCCGTCGGCCGCGTCCGCCAGCCGCGCGGCCAGCGTGCCCACCGGCTCCGGCGGGACGACGACCACCTCCACCCCCTCCTCGGCCAGCCGGGCGAGCTGGCGCCGCAACGTGTGGAACTCGCCGCCGGAGGTGACCAGCCGGGGCCGGCCGCGCAGGTCCAGCGCCGACAGGAAGCGCAGCACCAGCTCGTGCGTGCTGGACCCGAGGGCCAGCTCGGCGTACGGGTCGCCGAGGAAGAGCCGGAACCCCTCCCTGACCCGGTCGGCCTTCTTGAACGCGGCGGCCCACTTGTCGTCCACGTCCCTGGCGGCGTCGTCGAACGCCTCGATCTGCCCGGCCAGCGCCACGTCCGGCCAGGCCTGGTGGGAGTGGCCGGTGAGCAGCAGCCGGTCCGCCGCGCGGAAGGCCGAGTAGTGCGGCGCCAGACGTCCCGAGATGTCGTTCATGCCATGCTCCTGACCGCCCACAGGTCCGGGAACGACGGCGTCAGCGAGGCCCGCAGGTACGCCCCGCCGCTGGAGCCGCCGGTGCCCGGCCGGGCGCCGATGGTGCGCTCGACCATCTTCAGGTGCCGGTACCGCCACTCCTGGAGGCATTCGTCCAGGTCCACCAGGCGCTCGCAGAGCTGGGCCGCGCCGGTGTCGTCCCGGTAGACCCGCAGCAGCAGGTCCTGCACCGATTCCGACGGCTCCAGCGGCAGCCGTACGTCGCGGTGCAACCGGTCCTGCGGCACCTCGTAGCCGCGCAGGTACAGGTACGTCAGCAGCGAGTCGTACAGCGTGGGCCTGGCCATCGCCGCCTCGATCCGGGCGCGCGCCGGGGTGCCCTCGGCCTGGCCGAGCAGCATGCGCTCGTCGCGCCGGCCCAGCACCGCCTCGATCTCGCGGAACTGCGCCGACTGGAAGCCGCTGCTGGTGCCCAGCTTGCCGCGGAAGGCGGCGAACTGGAACGGCGTCATCGTCTCCATGACGTCCATCTGGGAGACCGCGAGCCGCATCAGCTTCAAGGACCGGTGCAAAGTCCGCATGGCGTGCGCGGTGAATCCGCCGGCGAGTTCGAGTTGCAGCTCGGCGAATTCGTGCAGCAATTGTTTGAACCACAGCTCGTACACCTGGTGGACGATGATGAACAGGGTCTCGTCATGGCTCTCGGAAACCGGTCGCTGCGCCGTGAGGATCTCCTCCAGCGCCAGGTAGGACGAGTACGTCAGAACGGTGTCTTCTCTCATGGACCCAACGATGCGCGCCCCGGGGAACGGGCGACAGGCCATTTCAGGGCAGCTACCTGCCTCGCCGGGACCGCTTCCTGCAATTCACCGGAAACGCATTTCGGAAGATGTGGAAAAGGCCGTCCGGCGGCACGGGGAATTCAGCACGACACGAGATGCGGCCGCCCGCGGCCCCGCGTGACGATGGCGCCGAGGGGGCGCCGAGCCCCATCAGCGAGCGAACTGCGAGGAAACATGCCATGACCTCACCGGAGATCATCAAGAGGGGCGGCCCCGGCAAACGTGCCCCTCGGCTCGACGGGCTGCGCGGATATCTGGCACTGGGCGTGATCGTGGTGCACGTCGCCTTCGCCGCCGGCGTCATCGGCTTCTACGACAAACCGTCCGTCGGCATCTGGCCCGTGCTGATCCAGGGCCTCAACGTGCTGCTGCCGCCCTTCTTCGTGATGTCCGGCCTGCTGTTGTACCGGCCGTTCGCCAGGGCGACGATCGTCGGCACGCCGCGTCCTGAGCTCAAGGGCTACCTGATCAAGCGCATGCTGCGGATCCTGCCCGCGTACTGGCTGGTGGCCGTGGCGGCGCTGCTGCTGCTCAACCTCAAGAGCGTCGACGGCCTCTGGTACGTGCTCAGCCCCCTGCTGCTCATGCACTACTACGTGCCGGGCCCCGAGGCGGGCTACGCCGGGCTGGAGCCCACCTGGACCGTGCCCGCCGAGGTCACCTTCTACCTGGCGCTGCCCATCCTGGCCTGGATCTTCGACCGGTACGCCAGGAAGGCCGCCGACCCCGGCGCCAAGGCCCGCCGCCTGCTGGTCCCGCTGGGCGTCTTCGTGCTCGTCGGCCTGGCCTGGACCGCGTACACGCACCTGGAGTCGATGGGCCCCTTCCCGTACGAGTACTTCTGGGTGATCGGCTTCACCGGCTTCCTGGCCATCGGCATGGGCCTGGCCATCCTGTCGGCGTACGCGGAGGCCAAGGACACCACGCCCGCCTTCTACCGCCTGGTGGCCCGCCGGCCGCTGCTGTTCTGGCTGGGCGCGGCCGTCGTCTACGTGATCAACTGCATCCGGCCGTTCGGCAAGCCCGGCATGGCCGACTACGCCACCGTGCCCGAGGCGATGGCCGAGATGGTGCTGTTCCTGATCTTCGCGCTGCTGGTCATCGCCCCGGTGGTGGTGCCCGGCGTGCACTCGAAGGTCATCGACGCGGTGCTCACCAACCGTCCGATGCGCTTCTTCGGCCGCATCTCCTACGGCGTCTACCTGTGGCACTTCATCCTGCAGTACCTCTGGCTGCAGAACGGCAGCGTCTTCGGCGCGCCGCCGGTGCCGATGCCGATGGTGATGGGCAAGTCCGGCTTCTGGGAGCTGCTGGCGGTGGTGCTCGTGGGCACGGTCGCCGTCGCGACGGTCAGCTACTACCTGGTCGAGCTGCCCGCGATGCGGCTGCGCGAGCGCCTGGTGGCCCGCCGCGCCGAGACCGAGCCGCGCCGCCCGGCCGAGAGCCCGCGCGTCCCGGTCTAGGGCTGCTCAGAAGGGGTGAGGTCCGAAGCGCCCCCAGGCGACGAACGCGGCCAGCAGGAACAGGATCGCGTTGACGGCGATCGCGCCGGGCTCCTTGCGGCGGACGTGCACGAGCGCGGCCGGCACCATCACCACGGCCAGGCCGGCCGCGGCCAGCGGGGTCAGGGCGGGCGCGACGCCGGTGACCGTGGGCAGGATCAGCCCGAGCGCGCCGGCCAGCTCGGTGAGGCCGATGAGACGGACGGCGCCGGCGGAGAAATCCTCGGCCCAGGGCAGCCTGGGCTCCAGCTTCTCCTTGGGCTGGGTGGACTTGACCAGTCCGGCGAGCCCGAACAGGAGGGCCAGCACGGCCTGCACGATCCACAGGGCGATGTTCATCACGGGTTCCTTCGCGGAAGGGGGGGGTGGCCGGGGCGAGGGGCCCCGGCGTGGCCGGTCGAGGGGTGAGGACGGTCCCGGGCCTTCAGGCCGGGGACGTCAGGAGCACGCGATGGCGATCTTGCCGAGGGTGCCCGCGCGGAAGGCGGCGAACGCCTCGGGGGCCTGCTCCAGCGGGTAGGTGGCGGTGACCGGCACGCGCAGCGCACCGGCCGCGACCCGGGCGGCCAGCTCGCTCAGGGTCCGCGGGTTCGGGTCGGCCATGACAGTGTGCACGGTGACCGCGCCCCCCTGGACGGCGTCCTGGGTCAGGCCGAGGGTCGAGGCGAGCCGGCCGCCGCCGCGCAGCAGTCCCGCCAGCTCGGCGCCGTCACCCGCCAGGTGCAGCACGGCGTCCACGCCCGCCGGGGCCAGCGCGCGGACCTGGGCGGGCAGGTCGCCGCCGTGGTCGACGAGCTCGACCTCGGCGGCGGTGAGCCCGGTGACGAAGTCGGCCTCGGCGCCGGGACGGGCGGTGGCGATCACCCGGGCGCCGCGGGCGGCGGCCAGCTGCACGGCCAGCGCGCCCACGCCGCCGGTGGCGCCGGAGATCAGCACCGTCTCGCCCTCGGTCAGGGCCACGGCGTCGAGGCTGTCCAGCGCCGCGGTGCCGGCCAGGCCCAGCGCGCCCGCCTCCGCGGCGGCCAGACCCTGGGGGAGCGGGGCGATGCCGTAACCGGCGGACACGGTCACGTACTCGGCCATCGAGCCGGGGCCGAGGAACGGCTTCATCACCACGCCGAAGACCGGCTGCCCGACGGCGAAGCCCTCGGCGCCTTCGCCGAGCGCCTCGACGGTGCCGACGAAGTCCTTGCCCACCACCAGCGGGAACCGGTGCTCCATCATCTGCTGCAGATAGCCGGCGGCCACGGCCAGATCGAAGCCGTTGACCGCAGCGCCGGTGACCTTCACCAGCACCTCGCCGGCCTCCGGCCGGGGGACGGGCAGGTCGGCCAGGGCCGGGTCGGCGGGGACGGAGTTCAGCATGACAGCACGCATGAGCTGCACCTCTCAGAAAAGTGGAACGGGCTACCCGTTTCGTGCTGCCCAGCGTAACAAGAAAAATGGGTAGGTCGTTCCACTTGGGTAGGATGGAGGCATGGATCATCCCGCCGACGCCTCCGCACCCTCCGGCGAGCAGCCCGGGCCGGGCCTGCGCGCCGACGCCGAACGCAACCGCGAACGCATCGTGGCCACCGCCCGCCGCCTGTACGCCAGCCACGGCCTCGGCGTCTCCATGGCCTGCATCGCCCGTGCCGCCGGGGTCGGCAAGGCCACCCTGTCGCGCCGCTTCGCCACCCGCGAGGAGCTCATCAACGCCGTCTTCGCCGACCGCATGGACGCCTACGCCGCCGCCGTCGCCGAGGCGCTGGCCGACCCCGACCCCTGGCACGGCTTCGTCGGCTACGTCCAGGCCGTGTGCGCCATGCAGGCCGCCGACCGCGGCTTCGCCGACGTGCTGGCCATGACGTTCCCCGCGGCCAAGGCGCTGGAGAAGCGCCGGGCCGCGGCCTACCAGGGCTTCCTCGACCTCATCGAGCGCGCCAAGGCCACCGGCCGGCTGCGGGCGGACTTCACCGACCAGGACATGGTCATCCTGCTGATGGCCAACGCCGGTGTCATCGCCGCCACCGGGGACGCCGCCCCGGACACCTGGCGCCGCCTCGTCGGCCAGATGCTGCGCGCCTACGCCGCCCCCGGCGCCGACCTGCCCCCGCTGGAGCCGACCCCCGCGCCCACCGCCCTGTACCGCGCCATGGTCCGCCTCACCCGCCCCGCCCCCGGCCCCGGCGACGACCTGGGATGAGCAGGCGACCGGCGTCAGCCGGGACGGGGGGCGGTGGCCGGGCCGCGGGGGCCCGTCCCGGTCGTCACGAGGTCTGTCCGGCTAGCCCGCCCGGGTCATGGTGGCCTCGTAGCCGCCGCCCGGCCACTCCCACCGGCCGCTGATGGTCCGGCCGTCCTCGCTGAAGGCGCCGCTGAACCCGGCCGGCGAGCCCTCCGCGCCGAACCAGATGTTGAGGTCGCGCCCGTCCAGCTTCCACACGTAGACGAAGTTGTTGCCGGTGCTGTCGAAGTAGTGCGAGCGCAGCGCGCCGCTCTCCGGGTCGTGGCCGATGTACTCCACGCCGGTCATCGTGCCGCCGCCGTGGCTCATCTCGACGCGCTGGACGAGGAAGAAGCCGCCGTCCATCCACTCGAAGACGAGCCGGCCGCCGGTCGCCTCGCCGGTGCCGAAGTCCTTGCCCGTCATCTCCCACGTGCCGACCAGCGGCTGCAGGGTCTGCAGCGAGGGGTCGGGGGTGGGCAGCTGGTTCTGCGGGTTGGCGGTCTCGGTCATGTTCCCTCCACGGGACAGGTCGATGCCCGGTACGCCGATCGCGTACCGGGCGGGGGTGAGCTCACTTGGCGCCGAAGAACGCCTTGACGCGGGACCAGCGGCCCCAGACGACCAGTGCCAGGACGACCAGCAGGACGGCCTCGATCACGGGGACGCCGCCCAGCACGATCGCGTTGGTGCCGGCCGCGCCGATCATCAGGCCGATCAGCGCCAGCGCGGCCACGCCGCTCAGACGCGGGATCAGCAGCCCGATCGCGCCGGCGATCTCCAGCACGCCGACCACGTAGCGGAACCACTGGCCGGCGCCGATGTCGTCGAACATGGCGACCATGGTCGGGTCGCCGGCGAGCTTGAGCACGCCGCCCAGGCCGACCTGGAACGCCAGAAGGACCTGGGCGACCCAGAGGGCGATGTTGACGCCGCGGCCGGTGGACCGGCCGACGGCGGTCGTGCTGTTCGTGGTGCTCATGCAGTCCTCCTTGAGGAACTAGTTGATGATCTCCATCTGGCCCATCATCCCGATGGCCGAGTGCTCCAACATGTGACAGTGGTAGACGTATCGCCCCAGGTAGTCGCCGAAGCTGGCCTGGAAGCGCACGGTCTCGCCCGGCTGGATGAGCACCGTGTCCTTCCATCCCGCCTCGCCCGGCTGCGGCGGCGTGCCGTCGCGGTCCAGGATCCGGAACTGGGCGAGGTGGGTGTGGAAGTTGTGCGGGACGCCGAAGCCCGAGCCCCCGACGTTGGTGTCGGAGTTGGTGACCTCCCAGACCTCGCTGGTTCCCCGCTTGACCTGCATGTCCACCCGGTTGGCGTCGAACGCCTGATTGTTGATCAGGGCCTGGATGTTGACCGGGTCCAGGCTGAGGGTGAGCTGCCGGGTCTGCGTGGCCGCGGCCAGCGGGACCATCGCGCGCAACTGGCTGGGCACGCGGCTGCGGTCGACGGCCGGCCGTACGACGTCGAAGCGGAGCACGGACCCGCTGACGTCCTCCAGGGTGATCTGCGTGCCCAGCGGGAACGCGCCGAAGTCGATCACGACCTCGGCCCGCTCGCCCGAGGAGAGCACCAGCTTGGACGTCGGCACCGGCGCCGCCAGCAGGCCGCAGTCGGTGGCGATCTGCGTCATCTGGGCGCCGTTGCTCAGCGACAGCTCGAAGATCCGGTGCGTGGAGCCGTTGAGCAGGCGCAGCCGGTACTTGCGGGCCGCGACCTTGAAGTACGGCTGGGCCTTGCCGTTGGCGATCAGCGTCGGCCGGTTGTAGGGGTCGGCCGGGTCGAAGACGAGCCCGCCCTGGTCGTCGAAGAGCGCGTCGCGCAGCAGGATGGGCACGTCGTAGGCCCCGGACGGCAGGCCGAGCTGCTGCTCGTCGGCGCCCTCGACCAGGTAGAAGCCGTGCATGCCGCGGTAGACGTGCTCGGCCTCCATGTGGTGGGTGTGGTCGTGATACCACAGCGTGGCGCCGGCCTGGGCGTTCGGGTAGTCGTAGGTCTTCGACTTGCCGTCGGCGATCAGGTCCATCGGGTACCCGTCGCTGGCCGCCGGCACGCGGCCGCCGTGCAGGTGCACGTTCGCCTCGTGGCCGAGCCTGTTGTCGAAGGTGACCAGCGCCCTGCGGCCCTGCCGGGCGCGGATGGTGGGGGCGGTGAACTGGCCGCCGTACGTCAGCACGGGCGTGCTCACGCCCGGCAGGATCTCGGTGGTCGCCTGCTGGATGGACAGCCGGTAGAAGTCGATGCCCGGCAGGCTGGCCACGGGTGCCAGCACCGGGGGCACCGGCATCGCGACGCTGAAGGGCGTCGCGGTGGCGCCGGTGCGGACCGCGGGGACCCGGCCCCCGTGGTCGTGCATGCGCATCATGTGCTGTTGCTGCGCCTGCTGTTCCGGCTCGCCGAACAGCCCGCGGGACACCGGGGTGAGCGCGGCGCCTCCTGCCAGGCCACCGAGAACGATCAAGCGCCGTCGGCTTAACATACGGGAACTCCCATCGCCATGTCCGAGCGTGGCATCGCCCGCCGGCACGGTCTTCTTCTGAAGTGCTCACTTCACGGGCGGATGCCGTGGGAGCGGTGCCGCCGCCCGGAAGGCGGCGGTGGTTCAGCCCACCGACAGGCGGCGCGGGGTGCGCCCGTCCAGGCAGTCGGCGTTGTAGGCGTCGAGCAGGCTCTGAGCCCGCTGGGACGCGTCGGCGAAGCAGTCGTCGGGGTCGGCGCCGTCCAGCACCCGGGCCATGGCCTGCGTCATCAGGTCCTGGATCCCGGCGAAGTCCCCGAGCACCGCGCCCAGCGCGGCGGGGGAGCCGTCGGCCGCGCGCAGCTGGGCGGTCGCGGCCCGGTGCACCGGGTGCCGGTCGAACCAGCCCTCCTGCTCCAGCAGGCCGGCCGCGGCCCCGGTGACCGGCAGGAAACCGGCCTCCCGGTGCCACCGCGCCGCGTTGCCCGCGCTGAGCAGGTGCTGGACGAACGCCAGCGCGCCGTCCCGCCGCTCCGGCGGCAGCCCGTCGGTCAGCCAGAGCGCCTGGCCGGAGACCAGGTGCCCGGCGCGCGGCAGGCTCTCGTTGTGCGGCAGCGGGCTCGCCGTCACCTCGAACCCGGACTCCCGTCCGCGCTCGGCGATCATGCCGGCCACCACCGAGGACGCGATCGTGAACGCCACCCGCTGCCCCAGGAACGCCCCCAGCGCCGGACCCCAGTCACCGGGCTCGCCCGCGCGCAGGTAGTGGCCCTCGGCGTGCAGGCGCCGCCACCAGGCGGCGTAGGCCAGCAGCTCCTTGGAGGCCAGGTCCACCCGTCCGGCGCGGCCGGCGCGGCCGTTGTCGTGGTCGGCCAGCAGGCCGCCCTGCCCGGCGACGGCCTGCTGGAACAGCCAGCCGTGGTTGGCCCAGGAGACGCCGTGCGGCGGGCCGCCGGGCAGCGCCCGCACGGCGGCGCAGGCGCGCTCCAGCTCCTCCCAGGTGCGCGGCGGCGCGTCGATCCCGGCCGCGCGGAGCAGGGTGGCGTTGGTGAGCAGCACCGCCGTGGTCGCCGTCGCGGGCGCGGCGACGAGCTCGCCGCGGTAGGTGTAGTGGCCGCGGACGGCCGGTTCGAGGTCGGCGAGCACGACCGGCTCGCCGAGGATCTCCGAGCGTCCCCCGACGGCGCGCTCGATCGGCGTGAACAGCGGCGCGCCGGAACGCGCCCGGGTGTCCAGCGCGAGCCGGGTGGCCGTGGCGTAGTACTCCGCCAGGTCCGGCGGCTCGCCCCGGCCGGCCGCGCGGGCCACCTCGGCGGGCAGCTCGCGGAAGCCGTGCCCGGTGATCTCGATCCGGAGGTCCGGGTGCGCGGCCTCGAAGTCGGCGGCCATCCTCCTGATCGGGCCCAGGTAGTCCGGCAGGGGATGCTCGGCGATCCAGACGCTGATGACCGTTCTCATTCGCCTCATGATGAACGCGGCCACCCTGCCGCACATCTTGTGAAATGCGGTGTTTCGGGAGCTCAGACAGCAATTCAAAGGATGTGGGCCCCGCGACGTGAATGTGACCCTGACTGCGAGTCGCAGAGCGGCGAAACGGAGGAGCACGGTGATCAACACTCATGACGAGTTCGACGTTGTCGTGATCGGCGGAGGCCCTGGCGGCTCGGGTACGGCGGGTTTGCTGGCCCAGCGCGGGCACCGGGTTCTGGTGCTGGAGCGGGAGAAGTTCCCGCGCTACCACATCGGCGAGTCGCTGATCACGGGGTCCATGCCCACGCTGGAGGAGCTGGGACTGAAGGAGCGGCTCGACCAGATGGGGTTCGTCAAGAAGTACGGCGGCACCCTGTTGTGGGGCAGGAACCAGGGCACCTGGGACTTCCGCTTCGCCGAGGCGTCCAACTACGAGTACGCCTACCAGGTGCGCCGCGCCGACTTCGACTCCCTCCTACTGGCCAGGGCCAGGGAGCTGGGCGCGACGGTGTTCGAGGAGGCCACGGTCAAGGACCTGGTGTTCGACGGCGACCGCGTCACCGGCGTCACGTACACGGTGAAGGGCGACGCCGAGCAGCGCACCGCCCGCTGCCGCCTGCTGATCGACGCCACCGGGCAGCAGCACCTGCTGGCCCGCCGCTTCGACCTCATCGAGTACCACGACGACCTGCGCAACATCGCGGTCTGGTCGTACTGGCAGGGCTGCAAGCGCTACGGCGGCACGCGCTTCGGCGACACCGTCACCGAGAACCGCCCCGCGGGCTGGTTCTGGTTCATCCCCCTGCACGACGGCACGGTGAGCGTCGGCTACGTCACCCCCATCGAGGAGTACAAGAAGTCCGGCAAGAGCCTGGAGGACCTGTACGCCTCGGAGCTGGCCGCCGCCGAGGAGGTGCGGGCCCTGACCGAGGGCGCCACCCGGGTCAGCGGCTTCCGCAGCATCCGCGACTGGTCCTACACCTGCACCCGCTTCCACGGGCCCGGCTGGGCCCTGGTGGGCGACGCGGCGGCCTTCATCGACCCGCTGCTGTCCACCGGCGTCGGCCTGGCGCTGCGCGGCGCCCACGGGCTGGCCGGCGCGGTGGACGAGATCCTCGCCGACCCGGCCTCGGAGGAGGCCGTGCTGGCGCGCTACGAGAAGGACTACCGCGAGTTCCTGAACTCCCTGCTGGACTTCGTGCGCTTCTTCTACGACCGCACCAAGCACAAGGAGGAGTACTGGGACAGGGCGCAGAAGACCCTCGACCCCAGCAAGCTCCGCCCCCGCAAGATCGACTTCGCCACGATGCTCTCGGGCGTCTCCGGCATCCACGCCATCTTCCACGACGACTGAGGAACCCGTTGATGTCGCCTACAACTGTGCACGGACACGTCGCCGAGCAGGCCAGGCGCACGCCCGACGCGGTCGCGGTGTCGGCGGGCCCGGTGCGGCTGACCTACCGGGAGCTCGACGAGCGGGCCAACCGCCTCGCCCACCGCCTGCGCGGGCTCGGCGCCGGCCCCGAGACGCCGGTCGCGGTGCTGATGGAGCGCTCGGCCGAGCTGGTCGTCACGCTCCTCGCGATCCTCAAGACGGGCGGCTGCTACCTGCCCGTCCACAGCGCCTACCCGGCCGACCGCCGGCAGTGGATCGTCGACTCCTCCGGGACGCCCGTCCTGGTCGCCGACCGCGCCAAGGCCGCCGCGGGCCTGCCGTCGGCCCCCGCGACGCTGCTGGCCGACGACGACCCCGCCACCGCGGCGCAACCGGCCACGGCGCCGGACGTCGCCGCCGGCCCGGACGACCTGGCCTACGTCATCTACACCTCGGGCTCGACCGGGCACCCCAAGGGCGTCGCGGTCACCCACTGGGACGTGCTGGGCCTGGCCCTCGACCCCTGCTGGGACACCGGCGCCCACGAGCGCGTCCTGATGGTCGCGCCGTACGCCTTCAACGTCTCGACGTACGAGCTGTGGGTGCCGCTGCTGCACGGCGGCACGATCGTCGTGGCGCCGCCCGGCGAGCCGGACCTCGACACCCTGCGCCGGCTGATCCGCGAGGAGCGGATCACCGGGCTGCACCTGACCGCCGGACTGTTCCGCGTCGTGGCCGAGGAGGGGGCGGACTGCCTGGCCGGCGTCCGCGAGGTGCTCACCGGCGGCGACGTGATCGTGCCCGCCGCCGTCCGCCAGGTGCTGGCCGCCTGCCCGGGGACGACTGTGCGGGCCATGTACGGCGCGACCGAGGTGACCCTGTTCTCCACCCACGCGCCCCTGACCGCCGGCACCGAGCTGGGCACCACCGTGCCGGTCGGCGGCCCGATGCGGGACGTGCGGCTCTACGTGCTCGACGACCGCCTCAGCCCGGTCCCCGGCGACCTGGAGGGCGAGCTGTACATCGCGGGCAGGGGAGTGGCCCGGGGCTACTACGGCCGTCCCGACCTGACCGCCGAGCGCTTCGTCGCCGACCCGTTCGGCGGGCCCGGCGAGCGCATGTACCGCACCGGCGACCTGGTCCGGCGCAACGACGACGGGCAGATCGAGTTCATCGGGCGGGCCGGCGACCAGGTCAAGATCCTCGGCTTCCGGGTGGAGCTGGCCGAGGTGGAGGCCGTGCTGGCCGGCTATCCCGGGCTGGCGCACGTCGCCGTCGTGGCCGGGCAGTCGCGGCAGGGCGACAAACGCCTGGTCGCCTACGTCGTGCCGGCCGCCGAGGCCCCCGACCCCGCCGCGCTGCGCGCCCACGTGCGCACGTCGCTGCCGGACTACATGGTGCCCACCGCGTTCGTCGTGCTGGACGCGCTGCCCCTGACCGCCAACGGCAAAGTGGACCGCGCGGCCCTGCCCGACCCCGACACCGAGCCCGGCTCGGCCTACCGCGCGCCGCAGAACCCCCGCCAGGAGGTCCTGTGCACGGTGTTCGCCGAGGTGTTCGGCGTCGAGCGGGTCGGCGTGGACGACAGCATCTTCGACCTGGACGTCCAGTCGCTGCTGGCGATGCGGCTGGTCAGCCGGATCCGCGCGGCGCTCGGCGTGAACCTGTCCATCGGCGACCTGTTCGACGCGGCGACCGTGGCCGGCCTGGACGAATGGCTAGAGGCCGGCGCGCGCACCCAGTGAGAGGGACGAGATGAGCAACCCATTCGACGACCGGGACGCGGCCTTCCGCGTGCTGGTGAACCACGAGGGCCGGCACTGCCTGTGGCCCGCCTTCGCCGACGTGCCCGCGGGATGGGAGGTCGCCTTCGGCCCCGCCGTCCGCGACGCCTGCACCGAGTACGTCACCGCCCACTGGACGGACCTGCGCCCGCGCGGTCTCGCCGCCCGGACGGACGCCGGATAGCCCATGACCACCACGACGATCTTCGACGACCTGCGCCTGGACCACATCGGCTTCTACGTCGGCGACCTGGACGGCGAGACCGCCCGGCTGACCGGCTCCCTGGGCCTGGCGGCCTACGCCACGGCCCAGGACGGCCGGGCCCGCGCGGCGGCCCTGGGCGCGAACCGGATCAGGTTCGTGCTCACCCAGCCGCTGACCGCCGACCACCCCGGCGCCGGCTACCTCGACCGGCACGGCGACGGCGTGTCCGACATCGCGCTGGGCGTGCCCGACGCCGCGGCCGCCTACCACGAGGCGGTGCGGCGCGGCGCCCGTCCGGTCTCGGCCCCCGCCGGGCGCGACGGCTTCGTCACGGCCGCCGTCCACGGCTTCGGCGACGTGCTGCACACGTTCGTGCAGCGCCCGGCCGGGGCGCGGGAGCGCGCGCTGCCCGGCTTCCGCGACACCGCGCCGCGGCCGGCCGATTCGGCCCTCGGGCTGCGGGAGGTGGACCACCTGGCCGTGTGCGTCCCGGCCGGGGAGCTCGACGCCACCGTCGAGTGGTACCGGCGGGTCCTCGGCTTCGACCTCACCTTCGCCGAGCGCATCGCCGTCGGCTCGCAGGCCATGACCACCAAGGTCGTGCGCAGCCGCGGCCGCGGCGAGGTGACGTTCACCCTGATCGAGCCGGACGTGACCAGGACGCCCGGCCACATCGACGAGTTCCTGCGCGACCACGGCGGCGCGGGCGTGCAGCACCTGGCGCTGGCCGCCGCCGACATCGTGACCGCGGTGGAGGGCACCGCGGCCCGCGGGGTGGAGTTCCTGACCGCCCCCGACGTCTACTACAGCCTGCTCGCCGAACGGGTCCGGCCGGTGAAGTACCCGCTGGAGGACCTGGCCCGGCTCGACATCCTCGTCGACGAGGACCACGACGGGCAGCTCTACCAGATCTTCGCCCGCTCCACCCACCCCCGCGACACCTTCTTCTTCGAACTCATCGAGCGACTGGGCGCCCGCAGCTTCGGCAGCGGCAACATCAGCGCCCTCTACCGGGCCGTGGAGCTCCAGCGCAGCGGCCGACGCGATGCCCGCACGGAGGCGGCAGCATGACCATTTCCCCGCCGGCGATCCGGTACCCCCTGTCCTACACCCAGCACTTCCTGCGCCTGTTCGACCAGGGCGACGCCCAGGGGCCCTTCAGCGCCCGCTACAACATCGTCGTCGGCTGGCGCCTGCGCGGCCGCATCGACGTCGACACCCTCCAGCTCGCCATGGACGACGTCGCCGACCGGCACGACGCGCTCAACATGACGATCACCCGTGGGGAGGGGGAGGCGTACCAGGTGCGGCAGCCGTCCGCGCCGGCCCGGCTGCTCGTGGTCGACCTGCCGGCCGCCGCCCCCGAGGAGCGCGCGCTGCGGGCCGAGGAGCTGCTGACCGAGGTCGAGGCCGGCTCCTACAGCCTCCAGGAGCTGCCGCACCTGCGCGCCATCCTCGGCCGGTTCGACGACGAGGACGCGGTGCTGGCGCTGATCGTGCACCACACCGCGGGCGACGGCTGGTCCATGCAACTGCTCATCCGCGACATCGTCACCCGCTACGCCGAGCGCCGCGGCCACGCCGTGCCGCCGCTGCCCGAGCCCCGGCCCTACCACGAGTACGCCGGACGGCAGCAGGAGCAGGCCGGCAGCGCCGAGACCCAGGCCGCCCGCGACTTCTGGGCCGAGCGGCTGCGCGGGGCGCGCATGCTGGCCGTCCCCACCGACCACGCCAGGTCGGCCGGGCTGGCCAAGCTCTGCCCGGTCCACCGGTTCTCGCTGCCCAAGGACGTCTCCGCCCGGGTGATCAGCTACGCCAGGACGATGCGCAGCTCGCCGTTCATGGTGCTGCTGGCCGCCTACAACGTGCTGCTCAGCCGGATCACCGGGGCCACCGACCTGGTCGTCCCGGTGATCAGCTCCGGACGCGGGCAGCCGGAGTTCCAGGAGACCGTGGGGCCGTTCTTCAACTTCCTGCCGCTGCGCACCGGCCTCGACGGCTGCGCCACCTTCCGGCAGGTCGTCGAGCGCTCCCGCCGCACCTGCATGGACTCCTACGCCAACGAGATCCCGTTCCTGCAGATCGTGGCCGAGGCGCCCGAGCTGATGGCCGACGCCGCGCTGGAGAGCAAGGCGCTGTGCGCGCTGCAGGTCTGGCAGTTCGCCACCGGCCTGGACGGCGAGCGCGTCGGCGACCTGGAGATCGCCGAGGTCCGCGAACGCCTGCTGGACCAGCCCAACGGCACCGACATCCCCGACGGCGCGCTGCTCACCTTCGACATCGCCCCCTCCGGCGAGATCTTCGGCAACTTCGCCTACAACAGCAACCTGTTCACCGAGAGCACGATCGTGACGATGGTGGCCGACTTCGGCGAGATCCTGCGCGCCGGCCTGGCCGCCCCCGACTCGCCTCTGGAGTGATCGCCATGCGCGTGATGTTCACCGTCTTCCCCGCGACGGCGCACTTCCTGCCGATCGTGCCCTACGCCTGGGCGTTGCAGGCGGCCGGGCACCAGGTGGTGGTGGCGGCCCCGCCGGGCGTCGACACCGGGGTCTCGGTGCCCGACTTCCACCGGTCGGTGAACGCGGCCGGGCTGACCGCGGTCTCCTGCGGCGCGCCCGAGCCGCTGTCGGTGCACGACCGCGGCTACCCCGGGTTCGCCGGCCTGATCCCGACGATCGAGGAGTCGGAGCGCCTGGTCGCCGCGCTCGGCATCACCGAGGCGGAACGCCCGCCCTGGGATGTCTTCTACCACTTCGCGCTGCTGACCATGCGCAACTACCATCCGCCGGAGCCCCGCCAGGACGTGCGGGCCGTCGTCGAGTTCGCCCGCGAGTGGCGGCCCGACCTCGTCCTGTGGGATCCGTGGTTCCCGTGCGGCGCGGTGGCGGCCCGGGTCTGCGGCGCCGCCCACGCCCGTACGCTGCTGGCCCCCGACTACACCGCCTGGGCCGCGGACAAGTTCGCCGGCAGCGGCGAGCGGAACCCCATGACCGGGGTGATCGGCCCGCTGGCCGACAGGTACGGCGTGACCGTCGACGACAACCTGCTGCTCGGCGACTGGACGGTGGACCCGTTCCCGCCCGGGATGAGCCTGCCCACCCCCGGCGTGCGCCGCCTGCCCGTCCGGTACGTCCCCTACACCGGGGCGAGCGTCGTGCCCGAGTGGCTGCGCCGACCGCCGGAGCGGCCGCGGGTGGCGATCTCGCTGGGCGTGTCGATGCGCACGTTCTTCAAGGGCGACTGGGGGCGCACCGCCAAGCTGATGGAGGCCGTGGACGGCCTGGACGCCGAGGTCGTCGCCACCCTGGACGCCAACCAGCTGCTCGACCTGGACCGCCCGCTGCCCGCCAACGTGCGCGTGTTCGACTACGTGCCGCTCGACCAGCTCCTGCCGACCTGCTCGGCGATCATCCACCACGGCTCGATCGGCACCTTCGCGGCCGCCTCGGCCATGAACGTCCCGCAGGTCGTCTGCGACACCGACGAGCACAACCGGCTCGTCGGCACCCCCGTCGAGGGCGGCATCGACTGGCAGCTCCAGTGCCAGAAACAGCTCACCTCGACCCGAACCTCCCGGTACGTCACCACGCGCGGCGCCGGCGTGCGGATCAACCACCAGACGCAGTCCGCGGCCGAGATCCGCGACGAGCTGCTGCGCGTGCTGAAGGACCCCTCGTTCACCAAGGGCGCGGCCGCCATCCACGAGGACTGGCTGGCCACGCCGAGCCCGACCGACATCGTCGCGGAGCTGGAGCGGCTGACCGCCGCCGCCCGGTAGCCGTCGACCCCTCAGACAGGAGGCGGACAGTTGCGGATCCTGGTCACCGGCGGCGCCGGTTTCATCGGCTCGGAGTTCGTCAGAGCCACGTTGCGCGACTCGCCGGGCACGCGGGTCACCGTCCTGGACAAGCTCACCTATTCCGGCAACCTGGAGAACCTCGACCCGGTGGCCGGCCACCCGGGGCTGCGCTTCGTGCAGGGCGACACCGCCGACCCGCTCGTGGCCGACGAGGTGGTGGCCGGGCAGGACGCGATCGTGCACTTCGCCGCCGAGACGCACGTCGACCGGTCGATCGTCAGCGCGACCGGCTTCGTGCGCTCCAACGTGCTGGGCACCCAGACCCTGCTGGAGGCGGCCCTGCGGCACGGCGTCGGCCGCTTCGTGCACGTCTCCACCGACGAGGTGTACGGCTCCATCGCCGAGGGCTCGTGGACCGAGGAGACGCCGCTCGCGCCGAACGTGCCGTACGCGGCCTCCAAGGCCGGCTCGGACCTGCTCGCGCTGGCCTTCCACCGCACGCTCGGCCTGGACGTCGTGATCACCCGCTGCACCAACAACTACGGCCACTACCAGTTCCCCGAGAAGGTCATCCCGCTGTTCGTCACCAACCTGCTCGAAGGCCGCCGGGTGCCCCTGTACGGCGACGGCGGCAACCGGCGCGACTGGCTGCACGTCTCCGACCACTGCCGGGCCATCCGGATGGTCCTCGACCGCGGCCGGGCCGGCGAGGTCTACCACATCGGCGGCGGCAGCGAGCTGAGCAACCTGGAGCTGACCGCCCGCCTGCTGGAGGCGTGCGGCGCGGGCTGGGACATGGTCGAGCACGTTCCCGACCGGCCGGGGCACGACCTGCGCTACTCCCTCGACATCTCCAAGATCGAGCGGGAGCTGGGCTACGCGCCGTCGGTCGACTTCGAGACCGGGCTGGCCGCGACCGTCGCCTGGTACCGGGACAACCGGTCCTGGTGGGAACCGCTCAAGCACCGCGAGCTCGCCGTGGCCGCCCACTGAAGATCATGAGGAGAAGCCATGCAGGACATTGTCCGACGTCTTGACACGTGCCGGGTCTGCGGGCGCGACGACTGGCTGGAGGTCACCTCCTTCGGGTCCGTGCCGCTGGCCAACGGCTTCCTCGACCCCGCCGACCTCCCGGCCGAGGAGCCCGCCTACCCCGTGGACGTCATCGTGTGCCGCAACTGCCGGCTGATGGCCATCCGGCACGTGATCAGGCCCGACGTGCTGTTCCGGCACTATGTGTACGTCACCTCCGAGTCCGACCAGATGACCGGCCACATGCGGCGCATCGTCGGCTGGTGCACCCGCCGGGCCGGGCTCGCGCCCGGCGAGCTGGTCGTCGAGCTGGGCAGCAACGTCGGCCTGCAGCTCGCGCTCTTCCAGGAGCAGGGGCAGCGGGTCGTCGGCGTGGACCCGGCCGAGAACCTGGCCGAGATCGCCAACGCCCGCGGCGTGCGCACGCTGCCCGAGTTCTTCGGCGCCGACCAGGGCCGCCGCATCCACGCCGAGCAGGGCGAGGCCAAACTGGTGCTCGGCCGCCAGTGCTTCGCCCACATCGACGACGTGCACAACGTGCTGGACGGCGCCACCGCCGTGCTGGCCCCCGACGGGCTGGTCGCGATCGAGGTCCCGTACCTGCTGGACCTGCTGGAGGAGAACCAGTTCGACACGATCTACCACGAGCACCTGTCGTACTACTCGGTCACCACGCTGAGCCACCTGTTCGCGCGGCACGGCCTGCGCATCGTGGACGTCGAGCGGGCGGCCGTGCACGGCGGCTCGATCGTCGTCTTCGCCGCCAGGGAGGGCTCGGCCCACCCTGCCCGCCCCTCCGTGAACCGGCTGCTGTCGCTGGAGCGGCAGAGCGGCCTCGACTCCGACGAGGCCTACCTGGCCTTCGCCGAGCGCGCCCACCAGGTGATCAAGCAGATCGGCGACCTCGTGCGCGACCTGGCCGGGCGCGGCCTGACCGTCGCCGGGTACGGCGCGCCGTCCAAGGGCACCACCCTGCTGCAGTTCTGCGAGCTCGGCCCGGCCGAGGTGCGCTTCTGCAGCGACACCACCAGTCTCAAGCACGGCCGGCTGCTGCCCGGCACCCGCATCCCCTGCCGCTCGCCCGAGCAGGCCCGCGACCAGCAGCCCGACTACTACCTGCTGCTCGCCTGGAACTACGCCGACGAGATCATCTCCAAGGAGCAGGACTTCCTGCGCCGCGGCGGCAAGTTCATCATCCCCATCCCGCAGCCGAGGGTCGTGACGGCCGAGCCCGTCCCGGCGGTGGCCTGAAGGAGATCTGCATGGAATACGGATCCGACCACGCCGAGTACTACGACCGCGTCTTCCGCAGCCGCGGCAAGAGCTTCGAGGGCGAGGCCCGGGAGCTCGACCGGATCATCAGGGAGCGGTCGCCGCACGCGGCCTCGCTGCTCGACGTCGCCTGCGGCACCGGCGCGCACCTGGAGACCTTCGCCAAGCTCTTCGACCACGTCGAGGGGGTCGAGCTGTCGCCCGACATGCGGGAGGTCGCCGGACGGCGGCTGCCCGGCGTGCCGCTGCACGCCGGCGACATGCGCACCTTCGACCTCGGACGCACCTTCGACGCCGTGACCTGCATGGGCAACGCCGTCGGCGAGCTGGGCTCCTACGACGAGCTGGTGGAGGCCGTCGGCCGGATGGCGGCCCACCTGGCGCCCGGCGGCGTCCTCGTCGTCGAGCCCTGGTACTTCCCGGAGAACTTCCTCGACGGGCACGTCGGCGGCCACACGCTGGTGGAGGAGGGGCTGGTCATCTCCCGCATGACGCACTCGCGCAGGGAGGGCGGCAAGAGCCGGCTGGAGGTGCGGTTCAGGGTCGCCGACGCCTCGGGTTTCAAGGAGTTCTCCGAGGTCCTGTACTCCAGCCTGTTCACCTGCGACCAGTACCTGGAGGCGTTCGCCAAGGCGGGCTGCCGGGCCGAGTTCCGGCCCGCGTTCAAGCTGGCCGACGGCCGGCCCAACAGCCCCGGGCTGTTCGTCGGCGTGCGCGAGGAGGCCGGCGATGGCCTCCGGTGAACCCCTCGTCGTCGGGCGGCCGAACGCGGGGGAGCGGGCGCGCCTGCTGGAACGGCTCGGCGGCGTGCTCGACCGGCTCTGGCTGACCAACAACGGCCCGCTGGTGCGCGAGTTCGAGGCGCGGCTGGCCGACCTGACCGGCGCCCGGCACGCCGTGGCGACCTGCAACGCCACCACCGGCATCCAGATCGCGGCCAGGGCCGCCGGGCTGCGGCCGGGCGACGAGGTGATCGTCCCCTCCTTCACGTGGGTGGCCACCGCCCACGCGCTGGAGTGGATCGGCATCGTCCCGGTCTTCTGCGACTCCGACGAGATCACCGGCAACGCCGACCCCGACCACGTCGAGCGCCTGATCGGCCCGCGCACCCGGGGCATCCTCGGCGTGCACGTCTTCGGCTACCCGTGCGACGTGGACGCCCTGGAGCGCCTGGCCCGCGCGCACGGGCTCGTCCTGCTGTTCGACGCGGCGCACGCGCTCGGCTGCACCTACCGGGGCAGGCCGATCGGCACGTCCGGGGACGCCGAGATCTTCAGCTTCCACGCCACCAAGTTCGTCAACAGCGTCGAGGGCGGCGCGATCGTCACCGACGACGACGACCTGGCCGCGCGGGTCAGGGAGCTGCGCAACCAGGGCATCGACGCGGCCGGGCAGATCTCCGGGGCCGGCACGGTGGCCCGGATGAGCGAGTTCCACGCGGCCATGGGGCTGACCTCGCTGGAGGCCATCGACACGATCGTCGAGGCCAACCGGCGCAACCAGCGGGTCTACGAGGAACTGCTCGCCGGGCTGCCGGGCGTCGTGGTGCGCGGCCAGGCGCCCGGCGAACGGGCCAACTTCCAGTACCTCGTCATCGAGGTGGACGAGGCCGTCGCCGGCGTGTCGCGGGACGCGGTGCTGGAGGCGCTGCTCGTGGAGAACGTGCACGCGCGCCGCTACTTCTCCCCGATCTGCCACCAGGTCGAGCCGTACCGGTCGGACCCGGGCAGGCACTTCCCGCTGCCCCTGCCCCGCGCCGAGGGCCTGGCCGCCCGCGTCCTGTCCCTGCCGACCGGTCCCACGGTGGACGCCGGGCACATCGCCGGCATCTGCCGCGTCGTCCGGGAGACGGTCCGGGCGGCCGACCGCCGGCTGGTCGCCTGACCCCATGAGAGGCGGGGTGCCTCCGGGTACGGAGGCGCCCCGTCGTGTGCCGACGTCGCGCTGGAGAGTGATCTGCGTCACCCTGCGTCCGGTCGTGGGCCTTGATCAGCGCTGATGGCGTTGGAGCCGTCCCCGTGGAACGGGCAGCCGCGATTTCCCGATTGATCACCTTCCATGAACGCATCGGCTCGGTCTAAATGGGCGTTGGTCATCATTTCGCCTCCAGGGCCCGTTCAGGCAAGGGGATAGCCGTGTACGTCACGGTCTCGGACGGCGCGTTCGCGTCCTGGCTCAAGCCGGTGGACTGAATGCGGCGTCGACATGTGATCCTCGGGCTGGTCGTGCTGGGGTTCGCCGTCATGGCGGCCGTCCTCCACGGGCGGTGGCAACTCGCCGACCGCCCGCCGCAGCGCTACGCCGAGTGCGAGTCGAACGTCGCGGGCGCGGACTGCGCCCGCGCGTCCGAGGTGTTCGAGGACTGCCGGAAGGGCCGCGTCGACCAGATCGGGCGCTTCAACTGCGGGCGCGTGATCGATCTGCACTCGGCGTGCGGCCGGCGCAAGGGCGCGTCGGACGACCTCACCTGCGGGCTGGTCGCGCACGACTACCTCAGGTGCGCCGTCAGCGGTCACGGGGCGTCCGCCTGCTTTGCGATCGAGCAAGCATTTCTGGGGTGCCTGGACGACGGCCGTCAGGATGTGCCTGCGTGCAAGGCGGATCGTGGTGAGCGCATGGACTGTCTGTACGCCCGCAACCTGAACAAGGAGCGCTGCCGGCTGCTGAACGACGTCATGCTGAGCACACCCCTGCCGAGCCGGCCCCCTGGGTGAGCGACCCCCGCCCGCCGCCAGGCCGGGGCGGGCGGGGTCGCCGTCCTCCGGTCAGGCCGTACGGCTGGGTTCCGCCTCGGGGACGGGGGTCACCCGGCCGCGCACGGCCAGGCCGAACAGGGCGACCAGCAGGCCGCACGCGCCCGCCAGCGCGAAGGGGGCCGCGGGCCGCCACAGGTCGTAGAGCCAGCCGCCGACGCCGGAGATGACGAAGATGCCGATCGCGCCGCAGAGCGTCTGGACGCCGAAGCTGGAGCCCCGGTAGCGGGCCGGCACCTGCTGGGCCAGCAGCGGGCCCGCCGTGGTGATGACGCCGATCTCGCCCAGCCCGACGGCCGCCGCCACCAGCATCATCCCCGGCCCGAGCGGGTCGCTGACCAGCAGCGTCGACAGGTACGCGGCCCCGGCCAGCGCCTGGGCCAGGATCACCACGTCCTGCCGCCGCATCCGGTCGCCGAGCCAGCCGAACAGCGGCGCGCCCACCACGATCACCATGTACGCGATGCCCACGATCGCGCCGCTCTTGGCCAGGGCCTCGGTGGCGGACATGCCGCGCACGGCCTTGGCGTAGTCCACGATCCACAACGACAGGAAGCTCGCCACCAGCGCCAGGTCGGCCCTGGCCACGAAGGACGCCGCGTACGACAGCGCCACGCCGGGGTCGCGGGCCAGCCGCACGCCCTCGACGACCAGCCGGCCCAGCCCGGCCTGCTGCCCGGCCGAGTGCCCGGCGGGCGGCTCGACGGACGTGGCCAGGCCGGGGGCCAGCGTGCCGCGCAGGGCCAGCGCGCCCAGCAGCACCAGCCCGGCGACCACCAGGAAGCCCACCTTGGCCGCCGTGGCCGGGGCCATGCCGCCGCCCTCCAGCATGTTCGGCAGGCGTACCAGCACCAGCACCGCGATCACCGCGCCGATGCCGCTGAACAGGCCGAGCCAGCCGTAGGCCTTGCCGCGCGCGCGGTCGCGCACGTAGTCGGCGGTGATCGCGGACATGGTGACGTTCAGGGCGGCGATCCCGAGGGCGAACACGACCCGCAGGGCGACCAGGACGGCGACGTTGCCCGCGAACGGGTAGAGCGCCGCGCCCAGGGCGCACAGCAGCAGCCCCGCCACGGCGACCGGCCGCCGGCCGATCCGGTCGGCGAGCGCGCCGTACCAGGCCAGGCTCAGGATGAGCGCCACCTCCGCGGCGACCTGGAGGTAGCCGGTCGTGCGGCCCAGGTCGTCGCCGGACAGCCCCAGCGCGTCGGTGAGCAGGTACGGCTGGGCGGCCGGCAGGAACGTGATGACCGCCGTGCCGAGGAGCCCGAGCCCCATGCATGCCCAGAGGTTGGTCCTGCTGATCCCCGTCGCGGGGTCGAGACCTAACATGGCAGAGATCATCCCAACGTCAGCCCTAGATCGTCTAGGTTTGGCACATGATGAGTGACCGAGTCCCGCCGGGCGTCAGCGCCGCGGTGCCCAACGTGGCGCGGATGTACGACTACTACCTCGGCGGGAAGGACAACTTCGCGTCCGACCGGGCCGCCGCGGAGAAGGTGCTGTCGATCATCCCCGAGATCAGGGGCGACGCCCGCAACAGCCGGGCCTTCCTCCAGCGCGCCGTGCGCCACCTGCGGCAGGCGGGCGTCGACCAGTTCCTCGACATCGGGTCGGGGCTGCCGACCGCGGGCCACGTGCACGAGGTGATCGAGGGCGCGAAGATCGTCTACGTGGACAACGACTCGGTCGTGCTCACCCACTCCCGCGCCCTGCTCGGCCACTCGCCCGACGTCACCGTCCAGGAGGGCGACCTGCGGCGGCCGGAGGCCGTCATGGAGCGGGCGGCGGAGGTGCTGGACTTCTCCCGGCCGATCGCGCTGCTGGTGGTCTCGCTGCTGCACTTCGTCACCGACGCCGAGGACCCGGTGGGCGTCGTCCACCGTTACCGCGACCTGCTGCCCGCGGGCAGCCACATCGTGCTGACGCACGTCGCCCCCGACACCATGCCCAGCAAGGCCGACGACGTCAGCGCCGTCTACCGCAACGCGACCTCGCCGTTCACGGCCCGCCGGCGGTCGGTGTTCGCCTCCATGCTGGACGGCTTCGACCTCCTGGAGCCGGGCATCGTCAACACCCGCGAGTGGCGTCCCGACCCCGACACCGACCCGTCCCCGATCGACGGCGACTACCACCTGTGCGCGGTGGGCCGCAAGCGGTCCTGACCCGCGCGGCTTCCCTCCGGCGTGGCCCATCACCTCCGGGTGGTGGGCCACGCGTGTTTCCGCTCGCCCCACCGTTTCGAACATGTGATCCAAAACGTGTGGGCTTCCGTCGCCGGCCGTGCTTACGATCTTGGTGTTCGCCGGCCGGGCCGTCCGGCCGGCCCCACCGGACGGAGAGATGTCCTTGAGGCGTGCAATGATCGCGTCAGCCGCCGCGCTGAGCCTGCTGACCCCCGTCGTCGTGGCCGGGGCCGCGCGGGCGGCCACCGTCGCGACGGTCCCGCTGGCCACCGTCGTGGACAAGGCCAGGGAGGTGGCCGGGTTCTGGCTCGCCGACGCCGCCGCCAACCTGCGGGCCGCCACGCCGTACACCGTGCTGGCCGCGGCGACGGGGGGCGAGCGCCTGTCCACCGGCGTCGTCCCGGACGGGCCCGCGGTCAGCACCCCGCCGATCGGGGCCGAGAGCCCGCCGCCCGGCGACGAGGTCGTGACGTCCGGCAAGGTGTTCTTCATCGGCGGCGACGGGCTGCCTCACTGGTGCACCGGCACCTCGGTGCAGTCGGCCTACCGCAACCTGGTGGCCACCGCGGGCCACTGCGTGTTCGACGTCGAGGCCCCGATGGGCGCGCTCGGCAAGTGGGTCTTCGTCCCCGCCTACTCCGACGGCGCCACCCCCTACGGCCTGTACGTCGGCAAGCAGGGCATCACCCACTACGACTTCGAGGACCTGCACGACTTCGACCGCGACTACGCCTTCGCCACCGTCTACAGCGGCGTCGTCCTGTCCGCCCCGGACACGCTGACCACCGTCGGCCGCCTCGGCGACAACGTCGGCGGCCTCGGGATCGCGGCCAACCAGCCGCTCCCGCCCGCGGCCGACGTCTTCGGCCACCCCTCCGGGCCGCACCCCGACGGCTCCGGCCCGTACACGGGCCGGAGCCTCGAACGCTCGACCGGGCCGACGTTCGCGGTCGAGCCCTCCGGCCTGCGCGCGGACCGGCCCGTCGGCGTGGACTCGCCGTTCACGGCCTCGCCCGGGGCGGCGTGGGTGACCGGGTACGACGCCGGGACCCGCGCCGGCTACCTGACCGGCCTGACGATCAGCGTCGCCGACACCGACGCCGACGGGCGGTACGACACCGGCATCTCCCCGTACTTCGACACCGGCCTGTTCCAGGTCTACCGGGACGCGGCCAACCGCTGGACCGGCTCCATCACGTACGTCTCCGGCTGACCCGGCCCGCGCGGCGTCGTTCAGTCGATGACGGCGATGCCGGCGGCGGACCAGAGCGCCCTGGACGACGCCTCGGGGTCGGCCACGTCCGAGGAGCGCACGTCGAAGACGTGGGTGACGGCCTTCTCCGGTTCGTGGCCGGGCCAGCCGGGGTCGCCCGTGGCCGCGAACCGGGTCCAGGCGGTGCGGAACTGCCGCGAGAGCGCCTCGGCCTCCGGGACGCCGCCGGTCAGCATCGCGGCCAGCGGCGTGTCCAGGGTGCCGAAGGTCAGCGGCACGTCCAGGCCGTGGCAGGCGCCGAGCGGGGTGGGCGACCAGGCCAGCTCGTAGGCGAAGGTCCGCCCGCGGTGCGCGTCGGCCAGCAGCGCGCTCGGCATCCTGAACAGCCAGTCGGACATGAGCGTGCCGTACAACCGCCGCGCGGACGCCCCGGGGAGGGCGGCGCGGTAGGCCGCGTCCGCGCCGGGCGGGGCGAGCGCCGCGAGGGCCGCGTCGAGCCGGGCGGGCAGATCGGCCTCCGGCCGCGGGTCCATCGACAGGAAGAGGTCGAACTCGTCCCTGGTGAAGCCCACGATCAGGTTGACGTCCCGGGCGGCGCCCCCGGCCAGGGCCGGCCACGGCGGCGAGGGCAGGATCTCGCCGTCCACGACCGGCATGAACGGCACCGACGCGAACGCCAGCCGTCCCCATCGTCCGGGGAAGGCCGTGAAGTCCTCGGCGGCCACCGCGCTCCCCGCCGCGAGCAGCTCCTCCGGCGCGCTCTCGGACGGCGCCGCGCCGCCCAGCCGCTCGACGACGGCCGCGGTGACGCGGGCGGCCCGCTCGGGGGTGAGGAACAGGCCGGGCACGCTCTGCGCGATCGCGCGCCGGAACAGGCCGGCCGCCGAGGGCATCGTCAGCAGGCAGGCGACCGAGCCCGCGCCGGCCGACTCGCCGAAGATCGTGACGTTTCCCGGGTCGCCGCCGAACGCGGCGATGTTCTCCTGGACCCAGCGCAACGCCGCGACCTGGTCGAGCAGCCCCCGGTTCGGCGGCGCGCCGTCGATCTGGCCGAAGCCCTCCATGCCGATCCGGTAGTTGAACGAGACCACGACCACGCCCTCGCCCGCCAGCGTCCGCCCGTCGAACTCCGGCAGGTCGGACGAGCCGGTGACGTACGCGCCGCCGTAGATCCACACCATCACCGGCAGGCCAGACCCGCCGGGGTCGGGCGACCACACGTTGACGGTGAGGCAGTCGAGCCCGCCGGTGGAGCTCCACGCCGGCATCCCGGGCACCACCGCCTGCTGCGGCGGCCGGGGGCCGAAACCGGTGGCGTCACGGGTGCCGTCCCAGGGGTCGGCGGGCGCCGGCGCGGCCATCCTGAGCGATCCGAAGGGGCTCTTCGCGAACGGAATGCCCCTGAAGACGGCGATGCCGTGCTCGTCGGTCCCGCGTACCCTGCCTGCGGTCGTCATCGTCACCACTGACCATCTCCTTCCCGCGGGCCTGTGCCCGTCGGCAGTGTCGATGTTGAACGATAGAGCCTGTGTTGGTCGGCATAGGTTTGAGGGGTGCCCCCTCGTCCTTCGCCTGGTCGCCGCCGTGCGAAGATCAGGCTCCCTTGTGTGTGCGGGTCATGGAGGCGACGCGTTGCTGAACGAGCGGGAGCGGACGCGCGGCGGCCGGGCGGCGTTACGTCCAAGGCTGGTGGCGGCCGGCTGGGACTATCTCGTGATCGCCGCCTGGCTGACGGCGCTGGCCGCGGTGTTCGTCCCGCTGAGCCGCGCGGGAGCGGGGTTCGGCGGGCTCGGCGTCCTGGGCACCGACCTGCTGATCACCGCGCTGAGCGTGCTGCCCGTCGGGGCGTACCTGGTCATGGGGGAGGCGGGGCGGCGGCAGGCCACCTGGGGCAAGCGGCGGGCGGGCCTCGTCGTGGCCCTGGCCGGTGGGGGGCGGCCCGGCGTGGCGCGGATCGTGGCGCGCGCGCTGGTGAAGCTGCTTCCGTGGCAGTGCGCCCACATGGCGGTCTCCCGGCTGGTCCGCGAGCCGGAGTCGGCCGTCGCCATGCCCCTTCTGGTCGCGGCGTACGCCCTGGCCGGGGCCTCGGTCGTGCTGGTGCTGACCCGCCGCGACCGGGCCGCCCTGCACGACCTCGTGACGGCCACGCGGGTGGTGCCGTCGCCCTGACGCCTCCTTGAGACGATCAGACCTCCGGCAGGGAGGGATCGGGCTGCCAGGGGCTCGGCGCGGTGACGGACCAGCGTTCGTGGTCGCGCCAGGCGCCGTCGATGTAGAGGTAGTCGGGCGAAAGCCCCTCGTAACGGAAGCCCAGCCGCCGGGCCAGGGCCAGGGACGCCTTGTTCGCCGGCTGGATGTTGGCCTCCAGGCGGTGGAGCCGCAGGTCGCCGAACGCGTGCCGCAGGGCGAGGGTGAGCCCGTCGGTCATGTAGCCGCGCCCGGCGGACGGGGCGAAGGCCGCATAGCCGAGGGACGCCCCCTGGTAGCGGCCCCGGATGATCGAGTTGATGTTGACCGTGCCCGCCGCGGCGCCGCTCTCCCGGACGCGGATCAGGAAGCCCAGGTTGAGGCCGTCGTCGAAGCGGCGCATCCAGGTCCGGAACTCCTCGGCGGTCGAGGGCAGTTGCATCCACGGCCGGTGCAGTTCGGCGCTGGCCCGGACGAGCGAGCAGAACTCGTCCTGGTCGGAGAGGGTGAGCGGGTGCAGCTCCACCCGTGACGGCGTTTCGGACATGGGGCAACTTTAGGGCGTGCCGTGCGAGGCGTCGTCCCCGTCAGCTCGCCGTGGTGGTCCAGGCGCGGTGGGCCGTCTCGCGGATCTCCTCGTCGGCGGTCTGCTCGACCCGGGCCATCGCCGCGCGCAGGATGGGCGGCGTCATCAGCGAGGTGACGATCGCGACCAGCACCACCAGCGTGTACGCCTCGACGCTGAGGATGCCCAGCCGCAGGCCGACCATGGCCACCACGACCTCGATCACGCCGCGCGCGTTGAGCCCGGCGCCCAGGGCCAGCGCCTCCCAGCGGTTGAGCCGGCTCAGCCGGGCGCCGGCGTACGCGCCGACGAACTTGCCGACGATCGCGACGGCCAGCACCGCCAGCCCGGCCAGCAGCACCGGCGGGCGGGTCAGCGCGGTCAGGTCCATCCGCAGCCCGGCGGTGGCGAAGAAGACGGGGGCGAAGCCGTACAGCGTCACCGTGCGCAGCGGCGCCAGCCGGGCCGGGTCCACCCGTCCCGCGCCGCCGATGAGCATGCCCATCACGAACGCGCCGAAGACCGACTCCAGGCCGAGCGCGTGCGTCCCGGCCGAGGCCAGCACGATCAGCATGATCGCCATGCCGACCGTCGGGCCCGCCTCGGGCGACCGGGCCGCCAGCCGCATCGCGCCGCGCACCAGCGGACGCCCGACGGTCAGGGCCACCACGACGATGGCCACCAGGTAGGCCAGCGAGGTGAGCACGGTGCCGGTGCTGACCGCGTTGACGGCCATGGCGCTGACGATCGAGAGCATGAACCAGCCGAACGCGTCGTCGATCATTCCGGCGGTGAGCGTGAGCTGGCCGATGTTGCGGTGCAGCAGCCGCATGTCCATCAGCGTCTTGGCCAGCACGGGGATCGCGCTCACGCACATCGCCACACCCATGAACAGCGCGAACACCGTCGCGTCGGTGCCGTCGGGGACGATCATCCGGGGCAGCAGGAACCCGGTGGCGATGCCGAGCCCGAGCGGGATGACCAGGCCGCCCACGCTGATCCCGGCCGCGGTGGCCGCCCGCCGGCGCACCAGGTTCAGGTCCATGTGGATGCCGGTCAGCCCGACCAGCAGCAGCACCCCGACCTGCCCGACGGCGTCCAGCAGGTGGAACTGGCCGGGGTCGGCGGGGAAGAGCCAGCGCTGGAGGTCCGGCGCGACGTGCGCCAGGATCGACGGCCCGAGCACGACCCCGGCGAACAGCTCGCCCACCACGGCGGGCAGCCGGAACCGGGCCGCCAGCGCCCCGAGCCCCAGGGCCAGGCCGAGCAGCACTCCGATCTGCAACAGGAACACGAGCATGCCGTGCGCGCCGATGGGGGCGATGGGCGTCTGCATGAATACCCCTGGAGGTCGATCCTGGTTTCCGAACCCGGATATTCAGCAAAGAACGCCTGGCGCGGACGCCGCAACGGACCCGTTCACATGCGGCAATCTCCGAGAAGGCAGCCCATGAAGATCCGCAATCACGGAGAAACCGGCGGAGCTCAGCCGGTGGCGCGCGGGCCGAGCAGCACCGGCAGGGCGCGCACGCCGTTGTCCAGCAGCGAGGTGAGCCGGGGCAGGTCGTCCAGCGGCCCGGCGGCCCGGATGCCGGGGAACGTCGCGAACAGGGCCGGCAGCGCCACCTCGGCCTGCAGCCGGGCCAGCGGCGCGCCCAGGCAGAAGTGCGGCCCGTGCCCGAACGCCAGATGCGGCACGGCCGGCCTGGTCACGTCGAAGTCGGCGGCGTTCTCGCCGAACCGCTCGGGGTCGCGCCCGGCGGCGGAGAAGCAGGCCAGCACCGCCTCGCCGGCCCGCAGCCGGACGCCCTCGATCTCCAGGTCCTCCATGGCGTAGCGCATCGGGAAGTAGGCGTTGGGCGACTCCCAGCGCAGCGCCTCCTCCACCGCCGCGCTCCACGGCACGGCCCCCGAGCGCAGCAGTTCGAGCTGCTCCGGACGGCCCAGCAGGGCGCGCACGGCGTGCGCGATGAGGTTGATCGTCGTGACGTGGCCGGCGATCAGCAGCACCTGCACGGTGTCCCGCAGCTCGGCGTCGTCCAGCCGGCCCTGGGCGTGCAGCGCGATCAGCTCGCTCGTCAGGTCCTCGCCGGGCGTGCCGCGCCGCACCTCGATGATCTCCCCGACCAGCTCGAACAGCGCCCTGCGACCCTCCGGGCTGTCCGGCGGGCTCTGGTCGAGCTGCACCACCTCGTCGGTGAGCTCGCGCAGGCGCTCGCGGTGGGAGTCGGGCACGCCCAGCATCTCGACGATGACGCGCAACGGCAGCGGGTAGGCGTACTCGGCGCGCAGGTCCACCGGCTCGCCCGGCGGCCTGGCCGCCAGGTCCTCCAGCAGGTCGCCGACGATGGAGGTGATCCACGGCTCCATCCGCTGCACCTGGCGCGCGCTGAACAGCTTGACCAGCGGGCCGCGCAGCCGCCGGTGCTCCTCGCCGTCGGCGTTGAGCATGGACGCGTCGGTGACGAGCCGCATCAGCGACGTGCCCTGAGGAGCCGCGGCGCGGGCCTTCGGGTCCCAGTACCGGATGTCGCGCGTCATCGCCGGGTGCGACAGCACCGCCTCCAGCGTCGCGTGGCTGGTGGCGGCCCAGGCCAGCACCCCCTCCACCCGTACCGGGACGAGCGGGCCGGCCCGGCGCAGCCGCTCGTCGCTGTCGTGCAGGTCGAGGGTGGCCGGGTCGAGGACGAACTCGGGTTCCATGGTCATCCTGTCTGTCTGGTGCGGTCGGGCGGTCATCGGCTCGACGTCGCCCCGCTGTAGCGGCGGGGGAGGACCATGACCGGGTTGTCGTCGAGGATCACGTCCGGCGGCCCGAAGCGTTCGGCCACCCGGCGGATCTCGGGGTCGTCGAGCAGCAGCAGCCGGCCGTCGAGGACGAGCGGCTCGTCGTCGGCGTACAGGGTGGGCCGGTCGACCTGGCAGTCGCAGTGGGCGAAGCCGGGCGCGGTGGTGACGGCCACGCCGTCGGTGAGCGCGTCGAGCCCGCAGTAGAACGCGCCGGCGTGCTTCTCCCGCTCGAACTGGCTGCCGCCGGCCACCCGCACCTTCGGGTTCAGCCCGATCAGGGCGTGCCGCAGGTAGAAGCCGCCGGGGGAGAAGCGGCGCAGCCGGTCGGCGGCCGTCCCGCCCTCGATCTTCTGCACGACGTTGCCGGCCAGGTGGACGCTCAGCGGCTCCTCGGGCACGCCGGTCACCGTGCAGTCCTCGACGACGAGCACGCCCTCGGTGTCGGCGGGCCAGAAGTTGACGCCGCCGTACGGGAAGGGCCGCCACTGGCCGGGGCCCGGCGGCTCGGCGTCCGGCATGAGGGTCAGCCCGGACAGCGTCAGGTCCGTGCCGGCCGTGGAGGTGACCCGGATCCTGGTGGTCGCGGCCAGCTTCTCCAGCGTGCGGTGCGCCAGGGCGTAGAAGACCTCGTTGGGCAGGCGGGCGCCGGTGAGCAGCGCGCCCGCCGTGGCGCTCATGTGCAGGGACGCGAACCTGACCGGCAGCGCCGCGATCTCGTCGAAGAACAGCGGCGCGGTGTGCACCTCGCCCCACCAGGTGCAGGCGATGACGACGTCGGACGCCCCGACCGCCGCCCGCTCGACGTGGTGCCCGGCCCCGCTGTCCCAGCCGCCCGGGCTGAACGGCGCCACCGACAGGATGTGCACGTCGGCGTCCCGGTAGGCCGCCGCGGCCGCGATGGCCTGGACGACCACCGGGTCGACGGTGTGCTCGGCCAGCACCAGCACCCGCTCGCCCGGCGCCACCCGCAGGTAGTGCACCAGGTTGCGGGCACCGGGCATGAGCTCGACGATCGAGTACGGCGCGGCCGTCGGCTCGGCCGCGTAGCCGACGGGCGCCGTGGCGTACGGATTCGTGGTCATCGTTGTCTCCCCCGGTGCCGGTCGTACCCGCTGCCGTGCCAACCCGCGGCAACGCCACGCCTCGATCACGGAAAGGATGCGGCGTCGGCGCGGGCGGCACGAGTCCGGGTGCGGTGTCAGCGCGAGCGTCGCCGCGATCCGGCCGACAGCTCGATCGGGTCGAAGCCGAACGCGTCCGCCGGGTCGTGGCCCAGGTACAGGTCACGGACCAGCTCCCCGGCCGCCGGGGCGTTGCACAGCCCGTGGCCGGAGAACCCGGTGGCGTACAGGAACGCCGGAGATCCGGGCAGCCGGCCGATGAAGGCCGACCGGTCGGGGCTGGCGTCCCTGGGGCCGCGCACCGCCGTCTCCAGCCCGGACAGGTCCAGGTCCGGGTACGTGGTGGCGAGCTGGGCCCTGGCCTTGACGAACCAGGCGTCCCGGTCGGTGCCGGGGTTGCCCATGCCGATCAGGATCCGGTCGCCGCGCCGGCGGATCAGCAGCCCGCTGGCGGCGTGCAGGGTGACCGGCATGTCCGGCACGTCGGGCAGCGGGCCGGTGGTGAGCAGTTCCTGCACCGCCGGCCCGGTCAGCGGCAGGTCCACGCCCGCCGCCGAGGCGATCCAGCCCGACCAGGCGCCGGCCGCGCACACGATCGCCTGCGCGGTGAGCGTGCCGTCCGCGGTCTCGACCCGTCCGGTGGCCGGATCGACGGCGGTGACCGGGCAGCCGGTGCGCAGCGAGGCCCCCGCCCGCGCCGCGCCCTCCGCGTACGCCTCCACGATGGCGGCCGTGTCGCTCACGAACGCCTGCGGCGACCACGCGGCCGCCAGCAGCGACGGCTCCTCGACCAGCGGGTTGAGCCGCCGGGCCTCCTCGGCGCCGATCAGCGACACGTCCACGCCCGCGGCCCGCTGCGCCGGCAGCTCGGCCTCGAACCTGTTCACCTGCTCCCGTTCGGTGAACAGCACGAGGTAGCCCACCTGCCGCATCGGCAGCTCGGCGCCGGGCCAGCGCGGGAACGACTGGTAGGCCGACAGGCTGCGCACCGCCATGGCGGAGCTGACCGGGTCGCCGGAGAAGTAGGCGCGCAGCACGTCCGCGGTGGCCCGCGAGGCGCCGGAGGCCAGGTCGTCGCGTTCCAGGACGACGGTCTCGACCCCCGCCTCGGCCAGGTGGGCCGCGATCGACAGGCCGATCACGCCGCCGCCGATGACCACCACCTCGGCCCGGTCGGCCTGGCTCATGCCGGGGCCACCGTCCCGCTCTGGAAGGGAGCCAGCATGGAGCGGGAGATCGGGGCCACCGAGCCGTCCGCGCGCAGGTGCTCGTCGACCTGCCACGGGAAGAGCTGGAGGTTCCAGGCGCCCAGGCAGTTGACGTACAGGGCCATGTGGCTCATGAGCGCGACGAAGTCCTCGCGGTCCTGGAGCTGGTCGGCGACCTCCAGCGCGCGCTCGGTGAACTGGTGCAGTTTGTTCAGCCCGCAGTAGCCGAGGAACTCGGCCGGGGTGGCGGCCATGATGCGCGCCATCTGCTGCAGGAACTCCAGCGGGAGCTGCTGCTGCTGGGCGGCCCTGACCAGGCCGGAGTAGCAGCAGTAGCCCAGCGGGCGGGTCTCGCCGTTGACGAACAGCATCGTGGTCAGCGTGGTGCCGAAGCTGCCCGCGCCCGAGGCGATGCGGCCCTCGTGCAGGTCGACCAGCTCCTGGGGCGGGTCGAGCCAGATGCGCTCGATCTCGTCGTGCAGCTCGGCGAGGAGCTGCTCGGCCTCGGTGTGCCGGGCCGTCGGGCGGCGCAGCTGGTGGCCGCCGCCGTCGCCGGCCCTGCGCACCTCGACGATCACGGGCTCGCCGCCGGAGTACACCGACTGCCAGACCGCCTTCCCGGCCTCGGCGAGCGCGTCGAGGTCCTCCTCGCGGACGGTGCCGATGGGCGTGGCGGGCATGGGCTCGCTCAGCGGGCCGTACTTGATGCCGAGGTGCTGGAGACGGGAGCAGAACACCGATCCGTCGGGCGCGATCCGCCGGTCGATCTTGTGGACGCCCGGGACGTGCAGCAACTCGGGCATCGGGGCCAGATGGTAGAGGTGGTGGCCCGCCACGAGGGCGTGGCCTTGCAGGCTGCGGTAGGGCAGGGTCCGCCACAACGCGTCGGCGAGGTCGCGGTTGCGTCCGTCAAGGTCTGCTGTGACCGATACGCCGATGGTGGGCCAGAGAATTTCGATCTGCCGCTCGGTGGCCGATTTGTTCATAACGCGGACAGTAACACAGCCGTTACGACCCGTAATGGAGGGGGTCGGACGGCGGCCGGAGGGGGAATTGTCCGGGAAGAGGGCGCCGTGGGCGGTCGTCGCGCGCGCCGGCGGAGGAAGTTTGGCGCCCCAGTCGTTGCCGACTGGGGCGATGCCCACATTAGGGCGTTTTGTCTGTTTTGTATAGGTTCTTTTACGCGAACGTGCGGGCCGCGCCTGCACGCGACCCGCACGGAGATCGGCTCACCCGCTGTCAGCGGCCGATCAGAAGACGTTCACCCCGTAGGCGCTCAGCGCCTCGGTGACCGGCTGGAAGAACGTCGTCCCGCCGCTGGAGCAGTTGCCGCTGCCGCCGGAGGTCAGGCCGAGCGCGACGCCGCCGGAGAACAGCGCGCCGCCGCTGTCGCCGCCCTCGGCGCAGACGTTGGTCTTGATCATCTGGCGTACGGTGCCCTCGGCGTAGTTCACGGTGGCGTTGAGCGCCGTCACCGAGCCGCTGTGCACGTGCGTCGTGCTGCCGCTGCGCTGCACGGACTGGCCGACGTAGGCGTTGCCCGCGCTGGTGATGTCACGCGAGCCGCTGTAGAGGTCCACGCCGCCCGGGTGGGCGATGCTGGTGTTGGTGTACTTGACGATGGCGTAGTCGTTGCCCGGGAAGCTGGATCCCGTCGTGTTGCCCAGGGTCGTGGTCTTCGCGGAGTTGGCGTACCACGTGGAGGCGATGTTGCCGCAGTGGCCGGCGGTCAGGAAGTAGTAGGTCGAACCGCTGACCACGTTGAAGCCCAGCGAGCAGCGGTACTGGCCGCCGTAGATCGCGTCGCCGCCCTGGATGAAGAGGCTGAACCTGCCGGGCTCGTTCTCGACGCGCACCGCGGGCGTGGCCGCCTCGGCGCTCTGGCCCTGCGCGGCGGCCGCCTGCGCGTTGGCCTGCTGGACCGCGATCTGGACCTTGGTGCGTGCGCTGCTCGCGACGGTGCTGTCCACCCAGACGACGACCTGGTTGGAGGCCGGGTCGACGGCCCACGCGGTGCCGGGGACGGCGGCCGTGCGGTCGAGGAGGGACATGATGGCCTCAAGTGCGGGGCCGCTGCGGGACACGACACGCGGCACGGCGCCCGAGGCGGTGATGGCCTCGGCGTCGGCCGGATCGGTGGTGGTGACCACCATCTTGCCCTGTGCCTGGTCGAAGTAGGAGCCGGCGGTGCGGGCGCCGAGCTGCCCCTCCAGCCTGGCCGCGGCGGCGGCCGGGTCGGCGGCGGGCTGGGCCGGCGCGGGCGATGCCTGGGCGGGTACGCCCGTGACCGCGCCGGTGAGGAGTCCGGCGGTGGCGACGATCAGTGCGGCGCGCCGGATCCGTAAGCCATGGATGCTCACTGGAGCCTCCTGAGGGTGGGGTGACTTGCCCGCAAATATGAACAAAATCCCCAAGGAGGGCAAGGGGCTGTCATACTGATTTTTTGACCGGGAGTAATAGATCAAGGAAGGGGCGCGGCCACCTCAGGCGCGCTGCTGACCTGGCGTTATGTTCCGGCACATGAGATCGCATCGGCCCGAGCAGGACTCATGAAAAGTTCGACCCGGCATTTTCGGCGATGTCAAGAAAGTTGTTTGTGCCGTGCAGGAACGTCGCGGCGAAGACGTCCCGGCCCAGCACGGCGACGGCGGACGCGGTGATCCGCTCCACGTCGCCGCGTTCGGCGGCCGGCAGCGGGGCGCCCACGCTGCCGCGCAACCCGTCGGCCGCGCCGAGCAGCAGCGCGGCCCGTTCCGCCGCTCCGGCCAGCGCCGCCGCTCCGGCCAGCCCCTCCAGGGAGAGCGCCAGGGTCCGGGGCTCTCCGGTCGAGCGGGCGATCTCCAGGCCGCGCCGGTGGCTCGCGGCGGCCGACTCGTGATCGCCGCGCAGCTCGGCCACGAACCCCAGCTCGGCATGGACCAGGTGCGCGCCCGCGGGTGAGGAGGGATAGACGTCGCGCAGGCGGGCCAGGAAGGACTCGGCGGCGTCGAGATCCCCGGACCGCCGGGCGCCGAGAGCCAGGCCCATCACCGCGTGCACCTCGCCGTAGAGGTGGCCCTGCCGCGCGGCCAGGTCTCGCGCGCGCTCGTGCAGGTCGCGGGCGCGGTCCCAGTCGCCGGCCAGCAGCGCCAGGCGGCCGAGCCCGGAGTGGCGGACCGACAGCTCGCCCGCCAGGCCCAGCTCCTCGGCGATGCGCAGACCCTCCTCCTGGAGCCGGGCCGCCTCGGCGTGGTCGCCCTTGATCTCGGCGACGGCCGACAGCGGCGGCACGGTCTGCAACTCGCCCCAGCGGTCGCCGAGCTCGCGGAACAGCTCCGCGCCGCGGCGGGCGTCCCGGTCGGCTCCGGCCAGGTCGTCGCGGAGCATCGCGTGCATGGCGCGCAGGGCCAGCGTGGCGGCGGTGGTCCATCGGTCGCCGGACGCGGCGGCCACGTCGAGCGCGCCCGTGCCGAGGTCGCCGGCGTTGAACAGGGCGTAGGCGTACAGCCAGGCCAGCCGTCCGGGCACGGCCGCGCCGTCCGGGGCGGGAACGTCGCAGGACGCCGGGCCGGGGCGCTCCCCGGTCAGCAGCCGGAACGCCGCGTGGGCCACCTGCGCGCCGGCCGACTCGGTGGCCAGGGCGCACACCCGCGCCAGGCTGCGGCGGCCCTCGTGCAGCCGGCCGCGCAGCAGCCACCACCACGACAGGGCGGCGGCCAGGCGCCCGGCCAGGACGGCGTCGCCGGTCCCGACCGCCTCCTCCAGCGCCGCGCGCAGGTTGGCGGCCTCGGCGTCGAGCCGGGCCAGCCACTCCCGCTGGCCGGGGCCGCGCAGCTCGGGCTCGGCGCGCTCGGCCAGGTCCGTGTAGTAGCGCAGGTGCCGGCCGCGCGCCTCGCCGAGGTCGTCGGCCTCGCCCAGACGTTCGGCGGCGTACGCGGCGACCGACTCCAGCAACCCGTACCGGGGGCCCGCGGGGCCGTCGGTCATCACGGCGAGCGAGCGGTCGACCAGCCTGGTGACCAGGTCGAGGACCTCCTCGGCGACCACGCCGTCACCCGGGCACACCGCCTCGGCGGCCTCCAGCGTGCAGCCGTCGCGGTGGACGGCCAGGCGGCGCAGCACGACGCGTTCGGGCGTGCTGAGCAGCTCCCAGCTCCAGTCGATCACCGCGCGCAGCGTCCGCTGCCGCTCCGGCGCGCCGCGGCGTCCGCGGGTGAGCAGCGCGAACCTGTCCTCCAGCCGCACCGCCAGCTCCCGTACGCCGAGCCCGCGGACCCGGGTCGCGGCCAGTTCGAGCGCGAGCGGCAGGCCGTCGAGGCGGCGGCAGAGCTCGGCCACCAGCTCGCGGGTCTCCTCGTCGGGGGAGAAGCCGGGCGCGGACGCGGCGGCGCGCTCGACGAACAGCCTGACCGCGTCAGGCGGCCGCAGCGGCTCGACCAGGAACACCCGCTCACCGGCCAGATCGAGCGGCTCACGGCCGGTGGCCAGGATCCGCAGCCCGGGCGCGGCGGCCAGCAGCCCGGCGGCCAGGCCGGCGGCGGCCTCGACGACGTGCTCGCAGTTGTCCAGCACCAGCAGGATCTCGCGCTCGCGCAGGGCGGCGGCCAGCCGCGCCCCGGGCGTCCCGGCCGCCGGGCCCGCACCGAACGCCGGGGCGTCGTCGCGGACGTCGAGGACGGCGGCGACGTGCTGCGCCAGATCGGCGGCATCGCCGCGCCACCCGGCCAGCTCCACCAGCCACACGCCGTCGCCGAACCCCTGGGGCCCATGGGCGGCCCGGCGGGCGGCCTCCAGCGCCAGACGCGTCTTGCCGACCCCGCCGGGACCGGTCAGCGTCACCAGCCGGACGTCCCCGAGCAGCCGGCCCACCTCGGCGACCGCCGCGTCCCGCCCGACGAGGTCGCCGAGCGGCGCGGGCAGGTTCGTCCGCGCCTCCCGGCCGGGCTCCGCGACGCCGCCCGCGACCGGGCGAACGGGCCCCCCGGCGCTCGCGGTGGGCAGGAGGGCGGGATCCTGGCGGAGGATGGCCTCGAACAGTGCGGTCAGGGCGGGGGACGGGTCGACGCCCAGCTCGTCGGCGAGCCGGTCGCGCAGGTCGCCGTAGGAGGCCATCGCCTCGCTCTGGCGCCCCGCCACGTACAGGGCGCGCAGCTGGACGGCGCGCAGCCGCTCCCGCAGCGGATGGCGGGCCACCAGCCCCGCCAGCTCGCCGGCCAGCAGCAGGTGGTCGCCCGCCGCCAGCCGCGCCTCCGCCTGCTCCTCCAGCACGGACAGGCGCTCCTCCGCCAGCCGCCGCGCCGCGACCCGCGCGAACTCCTCGTCGGCGACGTCCGCGAACGCGGGCCCGCGCCACAGCCCGAGCGCCTCGGTCAGCAGCGCGGCGCGCTCGCGCGGGTCGCCGGCCGGGCGGGCCAGGTTGACCAGGGACCGGAAGCGCCCCGCGTCCACCTCGTCGGACGCCTCCAGCCGCAGCCGGTACCCGGCCGCCTGGTACGGCACCCGGTCGCGCCCCAGAGCCGCGCGCAGCCGCGACACCTTGGCCTGCAACGCGTTGCCGGCCCGCCCCGGCGGCTCGTCGCCCCACAGGTCGTCGATGAGCCGGTCGGCCGACACCGGCCGCCCCTCGTGGACGAGCAGGTCGGCGAGCAGGGCCCGGACCTTGCTCTCGACGATCTTGACGGGCCGCCCCTCGTCGTCCCACACGGCGAGCGGGCCGAGTACTCCGAACCGCATGGGAGAACCGTACACACGCGCCGGAGGTGGACCGTCAGCAGATCGTCAGGATCCCCGCAGCGCCCGGGTGCAGAGTTCGGTCACGGATCACGGCGATCCGCCTCGCACAGATCGGAAGCACTGACATGTCCGGCACGTCACCCCTGTTCCAGCCCACGACGCTCGGCTCGCTGAGCCTGCCCAACCGCCTGGTGATGGCGCCGATGACGCGCAACCGCGCCGCCGCCGACGGCACGCCCACCGACCTCATGGCCGAGTACTACGCCCAGCGGTCGGCCGCCGGACTGATCATCGCCGAGGCCACCACGCCCAACGCCGTCGGCCAGACCTATCCGAACATCCCCGCCCTGCACCTGCCCAGGCACGTGGCCGGCTGGCGGCGGGTCACCGAGGCGGTCGCCGAGGCCGGCGGCCGGATGTTCGTGCAGCTGCAGCACGGCGGCCGGATCGGCCACCCGGCCAACAGCGGCCTGCGGCCCGTCGCGCCGTCCCCGGTGACCTTCCCCGAGCCGGTCGCCACCCCGGACGGGAACCGCCCGGCCGTCGTGCCGAGGACGATGAGCCTGGACGAGATCGAGTCCACCGTGGCCGACTTCGCCGCCGCCGCCCGCCGGGCCGTGGACGCCGGCTTCGCCGGGGTGGAGGTGCACGGCGCCAACGGCTACCTCATCCACCAGTTCCTGGCCGACGGCACCAACCACCGCACCGACGCCTACGGCGGCTCGACGGCCCGGCGCATGCGCTTCGCCGTCGAGGTGGTGCGCGCGGTCGCCGCCGCCGTCGGGCCGGAACGGGTCGGCCTGCGGCTGTCGCCCGGGTTCCCCGGGCAGGGGATGAGCGAGAGCGACACCGACGTGCTCTACCCGGCGCTCGTCGAGGAGCTGTCCGGCCTCGGGCTGGCCTACCTGCACCTGGTGTGGGCCAAGCCGGACCAGCCGCTCTACCGGCGGCTGCGCGCCGCCTGGCCGGGCGCGCTGATCGCCAACCCGGCCCAGCCCTGGCCGGGCCCGCTGCCCGCCGACGGCGGCCGGCGCGAGGCGGAACGGCTGCTCGACGCGGGCGCCGACCTGGTGTCGCTCGGCCGGGCCTTCCTGGCCAACCCCGACCTGCCCGAGAGGCTGGCCGCCGGGGCCCCGCTCAACCCCGTCCGCATCGAGCACTGGTACGGCGGCGACCACACCGGCTACACCGACTACCCGACCCTGCGCCAGCCTGCGCTGGCCTGAGACCACCTGCTCGCACCGGCGGCGTGGCTGCGGCTCCCAGCCGCGGCCGCGCCGCCTTTTCGCGTCTCCGACCTGCGGTGACATCCCCGATCTCGCTCCTCGCGCGGCTTTCCCGACGGCCCTCGCCGGGTCCGGACGGCGGTCTTGACAGACCGTCTCTTTGCCTTCAAATTAGGCAAGGCTTACCTAACTAAAGCATTCGGGGAGGACGTGCCGCAATGGACGGGATCGACGGCGAAATCGCCTTGGTGACCGGCGCGGCCCGCGGCATCGGGGCGGCCGTCTGCGCCGCCCTGGCCGGGGCCGGGGCCGTGGTCGGCGCGGCCGACCTGCGATCGGTGACCGGCGGCGACGGGCGGCCGTACCGCATGGACGTGCGCGACCCGCACGACGTCGAGCGCGTCGTCGCGGCGGTCGAGCGGGACCTCGGCCCGATCGCGATCCTCGTCAACACCGCCGGCGTGCTGCTGCCCGGCGAGGTGGACGGCACCGGCGACGACCACTGGAGGCAGAGCTTCGCCGTCAACGCCGACGGCGTCTTCCACGTCTCCCGCGCCGTCGCCCGCCGCATGACGCCGCGGCGGCGGGGCGTGATCGTCACCGTCGGCTCCAACGCGGCCGGCGTGCCGCGCGTCGGCATGGCCGCCTACGCCGCCTCCAAGGCGGCGGCCCGGATGTTCACCCGCTGCCTCGGCCTGGAGGTCGCCAGGCACGGCATCAGGTGCAACGTCGTCTCACCCGGCTCCACCGACACCGCCATGCTGCGCGCCCTGTGGGACGACGCCGACCCCGGCGAGGCGCTGTCGGCCACCCTGCACGGCGACCCGGCCGCCTTCCGCGTCGGCATCCCGCTCGGCCGGGTGGCCGACCCGGCCGACGTGGCCGACGCGGTGCTGTTCCTCTGCTCGGCACGCGCCAGGCACATCACCATGCACGACCTCCTCGTGGACGGCGGCGCCACCCTCCACACCTGACCCGCACCGGCCCTCCTGCGCCACCCCGACCCCGCCCGCCTGAGCCCCCGAACCCGGGGCCTCCGCGCCCGGACCGCCCGGCGGCGGGCCGAACCAGATGGACCGACCGAGATTGGACCGATCGAGATTGGACCTCCCTTGCATCTGCTGACAACCGCGGCGGATCCGCTCGCGGGCTACGACCGCGCGGAGTCGGTGCTGTTCGCCTCCGCCCGCGGCACGCTGCTCACCCGCGGGGTGCGCGGCGTCGCCGCCGGCGACCTGGCCACGCTGGCCGGCAGGGTGGACGGCCCGGCAGCCGGGGCCATCGGCTTCGACGGCACGGCCCACCTGATCCTGCCCGAGTCCGAGACCTGGTCGCCGCCGCTGCCGCCGGGCGCCGCCCCCCTGGTCAGCGGCGGCTGGTGGAGCAGGCGGGTGCCCGAGCCGGCCGCGTACGCCGCCGCGGTGCGCAGGGCGCTGGCCGAGCTGGAGCGCGGCGGCCTGGCCAAGGTGGTGCTCGCCAGGACCGTGGAGCTGCGCTCGGACGAGCCGATCGACCTGCCGGGGCTGCTGCGCCCGCTGCTCGGGCACGGCTACTCCTTCGCCGCGCCGCTGCCCGGCGGCCGCACGCTCACCGGCGCCAGCCCCGAGCTGCTGGTCTCCCGCCACGGGCGCGCGGTGGTCAGCAACCCGCTGGCCGGCTCGGCGGCCCGCTGCGACGACCCCGCCGAGGACCGGCGCAGGGCCGCCGCGCTGGCCGCCTCCGCCAAGGACCTGCGCGAGCACCGGCTGGTCGTGGAGGCCGTCGCCGACGCGCTCGCGCCGTACTGCGCGGGCCTCCAGGTGCCCGTCACCCCGGAGCTGACCTCCACCGAGACCATGTGGCACCTGTCCACCCGCGTCACCGGCACGCTGCGCGACCCCGACACCCGCGTGCTCGCGCTGGCCGCCGCCCTGCATCCGACGCCCGCCGTCTGCGGCACGCCCGAGGCCGGGGCGCGGCGGATGATCGAGGAGCTGGAGCCGTTCGACCGCGGCTTCTACGCCGGGCTGGCCGGCTGGACCGACGCCGCCGGCGACGGCGAATGGGCCGTGGCGATCCGCTGCGCCGAGGTGGCCGAGCACACCCTGCGCCTTTACGCCGGCGCCGGCATCGTCACCGGCTCCGACCCCGAGGCCGAGCTGGCCGAGACCGCCGCCAAGTTCCGCACCATGCTGCGCGCCCTGGGGGTCTCCGATGCACTGGCCTGAGGAGGAGGCCGCGCGCTACCGGGCGGCCGGCTACTGGCGCGGCGAGACGTTCGGCGGCCTGCTGCGCGACCTGGCCGCCGCGTACGGCCCCCGCCCCGCCCTGATCTCGCCCACCGCCCGCTGGACCTTCCGCGACCTGGACGAGCGCGCCGACCGCCTGGCCGCCGGGCTGCGCGCGAGCGGCATCGGCCGCGGCGACCGCGTCGTGGTCCAGCTCCCCAACGTGCCCGAGTTCCACCAGGTGTGCTTCGCGCTGTTCCGGATCGGCGCCTGGCCGGTGTTCGCGCTGCCCGCCCACCGCTCGGCCGAGATCTCCCACTTCTGCTCCTTCACCGAGGCCGCCGCCTACATCTGCCCCGACGACGAGCACCGGGCCTACGCCCCCGGCACGCCCGCGCACGTCCTCGGCGAGCTCCCCGAGACCGACCCGGACGAAGGCGACCCGAGCGAGAGCGGCCCGCACCGCCCCGCGCCCGGCGACGTCGCCTTCTTGCAGCTGTCCGGCGGCAGCACCGGCCTGCCCAAGCTCATCCCGCGCACCCACGACGACTACATCTACAGCTTCCGCGCCAGCGCCGAGATCTGCGCGCTGCGGCCGGACAGCGTCTACCTGTGCGCGCTGCCCGCCGCGCACAACTTCCCGATGAGCTCGCCCGGCGTGTTCGGGGCGCTGAGCGCCGGGGCCGCGTCCGTGCTGGCCCCCGACCCCAGCCCCGGCACCTGCTTCCCGCTCGTCGAGCGCGAGCGCGTCACGATCGCGGCGCTCGTCCCGCCGCTCGCCCTGGTCTGGCTGGACGCCGCCGCCACCACCGGCCACGACCTGTCCAGCCTGGAGGTGCTCCAGGTCGGCGGCGCCAAGTTCGGCCGGGAGGCGGCCAAGCGGGTGCGGCCCGAGCTCGGCTGCACGCTCCAGCAGGTGTTCGGCATGGCCGAGGGCCTGGTCAACTACACCCGCCTGGACGACGACGAGGAGACCATCGTCGCCACCCAGGGACGTCCCATCTCGCCCGACGACGAGATCCGCGTCCTGGACGACGACGGCCGCGACAGCGACCACGGCCACCTGCTGACCCGCGGCCCCTACACCATCCGCGGCTACTGGCGGGCCGAGGAGCACAACAGGACCGCCTTCACCGACGACGGCTTCTACCGCACCGGCGACATCGTCCGTCGCACCCCCACCGGCCACCTGGTCGTTGAGGGACGCGCCAAGGACCAGATCAACCGGGGCGGCGAGAAGATCGCGGGCGAGGAGGTCGAGAACCACCTGCTGGCCCACCCGGCGGTCCACGACGCCAGCGTGGTCGCCGTGCCCGACCCCTACCTGGGGGAGCGGGCCTGCGCCTACGTCATCTGCCGCGGCGACCCGCCCAGCGGGGCCGAGCTGCGCGCGTTCCTGCGCGGGCGCGGCATCGCCGTCTTCAAGATCCCTGACCGGTTCGAGTTCGTCGACGCCTTCCCGCAGACCGCGGTCGGCAAGGTCAGCAAGCGCCACCTCCGCGAAAGGACATGACATGACGATCCCCAGGATCGAACCGTACGCCATGCCGTCCGAGCTCCCGGCCAACCGGGTGGACTGGCGGCCCGACCCGCGCCGGGCCGTGCTGCTCGTGCACGACATGCAGAACTACTTCCTGCGCGCCTTCACCCCCGGCCGCTCGCCGATGGTCGAGCTGATGGCCAACGTGCTGGCGCTGCGCGAGCGGTGCGCCGAGCTGGGCGTGCCCGTCGTCTACTCCGCCCAGCCCGGCGCCCAGAGCGCCGAGCAGCGCGGCCTGCTGCTGGACTTCTGGGGCACCGGCATCGGCGCCGACCCGCGCGAGGCCGCGATCGCCGACGAGCTGACGCCCGGCGACGGCGACGTGCTGCTCACCAAGTGGCGCTACAGCGCCTACCAGCGCACCGGGCTCGCCGAGCTGATGGCCGGGCAGGGCCGCGACCAGCTCGTCATCTGCGGCGTGTACGCCCACATCGGCGTGCTGATGACCGCCTGCGAGGCGTTCATGCGGGACGTGCAGGCGTTCGTGGTCGCCGACGCCGTCGCCGACTTCTCCCGGCAGCACCACGAGATGGCCCTCACCTACGCCGCCGAGCGGTGCGCCGTCACCACCACGACCACCCGCGTCAGCCGCGCCCTGTCGGGGGCGGTGGCCGGTGTCTGAGGCCGAGGAGCGCCTGCGCGCCCAGATCGCCGGCCTGCTGTACGTCGAGCCCGCCGAGCTCGGCCCGCACGACGACCTGCTGGACGCCGGCCTGGACTCCATCAGGGTGATGACGCTCATCGAGGCGTGGAAGCGGGAGGGCCGCGACATCGGCTTCCCCGACCTCGTGGACCGGCCCACCATCGCGGCCTGGGCGGAGCTGCTCACGTGACCGCCGTCCCGACCCGTCCCCGCGTTCCCGAGGAGCGGCCCGCGTGACCCTGCAGACCATGCCGCTCACGGGCGCCCAGGCCGGGATCTGGCTCGCCCAGCGCCTGGACCCCGCCAACCCCGTCTACAACGCCGCGGACCGCATCGACCTGCGCGGCCCGCTCGACCCGGCCCTCTTCGCGCGGGCGCTGGAACGCTGCCTGGCCGAGGCCGAGCCGCTGCGCCTGCGCTTCACCGCCGAACCGGCCCAGTACCTGCCCGACTACGACTCGCTGCGCGGCTGCCTGACCGTGCTGGACCTGCGCGGCGAGCCCGACCCGGAGGCCGCGGCCGACGCCTGGATGCGGGCCGACCTGGCCGCGCCCGTGGACGTCGTCACCGGCCCCCTGTCGCGGCACGCGCTGCTGCGCCTGGCCGGCGACCACCACGTCTGGTACCTGCGGGCCCACCACATCCTCATCGACGCCTACGCCCTGTCGATGCTGGTCGGCCGGACCGCCGACATCTACACGGCGCTGGCCGACGGGCTGGCGCCGGGGGCGGGGCCGTTCGGGTCGATGGCGGCGCTGCTGGCCGAGGAGGAGGCGTACCTGGCCTCGGAACGGCGGGCCCGCGACCGGGCGTACTGGCTGGAGCGGCTGGCCGGCGCCCCCGAGCCCGCCGGGCTCGCCGGGACGCCCGCCTTGTCGGCCCGCGAGGTCGTACGGCGGCGCGCCGCCCTGCCGCCCCTGCCCCGGTGGGACGACCTGGCCCGCGCCGCCCGCGCCACCTGGGCCGACGTCGCCGCCGCCGGCCTGGCCTGCTACGTGGGACGGCTCACCGGCGGCACCGACGTGCTGGTCGGGCTGCCGCTGATGAACCGCACCGGGGCCGCCGTCCGCGTGCCGTGCCTGACGGTCAACGTGCTGCCCGTCCGGCTCGACGTACGGCCCGGCCGCACGGTCGGCGACCTGGTCGGGCAGGCCGCCCGCCGGATCGCCGAGGCCCGCCGCCACGGCCGCTACCGCATCGAGGACCTGCGCCGCGACCTGGGCCTCGGCGGGACGTCGCGGGCCCTGTTCGGCCCGCTGCTCAACATCAAGCCGTTCCCGGCCGAGACGAAGTTCGGCAGCGCGACCGGCACCGTCACCAACCTGGCCGCCGGGCCGGTGGACGACCTGGCCGTGGCCCTGCTGCCCGACGGCGACCGCCTCACCCTGGAACTCGACGGCAACGCCGCCCGCTACGACCAGGCCGCCCTGGCCGCCCACACCCGACGCCTGGCCGGCTTCCTCACCACCCTGACCGGCGCCTCCCCGGACACCCCGCTCGGCCGCCTCCCCCTCCTCACCGCCGACGACCGCGCGGCCCTTCCCCCCGAGACCGCACCGCGAACCGGCCGCGCCACCGGCCACGCCACCAGGCGGGCCGACGGCCGGACGGACGGCCAGACGGACGGCCGGACCGCCGGGCGGACCGTGGTGGACGCCTTCCTGGAACGGGTCCGGCTGACGCCCGCCGAGACGGCCCTGGTGTGCGACGGCGACAGGCTCACCTACGAGGAGCTGGGCGCGCGGGTGGACCGGCTGGCCCGGCGGTTGGCCGCCGGCGGCGCGGGCCCGGAGCGGGTCGTGGCCGTCGTCCTGCCGCGCTCGGCCGAGTTTGTGGTGGCGCTGCTGGCGGTGCTGCGCAGCGGCGCGGCCTTCCTGCCGGTGGACCCCTCCTACCCGGCGGAGCGGCGCGCCCTCATGCTGGCCGACGCCGCCCCGTCCGTCGTGCTCACCCCCGGCTGGGCCGGGGACGCCCCCGGCTGGGCGGGGGACGCGCCCGGCTGGGCGGGGGACGCGCCCGGCTGGGCGGGGGACGCGCCCGGTACGCCGGATCCGCTGCCTCTCCCCGGGCCGGGCGACGCCGCGTACGTCATCTACACCTCCGGCTCCACCGGCCGGCCCAAGGGCGTCGTGGGCACCCACGGCGGGCTCGCCGCCCTCCTGGACTCCCACCGCGAGCGCCTGTTCCCGGACGGCGGGCGGCTGCGCGTCGCGCACACCGCGTCGTTCTCGTTCGACGCCTCGCTGGACCCGCTGCTGTGGATGATCGGCGGCCACGAGCTGCACCTGCTCGGCGACGACCGCTACCGCGACCCCGAGGCCCTGACCGCCTACGTCCGCGAGCACGGCGTCGACTACCTGGACCTGACCCCCTCCCACCTGAAGGAGCTGCCCGGCCTGCTGGCCGAGCCGCCGCGCGTCGTCGTGGTCGGCGGCGAGGCCGTGCCCGGCCCGCTGTGGCGGACGCTGCGCGAGCGCACGTTCGCCGTCAACCACTACGGCCCCACCGAGGCCACCGTGGACGCCTACACCTGGCTCGGGGACGGCTCGGAGTGGCCCACCGCGGGCTCGTCGGCGCACGTGCTCGACGACGCGCTGCAACCGGCGCCGCCGGGCGCCGTCGGCGAGCTGTACCTGGCGGGGGAGGGGCTGGCCCGCGGCTACCTCGGGCGTCCCGACCTGACGGCCGAGCGGTTCGTCGCCGGTCCCGGCGGGTCGCGGCTGTACCGGACGGGCGACCGCGCCCGCTGGGCCGCCCCCGGACGGCTGGAGCTGCTGGGCCGGGCCGACGACCAGGTCAAGGTGCGCGGCGTGCGGATCGAGCCGGCCGAGGTCGAGGCGGTGCTGGAGGAGCACCCGTCGGTGGCCGCGGCCGCGGTCGCCGCCCACTCCGGCCGCCTGGTCGCCTACGTCATCCCCACCCCACCCGGCGCGGACCGCCCGACCGGCGCGGAGCTGCTGCGGTTCGCGGCCGCGCGGTTGCCCGCCGGGATGACGCCCGTCCAGGTCGTCACTCTGGAGGCGCTGCCCCGCACGCCCAACGGCAAGCTCGACCGGGCCGCCCTCCCCGCCCCCGAGGCCAGCGCCGCCACCGGCCGCGGGCCCGCGAACGCCGCCGAGGAGACCATGTGCGCCCTGTTCGCCGAGGTGCTGGACCTCCCGGCGGCGGGCCCCGAGGACGGCTTCTTCGACCTGGGCGGCCACTCGCTGCTGGCCGCCCGCCTTACCGTGCGGATCAGGGAGACCTTCGGCGCCGCCGTGCCGATCAGGGCCGTGTTCGACGCCCCCACCCCGGCCGGGCTCGCGGCCCTGCTCGGCGTCACCGCCGCCCCTCGGCCGCCCCTGCTCCCGTCCCCGCGGACCGGGCCGGCGGCGATGCGGCCCGACCCGGTGCCGCTGTCGTCCGCGCAGGCCAGGCTCTGGTTCCTGTATCGGATGGAGGGGCCCAACCCGACGTACAACATCCCGCTGGCGCTGCGGCTCGGCGGCGACGTGGACCGCGCCGCGCTGCGGGCCGCGCTCGACGACGTCGTGGCCCGGCACGAGATCCTGCGCACGGTCTTCCCCGAACGCGACGGCGTCCCCTGCCAGCGGGTCCTGGAGCGGCACAGCGTCCCGATGCCCGTCTGGCAGCCGGCCGAGCCCGCCGCGGCCATGCGCCGGATCGCCCGCCGCGGCTTCGACCTGGCCGCCGAGCCGCCCTTCCGCGCCCACCTGCTGCGGCTCGGCCGCGACGAGCACGTCCTGATGCTCGTCCTGCACCACATCGCGGGCGACGGCTGGTCGGCGGGGCCGCTGGTCGGGGACCTGAGGGCGGCCTACGAGGCCCGCCGGAGCGGACAGGCGCCGGCGTTCGGGCCGCCGCCCGTCCAGTACGCCGACTACACGCTGTGGCAGCGCGACCTGCCCCTGACCGGGCTGGAACACTGGCGGGCCACACTGGCCGGCCTGCCGGACCGGCTCGACCTGCCGTACGACCGGCCACGGCCCGCCGTGCTGGGCGGCGCGGGCGGCACGGTCCCCGTGACGTTCCGGCCCGCCCTCATGGCCGAGGTCGAGGCGCTGGCCCGCCGCGCCCGAGCCAGCGTCTTCATGGTGCTGCACGCCGCCCTGGCCGCCCTGCTCACCCGGCTCGGCGCGGGCACCGACATCCCGATCGGCACGCCCGTCGCCGGCCGCGGCCACAGCGCCCTGGACGGCAGCGTCGGCTTCTACGTCAACACCCTCGTGCTGCGCGCCGACACCTCGGGCGACCCGTCGTTCGCCGAGCTGCTGGACCGGGTCAAGGCCGCCGACCTGACCGCGTTCGACCACGCCGAGCTGCCCTTCGACCGGCTCGTCGAGGCGCTCAACCCGCCCAGGTCGCGCGACCGGCACCCGCTGTTCCAGGTCATGCTCGTCCACCAGGACGCCGCCGAACCGCCCGGCGTCGAGGTCGTCCACACCGGGACGGCGAAGTTCGACCTCACCCTGAACGTCGGCCCGTCCGGCGCCGGGTTCCTGGAGTACAACCGCGACCTGTTCGACCGGGCCACCGCCCGCGCCCTCGCCGGCCGGCTGACCCGCCTGCTGGAACAGGCCGTGGCCGACCCGGACCGGCCGCTCGGCGGGTACGACCTGCTCGACGCCGCCGAACGCCGCACCCTGGTCGAGGAGTGGAACGGCGACCTGGTCAGCGAGCCCGGCGGCACCCTGCCCGGCCTGTTCGAGGCCCAGGCCCGCCGCACCCCGGACGCCGTCGCCGTGGACACCTGGACGTACGCCGAGCTGAACGCGCGCGCCAACCGGCTGGCGCACAAGCTCATCGCCCACGGCGCCCGGCCCGGCGCCGTCGTCGCGCTGTCGCTGCCCCGCTCGCCCGACCTGGTGGCGGCGCTGCTCGCGGTGGTCAAGACGGGCGCGGCCTACCTGCCGCTCGACCCGTCCCACCCGGCCGCCAGAACCGACCACATGATCGCCGACGCCGGGCCGGTGTGCGTCGTGGACGCGTCCTGGCTGGGCGACCTCGGCGACTGGCTGGACCACGACCCGGAGCGCGACCTGCGTCCGGGGGACGCCGCGTACGTCATCTACACCAGCGGCTCCACCGGGCGGCCCAAGGGCGTGGTCATCACCCACCACAACGTCGTCCGGCTGCTGTCGGCCACCGACGCGTGGTTCGGGTTCGGCCCCGGCGACGTCTGGACGCTGTTCCACTCCTACGCCTTCGACTTCTCGGTGTGGGAGCTGTGGGGCGCCCTGCTGTACGGCGGCCGCCTGGTCGTGGTGCCGTACGAGACCAGCCGGTCCCCGGGCGACCTGCTCGCCCTGCTGGAACGCGAGCGCGTCACCGTGCTCAACCAGACGCCGTCGGCGTTCTACCAGCTCATCGCCGCCGACGACGGCCGCGACCTGGCCCTGCGGTACGTGATCTTCGGCGGCGAGGCGCTGGAGCCCGCCCGCCTCGCCCCCTGGCGGGCCCGCCGTCCGGACCTGCCGCGCCTGGTCAACATGTACGGCATCACCGAGACGACCGTGCACGTCACCCACCACGTGCTGCCGCCCGGCGAGCAGCACGGCAGCCCCATCGGGCGCGGCATCCCGGACCTGCGGGTCTACGTCCTGGACGACCGCCTGCGGCCGGTGCCTCCCGGCGTGGTCGGCGAGCTGTACGTCGCCGGGGACGGCCTCGCCCGCGGCTACCTCGGCCGGCCCGGCCTGACCGCCGAACGGTTCGTCGCCGACCCCTTCGGACGGCCCGGCACCCGCATGTACCGCTCCGGCGACCTGGCCAGATGGCGCGCCGACGGCACGCTCGACTATGCGGGCCGCGCCGACCAGCAGGTCAAGGTGCGCGGCTTCCGCATCGAGCCGGGCGAGGTCGAGGCGGCCCTGCTGCGGCACCCGTCGGTCGCCCAGGCCGCCGTGATCGTCCGCGAGGACCGGCCCGGCGACCAGCGCCTCACCGCCTACGTGGTCCCACCCGCCGGAACCGCCCCCGAGCCCGCCTCCGAGGGGCCCGCCTCCGCCGGGGCCGCCTCCGCCGGGGCCGCCTCCGCCGGGGCCGCCTCCGCCGGGGCCGCCTCCGCCGGGGCCGCCTTCGCCAGGGACGCCGACGTGGGGGAGGTGCGGGCGTTCGTGGCGCGGGTGCTGCCCGGCTACATGGTGCCGGCCGCCGTCGTCCGGGTGCCCGCGCTGCCGCTCACCGTGAACGGCAAGCTCGACCGCGCCGCCCTGCCCGCCCCCGAGGCCCCCACCACCGGCGGCCGGCTGCCGGACGGGCCGCGCGAGGAGGCGATGTGCGCGCTGTTCGCCGAGGTGCTCGGCCTGCCCCGGGTCGCCGTGGACGACGGCTTCTTCGATCTCGGCGGCCACTCGCTGCTCGCGGTCCGGCTGGTGGCCAGGGTCAAGGAGGTGTTCGGCGCCGAGGTGTCCGTCGGCGCGCTGTTCGAGGCGCCGACCGCCGCCGCGCTCACCGCCCTGGCACAGGGCGGCGCGCGCACCGACCCGCTGCGGACGCTGCTGCCGCTGCGCGAGTCCGGCTCCCGGCCGCCGCTGTTCTGCGTGCACCCGGCGGGCGGGCTGAGCTGGTGCTACGGCGGCCTGCTCCGGCACGTCCAGGACCGCCCGATCTACGGGCTGCAGGCCCGCCGCGACCACCTGCCCACCTCGCTGCGCCGCCTGGCCGCCGACTACGTGGCCCAGCTCAGGCTGGTGCGCCCGCGCGGCCCCTACCACCTGCTGGGCTGGTCCACCGGCGGGATCATCGCCCAGGAGATGGCCGTGCAGCTCCGGCTGGCCGGGCAGGAGGTCGCGCTGCTGGCCGTCCTGGACGCCTACCCCGCCGAGGGCATGCGCGACCTGCCGCCGTCCGACGAGGCCGAGGCGCTGGAGGCGCTGCTCACGATGGCCGGCTTCGCCCCCGACGCCGCCCTCACGCTGGACCGGGTGGCGGAGATCCTGCGCCGCGAGTCCAGCCCCCTGGCCGGGCTGCCGGCCGGGACGCTGGCCGAGCTGAAGGACCTCTACCTCAACACCAACCGCCTCGTCCGCGCCCTCGACACCCGCCGCTTCGACGGCGACGTGCTGTTCTTCCGCGCCACCGTCGACACGGTGGACGACACCCTGACCGCGGACGCCTGGCGCCCGCACGTCGGCGGCACGATCGAGACGCACGACGTGGCCTGCAGCCACAAGGACATGACACAGCCGGGCCCGATCGCCGAGATCGCCGCGATCGTCGCCGCCCGCCTCGACCGCCTCGACCGCCTCGACCACCTCGACCGACCAGGCGGCCCCGGCCCCCGTGGCGCCGCCCCCGCGACCCAGGAGCACACCCCGTGAACCCCTTCGACGACCCGGACGGGCAGTTCCTCGTCCTGGCCAACGACGAGGACCAGCACTCCCTGTGGCCCTCCTTCGCCGCCGTCCCCGACGGCTGGTCGGTGCGGTTCGGGCCGGACGGCCGGGCCGCCTGCCTGGCCTACGTCCAGGCGTCCTGGACCGACCTGCGCCCTCGCAGCCTGCGCCGGTGAGGGGCCGCGTACTGGCCGCCTACGTCACGGCGATGTGCGTGAGCGGCCTGGACGCGACGATCGTCAACCCCGCGCTGTTCGCCGTCGCGGCCGACCTCGGCGTGCCGCCCGCCGCGGCGAACGCCGTGGAGTCGGCGTTCCTGGCCAGCCTCGCGATCGCCATGCCGGTCGCCGGCTGGCTGTGCGACCGGTACGGCGCGTCGCGCGTCTTCCTGGCCGCGCTCGCCGCGTTCACGGCGGCCTCCGGGCTGTGCGCGCTGTCGTGGGACCTGGGGTCGCTGGTGTGCTTCCGGGTGCTGCAGGGCGCGGCGGGCGGCGTGCTGACGCCCGCCGGGATGGCCATGTTGTTCGCCGCCTACGCCCCCGAGGAGCGCATGCGGCTGTCCCGGCACATCGTGGTGCCGACCGCGCTCGCGCCCGCGCTCGGCCCGGTGCTCGGCGGCCTGCTGGCCGACACGCTCTCGTGGCGCTGGGCGTTCCTGGTCAACCTGCCGCTCGGCGCGGCGGCCCTGCTCGCCGGCGCCGCCGCGCCGCCGCCCGCCCCCGTCACGGGCGGGGGCACGGGGGGCGGGTGGCTGGACGTGCGCGGCCTGCTGCTGGCCGGCGCCGGGTCCGGCCTGCTGATGTACGGGCTGAACGAGGCCGCCGCCGGCCTGTCGCCGCTCGCCTGGGCGGCGCTGCCCGCCGGAGCCGCCCTGGTGTGGGCGCTGGCCAGGTCGGCGCGCAGCACCGAGCTGCCGCTGCTGGACCTGGGTCTGCTGGCCGACCGCGGTTTCCTGCGCGGCGCGGCCACCGCCACGCTGTCGGCCGCCGGGCTGCTCGGCATGCTGTTCGCCTTCCCCCTGATGTACCAGGACGCGCTGGCGGCCACGGCCACCGACGCCGGTCTCGTCGTCTTCCCCGAGGCGCTGGGGCTCATGGCCGCCGGGTTCCTGGTGGACCGCGCCTGCGCCCGCTGGGGCGAGCGGCGGGTGGTGGCGGCCGGGCTGCTCGGCAGCGCGGCGCTGTTCGCGTTCCTCGCGCTGGCCGAGCCGGGCCCCTGGACGCTGCGGGCCGTCATGTTCGCCGTGGGGCTGGTGCTCGGGCAGGCCGTGACGGCGGTGCAGGTGTCGGCGTTCACGATGGTCGGGCCGCAGGTGATGGGCCGGGCCATGACCCTGTTCCAGTCGCTGCGCATGCTCGGCGGCGGGCTCGGCGTCGGCGTGTGCGCGGCGGCCGCGGCCGTGGCCGGGTACCGCGCCGCACTGCTGGCCGCCGCGGCGTTCCTGCTGGCCGCCTGCGGCACCGCGGCGCTGCTCCGGCCCGCCGCGGTCACCGCGCGTAAGGCCGAACCCACCGGCTGAGCCCCGAGCCGGCGGCCGGCCGGGGCTACGGGGTGAGCGCCAGGTCGGCGGTCGTGCGGGACGCCCGGGGCTACTGGGTGAGCGCCAGGTCGGCGGTGGTCAGTGCGAGCAGGACGGCCGCCTCCACCAGCGCGCGGTCGGCCGCCGGGGCCGCCGCCGCGGCCGCGAACCCCGGCTCGTGCGGCGCGGCCCCGCCCGCCCCGATGTCCAGCATGGGATGGACGGCCGGCACGACGTGCGACACGTTCCCCATGTCCGTCACCGCGAACGGCTCACGCTCCACCGGCGCCGGACGGCCCAGCGCGGCGGCGTTGGCCGCGTACAGACGGGCCAGGGCGGCGTCGTCGCGGAAGTCCAGGTAGTCGGGCTCCGGCCGGGTCAGCCGCAGCTCGCAGCCGGTCGCCGTCGCCGCGCCGCGGAAGCAGGACTCCACCCGCGCCCGCAGCCCAACCAGGTCCCGCGCGGCGGCGGCCCTGATCTCGTAGGAGGCCGTGGACCTGGCCGGGATGACGTTGGGGGCCTCGCCCGCCGAGGTGACCACGCCGTGCACGCGCAGGTCGCGCGGGAGCTGCTGGCGCAGCAGGCCGATCGCCACCTGCGCCAGCGTCACCGCGTCGGCCGCGTTGCGGCCCTCGTGCGGGGCGAGGGTCGCGTGCGCGGCCCGTCCGGTGTACTCGGCGTCCAGGGTGCCGAGCGCGAACGAGCGGAACCGGACGGTCTCGAACGGCCCGGGATGCACCATCATGGCGGCGTCCACGCCGTCGAACACCCCCGCCTCCAGCAGCAGCGCCTTGCCGCCGCCGCGTTCCTCGGCCGGGGTGCCGACGACCTTCACGGTCAGCCCCAGCTCGTCGGCGAACGGGGCCAGCGCCAGGCCCGCGCCGGCCGAGGCGGCGGCGATCACGTTGTGGCCGCAGGCGTGGCCGAGGCCGGGCAGCGCGTCGTACTCGGCGCAGAAGGCCACGGTCAGCGGGCCGCTGCCGAGAGAGGCGGAGAAGGCCGTCGGCAGGCCGCCCGCGCCCGCCGTCACCGCGAACCCGCCCGCTTCGAGCAGGCCCGCGGTCCAGGCGGCCGCCCGGTGCTCTTCGAACGCGGTCTCGGGGTGGGCGTGGATCCGGTGGCTGAGCGCGACCAGCTCGGGGGCGTGGGCCTCGGCGCGGCGGCGGATCGCGTCCCTGACGTTCACAGCCAGCCTGCCGCGAGGTCGGTGAGGCCGTCGGCCAGGCCGCCGAGCCAGCAGGCCGGGTCGTGGCCGCCGTTGTACTCGGTGTAGCTCACCTCGTACCCCTGGGCGGCGAGGGCGCCGGCGAAGCGGCGGTTCTCCTCCAGCAGCATCCACTCCAGCCGGCCGGCCTCGACGTGGAAGCGCACCGGCAGCCTCGGGACGGCGGCGTACCGGCGGGTCAGCCGTTCCGGATCCTCGTCGGGCCACCAGTACGACCCCGACTGCGACAGGACGTTGCCGAACCGTCCGGGCGCGAGGAGCGCGGCGTAGGAGGCGGTCAGCCCGCCGAGGCTCTGCCCCGCGATCACGGTCAGCCCCGGATCGCTCGTCGCCCGCCACGTGCGCTCCGCCCACGGCAGCAGGTCGTCGGCCAGGTAGCGGACGAACGGCTCGTGGCAGGCCAGCTCCCGCAGCCGGGCCGGCCGGTCCACCGAGTCGGGCATCAGCACGACGAGCGGCGGGAGGCGGCCCTCGTTCACCAGGTTGTCCAGGGTGGGCGCGACGCGCCCGGCCCACACCTCGCCGTCCAGCAGCACCACGACGGGAAGGGGACCGGCGGCCGGGCCGGGCGGCGTGTAGACCCACACCCGCCGCCCGCCCGACCGCGCCTGGCCGACCCGGCCGCGCGGCACGCCCGGCCGCCGCTCCCGGTACGGCTGCGGCGGCGCCTGCGGCAGCTCCAGCAACGACGAGGGACGCCGGTCCGGCGGGCCGGGCACGGTGAGCGGGTTGCCCGGATCCGGCACGGCCGTGCGCATGACCTGGAGCCAGGAGTCCCGGTCGGTGCCCGGCAGCCGGTCGCAGGGCAGGATCTGGTAGCCGGCCCGCAGGTCGGCGTCGAGCTCGTAGGTCAGGTGGAGCAGGTCGCTGCCCGGACGGCGGGTCATGACATGTCGGCTGATGTCGCCCGCGTGCCGGTCGCGGTCGGTCATCGTGTTGATCAGCACGACCGCCTGCTCGCCGCGCGACCTGGGCCGCCAGAGGAACGTCACCTTGCATCGGCCGGGCGTGCCGGCGGGCTCGACGATCGGGGTGGAAACGGGTGTCATGTCACGGCCTCCGGTCCGACAGCAGGGTCCACAGCAGGAAGGGGCCGCCCAGGATGCTGGTCACGACGCCCACGGGGATCTCGGCGCCGTCGGCGGCCACGCGTCCGGCCGTGTCGGCGATCACGACCAGCGCCGCGCCGGTGAGCGGCGCGCCGACCAGGGGCAGCCGGGCCGGGCCTGCCAGCCGGGCGGCGACGACGGGCGCGGCCAGGGCCACGAACGCGACGGGCCCGGCCACGCCCGCCGCCAGCCCGGCCAGCACGACGGCGAGCGCCAGCAGGGCGATCCTGGTCCGGCCTGGATCGACGCCGAGCCCGGCGCTGACGTCCTCGTCGAAGCGCAGCACCGCCACCCGGCGGGCCAGCGCGAGCGCGGCCGGGACCAGCACCGCCAGCCCGGCGGCCACGGGCAGGGCGACGGAGTAGCCGCGCCCGGCCAGGCTGCCCACGCTCCAGGAGTGCACGGCCGTGGCCGAGCCGAGCCCCTGCCAGGCCAGCAGCGACTGGGTGAGCGCGCCGGCCAGCGTGGTCAGCGCCAGCCCCGTCACGATGAACCGGTAACCCTGCCGGCCGACGCCGCCCGAGACGGCGAACACCGCCACGGTGGCGGCCAGCGCGCCCACGGGACCGATCCACCAGTGGGCGAACAGCGTGCCCGAGGCGGACACCATCCCGGCGACCATGATGGCGATGACCGCGCCCTGGTTGATGCCGAGCATGTCGGGGGTGGCCAGCCGGTTGCGGGCCAGTGCCTGGGTCAGGCAGCCGGACAGCCCGAGCGCCGCCCCGGCCACCAGCCCCGCCACCACCCGCGGCAGCCTGATCTCCTGGACGAGCAGCACGTGCCCGCCCTCGCCCGCGCCCGCCAGGGCACTCAGCGCCTGCCCGGCCGTCATGCCCGACTGCCCGGCCGCCACCGCCGCCACGACGGCCACCGCGGTGACCGCCAGCAACGCCGCCGCCGCCACGGACGACCGTACGGGCACCAGCACCGACCAGCCCCGCCCCCGCACGACGCGCGCGTCGGAAGGCGAAGGCCCACCCGCCCGCGCGGCCCCGTGGGCGGGCCGCCGCCGCGGGGCGCGGGACGGGACCAGGTCACCGGGCCCGGCGGCCACCGCCCGCGACCGGGCCACCACGACCAGCACCGGCGCCCCCAGCACGGCGACCAGCAGCGCCACGGGCGCCTCGTACGGCCGCATGACCACCCGGGCCAGCACGTCGGCCCCCAGCAGCGCCACCGCCCCGGCCAGCCCGGACAGCACGATCCGCGGCCCCACCCGCCCCCCGCCCAGGGACCTGGACAGGAAACCGGCCAGCAGGCCGAGGAAGCCGATCGGACCGGCCACCGCGACCGCCGCGGCGCTGAGCAGCGTCACCGCCACCGTCACCCACAGCCGCGTGCGCCCCGGCCGGTGCCCGAGCGCGACGGCCAGGTCGTCGCCGAGCGCCAGCGCCGCCAGCGGCCGGGCCGCGACGGCCGCCATGACCAGCCCCGCCGCGACCGCCGGTGCGATCGTCAGCACCCGGTCCATGGGGATCCCGGCCAGCGAGCCGAGGACCCAGAACCGGTACTGGTCGAACGTGACCGGGTCGGCCACCAGCACGGCCGTGGTGATCCCGGTGAGCGTGGCCGACAGGGCGGCCCCGGCCAGCACCAGCTTCAGCGGCGAGAGCCGGGCCCCGATCGCGAGCACGACCCCGGTGGCCGGCAGCGCGCCGCCGAGCGCCCATCCCAGGTACGCGCCCCCGGTCTGCGCCCCGGCGGTGACGATCCCGGTCACCACGCCGAGGGCGGCGCCCGCGTTCACGCCGAGCAGCCCGGTCTCGGCCAGCGGGTTGCGGGTGACCGACTGCAGCAGCATGCCCGAGACCCCGAGCGCGGCGCCGACGACGAGGGCGGCCAGCGTCCGGGGCAGCCGCAGCGTGTCCACCACCATGCGCAGGTGGTCGTCCCCGCCGCCGCCGAGCAGGTGGTCGAGGACCTGCCCGGGGGTGACCCGGCCCGCGCCGGTGAGCATGGACGCCGCGCACAGGGCCAGCAGCGCGGCGGCGCCGAGTCCGAAGGCCCGGGCTTGCGTAAACATAAGGTAAGGCTAACCTAAAAAAGGTAAGGCTTACCTCATTTCTTAGCTCGGGAGCTCGTATGGCCCCTCTCCGCAGGGTCGGCGGACTGCTCGTCGCCGCCGCCGCCGTCCTGACCGCCGTGGCGTGCGGCGCGTCCTCCGCACCCGCCGCACCCGCCGCGCCGGGCGCGTCCGCCGCCGCCGCGCCGGCCGTCCGGGAGGTCAAGGACGCCACCGGCACCCTGATCAAGGTCCCGGCCGAGCCCAAGCGCGTGGTCACCCTCACCCAGGAGGACCTGGACGCCGTCCTGGCCCTCGGCGTGACCCCGGTGGGCATCACCAACGGCCAGGGCATCGACACGCCGCCGGCCTACCTGGCCGACAAGGTGAAGGGCATCCCGGTCGTGGGCAACCTGCTGCAGCCGGTCATCGACAAGGTCGTCGAGGCCCGTCCGGACCTCATCCTCGCCGGCGACCTCCAGGACCAGCAGGTGCTCGACCAGCTCCGCAAGGTCACCCCGGCCACCGTGGTCACGATGGCCCCCGCCGACGACTGGAAGCTGTCGTTCATGGGCGTCGGCAACGCGCTCAACAAGCTGGACGCGGCCAGGAAGGTCATGGCCGACTACGACGCCCGCGTCGCCGCGGCCAAGACCAGGATCAAGCCGGCCGAGGTGAGCATCGTGCGCTGGAACCCGCAGGGCCCGAGCTGGATGGAGAAGCGGCAGTTCGCCGGTTTCGTCGCCACCGACCTGGGCCTGACCCGTCCCGCCGCCCAGGACAAGGACGGCACCGCCCACTCCATGCCGCTCAGCCTGGAGGCGCTGTCGGACATCGACGGCGAATGGCTGTTCGTCTCCACGCTGACCGCCGACGGCGAGAAGACGCTCGACGAGGTGCGGCGGACGCCCGCCTTCAAGGAGCTGAGAGCGGTCAGGGCGGGGCACGTCGTGCCGGTGAACGGCTCGGTCTGGAGCACCCGCGGCGCCCCGCTGGCCGCCGGCGTCGTCCTCGACGACCTGGTCAAGGCCCTGACCGCGGCCTGAACGAGCCCGGAAAGGGAATTTACCGGTCGCGGCGCGGGTTGGCGGGGGTGATCGTCCGCATCCGATGAGGAGAACCCATGAACGACCACCCCGACGCCCCGGCCGTCCGACAGCTCCGGCTGGTCGTCGAGGCGGAGGACTACGAGGCGGCGCTGACCTTCTACCGCGACGTGCTCGGCCTGCCCGAGGAGGCCGCCTACTCCTCCGGCGACGGCGCCCGCGTGGCCATCCTCGACGCGGGCCGGGCCACCCTGGAGATCGCGAACCCGGCCCAGAAGAAGATGATCGACGACGTCGAGGTGGGCCGGCAGGTGGCGCCCAAGCTGCGGGTCGCCTTCGAGGTGGACGACTCCCGTGCGACCACCGCCCGCCTGGTGTCGGCCGGCGCGGACGAGGTGGCCCCGCCCACGCTCACCCCCTGGCAGTCGCTCAACGCCCGCCTCGACGCGCCCGGCGGCCTGCACATCACCGTCTTCCAGGAGCTCGCCACCCCGGAGGAGCGCGAGCAGCTGGACGGCTTCGGCACCTCCTGACCGGCACGTCCTGAGCGGCGGCTCATCGGGCAGCGGCTCATCCGGCGGCGGCTCATCGGGCGGTGGGGCGGGCGCGCACGTGCATGCGCTCGCCCTGCCGCCCGAACAGGGCGAGCACCTCCGTGGGCTCGGGGCCGGGATTGGCGAACGCGTGCGGCACGCGGGTGTCGAACTCGGCCACCTCGCCCGCCGTCAGCAGCACGTCGTGCTCGCCGAGCAGCAGGCGCAGCCGCCCGGACAGGACGTAGAGCCACTCGTAGCCCTCGTGGGCCCGCTGCTCGTACTCGCCGTGCGGCCAGCCCGGCGGGTAGATGTGCTTGTACGCCTGGATCCCGCCCGGACGCCGGCTCAGCGGGATGTACGTCATGCCGTGCCGCGACACCGGCCGCAGGTGCACCCGCGGATCGCCGGTCGGCGGCACGTCGATGAGCTCGTCCAGCGGCACCTGGTGGGCGCGCGCCAGCGACAGCAGCAGCTCCAGCGTGGGCCGGCGGCCGCCCGACTCCAGCCGCGACAGCGTGCTGACCGAGATGCCCGTGGCCTCGGCGAGCTGGGCCAGCGTCACGCCCCGCCGCTGCCGCAACGCCCGCAGCCGCGGCCCCACCGCCCGCAGGACCTCGTCGAGATCCGGTGTCTCGTCCATGCGGCCCAGCTTGCCATTTCGGCAACGACATTTGTCAACCGCGTCGCGCGGGACGCACAGTGTGCCATCGGCACATCTCTGGAGGAACGCGATGGACGACAAGTACGACGTGGTGGTCGTCGGCGGCGGGGCCGCCGGGCTCAGCGGCGCCCTGACCCTGAGCCGGGCCCGCCGCCGGGTGCTGGTGATCGACGAGGGCCGGCCGCGCAACGCCCCGGCCGGCGGCGTGCACACCTACCTGGGCCGGGAGGGCACGCCGCCGCTCGACCTGCTGGCCGCCGGCCGCGCCGAGGTGGCCGGGTACGGCGGCGAGCTCGTCACCGGCTCCGCCGTGGCGGCCGAACGCCTGGACGCCGGCGGTTTCCGCGTGCGCCTGGCCGACGGGTCCGCGGTCGTGGCGGACCGGCTGCTGGTCACCACGGGCCTGGTGGACGAGCTGCCGGACCTGCCCGGCGTGGCCGAGCGATGGGGGCGGGAGGTGCTGCACTGCCCGTACTGCCACGGGTGGGAGGTGCGTGACCAGCCGATCGGCGTGCTGGCCGCCGGCTCGATCGCCGCCCACCAGGCGCTGCTGTGGCGGCAGTGGAGCGACGACGTGACGCTCTTCACGCACACCGCCCCGCCGCTCGGCGAGGAGGACCGGGCCAGGCTGGCCGCGCGCGGCGTCACCGTCGTCGAAGGGCGGGTCGCCGGCCTGTCGCCGGACTCCGGCCCGCTCACCGGCGTCACCCTGGAGAACGGCGACGTCGTCCAGTGCCGGGCCTTCGTGGTCGCCCCGCGTTTCACCGCCCGCTCGGCCCTGCTGGCCGGGCTCGGCGTCGAGACGGCCGAGCAGCTCATGAACGGGCACGTCATGGGCGTCCACGTGCCCGCCGACCCGGCCGGCGCGACCGGCGTCCCCGGCGTGTTCGTGGCCGGGAACGTGGCCAACCTGGGCGAGAACGTCATCGGCGCCGCCGCCGCGGGGGTCAGGGCGGCGGCGGCGATCAACGCCGACCTGATCGAGGAGGAGACCCGCCGCGCGGTGGCGGCCGCCGCCGGCGCGCCGGTCTCCGGCGAGCAGTTCTGGGACGACCGCTACGGGCAGTCCGAACGGATCTGGAGCGGCAACCCCAACGCGCGCCTGGTCGAGGAGGTCGCGGACCTGGCACCCGGCACCGCGCTGGAACTGGGCTGCGGCGAGGGCGCCGACGCCGTGTGGCTGGCCCGCCGCGGCTGGCGGGTCACCGCCGCCGACATCTCCGGCGTGGCCCTGGCCCGCGCCGCCGTCCACGCCGCGGAGGCGGGCGTGGCCGAGCGCGTCGACTGGCAGCGCCACGACCTGGCCGAGTCCTTCCCCGAGGGCGAGTACGACCTGGTCACCGCGAGCTACCTGCACTCGCCCGCCGAGCTGTCGCGCGAGAAGGTCCTGCGCGCCGCCGCCGCGGCCGTCGCGCCCGGCGGTCAGCTCCTGGTGCTCGGGCACGCCGGCCCCCCGCCGTGGGAGCCCGAAGCCCGCGTCGAGCTGCCCACCCCGCAGCAGGTGCTGGACGCTCTGGAGCTGGCCGAGGGGGAGTGGGAGGTGCTGCGGGCCGAGGAGTTCGAACGCGCCCAGACCGCCCCGGGGGGCACGCCGGCCGTCCGCGTCGACAACGTGCTGAGGATCCGGCGGCGCGGCTGACCCGCGCGCTCAGCGGCGGCGCTCGCGCAGGGCGACGGCCACGTTGATCACGGTGAGGGCGACCAGCATGACGATCGCGGCGATCAGCCCGTCCGGCCGGCCCACCAGCGCGATCGTCCCGCCCACACCGAAGATCACCGAGAAGTAGGCCAGGCCCGCGGACATCCCCCGGTGGCCGCTGTCCTGAGGGGCGCGCTGGGCGAGCCGCTCCTCGACCTTCCGGTCGATCTCGTGGCCGACCCGCTCCAGGAACGAGTCCACCAGGGCCTGCTCGTAGTCGGGACCCAGCTCCCGGCGCGCGGCGACGGCGGCGCGCAGCTCGTCGTTCGGCAGTTCCGAGGCGCTCATACCCTCGGCTCTACGCCACCCCGGCCCCCTTGTCCAGACACCGGGACGCGCTGGTCGAGGGCCGTCGTCAGCGGGCCACGGGCGGTCTCCTCCAGCAGGGCGACGGTGGCGGTCAGGTCGGGGAAGGCGTCGATGAAGGCGTCGACCGGGTGCGGGGCGAAGTCGGCGGGCCGGCGCAGCCCGCTCTGCATGCAGGCGACGAACCGCAGGCCCGCACCGATGGCCGCCGCGGCGTCGGTGGGGGAGTCGCCCACGTAGAGGCACTCGTCGGGGGCCAGGCCGGTGGCGGCCAGCAGCTCGTCGAAGGCGCGCGGGTCGGGCTTGCCGAAGCGGGTGTTGCCGGCGTGGTAGACGGCCGCGATCCGGCCGTCGAGCGCGTGGCCCGGCGCCATCAGGTGCTCCATCTCGGCCTCGTCGCGCGAGGTCAGCAGCATGACCGCGCGCCCGGCCGCGTTGAGCTCGTCGATCGCGCGCAGGTTCTCCCCCGGGACGACGTCGACCAGCCCGGCCGCCACGTACTCGCGCAGCACGGCGTGATGCAGGGGCAGGTAGGCGGCCAGGTCGAGGCCGGGCGAGCGCAGCGGCATGGCCTCGTGCAGCGACCGGCCCCAGGTCGCCACGTGCACCGCCCTGGACATGGGCCCGTGGCCGAGCCGCCCCAGGACCTCGTTCTCCAGCTCGAAGCACGCGGCCTCGGTGAGGCACAGGGTGTCGTCGACATCAACCACCACGGCACGGATCACAGGCCACACCATAACCGGTGGCCGCCTCAGGAGCCGACGGCGGCGGCGCGCAGCGCGCCCGCCAGGTCCGCGACCGGCCCGGGGACGGGGCCGGGGAGGCGGGCCAGCAGCAGCCGCCGCTGCTCGCGCGGCCCGCCCCGCACCGGCAGCACCCGTACGCCCTCCGGCACGGCCGGGCCCATCGACGCCGGCACCGTGGTCAGCCCGCAGCCGGCCGCCACGAGGGCGAGCTTGGCCAGCCAGTCGCGGACGACGAACACCGTCTCCGGCCGCTCGTCCAGGCCCGGCCACACGCCCAGGGTGGGACTCTCGCCCGCCGGGGCGGCCGGGCTGGCGATCCAGGGACGGCCGTGCAGGTCGGCGACGTCCACGTACTCGCCCCGGGCCAGCGGGTGCCCGGCGGGGACGGCCACCCGCAGGCCGCGCTCGGTGAGGATCTCGATCTCCAGCGGCGGCGTCTCGGCGTCCGGGGCGCGAAACGGCGGGGCCGAGCTGAGCAGGGCCAGGTCCAGCGTGCCGGCCCGCAACGCGCGGACCAGGGCCGAGCTGCCGTCCTCCCGCCCGGTGACCGCGATGGACGGACGCGTGCGGCGCAACTCGGCCAGCGCGCGGGGCACCAGCGCGGCCCCCGCCGCCGCGAACCAGCCGAACCGGACGGTCGCCGGCTCGCCGGGCAGCCCGGCCAGTTCCCTGGCCGCGGCGTCGACCTCGTCCACGACGGCCGCGGCGCGGCGGAGGACGAGTCGTCCGGCGGCGGTCAGGCGCACGCCGTCGTGCCGCCGCTCCAGCAGGCGGGCCCCGGCGGCGCGTTCGAGCGCGGCGATCTGCCGGGACACGGCGGACTGCGTGTAGCCGAGGGCGGTGGCCGCCGCGGTGAGCGTGCCCCGCTCGGCGACCTCCCGGAAGACCCGCAGGGCGGTGAGCGACGCGTCGGTGAAGGCCATGACGATCACGCATACCGGACTTGAGTAACTTTCGCTACCCGAATGCCTCCACTCGCTCCTAACCTGGCGGGTGCCGGGAGCGCGCACCGGCCCGCACAAGCACTTTTTCGAAGGAGCGACAATGAGCACCACCCCGAAGGTCGCCCTGGTGACCGGCGCGACGCAGGGGCTCGGACTGGCCCTCGTCGAAGGGCTGGCCCGCCGGATGACGCCGGACGACACCGTCTACCTCACAGGGCGCGACGCCGCCCGCGTGGCCGAGGCCGCGGCGGCGATGCCGGCGACCGGCGCCCGGGTCCGCGGCGAGCTGCTCGACGTGGCCGACCCGCGGGCCGCCGCCGAGCTCGCCGGCCTGCTGCGCGAGCGGCACGGCGGCGTGGACGTCGTCGCCGGCAACGCCGTCATGCGCGTCGGCCCGGACGACGACATGCGCGCCCTCATCGACGCCTACACCGAGGTGAACAACTTCGGCACCACCCGGCTGCTGCGCGCCTTCGCCCCGCTGGTCCGGGACGGCGGCAGGTTCCTGGTGGTCGGCAGCTCGCTCGGCACGCTGCACCACCTGGCCCCCGTCCTGCACGACCGCTTCGACGGGCTGACCAGCCTGGAGGAGGTGGACGCGCAGGTGGCCGCCTGGCGCGACGCGGTCAGGGACGGCAGCGCCCGCGCCCAGTCCTGGCCGGGCTTCGTCAACATCCCGTCCAAGGTCTGGCAGGTCGCCGCGGTGCGGGCGCTGGCCGGACAACGGCGGGAGGAGGACGCCCGCCGCGGGATCCTGCTGGCCGCCGTCTGCCCGGGGATGATCAACACGCCGACGTCCGGCCTGTGGTGGGACGTCAGCGGCGCGCCTTCGCCGGAGCAGGCCGCCGTCCCGCTGCTCGACCTGGCCCTCGGCCCGGTGGACCCCGGCCACTACGGGGAACTCGTCCGGTTCGGACGGGTTCTCCCGTGGCGGCCGGAGCAGCGGCCGGAGCGGCGGGCGGCTAGTTGATCGTGACGATCGTCCCGGCGCCGTTGGGGTACTCGACGTAGCCGGTGTTGACGCGCTGCGTCGCGCCCGTCCAGGACGCGGTCAGCGTGAACGGCGTGCCGGCGGTCACCTTCGGACGGGCCGGCGTCACGGTGAGCGCGCCGCGCGCGTGGCCCGCCTCCACGATGTCGGCCTGGGTGGTGAACGCCGTGGACGTCGTCCCCGGCAGGTCACCGAGGCTGAGCACGATCAGGGTGTGCCTGCCGGGCCGCGGGCGGGACAGCGCGGCGCGGTGGTCGCCGTCCGGGCTGGACAGCCATGTCTCGAACTCGCGGCCGCCGGGGCCCTCGTAGACGAGCAGGCCGCCCACCTGGGCCTCCGGGTTCACCGCCTTGATGCGGAACGCGGCGGCCCTGGCGCCCTCGGGCACCGTGATCGGGATCTCGCGGCCCCACACCTCGTCCTGGCCGACCGTGCCGGGCGTCTCGGCACCCGAGACCGGCCCGTACGGGGTGACCTGGAACTTCTTAAGCCCCGGCGTCACCTCGAAGGACAGGGAGCCGGCCGCGCCCGCGCCGCGCACCTCGGCGGGCGCCCTGGCGCTCAGCGGCGTGGCCACGATCGCGCTGCGCACGCTGATGCCCGCCCCGGTCCAGGTGAGCCGGCCGGTGGCGGTCCCGCCGGCGGCCTCGGGCAGCGTCTCCAGCGTGACGGTGAACTCCCTGGCCTGGCCGGCCTCCTTGAACACCAGCGTGGACGGCTTGACCTTCGCCCTGAACCCGGGCACCTCGATCGAGGCGTGGTAGACGCCCGGCGTGAGCGCCGTCACCCGGCGGGTGACCGTGCGCGAGCCGAACAGCTCGGCCACCGCGATCGTCGGGTAGTTCAGGTCGGAGGCGGCCAGCGGCGCGACGCCGGTGCCGGTGGCCACGCCGAGGCCCTCCAGGAACCCGTACCAGTCCTTCGGCCCGGCGTCGTAGACCAGGCCGGGGGTGAACATGCGGGACGGGTCCACGTGCCCGGCGCCCTGGGCGAAGACGTCCGGGGTCCTGGTGTCGTAGGCGGTGGTCATCATGGCCGACTTGATCGCCATCGGCGACAGCTGGGGATGCCGGCCGAGGTAGAGGGCGGCCAGGCCGGCGATGTGCGGGGTGGCCATCGAGGTGCCGGAGTAGAAGTCGAAGTCCTTGCCGTCGTTGCCCGGCGGCGCCACGGCGGCCAGGATCGCCGCGCCGGGGGCGGTGACGTCCGGCTTCAGCAGGTCGCCCTTGGCGGACAGGGCGGGGCCGCGCGAGGAGAAGCTGGTCACCTCGGGGTAGGCCACGCCGTCGGAGGGGGCGGGGAGCAGGGTGGCCGTCGCGCCCGGCGTGGCCGCGTACGCCGCGATCCTCCCGGCGTCGGGCGCGTCCACGTGCACGGTCGGCACGGCGTGCAGGTCGGCGTCGGTGGACTGGGGGGTCGGGTTGCCCAGCACCATGCCCACGCCGCCGGCCCGCCTGACCTCGGCCGACTTCTCCACGCGGGCCGTCGTCCCGCGCGCGCAGTAGACGATCTTCCCGGCGGCCTTGGCCGGGTCGAGCGCGCCGGCCGCGCACACCTCGGCGTCGGCGTCGGCCGCCTGGCCCGCCTTCACCGACACGGCGGTCACCAGCGGCACGGGGCCGAGCGGCGCGACGACCGAGGTGCTGATGCCCCGGTAGGCGGCGCCGTCGCCGAGCCGGACCTCGCCCCGGCGGGGCGCGATCGTGCCGGCGGCGACGGTCGTCGTCCAGGGCGCGGTGTTGTCCAGCGTGGAGGCGTCGGGGCCGGAGTTGCCGCCGGCGGTGGCGACGAAGACGCCGGCCTGGGCGGCGGCCAGGAAGGCGAGCTGGATCGGGTCGTCGGCGGGCGATTCCGACATCGCGCTGCCGATCGAGTAGTTGATCACGTCCACGCCGTCGGCCACCGCCTGGTCGATGGCCGCGATCAGGTCGGAGCTGAAGCCGCCCGTCGTGCCGCCGTCCTTGCCCTGCCACAGCGCCTTGTAGACGGCGATCGCCGCGCCCGGCGCGACGCCGGAGACCGTGCCGAAGTCGATGCCGTTCGCGGCGGCCGGGACGCCGTGGTCGCCCGCCGCGGTCCCGGCGGTGTGCGAGCCGTGGCCCTGGGCGTCGCGCGGCGAGGCGAAGTCGTCGCGCTGCTGCGGCGGGGTCTGCCGCAGCCACTGCTCGCCGAAGTAGCGGGCGCTGATCAGCTTGCCGTTGCACAGGTCGGCGGTGAAGCGCTCGCCGGGCTGGCAGAGACCGGTGAACGTGGAGCCGTCGGCCTTCCGCATGACCGTGGCCCCGTCCTTGAGATAGGGGCGGTACGGGTCGGCGCCGGCGGGCGGCTCCGTGCCGAGGGCGGGGCCGGCGAAGGACGGGTTCTCCGGCCAGATGCCGGTGTCGACGACGCCGACGACCACGCCCTTGCCCGCCTTGCCCGTGCCGCCTAGGGCGGCCCACAGGCCGCGGTCGCCGGACAGGCGCAGGAAGTCGGTGGAGTTCCGGTCGTCCAGGGCCTTGTGCAGGACGTCCGGGGTGACCGAGAGCACGCCCCGGGTGGCGTGCAGGCGCAGGGCCTGGGCGGGGGTGAGGTCGGCGGTGAAGCTGTTGGAGGCGACCACGTGGTGGGCGGTGGCGGACGCGCCGACGCTGCGGGCCACCTCGTCCTGCCGGGTGGTCAGGCGGTCGCGGTAGCGCCTGGCGTGGGGGCTGGTGGTGTCCACCTTCCTGCCCTTGCCGCCCTTGGTGGGCGCGATGCCGGTGACGCCGCCGTCGTAGGTGGCCAAAGGCGACTCGGTCAGGGTGATGACGTAAGGGGAGGGGGAGGGGGCGGGGGCGGCGTGCGGCGTGGCGGCCGCCGCGGGCCCGGCCACGGCCGGGACAGCGGTGACCGCCAGCGCGGCGGCCAGTGCCAGTGCGCGGTGAACGCGGGTGTTGCGGGACATTGCTCCTCAAGGGGGACGAGCCTGGTCACCCGTCCGGGGAGGATCACCGGAGGGCCGCCTTGGAGTCAAGCGTCCAGTGGAGATCAGTGTCGAGATATAGTGCTGACATTTTCGGCCACGTGACCAAAAACGACATTTTCGGAAGGTGTTTTGTGGCGGACGGCTCTGTGCTCGGCGCGGTGGGCCTGTCGGACTTCGACGAGCGGCTCTACCGGCTGCTGCTGCGCGGACCCGGCCTGCGCACGGCCGAGGCCGCGGCCGCGCTGGAGACCGGTCCCGCCCGGGTGCGCGCCGGGCTGGCCCGCCTGGCAGACGCCGGGCTGCTGCGCCGCACCGGACCCGGCCGGTACGAGGCCGTGCCGCCGGAGGCGGCGATCGAGTGGCTGGTGGACCGCCGGCGCCTGGAGACCGAGGCGCGGCTCGCGGCGGTCCGGACGGTCGTGTCGGACTTCGCCCAGCTCTACCACTCCGGCCGGATGGGCTCCGGGCCGGCCGGGGTCGTGGAGGTGCTGGCCGGCGAGGAGGCCGTCAAGCGGGTGATCACCGAGTTGCAGCGGACGGTCGGCGTGGAACTGCTCGGCTTCGACCGTCCGCCGTACGTGGGCCGCCCCGACGACTCCCACGACACCAATGAGTCGGAGCTGGAGGGCACCCGGCAACTGCTGGCGCGCGGCGTGGACATCCGGGTGGTCTACTGCGCCGAGTCCCTGGACCGGCCCGGCCGCCTGGAGACGTTGATCCGGCTGGCCGAGGAGGGCGAGCGCTCCCGGTTCGTCGCGCACCTGCCGTTCAAGCTGCGCATCGCCGACCGCAGGATCGGCCTGTTCCCGCTGGTGGACGGCGTCTACGACAACATCGCCCTGCTGCACCCCTCGCGGCTGCTGGACGCCCTGGTCGAGCTGTTCGACGTCTACTGGGAGCGCGGCCGGCCGCTGGCCGGGCTGCCGCAGGCGGCGCAGGAACGCCCGGCGGAGGCGGACCTGCTCGTGCTGCGCCTGCTCAACGCCGGGCTCAAGGACGAGGCCATCGGCCGCCACCTCGGCGTCAGCCCCAGGACGGCCACCCGCAAGATCGCCGCCGTGGTGGAGAGCCTCGGCGTGACCAGCCGCTTCCAGGCGGGCGCGGAGGCGGCCGCCCGCGGCTGGCTCTGATTCCCTACCGCCTTCCATATCGCCGCACTTCGGTCGATCTTCGCTTACTGTGCATCTCGGGGGGTGCGCTGCGGGAGAATGTTCCTCGCCGCGCGCCGGTGCACGGCCAGCGGGGGAACAACGGGGGAACACGGAGGATGACGTCGAGGATGAGTGCTCAGACGCAGGAGCATCTCGGCCCTTACCGGGTGATCAGGAAGATCGGCGAGGGCGGCATGGGGGTCGCCCACCTCGGTCTCGACGGCGCGGGTCGCCAGGTCGCGATCAAGGTGCTGCATCCGCACGTCGCCGCCGACCTCAAGGCGCGCGACCGCCTGGTGCGCGAGGTGGAGACCATGCGCCGGGTGCGCAGCCGGTACGTCGCCGAGGTCGTCGACGCCGAGTTCGACGCCCACCGGCCCTACGTCGTGACGCGCTTCGCCGACGGGCGCACGCTGGAGCAGGCCGTCCTGACCGACGGCCCCCTGGAGGCCCACGCGGTCGTCAGGCTCGCGCGGGGGCTGTGCCAGGCGCTGGTCGACATCCACGCGGCCGGCGTGATCCACCGCGACCTCAAACCGGCCAACGTCATGCTGGTCGGAGGCGAGCCGCTGGTCATCGACTTCGGCATCGCCCACCTGGTCGACGCGGCCCGGCTGACGCAGTCGGGCATGTTCGTCGGCACGCCCGGCTACCTGGCGCCGGAGATCATCCGGGCCTCGCAGGTCACCCCGGCGGCCGACGTGCACGCGCTGGCCTCGACGGTGTTCTTCGCCGCCACGGGGCTGCCGCCGTTCGGCACCGGGTCGTTCGAGGCCGTCTGCTTCAACACCATGGAGGGACGGGCGCGGCTCGACGAGGCGCCCGCGTGGCTGCGCGGCTGGCTGGCCGGCGCGCTGCGCGTCGATCCGGCGGCCCGGCCCGTCGCCCGGGAGCTGCTGCGGCAGGCCGGGGCGCTCGACCCCGGCGGCCGTCCGCTCCCGCCCGAACGGCCCGGCGCCAGCACGCTCACCATGGACGCCGTCTCCGCCCTGCTGCCGCCGGTGGAGTACGCGCCGCGCGGCCACCACGAGCAGCCGGCGCCGCCCGCCCCCACCGTCCACGCGGACCGGCAGTGGGAACGCCCGCGGCCCGCCCCGGCGCCCGCCGCCCCCGCCGAGCCGTTCGACCTGCGGCGGTTCGTGACCAGCAGCGCGTTCGTCGGCGTGCTGGCGCTGGTGACGCTGTCGGCCACGACCGTCGTCACGCCGGTCGTCGGCGGCCTGCTGGCGGTGGCGCTCTCGCTGGCGCTGCGCGTCGCCGACCACTTCCTGTCCGAGGAGCGGCCGACGCCGGCCCGCGCCGCGCTCGTGGCCATGGGCAACCTGCTCCTGTCGCTGGCCTGCGGCCTGGGCGTGGCCGGCCTGCTGGAGGCGGCCGGATCGAGCACCAGCCACGCCGAGGCCCTGGCCGCCGGCGCGTTCACGCTGGGGCTGTTCGTGCTGCCCGGCGCGGGGCCCGCGCGGCGCAGGGCCGCGCGCGTGCTGGCCCGCCTCCTGCCCGGCCGCAGCGCGACCGTGGTGACGGTGGCCGTCATGGGGCCGATCGCGCTGCTGGCCACGATCGCGGCGCTGCTCCAGGGCTGACCGGCCCGAAGAGCGCGCCGCCCCGGCCGGCGGCGATCCACACCTCGCAGCCGGCCGCGCGCACCCGCGGCGGCTCCCCGGCATCGAAGATCATTCGGGGTGGCGTACGGCTGGACACCGCGACGGTCAACGTGTTCAGAATGGGCCTCGTGACGCCTTCGACCGGGCACGTCGTCAGGAACCCGCTCACCGGGCGCGCCGAGCGGCCGCTCGCGCCCGTCGGCCCCGATCGGCTGGCGGAGATCGCGGCTGGGCTGCGCGCGATGGCCCCCGCCTGGCGGGCCCCCGACCGGGCCGCCGACCGGGGCGAGGTGCTGGCCGTGTTCGGCCGGGCGCTGGCGGCCGACGACGAGCTGCTGGCCGCGCTGGTGGCCGACACGGGCCGGGAGGCCGAGTCCAGGCTGGAACGGCAGCTCACCGCCGGACTCGCCGAACGCTGGGCGCGCCAGGCCCCCGCCCTGCTCGCGCCCCCGCCCGAGCGGCCGGCCGCGCTGCCGGGGATCGCCGTGGGCGGCGACGCGGTGCCGTACGAGCTGGCCGGGGTGATCAGCCCCTGGAACTTCCCGCTGCTGCTCGCCCTGATCGACGCGGTGCCCGCGCTGGCGGCCGGCTGCGCGGTGCTGGTCAAGCCGAGCGAGGTGACGCCGCGCTTCATCGAGCCGCTGATGCGGCTGGTCCCCGCCGAGCTGCCGCTGCGGCTGGTCGAGGGGGCCGCCGAGACCGGCGAACGGCTCGTCGGCCTGGTGGACACCGTCGTGTTCACCGGCAGCGTGCCGACCGGCCGCCGGGTGGCCGAGGCCGCGGCGCGCGCGTTCGTCCCCGCCCACCTGGAGCTGGGTGGCAAGGATCCGGCGATCGTGCTGGCGGGCGCCGACCTGGAACGGGCGGCCGAGGCCGTCCTGTGGGGCGGCACGGCCAACGCCGGGCAGTCCTGCCAGTCCGTCGAACGCGTCTACGTCGAGCGCGGCGCGCACGACACGTTCCTCGGCCTGCTCGCCGACCGGGCCGCGCGCACCCGGCTGACCTGCGAGGGCGGCCCCATCGGGCCGATCATCGACCCCGCGCAGGCCGGCGTCATCGCGGCCCACCTGGCCGACGCCGCCGCCAAGGGCGCGCTGACCCACACGGGCGGCGCGATCGAGCGGCACGGCGGCGGGTTGTGGTGCCGTCCCACCGTGCTGTCGCGGGTGCGGCACGACATGCTGGTCATGACGGAGGAGACGTTCGGGCCGGTGCTGCCGGTCATGGCCGTGTCCGGGGCGGAGGAGGCGGTGGAGCTGGCCAACGACAGCGCGTACGGGCTGTCGGCCGCCGTGTTCGCCGCCACCGAGAAGGAGGCGCTGGCCGTCGCGGCCCGGCTGAACGCCGGCGCGGTCAGCGTCAACGACGCCGCGCTGACCGCGCTCGTCCACGAGGGCGAGAAGAACTCCTTCGGCCTGTCGGGGCTCGGCGGCTCGCGCATGGGCGCCGCCTCGATCGGCCGGTTCCTGCGCCGCAGGGCGTACCTGATCAACCGGTCCGGGGCCGCCGACCCGTGGTGGCACCCCAGGGAGGGATAGAGCATGGGACTGCGTGCCGAGATGCCGCTGCTGGCCCGCCACGAGGGCGAGTGGGCCGGCGAGTACGTGCACGTCGACAAGGACGGCGCCGTGATCGACCGCCACCACGTCGAGATGACCTGCGCGATCGTCGACGACACCGGCTACCACCAGACCAACCGCTACCGCTGGGACGACGGCCGCACCGAGGTGCACGAGTTCCCCGGCACGTACCTGGGCGGCGGCCGGTGCGCGTTCGACACCGACCGGCTGACCGGCCAGTTCTGGGAGCTCGACGACAGCACCATCTACCTGACCTGGCGCTTCAAGGCCGAAGGCGACGACCTGCGGCTGTTCGAGCTGATCGTGCTGAGCCCGGACGGCGACTCCCGCAGCCGCACCTGGCAGTGGATCAGGAACGGCGCGTGCGTCCGGCGCACGCTGATCGACGAGCACCGGACCGCCTGACATGACCGCCTACACCGCCCTGGCGCTCCAGGTAGCGGCGAGGGCCGTCACCGACCGCGCCGACCTGGCCGCCGCCGTCGGGCGCGTGGCGGAGCGCGTCGGCGGCAGCAAGGCGTGGCTCGGCCCCGCCCTGCGGCTGGTGGTGCTGCCGGAGTACGTCCTGACCGGCTTCCCCGCCGGGCAGGGCCCGGCCGAGTGGCGCGAGAAGGCCGCCCTCGACGTGGACGGGCCCGAGTACCGGGCGCTGGCCGCGATCGCCGCCGACGAGGACGTGTTCCTGTGCGTCAACGCCTACGAGCGCGACGAGCACTTCCCCGGCCTGTACTTCCAGGCGTGCGTGATCCTCTCCCCGGCGGGGGAGGCGGTGCTGCGCTACCGGCGGCTGCACTCGCTGTTCACGCCCACGCCGTACGACGTGTGGGAACGCTACCTCGACCGGTACGGCCTCGACGGCGTGCTGCCGGTCGCGCGCACCGAGATCGGCAACCTGGCCGCGCTCGCCTCGGAGGAGATCCTGGTGCCCGAGCTGGCCAGGGCGCTGGCGCTGCGCGGCGCGGAGGTGTTCTGCAACCCGACCTCCGAGGCGTACTCGCCCGCCCTGACGCCCAAGGCCGTCGCCCGCCGCGCCCGCGCTCTGGAGAACCTGGCCTTCGTCGTCTCGGCCAACACCGCCGGGCTGTCCGGCATCGCGATCCCGGGCGACTCCGTCAACGGCGGCTCGGAGGTGATCGACCACGAGGGCCGCGCGCTGGCCCAGGCCGGGCCGGGGGAGACGCTGGTCGCCGCCGCCGAGCTGGACCTGGCCGCGCTGCGCCGCGCCCGCCGCCGGCCCGGCATGGCGAACCTGCCCAGCCGGGTCAAGACCGGGCTGTGGGCGCGCGAGTACGCCGCGCACGACGTCGAACGGCCCGCCGACCTGGAGGCCGCCCCGGACCGCGGCTTCCACGTCGCCCGGCAGCGCGAGATCATCGAACGCCTGCACGGCGGGGGCTGAGCGTCAGGCGCGGGCGTAGCGGCGCAGCAGCCCCCGCTCGGCCGCCAGGAAGATCGAGTTGAGCCCCACGCCGAGCACGCCCAGCAGCACGATCCCGGCCCACATGGCCGGGATGTCGAACTGGCTCTGCGCCTCCAGCAGACGGTGGCCGATGCCCTCGCTGCTGCCGTACAGCTCGGAGATCACCATCATGATCAGCGCCAGCGACACGCTGAGCCGCAGCCCGGCCAGGATCTTCGGCGCGGCCGCGGGCAGGACGACGTGGAACAGGCGGGTGGCCGCCGACAGGCGGAAGACCCGGCCGGTGTCGAGGTAGCCGCGGTCGACGTGGCGGCCGCCGTCCATGGAGTTGATCAGCACGGGCCACACGACCCCGTACACGATCGAGGCGAGCTGCATCGGGGTGCCGATCTTGAACAGCAGCAGGAACACCGGCAGCAGCGCCGCGGGCGGCACCGAGCGGCCGAGGTGCAGCAGCGGCTCGGCCAGCGCCGCCAGCCACTCCAGGCGGCCCAGAGCCAGGCCCAGCGCCACCCCCGCCAGCGCGGCCAGCGCCCAGCCCGCCACCAGCCGCCCGAGGCTGGGCAGCAGGTCGGCGACCGCCTCGTCGGTCAGGAACAGCCGGCCCGGCGAGCCGGAGAACCACATCTCGCGCAGCCGCGCCAGGATCGTGCTGGGCGGCGGGAAGTAGACGGCCGCCGCCCGCCGGGCGACCAGCTCCCACAACGCCGCCACCACGGGCAGCAGCCAGTGGCGGCGCGCCCACCGCCAGACGGTCGTCGCGGCCCCGCCCGGCCCCGGCCGGGTCACGCCGCGACCTGCGCGCGGGCGTGGTGCCAGCGGAACAGCCGCCGCTCGGCCGTGGTGACCAGCAGGTTGGCCGCCAGCCCGAGCAGGCCCGCCCACAGCGTGCCGGCCAGCACCCGGTCGACGTGGTTGGCGCTGCCGGCCTGGAGCAGGAACGTGCCGATGCCGTCGCCGCCCGCGATGAGCTCCACGCTGACGGCGACGATGAGGGTGACCCCGACGGAGATGCGCACGCCGGTGGCGACGAACGGCGCGGCGCTCGGCAGCGAGACCCGCAGCACGACCGCCAGCGGGCCGAAGCCGAAGCTGCGCAGCGTCTCCTTGGCCTGCGGGTCGACGTCGGACAGGCCGTACATGGTGTTGACGAGCAGCGGCCAGCAGCAGGTGTAGACGATCAGCGAGGTCTTGGCATCGGCGCTGTCGGGGAACAGGAACATGGCCAGCGGGATCAGCGACACCGACGGGATCGGCCGCAGGAACTCCACCAGCGGCCGCGCCGAGCGTTCCACCACCGGCACCGTGCCGAGCAGCAGCCCGGCCGGCACCGCCACCGCGATCGCGATCAGCAGGCCGGCCGCGCAGGCGCCGAGCGTGGCCAGCACCTGCGCGTGGAAGGCGCCGTCGGCCGCCAGCCCGGCCGCGGCGGCCAGGACGTCGGAGGCGTACGGCAGCACCCCGGGGTCGATCAGCCCGGCCCGGCCCGCGGCCTCGGTCAGGACCAGCGCCCCGGCGACCCCCGCCGCCCCGAGGACCAGCCGCCCGCCCCGAGTGATCATTCCAGGCCGGTCGCGATCTGCGTGCCGACGTCGGGCCTGCTCTTCAGGTAGCCGTAGCCGACGAGCAGGTCGGCCAGCTTCTGGAAGCCCTGCCGGGGCGGCTCCATCGAGAAGACGCCGAGCTTCATGGCCGCCGCGCTCGCCGCGTCGATCTGCGTGTACGTCGGGATGACCTCGTCGATCGCCTTGCGGTCGGCGGCGGCGACGGCCTGGGCCTTGGCCAGGGCGCGGTGGAAGGCGGCGGCGGTGCGGGGGTTGGCGGCCAGCCAGGACTCGGACACGCCCCAGCCGTCGATCGGGATGCCCGCGGTCGGGCCCGACATGGTGTCGATCACCTCGGTGCCGCCCGCCTTCTTGGCGGCGGTCAGGAACGGCTCGACCAGCCAGGCGGCGTCGACCTTGCCCGAGGCCAGCGCGCCGAGCTGCTCGTTGAACGGCATCGCCACGTACTTGACGGCGTCGGGGGCGAGCCCGGCCTGCTGGAGGTGGGCGTTGGTGACCGTCTGGCCGAGCGCCTTCAGCACGTTGACCGCGACCGTCCTGCCCTTGAGGTCGGTGGCGGACTTGACCGGCGACCCCTTGGGCACGACGACGCCCGCGATTCCGGGGGCCGACTCCTGGCTGTGCTGGAACAGTTTGAGCTTGGCCGCGCCGGAATCGTTGATGGACAGCAGCGAGACGTAGGAGGTCAGGAACGCGTCCATGCTGCCGTTGAGTATTTTCGGCATGACCGCCTGAGGGGCCTGGATGATCTCGGTCTTGACCGTCAGGCCCTCGGCCTTGAAGAAACCGCGTTTCTCGGCGATGAACAGCGGCGCCGCCGACGGCACCGGCACCACGCCGACGAGGAGCTGCGTCTTCTCCAGCCCGCCGGAACTGCCGGAGCCGCTGGTGGGGGTGGGGGCCGCGCCGCCGCCGCAGGCCGCGAGGCCGGCGACGAGGGCCAGCGCGGCGGCGGCGTGTGCGATCTTCACGATGCTTTCTCCAGACTGGCCGGCGCGATTCCTGGCCGGGCAAGGGGAGAATCGCGGCGCGCGCACGGCCGGACGCGGGCCCGAATCGCCCGAACCCCCGACCCATTCGGCGCCACCGGAAAGCCCCGCTGCCACGAATGGCGATCGTACAGCAGGAGTCGCGGCCACCGCCATGAAACAAACCGGGCATTTGTATTGACGGCCCTGACGGTCGGTATAAGTCGCGGTAAATCGGTTATTCGCGTATATCCCTGGCCATTGTGGGAGCAATTGCTGAACTGCGTATCGCCGCCGACGAGGCCATTGCCGCTCCTTGGGCGTGCCATGAGAGCCGGGTTGAGAGCATGTGGGCGGCAGGAGTCCCGGCGAGACCGGTGAGGGGGTGGGGGCCCTGCGGCCGCTTCGGCTCTCGGTCCAGGCGCGTCTCATCCTGGCGACCGCCGTGTTGTCGCTCATCGTCTGCGCGGCGATCGGCGTCGCCCTCGACCTGCTGATCCGCGACAGGATGCGGCAGGACGTCTTCGCCGACACCCAGCGGGCCACCACCGAGTGGATCGGCTCGATGGGCACCACCTTCCCGCCCCCGATCACCACCTCGTACGTCGACCTCATCCAGCTCGTGGACGCCCGCGGGCAGGTGGTCGCGGCCAACCGCGCCGCCCGGGGCAGGCCGCCCGTCAGCACGCTCTGGCCGCCCTCCGACGAGCGCATCCGGCACGGCGTGGCCTGCCGGGGGGACGAGTGCCTGATGTTCACCGCCACCCGGCCCTCGCCGCAGGAGGAGCGGCTGCTGTGGCACGGCGCGTCCCACGTCGTCTACGCCGCCCGGGTGGAGCCGCCGCTGCTGTCCACCCACCGCCTGGAGCTGATCATCGTCGCCAGTGGCCTGGCCGTCAGCGCGTTGCTGACCTGGATCGCCGCGTTCCTCATCGGGCGCACGCTGCGGCCGGTCGAGGCGATGCGGGCCAGGATGGCCGAGATCACCGTCACCGACCTGAGCAAGCGGGTGCCCGAGCCGCCCGGTGGCGACGCGGTCGCCGAGCTCGCGCGCACCGCCAACAGGACGCTGGCCCGCCTGGAGGAGGCGGTCGAGCAGCAGCGCAACTTCTCCTCCATGGTCTCCCACGAGCTGCGCACGCCGCTGACCGGCCTGCGCGCCCGGCTGGAGGAGGCGCTGACCTACCCCGACGTTGACCCCCGCGCCGCCCTGAGCGACGCCCTGTCCACCGCCGACCGGTTCCAGGCGATCATCGAGGAGATGTTGCTGCTGGCCCGCGTCCGCACGGCCTCCCCGCACGACCGGGAGCCGGTGCGGCTCGGCGACCTGGTCCGCGAGGAGGTCGCGAGCCGGAGGGCGGGCCTGCTGATCCGCGTGCACGTCGAGGAGGACCTCCAGGTGCTCGGCAACCGCGTCCAGCTCGGCGAGGTGCTGACGAACCTGCTGGTCAACGCCCAGCGGCACACCCGCACGGTGGTCGAGGTCCGGGTGGAGCGCAGAGACGGCCAGGCGGTGGTCACGGTCCGCGACGACGGCGCGGGCGTCGCGCCCGACGACCGCGAGCGAGTGTTCGAGCCCTTCGTCCGCCTGTCGGAGGGACGCCGGCGCGACCCCGGGGGCAGCGGGCTCGGCCTGGCCATCTCCCGCGCCATCGCCCGCGCCCACCAGGGCGACCTGGAGATCGAGGACACCCCGGACGGCCCATGCTTCGCCCTGCGCCTCCCGCTCCCCGCCCCCGGCCCGGACGCCCAGCCGCGCTAGCGACCGGTTTCGGCCGCCGGGCGGCGGGCAGTCGGGCGGGACCCCGAGACGAGGAGGAACATCGTGCCGACCGCACGAGAGATCATGACCCCGCACGCGGAGTGCGTGAGCGCCGAGGAGTCCGTGCTGGTGGCCGCCGAGAAGATGGCCCGCATGGACGTCGGGTCGCTGCCCGTCTGCGGCTCCGACGACCGGCTGAAGGGCATGCTCACCGACCGCGACATCGTGGTGAAGGTGCTGGCCGCAGGCAAGGACCCGGCTCAGTGCCGGGCGGGCGAGCTGGCCCAGGGCGAGGCCGTCACCATCGGCGCCGACGACGACGCCCGCGAGATCCTGCGCACCATGGCCGGCCACCGCGTGCGGCGCCTGCCGGTCATCGACGGGCACCGGCTCGTCGGGATCGTCGCGCTCGCCGAAGTCGCCAAGTCGGTGCCCGACGCCAAGGTGGGCGACCTGCTCGACGCCCTCACCACGGACTGACCGGCAGCACGGCCTGACCCGGCACCACGACCTGGCCAGCGCCACGGACTGACCGGCTGCACGGCCTGACCGGCGCCATGGAGCGCCCAGGGCGGCGTGGGCGGCGGACGCGTCCCTCGGGGGCGCCCCGCCGCCCGGCCGAACCTCGCCCGCGTCCTCAGGACGCGGTCACTGGCACTTGCCCTTCAGCCACGCGCTGAACTCCGGCGTGTAGTCGGTGGCCACCCGCTTGGCTCCGCTCGCCAGCGCCGACTTCCACGCGTTCTCGTTCAGGGTCCAGGAGGGCGGCGGCTCCTCCCACTTGGTCACCTCCGGCCAGATCGGGCCGCCGGTCAGCACCTGGCTCAGGCCCGCGGCGGTCACGCGGCTCCTGAGCTCGGCGGCGATCGCGCTGTCGTGGGAGTACAGGATGATCTCCTGCGCCTGGTGGTTCTCCTTGACCGGCCCGAGCACCTCGTTCCACGCCTGCGCCTTGACGGTGGCGTTCGAGCTGAGCAGCGACTGGCGGGCCTCGGGCTTGATCTCGACCAGCCCGATCATGCCGGCCGACCTCATCGCGGCCAGCCACTCGCGGAAGGTGTGGACGGTCTCGCCCTTGAACAGGCCGCGCACGATGGTCCGGCCCTTGAGCGCGGTGTCGCCCGCCGCCCACCAGATCTCGGTGATGTTCTTCTTCGTGCCCGACAGGCCCCAGGTCGAGGTGTTGTGCCACATGACGGCCTTGGTGCCGTCCTTGGTGAGCTGGAGGTCGGCCTCGACGCCGGAGGCGCCCCAGCCCTTGTAACGCTGCACGGCGGTGGGGTTGTTGGGCTGGCGCACCTGGTCCCGTTCCCAGGCGTTGGGGCCGGTCGGGTAGCCGCCGTGCCCGAAGATCTGGGGGCAGACGGGCAGTGCGGCAGCCTGGGCGGCGGGCTGGGCGGCGGGCTGGGCGGCGGGCTGGGCGGCGGACGGCGAGGTGAGCGAGGAGGCCAGCGTCAGGGCGGCGAGAGAGGCGGCGAGGGGGACGGCCAAGGCACGCACCTTTCGATCTTGTAGTTGCCCGCACTCTGCCACATTCATGGACGTTCCGTCCTGGGCAAGCGGTTCGGCGGGCGAGGGCTGCGCAGGCGTGACCCGGGTCGCCGGTACAGTCGTCGGTACCGTGACGGCTTGTGGCAGGCTGCCACGGGAACCGGCGCCCGAACCCTGTGGCGGGGCCTGTTTTTGTGGGATCTGCACAAAGCAGGAGCCCCGGCGTGCACTATGCGGACATTGGTGCACGCGGCGGTGATCGAGCACGGTAGAGACAGTGACAGGCGAGGCTCCGGGACCACCCCGGACTTCGCCTACTTGTACGGGGTACGTGGGAGGCTCAACCGGTGTTCAATCGTGTCGCCATCGTCAACCGCGGAGAGGCCGCGATGCGGCTCATCCACGCCGTCCGGGATCTTTCGGCGGAGACCGGCAAGCGGATCGAGACGATCGCGCTCTACACCGACGCCGACCGCGACGCGACCTTCGTCCGCGAGGCGGACGTCGCCTACCCGCTGGGGCCCGCCTCCGCGCGCCCGTACCTCGACCACGCCGTGCTGGAGCGGGCGCTGATCGAGACCGGGGCCGACGCCGCGTGGGTCGGCTGGGGCTTCGTAGCCGAGGACCCGGCCTTCGCCGAGCTGTGCGAGAAGATCGGCGTCACCTTCGTCGGGCCGAGCGCGGAGGCGATGCGCCGGCTCGGCGACAAGATCGGCGCCAAGCTCATCGCCGAGGAGGTCGGCGTCCCCGTCGCGCCGTGGAGCCGCGGCGAGGTGGCCACGCTCGCCGACGCCCTGCGCGCCGGCGACGAGATCGGCTACCCCCTGATGCTCAAGGCGACCGCGGGCGGCGGCGGGCGCGGCATCCGCATGGTCGCCTCGGCCGACGAGCTGGCCGACGCCTACGAGCGCACCAGCCAGGAGGCCGAGCGCGCGTTCGGCTCGGGCGTGGTCTTCCTGGAGCGCCTGGTCACCGGCGCCCGCCACGTCGAGGTGCAGGTCATCGCCGACGGCCAGGGCACCGCGTGGGCACTGGGCGTGCGCGACTGCTCGGTGCAGCGGCGCAACCAGAAGATCATCGAGGAGTCCGCCTCCCCGGTCCTGACCGGCGACCAGGCCGACGACCTGAAGGCGTCGGCCGCGCGGCTCGCCGTGGCCGTCGGCTACCGCGGCGCCTGCACCGTCGAGTTCCTCTACCACCCGGGCGACAAGATGTTCGCCTTCCTGGAGGTCAACACCCGGCTCCAGGTCGAGCACCCGATCACCGAGCTGACCACCGGCACCGACCTGGTCCGGCTGCAGCTGCACGTCGCCGCCGGCGGTCGCCTGGACGGCCCCCGGCCGGCCGAGAGCGGCCACGCCGTGGAGGCCCGGCTCAACGCCGAGGACCCCGACCGCGACTTCGCCCCCGCGCCGGGCCGCATCGCCCGCCTGGTGCTGCCCGCCGGGCCCGGCATCCGCGTCGACACCGGCGTCAGCGAGGGCGACACCATCCCCGCCGACTTCGACTCGATGATCGCCAAGATCATCGCCTACGGCCGCGACCGCGAGCAGGCCCTGGCCCGCCTGCGCCGCGCGATGGCCGCCACCACCGTGATCATCGAGGGCGGCGCCACCAACAAGAGCTTCGTGCTCGACCTGCTCGACCAGCCCGAGGTGATCGACGCCGTCGCCGACACCGGCTGGATCGACCGCGTACGCGCCGAGGGCCGCCTGGTCAGCCACCGCCACTCCGCGGTCGCCCTGGCCGCCGCCGCGATCGAGGCGTACCAGGACGAGGAGGAGGTCAGCCGCAACCGGCTGCTGGCCACCGCCCACGGCGGGCGCCCGCAGGTGCAGCACGAGACCGGCCGCCCGCTGACCCTCAAGCTCCGCGGCGCCGGCTACCGGCTCACGGTGGCCAGGGCCGGGCAGCGGCGCTTCCGCGTCGGCATCTCCGACGGCGACCGCTCCCACCCGCTCGACGTCGAGATCGACCGCTTCGACGAGCACGCCGGCCGCATCACCGTCAACGGCCGCCGCTTCCGCCTGATGTCGGCCACCCACGGCCCGATCCACCTGGTCGAGGTCGACGGCGTCACCCACCGCATCAGCCGCGACGAGGGCGGCGTCGTCCGCTCGCCCGCGCCCGCGCTGGTGGTGGCGACGCCCCTGTCGGCCGGCGACGAGGTCGAGGCGGGCGCGCCGATCCTGGTGCTGGAGAGCATGAAGATGGAGACGGTGCTGCGCGCGCCGTTCCGCGCCCGCGTCCGCGAGTGCGGCGTCTCGGTCGGCAGCCAGGTCGAGGCCGGCGCGCCGCTGATGCGCCTGGAACCCCTCGCCGGCGCCGAGGCCGAGCAGGCCGCCGCCACGACGGGCGCCGCCGAGATCGACCTGCCCGCCGCCCCGCCGCGGGCCTCCGCCGCCGAACAGGCCGAGCGCGGCGTCCAGGACCTGCGCGAGCTGCTGCTCGGCTTCGACGCCGACCGCCACGAGCGCACCCGCATGTTGTCGGGCTACCTGGCCGCGCGGGCCGAGCTCGACGACCGCGTGATCGAGGGCGAGCTCGACCTGCTCACCGTCTTCGCCGACCTGTCCGAGCTGAGCCGCAACAAGCCGGGTGGCGAGCTCGACGTCGAGCCGGGCAGCCCGGTGCACAGCCCGCGCGAGTACTTCCACAGCTACCTGCAGAGCCTCGACGTCGAGCGCGCCGGCCTGCCGGAGGCGTTCCAGGCCAAGCTGCGGCGCATGCTCAGGCACTACGGCGTCGAGGAGCTCGACCGCACCCCGGAGCTGGAGGCCGCGGTCTTCCGGATCTTCCTGGCCCAGCAGCGGATGACCGCCGGCGTCGCCGTCGTGTCGGAGCTGCTGCGCACCTGGCTGGCCGGCGCGCCGCCGCGCGAGTCGCTCGGCGAGCGGGCCGGGCTCGCCCTGGAGCACCTGGTCGAGGCCACGCAGGTGCGCTTCCCCGTGGTCGCCGACCTGGCCCGCGGCGTCGTGTTCCGCTGGTTCGCCCAGCCGCTGCTGCGCCGCAACCGCGCCAAGGTCTACGCCGCCGTCCGCGACGAGCTGCGCCACCTCGACCGCGACCCCGACGCGCCCGACCGCGCCGAGCGCATCCAGGCCATGGTGGCCAGCTCCGAGCCGCTCGTCCGGCTGCTCGGCCAGCGCATCGGCCGGCCAGAACGCGACCTCGCGCCCCTGCTGGAGGTCCTGACCCGCCGCTACTACGGCAACCGTGGGCTGGCGCAGGTCACCACCCGCGACAGCGCGGGCTGCCGGTTCGTCACCGCCGAGCACACCGGCCCGCGCGGCGTGACCCGCCTGGTCACCACCGCCGTCGACATCGCCGCCCTGCCCGCCGCCATCGACGCCGTCGGCGCGCTGGCCGAGGGGGTGGGCGGGCGCGGGCTCGTCGCCGACCTCTACCTCACCTGGGACGACCAGCCCGACGCCGAGGAGATGGCCGTACGGCTCGGGCAGGTCCTGGCCGAGCGCCCGCAGATCGCGGGCGTACGGCGGATCACCACCACCGTCGTGGGCACCAGCGGCGCGGTCATGCACCACCACTTCACCTTCCGCCCCGACGGCGCGGGCTTCGCCGAGGACCGCCTGATCCGCGGCCTGCACCCGCAGATCGCCCAGCGCCTGCAACTGCACCGGCTCCAGGAGTTCGACCTCACCCGGCTGCCCTCGGTCGACGAGGAGCTCTACCTGTTCAAGGCCGTCGCCAAGAGCAACCCGGCCGACGAGCGGCTCATCGCCATGGGCCAGGTCCGCGACCTGACGCCGCTGCGCGAGGCAGACGGCCGCCTGGTCGCGCTGCCCGCCGTCGAGGACGCACTCAACGCCGGCCTCGACGCGATCCGCAACATCCAGGCCCAGCGCCCCCAGAACAAGCGCTTCGACACCAACCGCATCATGATGTACGTCTGGCCCTCGACCGAGCTGACCACCGACGAGCTCAACATGCTGGTCCAGCGCATCCTGCCGACCACGGCGGGCGCCGGGCTGGAGGAGGTCCAGTTCGTGGCCCGCCAGCGCACCCCCTCGGGCGAGCTGAGCGAGGTCGCCGTGCGCATCACCCTCGGCCCCGGCCACGGCGCCAGCCTGCACGTCGGCAAGCCGTCCGACGAGCCGGTCCAGCCGCTCGACGACTACCGCCAGAAGGTGCTGCGCGCCGCCCGGCGCGGCAACGCCTACCCCTACGAGCTGACCGGCCTGCTCGCCGGCCCGCAGGGCCGCTTCGTCGAGCACGACCTCGACGCCGACGGCGTGCTCGTCCCGGTCGACCGGCCCAAGGGCAACAACTCCGCGGCGATCGTGGCCGGCGTGGTCACCACGCCGACCGCCCGCCACCCCGAAGGCGTCACCCGGGTGGTGCTGCTCGGCGACCCGACCAAGGCGCTGGGCGCGCTGTCGGAGCCGGAGTGCTCGCGGGTGATCGCCGCGCTCGACCTGGCCGAGCGCATGCGCGTGCCCCTGGAGTGGTTCGCGCTGTCGGCCGGCGCCCGGATCTCGATGACCTCGGGCACCGAGAACATGGACTGGGTGGCGGCGGCGCTCAAGCGCATCGTCACCTTCACCCAGGCCGGCGGCGAGATCAACATCGTGGTCGCGGGGATCACCGTGGGGGCGCAGCCGTACTGGAACGCCGAGGCGACGATGCTCATGCACACCAAGGGCATCCTGGTGATGACCCCCGACTCGGCGATGGTGCTCACCGGCAAGCAGTCCCTCGACTTCTCCGGCGGCGTGTCGGCCGAGGACAACTTCGGCATCGGCGGCTACGACCGCGTCATGGGGCCCAACGGCCAGGCCCAGTACTGGGCGCCCAACCTGCCGGCCGCCCGCGACGTGCTGATGGCCCACTACGACCACACCTACGTCGTGCCCGGCGAGAACGGCCCCCGGCGGGCCCCGACCGCCGACCCGGCCGACCGGGACGTCCGCGACTACCCGCACGCCGTGGCGGGCAGCGACTTCACCACCGTCGGCCAGATCTTCTCCGCCGAGCACAACCCCGACCGCAAGAAGCCGTTCGACATCCGCACCGTGATGCGCGCCCTGTCCGACCAGGACCACCCGGTGCTGGAACGCTGGGCGGGCATGGCCGACGCCGACACCTCGGCCGTCCAGGACGTGCACATCGGCGGCCGGCCGGTCTGCCTGATCGGCATCGAGTCACGGCCGGTGCCGCGGCGCGGCTTCCCGCCCGCGGACGGGCCCGACTCGTACACGGCCGGCACGTTGTTCCCGCGCTCGTCGAAGAAGACCGCGCGGGCGATCAACGCGGCCTCCGGCAACCGGCCGCTGGTCGTGCTGGCGAACCTGTCCGGCTTCGACGGCTCGCCCGAGTCGATGCGCAAGCTCCAGCTGGAGTACGGCGCGGAGATCGGCCGGGCGATCGTCAACTTCGACGGGCCGATCGTGTTCTGCGTCATCTCCCGCTACCACGGCGGCGCGTTCGTGGTGTTCTCCAAGGCGCTCAACCCGAACATGACCGTGCTGGCGCTGGAGGGCTCGTTCGCCTCGGTGCTCGGCGGCGCTCCGGCCGCGGCGGTGGTCTTCTCCGGCGAGGTCAACAACCGCACCGCGACCGACCCGCGCGTGAGCGAGCTGCAGCGGCAGGTCGCGGCGGCCAGCGGCGCCGAGCGGGCCGCGCTCAACGCCCGCCTGGCCGAGGTCCAGCCCGCCGTACGGGCGGAGAAGCTGGGCGAGGTGGCCGCGGAGTTCGACCGGGTGCACAACATCCAGCGCGCGGTCGAGGTGGGCTCTGTCGACGCGATCATCAGCGCCGCCGAGCTGCGTCCGCGGATCATCGAGGCCATCGAACGCGGCATCGCCCGCCTGCACCAGGGCTCCTGACCGCGCCCCGCCCCCCGGGCCGTCGGTTCGGGGGGCGCGGGCGCCGGGCCTCACCCGCGCGGCTCGACGATCAGGAACACGGGCATGGTGATCGTGAGCAGTGCGCCGGGGAACGGGGCCTGGGCGATCACCACCCATTCGCCCGTCTCGGGAGCGCCGTCGGGGTTGACCCACTGTACCCGCGCGGTGACCCCCAGCGCGACGAGCCGCCCGTTCGCCGCGTCCAGCTCCATGCCCGACAGCGCGGGCATGGAGCCGAGGTAGGTGGGGGAGGGCCCGGCCGTCGCCGTCGCCGTCGCCGTCGCCGTCGCCGGGAGCGGCGGCGTCGAGGGAGGGGCGGCGCGGTCTCCGGCCCCCTCCAGCAGCAGGGCGGTGAACGTCCCGCTCAACGCGAGCCCCATCACGACGAACGTGGCGATCAGGCGTGCCTCCGGCCGGTTCACGCCTCCTTTGTACGCCATCGGGATCACGTCGTCGGCCTGCGCGGCGTGGCGTCCTTCCTCGCTGGGGCGAAGTGGCCAGAATGGGAAGCATCTGGTCACTCAGTGTGAGGGGAACGATGCGGTCGATCACTTGGGCGGCAGCGGTCGCCGTCGCGGTCGTCGCCGCGGGACCCGCCGCCAGCGCCGCGGCGGCCACCGGGCCGGACGGGGACACGTCCTGGCAGAAGCTCACGTCCTTCCGCGTCTCGCCGGCGGCGCCGCACCAGAACGACGCCATCCGGCTGCTCATCCACTGCCCCAGCCAGGCCAACCACGCCGTCGTCGGGTCCACGGCGTTCCCTGTCAAGGGGTCGTGGCGGATGTTCCGCGAGGTGGGGATCGGGCTGGGCGGGATGGGGTTCGGCAAGAAGGGCGTCGTCATCTCCCGGTACGCGCCGCCGGGGGAGCACGAGGTGCGCCTGAAATGCGTCAAGGTGACGGCCGACTGGCTGACCGGCTTCAGGAAGGTCAAGGTCATCAGCCGGTCCGAGGTCCCGCTCGTGGTACGTCCGTTCCGCCTCGGCCAGTTCTTCTGACACGCTGAAGCTCCCGGCCGCCGGCACTCGGGGAACGGCGGTCCCGGTCCGCCCAGGTCTCCGGTACCCGTACCGGGTTCAGGTTGCTGGAGGTGGGCGGCTCCCGTATCCTGCACGTTCGTAAGAGCCGGAGCGACGGGGGAGGGCCGGTGGGGATCCTGCGGCGGGGTGCGCGTGCACTCCTGCTCGTCGTCCTCGCCCTCGGCGTGTGCGGGATGCACACGCTCGGCCATGTGAACGCCCGGCACGACATGGCGAACGCCCGGCACGGCCTGGCGGTCGCTCACGAGCTCCCCGTCGCCCCCGTCGCCGCACTGGCGGGGCTCGCGCCCGGCCATGAGATGCCGGGTCTCGATCCGGCCGGGGTGTGCCTGGCCGTCCTGACCTCGCTGCTCGTCGTGGTGCTGCTGGCCCTGTGGGTCGGGGTGCGGCGGCGGGCCGTCGGCGGCGCCGGTCCTGGCCCGGCCTTCCGGCCCGTCGCACGGCCGCCGCCGCGACCGACGTCCCTGCGGCTGGCTCGTCTCTCGATCCTGCGCATATAGGCCGGCCCTTCGCCCGGACGCCCTCGACGGCGATCCACGCGCATCGGCCTACCCGCAGTTCCAGCGAACGAGAGAGCACATCAGCATGTCCGTCAACCGTAAGATCGGCCTCGCCGCCGCCGCAGGCGCGCTCGTCCTGCTCGCCGCGTGCGGCGCGAACGACACCGCCTCCACTGCCGCGCCCGAGGCCACGACCGCGAGCGCCACCGAGAGCGCCGGTGCGCAGCCGTCGCAGCAGTCGTTCAACGACGCGGACGTCATGTTCGCCCAGATGATGATCCCGCACCACCAGCAGGCGGTCGAGATGGCCGAGCTCGCCCCGCAGCGGGCGAAGGACCCCGAGATCAAGAAGCTCGCGGCCGACATCAAGGCTGCCCAGGATCCGGAGATCCAGACCATGAAGGGCTGGCTGACCGAGTGGGGCAAGCCCGTCCCGTCCGGGGGCATGGGGCATGACATGCCCGGGATCATGTCCGCCGAGGACATGAAGAAGCTCGACGGGGCCAAGGGGGCCGCCTTCGACCGGCTCTTCGCCGAGCAGATGATCGCCCATCACGAGGGAGCGATCGAGATGGCCCGTACCGAGCAGGCGAGCGGGGTGAACCCGCAGGCCAAGGAGCTGGCCAAGGCCATCGAGAGCACGCAGCAGGCCGAGGTGGCCCAGCTCCGCAAGCTCCTCGAACGTCTCTGACGCCACCCGCCGCCCGGACGCATGCGCCGTCCGGGCGGCGCCGGCCGCGTCCCGCCGGCCACGGCCGCCGCGCGAACGGTACCGGCCCGCCCGCCGCCCCTTGTCCGGCCGGGTCCGGAGCCGTACCGGCCCGCCCGCCGCCCCTTGTCCGGCCGGGTCGGGAGCCGTAGCGGCCCGCTTGCCGTCTCTTGTGCGGCTGGGGCGGCGGACGTTCGGGTGTGGCCGACGCAGGCGTGCATCGGAGCCGCGGGGGGCGATGTCTGGAGGCGGGCTTACCCGGCAGAGCCTCGCCGAGAGGCCGGTGGGAAGGCTCGGCCACTCCGAGATCGCCGCCCGTCCCTGGGGCCCATCTCCACCGTCATCCGGGGCTCCTGGAGGCAGGGTCCGTCCACGCGTGGGGTTTGTCTGGGTTTTTGGTGGTGTGTTCGTGTCGGGGAGGTGAACGGCGGGGTTGGTTTGAGGGGAAGGGTTGCGGATGAGGGTGTTCTTGTTTACCGTCCGCTATGAGCGTTAGGAAAGTTTCCTAACGCCCGTTCACCGATCACGGTCCACCTGCGGATGGCCCCATGGCACCCCCTATCCGAAGGATCAACGCATGATCAGACGTACTGAGCGGCGACCCCGGCGGTCGTCGCTGCTCGTCACGGCCCTGGTCGCGGCCCTGATGGCGGCCGCGCCCCTGGCGCCGCCGGCCAACGCCGCGGCCGGTTCCAGCGCCGACACGCTGCTGTCAGGCGGCAAACCGGTCACCGCCTCCTCGGTCGAGGGCAGCGGCTTCGAGGCGGCCAAGGCGGTGGACGGCAACGCCTCCACCCGCTGGGCCAGCGTCGAGGGCCACGACCCCGAATGGATCAGGGTCGACCTCGGCGACACGTACAACGTCTCCAGGGTGAAGCTGAGCTGGGAGGCGGCCTACGGCAAGTCGTACAAGATCCAGACCTCGCCGGACGGCGCCACCTGGACCGACGTCTACTCCACCACCTCCGGCAACGGCGCGACCGACGACCTGGCGGTCAGCGGCAGCGGCCGGTACGTGCGCATGTACGGCACCGCCCGCGGCACGACGTACGGCTACTCGCTCTACGAGCTGGAGGTCTACGGCAGCGGCGGCGGCGGCGGGACCGACACCACCCCGCCCTCGGTCCCGGGCAACCTGCGCGCGACCGGCACCACCTCCACCAGCGTCTCCCTGGCCTGGGACGCCGCCACCGACGACGTGGGCGTCACCGGCTACCTGGTCTACCGGGGCTCGACCCTGGTGACCACCGTGGCGGGCACCACGTACACCGACACCGGCCTGACCCCCGCCACCGCCTACAGCTACACGGTCAAGGCGCGCGACGCGGCGGGCAACCAGTCGGCGGCCACCGGCGCCGTCACCGCGACCACCCAGCCCGGCAGCGGGGGCGGCCCCGCGGTGCCCTTCGGCAGCCACACCATCCCGTACGCGGCGGGCATGCTGCGTCCCTCCGGCGACCAGGCCACGCTGGACGCGCGGGTGGTCGACTACTACAAGCGGTGGAAGGCCGCCTTCGTCCGGCAGAACTGCGGTAACGGCTGGTACGAGGTCATCTCCCCGGACGCCGACCACCCGTACGTGGCCGAGGCCCAGGGTTACGGCATGGTGATCGTCGCGACCATGGCCGGGGCCGACCCCGACGCCAAGAAGATCTTCGACGGCATGGTCAAGTGGATGCTCGCCCACCCGTCGTCCATCAACCCCGACCTGCTGGCCGCCGAGCAGGACACCGCCTGCAAGAGCGTCGACGGCAGCGACGGCGCCACCGACGGCGACATGGACGTCGCCTACGGCCTGCTCCTGGCCCACCGGCAGTGGGGCAGCGCGGGCACGTACAACTACCTCGACCTGGCGATCAAGCACATCAACGCCATCAAGAAGGACGAGATCAACCCGTCCACGAACCTGCTCAAGCTGGGCGACTGGAGCAGCTCGGGCGACCAGTACTACTACATCACCCGCACCTCCGACTGGATGGTCGACCACTTCAGGGCCTTCAGGAAGGCGACCGGCAACAGCGCCTGGGACACGATCAGGACCGCCCACCAGAACCTGATCACCACTCTCCAGAACAACTACGCCTCGGCCACCGGCCTGCTGCCGGACTTCGTGGTCAACACCAACACCACCGCCAAGCCGGCCCCCGGCCAGGTGCTGGAGGACCCGAACGACGGCCAGTACTGGTGGAACGCCTGCCGCACCCCGTGGCGCATCGCCGACGACGCCGTGACCAGCGGCGACGCCAAGTCGCTCGCCTCGGCCAGGAAGCTCAACTCCTGGATCAAGAGCAAGACCGGCGGCGACCCCGGCAAGATCGCCATCGGCTACAAGCTCAACGGCACGCAGATCTCCAGCGGCAGCGAGGCCGCCTTCTTCGCCCCGTTCGCGGTGGCGGCGATGACGGACTCCGGCAGCCAGTCCTGGCTCGACGCGCTCTGGAACAAGATGCTCGGCACCCCGATCGACGCGAGCAGCTACTACTCGGCCAGCATCCAGCTCCAGGTCATGATCACGGTGACCGGCAACCACTGGGTGCCCTGACCGGCGGCGGAACCCGGGCCGTGGGCGCCGCCCCCCGCCCCCGGGCCGGCCCCCCCCCCGGGGGGCCCCCCCCAGGCGGGCCCCCGGGGGCCGGCGGCGGGGCCCCCCGGGGGGGGCCCCCCCCCCCCCGCGGG
>NZ_JBITJF010000003.1:0-151491 GCF_044459705.1 Nonomuraea sp. NPDC050227 | reverse complement strand
CACTCAAACCCCCCCCACCCCACCCCCCCTCTTTAATTCCCCGGGGCCCCCCCCCCCGGGGGGGCCCCCCCCGGGGGGCCCCCCCCGGGGGGGCCCCCCCCCCCCCGGGCGCGCCCCCCCCCCCCCCGAAGGGAGGAACCCCATGAGACGGGCCCTGCTGACCGGCCTGCTGCCACTCCTGCTGTCCGCCCCGGCCGCCGCGATGCCGCTTTCCGGAGCGGCGGCCGGTGCCGAGGTGGCCGAAACGGCCGAAGCGGGCGAGAAGACCGCGAGGGCCGAGGTGGTCGAGGTGGCCACGGCGGCCCAGCTCGCCGGCGCGCTGGCCGCGGCCGTTCCCGGGCAGACCATCAGGCTCGCGCCCGGCGAGTACCACGGCGCCTTCGTCGCCCGGCGCCCCGGAACGTCCGCCGCTCCGATCACGCTGACCGGACCGGCGGACGCCGTCCTGGTCAACGACGGTCCCTCCGGCGCCGCGCCGTCCTGCCCCGCGCCCGGCGGCGGCTGGGACTCCGGCTACGGGCTGTGGCTGTACGAGGCGCCGTACTGGCGGCTCACCGGGTTCACCGTCAAGGACTCCAAGAAGGGCGTCGTCCTGGACGCCTCCCCGCACGTGGTCATCGACGGCGTGTACGTGCACCACGTCGAGGACGAGGGCGTGCACTTCCGGCGCAGCTCGTCCGACGGCGTGCTGCGTGGCTCCCGCATCACCCACACCGGCCTCGTCCAGCCCGGTTACGGCGAGGGCGTCTACCTCGGCTCGGCCGGCTCCAACTGGGGCTGCCACGGCGACACCGGCGGCGCGGACCGCTCGGACCGCGTCCAGGTCACCGGGAACACCATCGGCCCGTACGTCGCCGCCGAGCACATCGACGTCAAGGAGGGCACCAGCGGCGGCCTGATCAGCGGCAACACCTTCGACGGCACCGGCGTCAGCGGTCAGAACTCCGCCGACTCCTGGGTGGACGTCAAGGGCTCCGGCTACACCATCGAGAACAACACCGGCACGTTCGCCCCGCCCGGCACCTTCGCCAACGGCTACGAGACGCACAATCCGGCCACGACGCCGTCCTTCCTCAACGGCTGCGGCAACGTCTGGCGCGGCAACCGATCCGATCTCGGCGGCGTCGGAGGGTACGCCATCAAGATCACCTCGACGTCGAAGTGCGCGGCCGATCCCAACGTCGTGCACTCCTCCAACACCGTCACCGGCGCCACCCGCGGGCTGACGAACGTCCCGGTGACCCCGGGCTGACGGCCCGCTCAGGACCAGCCGCCCGGCCTCCGGGCGGCGCCCTCGCCGTGCCGCGCGCCGCCCAGGTGAACCCCGCCCAACAGGGTTAAGAAACCTTCCTAACTTCATTGACAGCCCTCAGCGCCCTGCGCCACGATCCCGGTAAGCGGCTCGGCGCGGCTTCCTTCCCCAGGATGTGACGCGCTCAGCGAAAGACCTCCTGCCCCGGCCGCCCACCGGACCGTGCTCCGATCTCTCACCCCCAGGAGAATCGCCATGTCCAGAGTCCGCCTGGCCATCATGGCCGTGATCGGCCTGCTGGCCGGCCTGCTCGTGGCCGCCAACGCCTCGGCCGGCACCGCCGAGACGCTGCTGTCACAGGGCAAACCCGCCACCTCCTCCTCCAAGGAAGCCACCTCCTACGCCGCCGCCAAGGCCTTCGACGGCGACCTCACCGGTACCCGGTGGGCCTCGGCCGAAGGCCACGACCCCGAATGGCTGCGCGTCGACCTCGGCGCCGCCCAGCAGATCAGCCGGGTCAAGCTGACCTGGGAGGACGCCTACGCCACGTCGTACAAGATCCAGACCTCCCCGGACGGGAGCGCCTGGACCGACGTCTACTCCACCACCACCGGCGACGGCGGCGTGGACGACCTCACCGTGACCGGCACCGGCCGCTACGTCCGCATGTACGGGACCGCGCGCGGCACCGACTACGGCTACTCCCTGTGGGAGATGCAGGTCTACGGCGGCGGCACCCAGCCCACCGACCCGCCGGGCGACACGTTCGTCGTGGCCGCCGCCGGTGACATCGCCGAGCAGTGCACCGCGAGCTCCTCCTCCTGCGTGCACCCGAAGACGGCCGCCCTGGTCGAGTCGATGAACCCCGAGTTCGTCATCACCATGGGCGACAACCAGTACGACGACGCCCTGCTGTCGGACTTCCGCAACTACTACGACAAGACGTGGGGCAGGTTCAAGGCCAAGACCCACCCGGTCCCCGGCAACCACGAGACCTATGACCCGGCCGGATCGGAAGCCGGGTACAAGTCGTACTTCGGCGCGATCGCCTTCCCGCAGGGCAAGAGCTACTACAGCTACGACCGGGGCAACTGGCACTTCGTCGCGCTCGACTCCAACCACTTCGACCAGTCCGCCCAGCTCACCTGGCTCAAGAGCGACCTCGCCGCCACCACCAAGCCGTGCGTGGCCGCGTACTGGCACCACCCGCTGTTCAGCTCCGGCGAGCACGGCAACGACCCCGTCTCCAAGCCCGTGTGGCAGGCCCTGTACGCGGCCGGCGCCGAGTTCGTGCTCAACGGGCACGACCACCACTACGAGCGGTTCGGGCCGCAGAACCCCAGCGCCCAGGCCGACACCGCGAAGGGCATCGTCGAGGTGCTCGGCGGGATGGGCGGCGCGTCGCCGTACCAGATCGAGAACGTGCAGCCGAACAGCCAGAAGCGGCTGAGCGGCACGTTCGGCGTGCTGAAGCTGACCTTCACCGGCAGCACGTTCGGCTGGCAGCTGATCGGGACCGACGGCTCGGTCAAGGACAGCAGCCCGACCTACTCCTGCCACTAGATGTACATCTCGCTTCTCGGCACCCGGCTGACCAGGGCGGTGCCCGCCAACGTGGTGGCGCTCGGCCTGGTCAGCCTGGTCACGGACGTCTCCTCGGAGATGGTCACCGCGGTGCTGCCGCTGTACCTGGTGGGCACGCTCGGGCTCAGCCTGGTGCAGTTCGGCCTGCTGGACGGCCTGTACTTCGGCGTCACCGCGCTGGTCAGGCTGGCCGGCGGGCACGCCGCCGACCGGTGGAGCCGCCGCAAGCTGGTCGCCGGGCTCGGGTACGGGCTCTCGGCCGTCTGCAAGCTGGGCCTGCTCGCGGCCGGCGGATCGGCCGCCGCGCTCGGCCTGGTGCTGGCCGCCGACCGCACCGGCAAGGGGCTGCGCACCGCGCCCCGGGACGCCCTCATCACCCTGAGCGCCCCGCCCGACCGGCTGGGCGGCGCGTTCGGGGTGCATCGGGCGATGGACACCGTGGGCGCCTTCCTCGGGCCGCTGGCCGCCTTCGCGGTGCTGACGGCGACGGCCGGCGCCTACGACGCGGTGTTCGTGACGAGCTTCTGCGTGGCCGCGCTGGCCGTGCTGCTGCTGGTCCTGTACGTACGCGACCGGCGCGGCCCGCTGACCGTCCGCGTCCGGCTGCGGGCGGCGGTGACGCGGGAGCCGGGGTTCCGCCGGGCCTGCCTGGTGGCGGTCGCGCTCGGCCTGGTCACGGTCAGCGACTCGTTCGTCTACCTCGTGCTGCAGCGGCGGCTGGCGATCGCGCCGGAGCTGTTCCCGCTGCTGCCGCTCGGCACGGCGGGCGCGTACCTGCTGCTGGCCGTGCCGCTCGGCCGGCTGGCGGACCGGTTCGGGCGCGCGGCGGTGTTCGTCACCGGGCACGTGGCGCTGCTCGCGGTCTACCTGGTGCTGATGGGCCCGGCCTGGCTGCTGCCCGCGCTGCTGCTGCACGGCCTGTTCTACGCCGCCACCGACGGCGTGCTGATGGCCCTGACCGGGCCGATGCTGCCCGAGAGCGCGCGCACCGGCGGGCTGGCGCTGCTGCAGACCGGGCAGGCCACGGCCCGGATGGTGTCGTCCATCCTGTTCGGCCTGCTGTGGGCCGGGACGGGGGAGGGGCCGGCGCTGGCGGTGATGGCCGCGGGGCTGGTGACGGCGTCCGCGATCGCGTGGCGGGCGCTGCGATCACAAGGAGGTCGTCCATGAGACGGGTGCTCGTGCTCCTGGCCGCGGTGGTCCTGCTGGCGGGCGGCGCGACCGCGTACGCCACCTGGGCGGCGTCCTCGCGGCAGACCGGGCCCGCCGTCGCGGGCTTCGACACCGGCGAGCCGGGCCGGGTGCTGGTGCGCAGCGGCGGACGCGTCGCCTCCGTGCCACTCGCCGACCCGGGCGCGCCGCCGCGGGTCAGCTCCCGGGCCTGCGACCGCTTCTACACGGCGAACGGCACCACCCTCTGCCTGGTCACCCGGCCCGGCCCGCTGCCGAAGACCGAGGCGCTCGTCCTGGACCGGTCGCTCAAGGAGACCCGCCGGATCAACCTGGCCGGCGTCCCGAGCCGGGCCCGCGTGTCGGCCAGCGGCCGGATGGCCTCCTGGACGGTGTTCGTCACCGGCGACTCCTACAGCACCGGCGGCTTCTCCACCTGGACCGGCATCCTCGACACCCGGACCGGCTACCTCGTCACCAACATGGAGGACATCCCGCTCTACCTCGACGGCCGCCGCTACCACTCGGCCGACGTCAACTACTGGGGGGTCACGTTCGCCGCCGACGACAACCGCTTCTACGCGACCGTCTCGACCAAGGGCAGGACGTACCTGGTGGAGGGCGACTTCGGGGCCTGGCGGGCGCGCGCGCTCAGGGAGAACGCCGAGTGCCCGTCCCTGTCGCCGGACGGGACCCGGCTGGTGTTCAAGAAACGCGTCTCGCCGGGACCGTGGCGGCTGCACCTGCTGGACCTGGCCACGATGCGGGAGACCCCGCTGGGGGAGCGGGCCAGCATCGACGACCAGGCCGCCTGGCTGGACGACCGCACCGTCATGTACGCCAAGGACGGCGACGTGTGGGCGGCCGACGTAGGCGGCGGCCCGCCCCGACGGCTGATCCCCGGCGCGAGCTCCCCGGCCGCCGTCCGCTGACACGCGGTCACGGGGCTCCCTGGGTCCGGGGGCCGGCGGTCAGGGGAGCCGGATGAGGCGTCTCTCGACCGCCACCGTGACCGCGGCCGTGCGCGTGTCCACGCCGAGCTTGTCGTAGATGTGCACCAGGTGGGTCTTGACCGTCGCCTCGGTGATGTAGAGCCGCCGGGCGATCTCCCGGTTGCTCGCCCCGCTGGCCAGCAGCTCCAGCAGCTCGACCTCGCGGGCGCTCAGCGCCGGGCCCGGCTCGCGCATGCGCCGCATCATCCGGGTCGCCACCTTGGCCGACAACACGCTCTCGCCCCTGGCCGCGGCCCGGATGCCCTGGAACAGCTCCTCCGGCGGGCACGCCTTGAGCAGGTAGCCGATGGCCCCCGCGTCGACGGCCCGCATGATGTCGGCGTCGCTCTCGTACGTCGTCAGCACCAGCACCTGCGGCGGCGCGGGCAGCTCGCGGACCCGCCGGGTGACCTCCACGCCGTCGAGGCCCTCGCCGAGCTGCAGGTCCATGAGGACGACGTCGGGGGAGCAGGCGGCGATGCCGCGCAACGCCTCGGCGCCGTCGGCCGCCTCGCCGACGATCTCCATGTCGGGCTCGCCGCCGAGCAGCGCCACCAGCCCCGCCCGGACCACCGGATGGTCGTCGACCAGGAACAACCTCATGCCCCACCGCCGTCCAGGGCCCGCGGCGGCCACGCGGCGGGCACCCGGGCCGCGACCGCCGTGCCCTCGCCGGGCGCGCTCTCGACGACCAGGACGCCGTGCACCTCCGCCAGCCGGTCGCGCATCGCCCGCAACCCGTAGCCGCGGCCGGGAGCGGGGGCCGGTTCGGCGAAGCCGACGCCGTCGTCGAACACGTCGAGCGTCACCTCGCCGTCGAGGTAGGACAGCGTCACCGTGACCGTCACCCCGGCCGCCGGGTCCGCCGCCGGGGCGGCGTGGTCGCGGACGTTGGCCAGCGCCGCCTGCGCCACCCGGAGCAGGGCCGCCTGCACCTCCGGCGCCAGCGGGTACTCCTCGCCCGCCAGCCGGAAGCGCACCCGCGGCCCGGTCTCGCCGGCGTCCGCGCAGAGCCGGGCGAGGGCCTCGGGCAGCGTGACGTCCACCAGACCGGGCGGCTGGAGGTCGCGGACGAACCGCCGTGCCTCGGCCAGGTTGTCGGCGGCGGCCGCGGCGGCCCGCCGTACGTGGGCGCGGGCCTGGGCCGGGTCGGTGGCCCACATGCGGTCGGCGGCCTGGAGCAGGATGCCCATGCTGGTCAGGCCCTGGGCGAGGGTGTCGTGGATCTCCCTGGCCAGCCGCTCGCGCTCCTCCAGGACGCCGGTGCGGTGACGGGAGTCGGCCAGCGTGCCGCGGGTGCTGATCAGGTCGTCGATGAGCAGCTGCCGGGCGGCGCTCTCGCGCTGCAGCTCCCCGAAGATCACCGCCGTCATGGCCGCGATGCCGACCGGCGCGAGGATCAGGCTGACGTCGAGCTCGCGGGCGATCTCCAGCTGGGCCACGATCACCACCAGGGTCAGCGCCGCGGCGGCCACCGCGAAGCCGTGCGCGTTGAGCAGCCGCAGGCACAGGAAGAGCAGGGGGACCGCACACCAGCTGAACGACGGCGCCAGCACCACCAGCGCCAGCCACACCGCCGCCACGCCGCCCAGCCAGACCAGCCGCCCCTGCCGGCCCAGCCGGTGCCACCAGACGATCCCGGCCGCGTAGGCCAGCGCGAGCAGGCCGCAGACGGCCAGCGACGTCACCGTCTGGGCGCTCATGCCGTGGCGGGACACCAGCCGCAGGGCCGAGGCGGCGAGCAGCAGGTAGAAGCCGACGTGCATGGCCCAGTTGAGCCAGGTGCGCTCCCTCATGGCCCTCCCCGTCGCCGCGCCCTTCGACACTATCCCCTGCCCGAGAATGGCCCCCACCAGGGCGGCGGCGCATCAACCGATCGGTTGACCCGGCCCTCGACCGCTCGGCGCGCGCAGATCGCCCGTGCTCCCGATGGCCCGCGGCGGCCCGCCCGGAAACCTAGAAGTGTCCGACTTCGCCCTGACGAACTGGAGAAACCATGAACATCCGTACTCGCCTGGTCGCCGGCTCGCTGTCGGGGCTGGCCGTGCTGGCCGGCGCCGTCGCCGCCACCTCGCCCGCCCAGGCCGCCGACGCCGCGCACAGCGCCCGGGTCGCCCGGGTCGCCGCGGCCGAGCCCGTCGTGCAGACCGGCACGCTCTCCGCCGACGCCGCGCTGAAGATCGCCGACGCCGCCCTGAAGGAGGCCGTCAAGCAGAAGCAGCGCGTCACCGTCGTGATCGTCGACCGGTCCGGCGCGACCCGCCTGGTGCTCAAGGGCGACGGCGCGGGCCCGCAGACCGAGGAGTCGGCCCGGCGCAAGGCGTTCACCGCGGTCTCCTTCGGCCGCACGACGTCCGAGCTGGGCAAGGGCATCAACGGCGGCGGGCCGTCCATCGCCGACATCCCGGGCACCCTCTTCCTCGGCGGCGGCGTGCCGGTCGCCTCGGGCGGCGCTCCCGTCGCGGGCATCGGCGTCGGCGGTGCCCCCAGCGGCGACATTGACGAGTCCATCGCCCAGGCGGGCCTCAAGGCGGTCGCCGGGCAGCTGCGCTGACCGGCTGGACCGGCCCCCGGCGCGCCGCCGGGGGCGGGCGGACGGAAGGATGAGGGGATGAACCGCCGAGCCATCCTGACCTGGGGACTCGGTCTGATGCTCGCGGCCTGCGGCGGAGCGGGAATGGCCGACGAGGAACTGCTGGCGGGAGCCGCGCGCGGGGACGCCGCCGCCGTCCGGGACGCGCTCGGCGCGGGGGCCGACGTCGAGGCCCGCGACGGGCAACGCCGTACGGCCCTGCTGCTCGCGGCGGCGGCCGACCACGTCGAGGTGGCCAAGGTGCTCGTCGCGGCGGGCGCCGACCCCGACGCCCAGGACGCCAGGAAGGACACCCCCTGGCTGGTCACCGGCGTCACCGGGAGCGTGGCGATGCTCAAGGCGCTGCTGCCCGCCGGGCCCGACCTGACCAGGCGCAACCGGTACGGAGGCGTCTCCCTCATCCCCGCCTGCGAGCGCGGGCACGTCGAGTACGTGCGCGAGGTGCTGAAGACCGGCATCGACGTCGACCACGTCAACGACCTGGGCTGGACGGGCCTGCTGGAGGCGGTCATCCTGGGCGACGGCGGCGAGCGCCACCAGGAGGTCGTGCGGCTGCTCATCGCCGCGGGCGCCGACGTCGACCTGGCCGACCGCGACGGCGTCACGCCGCTGGCCCACGCCGTCTCCAAGGGCCAGAGGGAAGTGGCCGCCCTGCTCCGCGCAGCCGGAGCCCACTGACCCGGCGGGGCCCGGCCTCGGCGGGCGCGCAGGAGGCAGGCGTCCGGAGCGCGGCAGGCGCCTGCTATGGTGTGAAATGCTTGTGATTCTCAGCTAGGAGACCAGACATGGCAGGTGACGACGACATCTCCGGGTGATACCGGAGGTTGATCGGCCCCGGCGTGAGCGCGTGAGCGCCGCCGGTGTGGCCGCGTTCGTCGTTTCCCGAATCCCTGTCCTTTCACCGGGCGGCTTCGGCATGCCCGCGTTCTCCGTCGAGGTCTTCTTCACATGTCCGACGCGTTCATCGTCTGCTCCAACCTGTCCTTCTCCTGGCCTGACGACACCCCCGTCTTCAGCGACCTGTCCTTCAGCGTGCCCGGCGGCCGTACCGGCCTGGTCGCCCCCAACGGCGCCGGCAAGAGCACGCTGCTCAAGCTGATCGCCGGGGAGTACCGGCCGCGCTCGGGCGGCGTGTCCGTCAACGGCGTGCTCGGCTACCTGCCGCAGAGCCTGCCGCTGGCCGGCGACCTGACCGTGGCCGAGGTCCTGGGCATCGCCCCGGTGATCGCCGCGCTCAACGCCATCGAGGCGGGCGACGCCGCCGAGGAGCACTTCACCACCATCGGCAACGACTGGGACATCGAGGAGCGCACCCGTGCCCAGCTCGACCGGCTCGGGCTCGGCCACCTCGACTTCGCCCGCACCCTGCGCACGCTGAGCGGCGGGCAGATCGTCTCGCTCGGCCTGGCCGCGCAGCTGCTCCGGCGGCCCGACGTGCTGCTGCTCGACGAGCCCACGAACAACCTCGACCTCGACGCCCGCCACCGGCTGCACGCCGTGCTCGGCGACTGGAAGGGCTGCCTGCTCGTGGTCAGCCACGACCGCGCCCTGCTCGACCGCATGGACCGCATCGCCGAGCTCGACCGGGGCGAGGTGCGCTTCTACGGCGGCGACCTCACCGCCTACGAGGAGGCCGTGCGCACCGAGCAGGAGGCCGCCGAGCGCAACGTGCGCACCGCCGAGCAGGAGCTCAAGCGCGAGAAGCGGGAGATGCAGCAGGCCCGCGAGCGCGCCGAGCGCAGGGCCGGCAACGCCGCCCGCAACCTCAAGAACGCCGGCCTGCCGCGCATCTTCGCCGGGAACATGAAGCGCGGCGCCCAGGAGTCGGCCGGCCGGGCGGGCCAGACGCACGCCGCCCGCGTCAGCGACGCCAAGGCCCGGCTCGACGAGGCGGGCCGGGCCCTGCGCGACGATCAGCGCATCTCCCTGCAACTGCCGGGCACCAACGTGCCCGCCGGGCGCACGGTCTTCCAGGGCGAGCACCTCATGGCCCGCGGCCTGTTCGCCGAGCCCGGCATCGACCTGGTCGTGCGCGGGCCCGAGCGCATCGCGCTGACCGGCCCCAACGGCGCCGGCAAGTCCACGCTGCTGCGCCTGATCACCGGCGACCTGGAGCCCGACGGCGGCACCGCCAGGCGGGCCGACGGCCGGGTGGCCTACCTGTCGCAGCGGCTCGACCTGCTCGACGACGACCTCACCGTCGCCGAGAGCCTGGCCGCCTTCGCCCCCGCGATGCCGGCCGCCGAGCGGATGAACCTGCTGGCCCGCTTCCTGTTCCGGGGAGCGCGGGCCCATCTGCGGGTAGGTGTGCTGTCGGGCGGCGAACGGCTGCGCGCCACGCTGGCCTGCGTGTTGTGCGCGGAGCCGGCGCCCCAGCTGCTGCTGCTGGACGAGCCGACCAACAACCTCGACCTGGTCAGCGTGGGCCAGCTGGAGAGCGCGCTCGGCGCGTACGAGGGGGCGTTCGTGGTGGTCAGCCACGACGAGCGGTTCCTGGCGGAGATCCGGGTGGACCGCAGGCTGGAGCTGTCCGGCGGGCGGCTGCTGGAGGGCGGCGGGCCGGAGCTGGGGTGACGTCCCCTGTAGGGGGCTATTTCCGGACATATTACTAAACTTGGATGGTTCGTTCTCTTGTGTCATTCAGGTTTGTATAGGTAGGTTTGGCGGCTATGACCGCATCGAAGGCTCCGACGACCGCCGAGGAGCTGCGCGGCGCCGGGCTGCGGGTGACCGCCGCCCGGGTCGCGCTGCTCGAGACCGTCCGCGAGGGTGACCACCTCGGGGTCGAGGCGATCGCCTCGGGGGTGCGCGAGCGCGTGGGTCATATCTCGTTGCAGGCCGTGTACGACGCCCTCCACGCGCTGGCCGCCGCGGGGCTCGTCCGCCGCCTCGACCCCCCGGGCAGCTCGGCCCTGTACGAGGGCCGCGTCGGGGACAACCACCACCATCTCGTGTGCCGGTCCTGCGGCGCCGTGGCCGACGTCGACTGCGCCGTCGGCCACGCCCCCTGCCTGACCGCCTCCGACGACCGCGGCTTCGCCATCGACGAGGCCGAGGTCATCTATTGGGGCCTGTGCCCCGCCTGTTCCACCGGCAGCAGTTCCTGAGCACCCAGATTCCGCCTCGTCCGGAAGGATTCCCATGTCTGAGAACCATGATGCGATCGTCACAGACGCCAAGTCGGAGGACTCGGGCGGCTGTCCGGTCGCGCACGAGCGCGCCCCGCATCCGACCCAGGGCGGCGGCAACCGCCAGTGGTGGCCGGAGCGGCTCAACGTCAAGATCCTGGCCAAGAACCCGGCCGTGGCCAACCCGCTTGGCGAGGACTTCGACTACGCAGCGGAGTTCAAGACCCTCGACCTCGCGGCCGTCAAGCGGGACATCGCCGAGGTGCTGACGACCTCGCAGGACTGGTGGCCGGCCGACTTCGGCCACTACGGCCCGTTCATGATCCGGATGGCCTGGCACAGCGCGGGCACGTACCGCATCAGCGACGGACGCGGCGGCGCCGGGTCCGGGCAGCAGCGCTTCGCGCCGCTCAACAGCTGGCCGGACAACGGCAACCTGGACAAGGCCCGCCGCCTGCTGTGGCCGGTCAAGAAGAAGTACGGCCGCAAGATCTCCTGGGCCGACCTGCTGATCCTCACCGGCAACGTGGCCCTGGAGTCGATGGGCTTCAAGACCTTCGGCTACGCCGGCGGCCGCGTGGACGCCTGGGAGCCCGACGAGGACGTCTACTGGGGCCCCGAGTCCACCTGGCTCGGCGACCAGCGCTACACCGGTGACCGCGAGCTGGAGAACCCGCTGGCCGCGGTCCAGATGGGCCTGATCTACGTCAACCCCGAGGGCCCCAACGGCAACCCCGACCCGCTGGCGGCGGCCCGCGACATCCGCGAGACCTTCCGCCGCATGGCGATGAACGACGAGGAGACCGCCGCCCTCATCGTGGGCGGTCACACCTTCGGCAAGACGCACGGCGCCGGCCCGGCCGACCACGTCGGCCCCGACCCCGAGGCCGCCCCGATCGAGCAGATGGGCCTCGGCTGGCGCAACAGCTTCGGCACCGGCAAGGGCGGCGACGCCATCACCAGCGGCCTTGAGGGCATCTGGACGAACACCCCCACGACCTGGGACAACAGCTTCCTGGAGATCCTGTACGGCTACGAGTGGGAGCTGTTCAAGAGCCCCGCGGGCGCCAACCAGTGGCGGCCGAAGGACGGCGCCGGCGCCGGCACCGTGCCCGACGCCCACGACCCGGCCAAGCGGCACGCTCCGACGATGCTGACGACCGACCTGGCCCTGCGCGTGGACCCGATCTACGAGCAGATCACCCGCCGCTGGCTGGAGCACCCCGACGAGCTCGCCGACGCCTTCGCCCGCGCCTGGTACAAGCTCACCCACCGCGACATGGGCCCGCGCGCCCGCTACCTCGGCCCGGAGGTCCCGGCCGAGACGCTGCTGTGGCAGGACCCGCTGCCCGCGGTGACGCACGAGCTCGTCGACGCGGCCGACGTCGCCGCGCTCAAGGAGCAGATCCTCGCCACGGGGCTGTCGGTGTCCGAGCTGGTCTCCACCGCGTGGGCCTCGGCCTCCTCCTTCCGCGGCAGCGACAAGCGCGGCGGGGCCGACGGCGCGCGCATCCGCCTGCAGCCGCAGAGCGCGTGGGAGGTCAACGACCCCGACCGGCTGGCGACCGTGCTGGGCACGCTGGAGGGCGTCCAGAAGGCGTTCAACGGCGCCCAGACCGGCGGCAAGCAGGTCTCGCTGGCCGACCTGATCGTGCTGGCCGGGTGCGCGGGCGTCGAGCGGGCCGCCAAGGAGGCCGGCTTCGACGTCCAGGTGCCCTTCACGCCGGGACGCGCGGACGCCACGCAGGAGCAGACCGACGTGGAGTCGTTCGCCGCGCTGGAGCCGGTCGCCGACGGGTTCCGCAACTACCTCGGCAAGGGCAACCGGCTTCCGGCCGAGTACCTGCTGCTCGACCGGGCCAACCTGCTGACGCTGAGCGCGCCGGAGATGACCGTCCTCGTGGGCGGCCTGCGGGTGCTGGGCGCCAACCACCGGCAGTCGACGCTCGGCGTCCTCACCACGACCCCGGGGACGCTGACCAACGACTTCTTCGTCAACCTGCTCGACCTGGGCACGACGTGGCACTCGACCGAGGACGCCAACCTCTTCGAGGGCCGCGACGCCGCCACCGGCGAGGTGCGGTGGACCGGCACCCGCGCCGACCTCGTCTTCGGCGCGAACTCCGAGTTGCGCGCGGTCGCCGAGGTCTACGCCAGCGACGACGCCAAGGAGAAGTTCGTCCGTGACTTCGTCGCGGCGTGGGACAAGGTCATGAACCTCGACCGGTTCGACCTGGCCTGAGCCTGACCGGAACGCCCGGGGCGGCCGCCCCGGGCGTTCCGCGTGCCCGGCGACCTGCCTGGCGGGCCGGGACGCCTTCCGCCCCCGGCGCGGGCCGTGCCGGACGTCAGGCGGTGAGCAGGGCCTGAGAGGTGACGTGCAGGTCGGCGACGGCCGCCGCGGCCCGCCCGGCGTCGAAGGCGGGGTCGCCCAGGCGCTGCTCCAGGTCGGCCAGCACCACGACGACGTGCAGGTTGAGCACCCGCAGGCGCTCCCGCGTCAGGCCGGGCAGCCGCCGCCGCAGCAGCACGGCCAGCTCGGCGACCCCGGGATGGTGGTCGCTGGAGTAGGGCCAGGAGCGGTAGCCGCCGGACAACACGTAACGGCTGGTGAAGCGCAGGTACCAGCTCGTGCCCGGGTGGGCGAGCACGTGCTCGGCCAGCGGGGCCAGGTACGCCGCGACCAGGGCGGGAAGGTCCTCCTCCAGGCCGCGGGCGCGCAGGTCGCCGATCAGCGCGCGGCGGCGCTCGTTGAGGGGGGTCATGCGGTGGGCGTACAGGGCGTCGATCAGGCCGGCCTTGCCGTCGAAGTGGTACTGGACGGCCGAATGGTTGCCCTGCCCGGCCGCGACGGCGATCTCCCGGAGCGAGACGTCGAGGCCGCGCTCGGCGAAGAGCCGTTCGGCCGCCAGGAGAATCTTCTCTTTGGCCTGCATTCCCACCTTTTCCGGATCACCGAGGTATCGTCGCGAATTAAGACAACCTGTCTTACTCTCGTGCCGTCTGCTGTCCAAGACCGTACGCCTCTCCTGGCAGGAGCCTCGCCGTGACCGCAGAACCGATCTTCCGCCGGGCCGGCCGCCCGCCGGAGCACGCTCCGAACGTCCTGGCCGTCGTCCTGGACGACACCGGCTTCGCCCAGCTCGGCTGCTTCGGCTCCGGCATCGCCACGCCGCACATCGACCGGCTCGCGGCCGGCGGCCTGCGCTACAACCGGTTCCACGTGACGGCCCTGTGCTCGCCGTCGCGCGCCTGCTTCCTCACCGGACGCAACCACCACGCCGTCGGCATGGGCTTCCTCGCCGACATCCCGCTCGACCACCCCGGCTACACCGCCCGCATCCCGCGCTCGGCCGCGACCCTGCCGCGGATCCTGCGCGACCACGGCTACTCCACCATCGCCATCGGCAAGTGGCACCTCACGCCGCGCTACGAGCGCTCGGCCGCCGGCCCGTTCGGCCACTGGCCGCTCGGCCAGGGCTTCGAGCGCTACTACGGCTTCCTGCAGGGCGACACCAACCACTACGCGCCCAACCTCGTCCGGGACAACCACTACGTGGAGCCGCCCGCCACCCCCGAGGAGGGCTACCACCTCACCGAGGACCTCGTCACGCAGGCCGTCCGGCACCTCGACGACCAGCGCCACGCCGCCCCCGGCAAACCCTTCTTCCTCCACCTCGGCCTCGGCGCCACGCACTCCCCGCACCACGTCCCGCCCGAGTGGAGCGAGCCCTACCGGGGCCGCTTCGACCAGGGGTGGGACGCCTGGCGGGAGGAGATCTTCCGGCGCCAGACCGAGACGGGCGTCGTCCCGCCCGGCACCGTGCTCACCCCGCGCCCGGACTGGGTGCCCGCCTGGGACGGCCTCACCGCCGACCGCCGCCGCCTGTACGCCCGCCAGCAGGAGGTCTTCGCGGGCTTCCTCACCCACGCCGACGCCCAGCTCGGCCGCCTGATCGCCCACCTGGAGGAGACCGGGCGGCTCGACGACACCATCATCGTGATCTTCTCCGACAACGGCGCCAGCGCCGAGGGCGGCGTGGACGGCAGCGTCAACGAGCACCGCTTCTCCGCCGGCATCCGCGAGTCCCCGCAGGACAACCTGGCCCACCACGACGACTGGGGCGGGCCGCGCACCTACAACCACTACGCGTGGGGCTGGGCGTGGGCCGGGAACACGCCGTTCCGGCTGTGGAAGCGCTACACCTGGCTCGGCGGCACCCGTACGCCGCTCATCGTGCACTGGCCGGCCGGGATCGGCGGCGGCGGCGCGGTGCGCGACCAGATCGTACACGTCAACGACCTGTTCCCGACCCTGCTGGACGCGATCGGCATCCAGGCCCCCGACGTCGTGGACGGGATCGAGCAGCAGCCGGTCGACGGGGCCAGCTTCCTGGCCACCTTCGCCGACCCCGGGGCGCCCGCGCCGCGCACCACCCAGTACTTCGAGATGCTGGGCTCGCGCTCCCTCATCCACGGCCGCTGGAAGGTCACCACCGACCACGTGTCCACGGGCGTCCTGGACGAGGAGGAACTGCTCACCGGCAGCCGCGACCTCGACGCCGACCACTGGGCGCTGTTCGACCTGGCGGCCGACTTCTCCGAGGCGGCCGACGTGTCCGCCGGGCATCCGGACGTGGTCGCCGAACTGCGGCGGCTGTGGGACCGGGAGGCCGGGCGCAACAACGTCCTGCCGCTGTACGACGACCTCGTGGCCCGCCTCGGCGCGCTCATCGGGCCGGCCTGGCCGCCCGGCGACGACCGCACGTTCCGGCCCGGGGCCTCGCCCGTGTGCGACGAGTCGTTGCCGCTGCTGTTCGGCGGCTTCCGCTGGACGGCCGAGATCGAGGCGGCCCGCGAGCCAGAAGGCGTGCTGTTCGCGCTGGGCGACTGGAACGGCGGCTTCGCCCTGTACGTCACCGGAGGCCGCCTGGCCTTCACCTTCTCCCGCGCCGGGGAGCCGCTGGAGCTCACCGCCGACCGCCCGCTGCCCGCCGGTCGCCAGTCCGTGGACGTCGTGCACACGACGGGCCCCGCGGGCTCGGCGTTCCACCTGTCGCAGGGCGGGGTCGTGGTGGGCGCCCTGGCGTTCGACGGCCTGCTGCCGGTCGCGCTCCAGCACGGCGGGGCCGGGCTGCGGCTCGGCCACGACCTCGGGCTGCCCGTCTCCGGCCGGTACCGCGTCCCGGCCCGGTGGAACGGGCGGCTGCTCTCGGTCCGGCTCAGGACGCCGGGCGCCGCGACCCCCGACCTGCTCGCCGGCCTGCGGACCGCGCTGCACGCCGACTGACGGGCCCTTCCCGCGCATCGCGCCGTCGCCGGGGGCGGTTGACGGTGTGGTCCGAGGGTTGACGGTGTGGTCCGGGGGCGGTTGACGGTGTGGTCCGAAATCGGCCGGTGCCGGGGACGTCGTGGCTGGTTGGCTGGTTCGCCGTAGATCAACCCATGTCCTGGAACGGAACCATGTCCACCACCACCCTCGCCCCGCCGCGCCCGCCGCTGATCTCCTGGCTCGCGGTCGCCTCGATCACCCTGGGCATCTTCGCCATCGTCACCAGCGAGATCCTGCCCATCGGCCTGCTGACGACCATAGGCGCCGACTTCCGCGTCACCGACGGCACCGCGGGGCTGACCATGACGTTGCCGGGCTTCGTGGCCGCCGTCGCGGCGCCCGTCCTGACCGTGGCCACCGCCCGGCTGGACCGCCGGGTGATGCTCTGCGTCCTGATGGCGGTGCTGGCCGCAGCCGACGTGCTGGCGGCCGTGGCCGGGGCCTACTGGGTGGTGCTGGCCTCGCGGGTGCTCGTCGGGCTCACCATCGGCGGCTTCTGGTCGATCGCGGCGGGGCTGGCGTCCCGGCTGGTGCCGCCGGCCGCCGTGGGCGCCGCGACGGCGGTGATCTTCTCGGCCGTGCCGCTGGGCTCGGTGCTCGGGGTGCCGGCCGGAACCTTCATCGGCCACCTGGCGGGCTGGCGGACGGCGTTCCTGGTCCTGGCCGGGCTCTCGGTCCTCGTGCTGGTCGCGTTGCTGCGCGTGCTGCCGCCGCTGCCCGCCCGCCAGGTCACCGGCGCGCGCGTCCTGCTGGACCTGCTGCGGGTGCGCGGCACCGGGATCGCCCTGCTGGGCACGTTCCTCGTCGTGCTGGCGCACTTCGGCACCTACACCTACGTCACGCCGTTCCTGGAGCACGTCACCCGGCTGTCCCCGGCCGCCGTCAGCGCCGTCCTGCTGGTCTACGGCGCGGCGGGCATCGCGGGCAACTTCCTGGCCGGCCGGGCCGTGGCCGGCGCACCCCGCCTGGCCTTCGCCGTCTGCGGCGGCCTGATCGCGGCGGCCACCCTGCTGCTGCCCCTGGCCGGCAGCTCGCCGGCGGGCGCGGTCGTGCTGCTGGTGGTGTGGGGGCTGGCCTACGGGGGAGTGCCGGTCTGCTCCCAGGCGTGGTTCCTGCGGGCCGCGCCCGGCGCGCCGGAGGCGGCGACCGTCGTGTTCACCTCGTCGTTCCAGGCGACCTTCGCGCTCGGCGCGCTCCTGGGCGGCACGGTCGTCGACGCCTTCTCGGTCTCGGCCGCGATGGTCGCGGGCGGGCTGGTCGCGCTCGTGATGGCCGGGGCGTTCTCCTGGCTCACCCGTCCCCGCCGGGCCGCGTGAGCGGGGGAGGGGACGGGGGGTCAGCCGTCGAGGTGGTCGCGCAGGGCGTCGAGGCGGCCGTCCCAGTCGCTGGCCAGCGCGGCCAGGAACTGCTGGGCCACCCGCATCGGAGCCGAGCGCAGCCGGTAGCGGACGCGGCGGCGCTCACCGGGCTCGGCCGTCACCAGACCGGCCTCGCCCAGCAGCGTCAGGTGCTTGGCGATGGCCTGCCGGGTGATCGGCAGGCGGGCGGCCAGGTCGGTCGCCGTGGCCGGGCCCCGGGCGGCCAGCTCGGCCAGGACGGCGCGCCGGCTCGGGTCGGCCAGCGCGACGAAGACCTGCTCGGCGACCGCCTCGATGTCAGGCGGCGTCAAGGTGCCCGGCCAGCTCGCCCAGCTCGCTCGCCCACCCCTCGGTGTGGGCGTCGTACGCCTTGCGGTGGTGGTCGTCCGGCAACTGGGCGAAGCCGGTCTCGACGACGGTCAGCCGGGTGCCCGTGCCGGCCGGTTCGAGGGTGAACTCGACGTACGTGCGGCGCGGGTCGCCCTCCGGCATGCCGAAGACCGGCCAGGTGAAGCCGAACACCGACGGCTCCTCCACGCGCTCCACGCGCAGGTCGACGGTGTGCCCGTCGCTCCAGCTCAGCCGCGCCGGCCCGCCGGGACGCAGCTCGATCGCCGCCTCCTGGCCGAACCAGGCGGCCAGCCCCTCGGGGGTGGTGAGCGCCGCCCACACCTTGCCTGGCGGATGGGCGAGCTCGACGGTGCGCTCGACCCGATCGGGGAATCCCATGACGACCTCCATATGCGGCAGGGAAAAGGTTGCCACACCTCGTGGCGACAGGTGGACGGTCACCGCTCCGGCCGTGCGTTCCGGCGCAGGCCGTAGGAGACGAGGACGACGGCGGCGAGCGTCACCGCGACGTCCACCAGCAGGGCCAGGCGGATGCCGGCCGGCTCCCCGGCGCGCGTGGCGGCGACCGCGCCGAGGAGCGGGATGCCGACGGTGACGGCCACCTGCTGCGTCATCGACGTCAGCCCGGTCGCCAGCCCCTGCTCCTCGTCCGGCAGGCCCGAGGTGGCGGTGACGGTGTAGGCGACGATCGCGGTGACGTGCCCGAAGAACCCGACGAACAGCGCGGGGACCAGGATCGCCAGGACCGTCCAGCCGGTCCCGAGGAAGACGGCGGGAAGCGTCGCCAGCGCCTGGACCGTCATGCCGGCGACCAGGACGCGGCGGCTGCCGTGGCGCCCGACGAACCGCCCGGCGATCACCCCGGCGACCACCGAGGCCAGCCCGGGGACGCCGAACACCAGGCCGGTGACCAGCGGCGACAGCCCCAGCACCCGCTGGAGGTACACCGTCACCAGGAAGATCATGGCCGGCTCCATCGTGAAGATGACGAAACCGGCGAAGTTCCCCCACTTCACCGTGGGCCGCCGAAGGATGCGCACCGGCGCCAGCGGCGCGGGCGCGCGCAGCTCGATCAGCCAGAACGCGCCCAGCAGCAGCACGCCCGCGACGGCCGCCAGGAGGTTCGTCTCGACGGCCGCGTAGATCACCGCCAGCAGGCCGCCGGTCACGGTGACCGCGCCGGGCAGGTCGAGCCGCACCCGCTCCGGCAGCACGCTCTCCCGGATCAGGAACGGCGTCAGCACCACGATCGCCACCGCGACCGGCACGTTGAACAGGAACGCCGCCCGCCAGCTCAGCAGGCTGACCAGAGCGCCGCCGAGCAGCGCGCCGACGGTGAACCCGCCGGACAGCAGGGCGCCGTTCAGCCCGAGGACGCGGGCGCGCAGCGGGCCCTCCTTGAAGGTGGTGGTGAGCAGCGACAACGCGGCGGGGACCGTCATCGCCGTGGCCAGGCCCTGCAGCACCCGGGCGGTCAGGAGCGTCGCGGGCCCGTCGGCGAAGCCGCCGAGCAGGGAGGCCCCGGCCAGCACGACCATGCCGGCGAGGAACAGCCTCCGCCGGCCGAACAGGTCGGCCGTCCGGCCGAACACCAGGGTGAACCCGGCCGCCGGCAACGCGTACGCCGAGGTGATCCAGGGCCACTGGGCCGGGTTCAGCCCGACGCCCGCGCCGGTCTGGGGAAGGGCGACGTTCAGGATCGAGAAGTCGACCGCCAGCATGAAACCGGCGCCGAGCAGGACGAACGCGATCAACCGCTGTCTGCCGTCGAGGCGCGGCGGGGCGGCCTCGACGGTCGCGACAGGAACACTCATTGCGGCCTCCGAATAATAGCAACCGATCGGTTGCCACATTATGGCAACCGATTGGTTGCGTCAACGCTGGGCGGGATTGGGGCAAACTTCCGTTTTCCGGAACGGTGGTCTAACCTTCGGAACATGTCCGACGGTGACGCCAAGCTGGTGGGGGCCGACCGCGTGCTGGCCGTGCTGGCCGAGCTCGCCCGGCACCCCGACGGCATCGGCCTGGAGGAGATGGCCCGCGCCGTGTCCAGCCCGAAGCCGACCGCCCACCGCGCCCTGGCCGCGCTGCGCCGCGCCGGGCTCGCCGTCCAGAACGGCCACGGCCGGTACGTGCTGGGCGACGAGTTCCTGCGCATGGCCTTCGCCCACCACGAGGCCCGGCCCGACCACGTCCGGGTCACCCCGATCCTCCAGGCGCTGTGCGACCGCTACGGCGAGACCGTGCACTACGCGGTGCTGGAGGGCACGTCGGTGGTCTACCGGTCCAAGCTCGACCCGCCGTCCGGCGCGGTCCGGCTGACCTCGGTCGTCGGCGGGCGCAACCCGGCCCACTGCACCGCCGTCGGCAAGATGCTGCTGGCCGGGACGCTGCGGGACGAGGCCGCCGTGCGCGCCTGGGTGGGCGACCGGCGGCTGGAGCGGCCCACCGAACGCTCGGTCGGCACCGCCGAGGAGCTGCACGCCGAGCTGGTACGCGTCCGCGCGCAGGGCTACGCGGCCGACGACCAGGAGAACGAGCCGGGCGTCAACTGCGTGGCGGTCCCGGCGTACCTGACCTCGCCCACCGTGCCGAGCGGCGCGGTCAGCATCAGCGGCCTGGCCTACCGCACCCCTTTGAGCGTGCTCGTCGAGGACGTGCCGGCCATCCGCGCCGTCGTCGCCGGGCGTCACCTTCCCTGACCCGTACAGAACCGGAGAGTCCCCCTTGTACCTCATGCGCATCGGCGCGCCCGGCGCCGAGAAGCCGGTCGTCCGCGTGGACGACGACCACTACGTCGACGTCTCCGACCTCACCCCCGACTTCGACGAGCGCTTCTTCGCCGCGGGCGGCCCCGCCCTGCTCGCCGAGCGGGTCGCCGCAGGCCCGCGGCAGGCGTTCGCCGGCGAGCGCGTCGGCGCGCCGATCGCCCGCCCGCACCAGATCCTGTGCATCGGCCTGAACTACCGCGACCACGCCGCCGAGACCGGCCAGGCCGTCCCCGCCGAGCCGATCCTGTTCACCAAGTCGCCCAACACCCTGGTCGGCCCGGACGACGACGTGCGCATCCCGCGCGGCGCCACCAAGACCGACTGGGAGGTGGAGCTCGGCATCGTGATCGGCCGCCGCACCTCCTACCTGGACTCGCCCGAGGAGGCCGCGGCCGCGATCGCCGGCTACTGCGTGGTCAACGACGTCAGCGAGCGGGCCTTCCAGATGGAGCGCGGCGGCCAGTGGAGCAAGGGCAAGTCGGCCGAGACCTTCAACCCGGCCGGCCCCTGGCTGGTCACCCCCGACGAGCTGGCCGACGTCCGGAACCTCGGCATGTGGCTGGACGTCAACGGCGTGCGCCGCCAGACCGGCAACACCAAGACGATGATCTTCGACCCGTACGTCATCGTGCACCACCTGAGCCAGTTCATGGTGCTGGAGCCCGGCGACCTGATCAACACCGGCACCCCGCCCGGCGTCGGCATGGGCCACGACCCGCAGATCTGGCTGCGGCCGGGCGACGTCATGGAGCTCGGCATCGACGGGCTCGGCAGCCAGCGCCAGCGGGTCGTGGAGCCCCGGTAGTGCGGGCGCTCGTCCTGACCGGGCCGGGCGCGGCCGAGGTCCGGGAGGTCGAGCCCCCCTCTGCGGGGCCCGGCCAGGTGGTCGTGGACGTCGAGCGCGCCGGCGTGTGCGGCACCGACATGGAGCTGTTCAGCGGCGGGATGAGCTACCTGCGCACCGGCCGCTCCCGCTACCCGCTGCGCCCCGGCCACGAGTGGTGCGGGCGCGTCGCGGAGCTGGGCGCGGGCGTGGACCCGTCGTGGCTGGGGCGGCGGGTCGTCGGCGACACCATGCTCGGCTGCGGGCGCTGCGACCGCTGCCGTCAGGGCCGCCACCACGTGTGCTCCGACCTGGCCGAGCTCGGCATCAGCCGGGGCGCCGCGGGCGCGCTGGCCGAGCGGCTGGCCGTCCCGGTCGCGGCGCTCCACCGGCTGCCCGATACGGTGGACGCTACCTCGGGCGCGCTGGTCGAGCCCGGTGGCAACGCCTTACGCGCCGTCCGCGCGGCGGGGCTGGAGGCGGGGGAGCGGTTGCTGGTTCTGGGCACGGGCACGATCGGCCTGCTGGCCGCGCTGTTCGCGCGCGCCGGCGGGGCCGAGGTGCACCTCATGGGCCGCGCCGAGCCCGACCTGGGCCTGGCCGCGGGCCTCGGGTTCCGGCACGCCCACACCCGCGCGACGCTGCCCGCCCTGCCCTGGCACGCCGTCATCGACGCCACCAACGCCGCCGCGATGCCCGCGCTCGCCCTCGGCCTGGCCGAACCGGGCCGCCGCGTCGTCTACATCGGCCTGGCCGGCACGCCGTCCACGCTCGACACCCGCGAGCTGGTGCTCAAGGACGTCACCGCGGTCGGCGTCCTGGGCGGCTCGGCGGGGCTGGCCGGGGCCATCGACGCCTACGCCGACGGCTCGGTGGACGCCCGTCCGCTGGTGGCCGCCACGGTCGGGCTCGCCGAGACGGCCGGCGTGCTGGCCGGACGGCGACCGCCCGGCGCCGGCCCGGGGCCCAAGATCCACATCGATCCCCGGCAATGAACCTGGAAGAGAGCACGAGCATGACCCACCGTGAACCGCGACGGCTGAACGCGCCGGACGCCGCCGTCCTGGCGGCGGTCGAGACGGCCGTCCCGGGGATCACCCGCGCCCGCGCGAGCGACCGGCTCGGCATGGCCCACGACGCCTCCCACTACCTGCTGACCCCGCAGGCCGTGCTGGTGGCCGAGAGTGCCGGCCAGGTCGCCGCGCTGCTGCGCACCGGCCTGCCGCTGACCTTCCGCTCCGGCGGCACCAGCCTCAGCGGCCAGGGCGTCAGCGAGCACCTGCTCGTGGACACCCGCCGGCACTTCCGCTCGATCGAGGTGCTCGACGACGGCGCCCGGGTACGGGTCCAGCCCGGCGCGGTGCTGCGGCAGGTCAACGCCCGCCTGGCCCCGTACGGGCGCAAGCTCGGCCCCGACCCGGCCAGCGAGTCGGCCTGCACGATCGGCGGCGTCGTCGCCAACAACTCCAGCGGCATGACCTGCGGCACGCACGCCAACACCTACCGGACGCTGGAGTCGATGACGCTGGTGCTGCCGAGCGGCACCGTCCTGGACACCGGCGCCCCCGACGCCGACGAGCGGCTGCGCGCCCTGGAACCCGACCTCGCGGCCGGCCTGGAACGGCTGCGCGACCGCGTCCGCGGCAACCCCGGCTCGGTGCGGCGCGTCCAGGAGCAGTTCTCGCTGAAGAACACCATGGGCTACGGCCTGAACAGCTTCCTCGACCACGACGGCCCGGCGCAGATCCTCGCCCACCTGGTCATCGGCAGCGAGGGCACCCTCGGCTTCGTCGCCGAGGCCGTCTTCCGCACCGTCCCCGCCCACCGCCTGGCCGCCACCGGCCTGCTCGTCTTCCCGACGCTGCGCGAGGCGATGGCCACGGTGCCGGAGCTGGTCGCCGCCGGGCCCGCCGCCGTCGAGCTGCTGGACGCCGAGTCCCTGCGCGTCGCCCAGACCGACCCCAAGGCCGACGGGACGCTGCGCGCGATGGCCGTCGCCGAGCACGCCGCGCTGCTGGTCGAATGGCAGGAGTCCGACGCCGAACTGCTCACCGAGCGGGAGCGGACCGCCGAGCGGGTCTTCGCCGGGCTGCGCCTGGCCGCCCCCGCCCGGCTGAGCAGGGATGCCGGCGGCCGGGCCGCGCTGTGGCACATCCGCAAGGGCCTGTACGCCACCGTCGCCGGCGCCCGCCCCAGCGGCACGACCGCCCTGCTGGAGGACGTCGCCGTCCCCGTGCCCGCGCTGGCCGACCTGTGCGACGACCTGACCCGGCTGTTCGCCGAGCACCGCTACGAGCGCAGCGTCGTCTTCGGCCACGCCAAGGACGGCAACCTGCACTTCATGCTCAACGAGCGCTTCGCCACCGATCTCGGCCGCTACGCCGAGTTCACCGAGGACATGGTGGAGGCCGTCCTGGCCAGGGGCGGCACGCTGAAGGCCGAGCACGGCACCGGCCGCGTCATGGCCCCGTTCGTGCGCCGCCAGTACGGCGACGAGCTGTACGAGGTGATGCGCGAGGTCAAACGCCTGTGCGACCCGGCCGGCACGCTCAACCCCGGCGTCGTCCTCACCGACGACCCCGAGGCCCACCTGCGCGACCTCAAGACCGTCGTGACCGTCGAGCCCGAGGTCGACCGCTGTGTGGAGTGCGGCTACTGCGAGCCCGTCTGCCCCAGCCGCGACCTGACCACCACCCCGCGCCAGCGCATCGTGCTGCGCCGCGAGCTGGCCGCGGCCCAGGCGGCCGGCGACCACGCCCTGGCCCGCGAACTGGAGGACGCCTACGCCTACGACGCCGTGGACACCTGCGCCGTGGACGGCATGTGCGCCACCGCCTGCCCCGTCCTCATCAACACCGGCGACCTGACCAAACGCCTGCGCGCCGAACGCCACGGCCGCGCCGCCCGCCGCGCCTGGACGGGCGCCGCCCGCCACTGGGACGGCGTCACCCGCGCGATGAACCTGGCCCTCGACACCGCCGCCGCGGTCCCGCCCGCGCTGCCCGAGGCCGCCTCGCGCGCCGCCCGCGCCCTGGCCGGCGCGGACGACGTCCCGCGGTGGAGCCGCGACCTGCCGCGCGGCGGCACCAGGCGCCGCCCGTCCCCGGCGGACGACGCCGACGCCGTCTACCTGCCGTCCTGCCTGAACACGCTGTTCGCCCCCGCGGACGGCGGCCCCGGCGTGATGACCGCCTTCCAGCGCCTGGCCGCCCGCGCCGGGCTGACGCTGCACGTCCCGGAGAAGATCGCGAGCCTGTGCTGCGGCACCCCGTGGTCGTCCAAGGGCTTCGCCGGCGGCCACGAGGCCATGGGCGAGCGCGTCCGGGACGTGCTCGCGCGCGCCACCGACGGCGGCCGGCTGCCCGTGGTGAGCGACGCCGCCTCCTGCACCGAGGGCTACGCCCACCTGGTGCCCGGCCTCCAGGTGGTCGACGCGGTCGCCTTCACCGCCGAGCACGTCCTGCCCCGCCTGCCGCAGGCGCGCCGCCTGCCGTCGCTGGCGCTCCACCCGACCTGCTCCTCCACCCGCCTCGGCCTGGACGCCGCCGTCACCCGCCTCGCCGAGGCGGTCGCCGAGCAGGTCGTGATCCCGGACGGATGGCAGTGCTGCGGCTTCGCCGGCGACCGCGGCCTGCTGCACCCCGAGCTGACCGCCTCGGCCACCCGCGCCGAGGCCGCGTCGGTGGCCGAGGCGGGCTGCGCCGCGCACGCCTCCGTCAACCGCACCTGCGAGCTGGGCCTGACCCGCGCCACCGGCCAGACCTACCGGCATCTCCTGGAGCTCCTCGACGAGGCAACCGCCTGAGGGGGGCGCGGTTTACACCGATGTGTCAATAAGATCGTCGCTGTTGCGAAGATCCGGCGATCGGGAGCACGATGAGCGACCCCGGCGGCTTCGGCCCCCTGGAGATGGACGAACGCGAGCGCATCGGTCCCTACCGGATCGTGGGCCGCATGGGCGCGGGCGGCATGGGCGTGGTCCACGCCGGGGTCGCGCCCGACGGCGGGCGGGTCGCGGTCAAGGTCATCCATCCGGGGCTGGCCGCCGACCCGCACTTCCACGACCGGTTCGTGCGCGAGGTCGAGATGTTGTCGCGGGTGCGCGGGCGGTGCACGGTCGCGGTCCTGTCCGCCGACACCGCCGCCTCGCCGCCGTGGCTGGCCACCGAGTTCGTGCCCGGCCCCACGCTGACCGAGCACGTACGCGACCACGGGCCGCTGCCGCCGGACGACCTGGTCGCCTTCGGGGTGGACATCGCCGAGGCGCTCACCGACATCCACGGGGCCGGGATCGTCCACCGCGACCTCAAGCCGGGCAACGTGATCCTGGCCGCGTCCGGGGCGAAGGTGCTGGACTTCGGGATCGCCCGCGCCCTCGACGAGAGCGGGCTGACCGGCACCGGCGCGCTCATCGGCTCGCCCGGCTGGATCAGCCCCGAGCAGTACCGGGGCGACCAGGCCGACGCCGCCGCCGACGTCTTCGCCTGGGGCGCGCTGATGGTCTACGCAGCGACCGGGCGGCCGCCGTTCGGCACGGGGGCGCCCGACGTGCTCGCCTACCGGGTCATGAGCGTCGACCCGGACCTGTCCGGGGTGCCCGAGGGCGTGCGCGACCTGGTCCGGGCGGCGCTCGCCAAGGACAGGGCGGCGCGTCCCGGGGCGGCGGAGCTGCTCGGCGCGCTCCGCTCGGGCACGCTCCTCCTGCCGCGGCCCTCGTCCGGCACGCTCCCTCTGACACCCCCGCCCCCTCCACCCGGCACACTGCCCCTGACACCGCCCCCGTCCGGCGGGCAGGGGCCGCTGGGGCCATCTTCGTCTGGCGGGCAGGGGCCGCTGACGCCGCCGTCGTCCGGGGGGCGGGCGCGGTTGTGGCCGGTGGCGGCCGCCGTGGTCGCGGTCGTCGCCGTCGTGGCGGTCGGCGCGGCCTTCGCGCTGAACGCGGCCGGCACGCCGGACGCGCTGCCGTCCCAGGACGACGGGCCCACCTCCTCCTACACCGACCCGCCCGCCACCTCCGCGGACCCGGACCCGACGGACACCCCGGAGGAGAGCGAGACCCCCGAGGAGACCCACACCCCGGAGGACACCCCGACCGAGACCGAGACGCCGGAGAAGACGCCCGAGGCGACGCCCACCAAGAGCAGGCCCCGCACGTTGCCGTGCGCCTCCTCGGGCTCGATCCTGCGCGAGGCAGCCGCGCTGAACGGCGGCAGCCTCCCGCAGGACGCCGTGGTCGCCCGCAAGCGCTGCGTCGGCTCCTGGGTCGCCGCCGAGTTGTCCTCCCCGAGCGTCGGCGCCATCGACCTGATCGCCCGGCGGAACGCCTCCCGGTTCCTCGACGCCCAGATCGGCAGCAACTTCTGCTCCCTGGAGGGCCGCCCGGCGCTGGTGGCGAGCGCGCCCGCCTCGATCAAGAGCTTCCTGTGCCCCAACGGCTTCGGCTGATCCGCACCCTTCCGCCGGCTTCGGCTGGTCGGTCCTGACGATCGGCGCCGGGTACGAGAGCACCTTGATCTGGATCGCGCGAGCGTTGAGGATGATGCTCACCGACCCACACCTGGCCGGCCGCGTCAACGGCGGACGCCTGGGTATCGACGAGGCGCCGATGAGGTACTGAGGCGGGACACCCCGATGACCCACATGCCCACGCGCCACTGCCCTCGGCGGCCGCCCCGTCGCAGCCGCTCACGCCACCCCAACGTGCTGGAGGATTCGGTGCCCGCTTCCCATCAGTCCACTCCCGCCACCAACCCCGACGACGCCGCAGCGGCCGCATCCGGCGATCACGTGGTGCCCGTCATCACCTTGGATGAAAGCGGCGCCGATCACCATGGTGAAGCCGCCCGGTTACGTGCCGCCGGACCGGTCGTACGCGTCGTGCTGCCCGGAGAGATCCCCGCATGGGCCATCACTGACCAGGACCTCCTGCACAGTGTCCTGACCGACCCCGGCATCAGCAAGGACTGGCGCCTTTGGACCTGCGTCCGCAACGGCGCCATCCCCGACGACTGGCCTCTCACCGGCATGCTCAAGGTCACCAACATGGTCACCGCCGACGGCGCCGCTCACCAACGGCTGCGCCGGCCGGTCACCCGCACCCTCACCGCACGGCGCCTGCAGGAGATGCGCCCCCGCATCACCGCCCTCATCACCGAGGTCATCGACGCGCTGCCCGCCCACGCCGACGGCACCGGCGCCGTCGACCTGCGCCGGCACTTCGCCTATCCCATCCCGATGGCCGTCATCTGCGAACTCGTCGGCGTGCCCGAGAGCAACCGTCTCCATCTGCGCCACCTGGTCGAATCCATCTTCCGGTCCACCACACCCCCGCACGAGGTCGTCCAGACACAAGCCGGGATCACCAGCGTTCTCACCGAACTCGTCCGGCAGCATCACGACGAACCCGGAGCCGACCTCACCACCGACCTGATCGCACTCCAACGCGACGACCCCGACGCGCTCACCGACGCCGAACTCGTCGGCACGCTGTGGCTGATGATCGCCGCCGGTCACGAAACCACCCTCAGCCTGATCCTCAACGCGGTCCGCGCCCTGCTGACCCACCCGGATCAGCTCAGTGCCGTCCTGGAGCAGGCCGCGGCGAATCCGGCGGACACGTGGGCCGCCGTGGTGGAGGAGGTCCTGCGCTGGGACGCGCCGATCGGCAACTTCATGGCGCGTTACCCCCGCACCGACCTGACCCTCGCGGGCGTCACCATCCCCGCCGGCGACGCCATCCTGGCCCCCTACAGCCTCCTCGGCCGTGACCGTGCCCAGCACGGCGCCGATGCCGCCGACTTCAATTGGCGCCGGCCGCCCAGCAGGCATCTGGCCTTCGGAGGTGGCCCCCACGCCTGCCCAGGCGCTGCACTGGCCCGTCTGGAAGTCACGCTCGCGCTGGCCGCGCTCTTCGATCGCTACCCCGACATGCGGCTGGCCGTGCCCGCCGGCGACCTCGTCCCCGTTCCGTCTCTGTTCTCCAACTCCATCCAGTCACTCCCCGTACGCTTGTCTCCCCGTCGTCCAGCCGAGAGCCGTCACTGATCGCTGATCGCCCACTGCCCACTGAGTGCTGGGCCGACTGCCGTCGCAAGCGGTGCCGGAGCGGCTCCGGGCGGCCGGCCCGCGCGGATCTGTCATGCGACCTGTGGCGTGTTGGCGGGACGCCATTCGGCCGACGGCAGCGGGATGCGTACCGATACCAGCGTCCCCTCGCCGGGAGCGGTCTCGACGTCGGCGCTGCCGCCCACCGCGCGGGCGCTCTCCCGGATGGAACGGGCGATGCCGAGGCCGGTCGTCGGCGCGTCCGGGTCGAAGCCGCTGCCGTGGTCGAGCACGCTCAGCGCCGGCGTCCCGGACCGGCATTCGGCCCGCACCACGGCGTGCCGCACGCCCGCGCGTCAGCCACCGCCCGTCGCCCAGCACCTCCAGCGACCCGCACAACACCAGCGCGCCCACCCGGACGACCACCATGGTGAGGGCCCGGCTGCGCTCCATGCCGGCGACCGCCGTCCCGGGCGGGCGCGGCGGGCGCGAGGGGCTCACGGCCGGTCGCGGCGTTCGAGCCGGTTGAGCGCCGCGCGCGTGAGCTCGGCCTTGTTGCCGACCTGCAGCTTGGCCCTGATGCGCTCGACGCAGGTGTCGACGGTGGCCTTGCTGACGCCCATCCGGCGGCCCACCTGGGCGTGGGTGAAGCCCTGGGCGATGTAGGACAGGGTCTCCTCCTCCCGCGCCGACAGCCGGGGCCGGGCGTCGCCTTCTGAGCCGCCCTCCGAGCCGTCCTCGCCGTTCCCGGAGCCGTCGGCCGCGGCGGGAGGTGACATGTCAGCAACGGTGAGCAGAAGTGTGCAAGACCAGCAAGTCCTGCAAAACCACTACAAGTTCGCCTTGTAGATCATGAACCCTGTGGTGCACGGGCGTTCGGACGGTAGCCGTCGGTGGCCCTGACGAGCTCGTGCAGCGTGCCGGGTTCGGCGCCGCCGTGGCCGGCGTCCTCGACGATCCGCAGCTCGGCCTCCGGCCAGGCGCGGTGCAGCTCCCAGGCGGCGTCGGGCGGCGTCTTCATGTCGTAACGGCCGTTGACGATGACGCAGGGCACGTCCCGGATCGCCGCCACGTCGAGCAGCTCGCCCTCCCGCAGGAAGCAGCGCCGGGTGAAGTAGTGCGCCTCGATCCGGGCGAAGCCCAGCACCTCCCGGTCCGTCAGCGGAGGGGGAGGCGCGGGCAGCAGCGTGTTGGCCGCCAGCTCCCACGCCGCCCACGCCCGCGCCGCCGGCAGGTGAACCTCGGGGTCCGGGTCGAACAGGCGGCGGTGGTACGCGCCGAGCAGGTCGTCCCGCTCGGCCTGCGGGATCGCGTCCCGGAAGGCCGCCCACTCCGCCGGGAACAGCCGGGCCGCCCCCGAACCGGTGAACGCCCACGCCTCGTCGGCCGCGCTCGCCAGGTAGACGCCGCGCAGCACCAGCTCGGTCACCCGGCTGGGGTGGCGGCGTGCGTACGCCAGGGCCAGGGTCGCCCCCCACGAACCGCCGAACACCTGCCAGCGGTCGATCCCGAGCCGCCGCCTGAGCAGCTCCATGTCCGCGACCAGATGCCAGGTGGTGTTGGCCTCCAGCGACACCCCGGGGTCGGCGGCGTGCGGGCGGCTGCGCCCGCAGTTGCGCTGGTCGAACAGGACGATCCGGTAGGCGGCGGGGTCGAAGAACCGGCGCTGCACGGGCAGCAGCCCACCGCCCGGACCGCCGTGGAGGAGGACGACCGGTTTGCCGCCGGGGTCGCCGCAGGTCTCCCAGTAGATCTCCTGGCCGTCGCCGACGTCGAGCAGGCCGCTCTCGTAGGGCTCGACGGGCGGGTAGAACGTCATCATCGTCATGGCTACCAGACCTACTCGCCCCGGCCGCCCGGCGCGCGGCCGATTCGCGCAAATGCGGGCGCTTTTATGACGGGCGCGCGAGTTCGGTGAGCGTGCGGCGGAGCAGCCGTGCGGCCAGCACCGGCTTGAAGGCGTTGTGCCGCAGCGGCCGGGCCTCGGCCAGCGCCGCGCCGGCGGCCCGCGCGAAGGCGGACGCGTCCGGGACGGCGCCGGTCAGCAGGTCCTCGGCGGCGTGGGCGCGCCACGGCTTGTGCGCCACCCCGCCGAGCGCGACCCGCGCGAACACGATCCGGCCGTCCTCGACGTGCAGCAGCACGGCCGTGCTCACCAGCGCGAACGCGAACCCGGCCCGGTCCCTGACCTTCGCGTACGCCCCGCGCCCCGGCGGCGCGGGCGGCAGGTCCACGCTCGTGACCAGTTCGCCGTCCCGCAACACGGTCTCCACCTGCGGCGTCCGGCCGGGCAGGACGTGGAAGCCGGTGAACGGCACGCTCCGCGCCCCCCGCGGCCCCGTCAGGTTGACGGTCGCGTCGAGGGCGGCCAGGGCCACGCACATGTCCGAGGGGTGGACGGCGACGCAGCTCGGGCTCGCCCCCAGGACGGCGTGCGCGCGGTTGAATCCCTCCAGCGCGTCGCATCCCGCGCCGGGCACGCGCTTGTTGCAGGCGGCGGCGGTGTCGTAGAAGTAGCGGCAGCGCGTACGTTGCAGCAGGTTGCCGCCCACGGTCGCGCGGTTGCGCAGCTGCGGCGAGGCGCCCGCCAGGATGGCGCGGGCGAGCACCGGATAGCGGCGCCGCACCCGCGGGTCGGCCGCGACCTTGGTGTTGCCGGCCAGCGCGCCGAGCCGCAGCCCGCCGCCGGGCAGGTCCTCGACGGCCGACAGCGGCAGGCGCGAGATGTCCACCACCCGGCCCGGCCGCTCGACCTCCTCGCGCATGAGGTCGACGAGGTTCGTCCCGCCGGCCAGGTAGCGGGCCGGGCCGCCGTCCGGCGGCGTCGCGGCCATCATCGCGACGGCCTCCGCCACACTGGCCGCCCGCAGGTAGGTGAACTGCCTCACCTCGCGGCGACCTCCCGGACAGCGGCGGCGATGTGGTGGTACGCCCCGCACCGGCACAGGTTGCCCGCCATGCGCTCGCCGAGCTCGGCGTCGGTCAGCTCGCGCGGGGGAGCGGTCAGGTCGGGCGTCGCGGCGCTGGGCACGCCGTCCCGCAGCTCGGCCAGCAGCCCGGCGACCGAGCAGACCTGGCCGGGCGTGCAGTACCCGCACTGCAGGGCGTCGTGCCGGACGAACGCGTCCTGCACCCGCGCGCCCACCTCGTCGTCCGCCAGGCCCTCGACGGTGACGATCTCCATCCCCTCGCACTGGACGGCCAGCAGCAGGCACGCGTAGACCCGCCAGCCGTCGGCCAGGACGGTGCAGGTGCCGCAGGCCCCCTGGTCGCAGCCCTTCTTCGTGCCGGTCAGCCGGAGATGCTCGCGCAGGAAGTCGAGCAGGGACACGCGCGGGTCCGCCGGCGGCTCGTGCGGCCGGCCGTTGACGCGCAGGGGGAGCGGGGCGCGGCCGTCCATCCCAATCCCTCCGGCCGTACGGGCTGTGGCGATCACCGTAACCGCATCTGGGCGGGACGACGCGGTCCGTGCGCCGGTCGAGGGACAAAACGGTGGCGGGCATTGCCGAATGCGGATCATCGGGCGAGGATCCCGCCGCCGCCCGCGCCCCCCACCTGCGTTCCCAGGGGATCACCCCTTGGCGGTCATGGCCTCCGCGACCGTCAGACTGTCCTCGTAGATGTGGCTGCGCGTGATCAGGCCGCCCTCGACCGTCAGGTGCAGCGCGAACGGCGTGGTGTAGGCGACGCCGGTCGCGCGCACGGTCTGCACGATCTGCCCCAGCACCACGGCGTCCGGCCCGTCGACCAGGATCTGCCGCACCGTGGTGCCGTTCAGCTCCGGCACGTGATGCGCCCCCAGCGAACGGTAGTGCTCGGCCACCTCGGCCCGCCCGGACCTGGGCCGGATCCACGGCACCGCCGGATGCCCCTCGACGGGCCAGCTGAGCTGCCAGTCGACCGGCTCGGCGAACAACTCCGCCACCCGCTCCGGATCGCCCTCGCCGATCCGCCGCAACAACTCCTGCACGATGTCCCGCGTGTCCCTCTTCATGCCCCCAGTCTCGCGGCCCGCCTGAACGCCGTCGATTACCCCGGAGGTAACCGCCGACGGTACCCCGGCGGTATCCCGGCCGGTATTCCAAAGGAATCCTTGACATCGCCGGAGCGGGTGGCGGAACATTCCAAGCATGTCTTTGGAATCTGCGGGGCGGCGGCTGGTGCTCGACGATCCCGCCGCGATGCGGGCGTTCGCCCATCCGGTCCGGCTGGCGCTGCACGAGCTGCTGTTGCGGTCGGGGGCGACCACCGCCGCCGACGCCGCCCGCGAGGTCGGGATCAGCCAGGCGCTGGCCTCCTACCACCTGCGGCAGCTGGCCAAATACGGCCTGGTGGAGCAGGCCGAGGCGCGCGACGAGCGGGAGCGGCCCTGGAAGGTGACTGCGAGCGTCCAGGTGTGGGACGACGACGTCACCGGGTCCGAGCGGTCGGCCGCCCGCAGTCTGCTGGAGCAGGTCCTGGCCGAGCGGGCGCTGTCGCGGCTGGTGGAGTGGCAGGAGGCGCGGCGGGGCGAGGAGGAGCCCTGGCGGGGCGTCGGCGGCATCGGCAACACCTACCTCTACGTCACCCCGCAGGAGATCACGGCGCTCGGCGAGGCCGTCGCCGACCTGCTGCGGCCGCTGATGGCCCGCGTGGACGACGCGGCGGCCCGTCCGGAAGGGGCCCGGCCCGTGCTGGTGACGCAGATGGTGATCCCGCTCGCCCCGACGGCCTCCGGTGACTGAGCGACGCTCCCCGGCGAGGGAGACCGGCCGGGCCGGTGGGCGGACGGCCGAGGAGCCGCCGGGCCGGGAGAGCGCGGCTCGTCGATGGCCGGCGCGGGACGGCGGCCTGCGGTGGCGGCCGGCGCGGCAGGCCGGGGTGCGGTGGTGGCCGGCGCGGGGCGGTGGCGGGTGGGTGTCGCCCGGCGGCGGGCGGGGGTTCGGGCGGTTGCTGGTCGCGTCCGTCGTGTCCCAGACGGGCGACTGGGTGATCAGCACCGGGCTGGCGTTCCACGTCTACCGCCTGACCGGCTCCACGCTGTCCACCGCGATCATGCTGCTGGTCTCCCGGCTGCCCCACGTCCTGCTCGGGTCCGTGGCCGGGGTGCTGGCCGACCGCTGGGACCGCCGCCGGTTGCTGGTCGTCACCGACCTGCTGCTCGGGCTCGGATTGCTGCCCCTGCTGGCGGTACGCGGCCCCGCCCAGGTCTGGATCGTCTACGCGGTCGCCCTGTGGACCGGCGTGCTCGGCACCCTGCTCGCCCCGGCGCAACGGGCGCTCGTCCCGCAGCTCGTGCCCGCGTCCGGGCTGGTCCGGGCCAATGCCCTGCACGGCCAGAGCGGTCAGCTCGCCCGGCTGCTGGGGGCGATGCTGGGCGGCGTCGCCGTCACGGCGGGCGGGCTGCCCGCGATCGTCCTGCTCGACGTGGCCAGCTTCGTGATCTCCGCGGTCCTGCAGGCGACCCTGCGTGTCCCGGCCAGGTCGCCGGTCGTGGCGCGGGCGCCGTCCGTCCGCGCCCAGTGGGCCTCCGGGGTGCGGTCGGCCATGGGGAATCCCGGCATCCGGTTGCTGGTCGCGTACATGGTGATCACGGGGCTGGGCGAGGGCGTCTTCGCCACGCTCGCCGCCCCCTTCGTGGCCGACGTGCTGGGCGGCCAGGGCGACGCGTACGGGCTGTTCCTGTCGGTGCAGGCGGTCGGCGGGCTGGCCGGTGGGCTGGGCGTGGCCCTGCACCGGCGCGACCCCGCGCCACGGGTGCTCCTCGGCTGGGGCACGGTCGCGTTCGGCCTGCTCGACCTGGCGCTGTTCGCCTACCCCCTCGCCCTCGACGCGTTGTGGCCCGCCCTCGTGCTGATCGCGCTGGCCGGGCTCCCGGCGGCGGCGGCGATGGCCGGGTTCGCGACGCTGGCCCAGACGGCCACCACCGACGAGCGCCGGGGCGGCCTCATCGGGCTGCTCGCGAGTGCCCAGGCCGTCACCTCGCTGCTCGGCATGGCGGCCGCCGGGGCGCTCGGCGAGGTCGTCGGCATCGTTCCCGCGTTGTGTCTGCACGCGGCGGGGCTCGTCACCGCGGGCGTGCTCGTGCTGACGAACCGCGCACCCCACCCCGGGCGTGCCGCGTCCGACCGGAGTCGACCATGACGTTTGTCATGGAGGCGTCTCTGACTGTCGGCACTACACCCGGCGCCGCCACTCCCAGCAGGCTGGTTCCATGCTGAAACTCAAGGACGGCGGCCCCCGGCGGTCGCCGCGCCGGCCGCCGGGCGTTACCGTCGGGCCCTGTGACGGGTGAGGCGGCGGTGCGGGAGGTGGAGTTCGGCCGGGGCCGGACGGCGGCGCGCGCCGGGTCGTGCGGGTGGCTGCTGCTGGTGGTGTGGCCGCTGTGGTCGTTCTTCTCCTCGCGTCCCGGCGTGCTCGCCGTGGTGTGGGTGGTCGCGGCGGTCGCGGTCTTCGTGGCGTGCTGGCTGCGGATCATGTGGCGGGCGCTCAGCGCCCTGGGCGCGGCGACGCTGACCTGGGCGCCGGTGGGGCTGGTGGCCGCCGCGCTGGCGCTGCTGCCGGTGCTGCGGGCGCCGTGGGCGTACGTCGGGTTCGTGTTCGTGGTCAGCGCCCTGTCCGCCTGCCTTTCGCGGGTCGCCTTCGTCGTGTCGGCGGCGGTGACGATGGTCGTGGTGGTGGCCGCGCTGACGGCGTACGGGCGGCCGTTCGAGCAGGTCTGGTGGGTGCCGCTGGTGATCCTGGTCGAGGCGGTGACGGTGGCGAGCCTGAAGCACCTGGGCGAGATGGTCGCCCGGCTCGACGCCGCCCGCGCCCACGTCGCCCGGCTCGCCGTGGACAACGAACGCCTGCGCTTCGCCCGCGACCTGCACGACACGCTCGGCCACACGCTCACCTCGATCACCATCAGGAGCCAGCTGGCCGCCCGGCTGGCCGGTACCGACCCGGAACGGGCCGCCCGCGAGATGGCCGACGTGGAACGCGCCGCCCGCCAGGCGCTCGACGAGGTGCGCCACGCCGTCGCCGGCTACCGCGCCCCCTCGTTGTCGGGCGAGCTGCGCACGGCGGCCCACAGCCTGGACCTGGCCGGGATCCGGCTGGAGGTCTCGCCCGCCGCCGGGCCCGTCCCGGCCGCCGCCGAGACGCTGCTGGCCTGGACCGTACGGGAGGCCGCCACGAACGTCGTGCGCCACAGCCGAGCCCGCCACTGCCACATCGACCTCACCGTCGACGACCACACCGCCACCGTCGAGATCCGCGACGACGGCCCCGGCCCCGAATCCGCCGGGATGTGCGACGGCCCCGGCCCCGGATCCGCCGGAGACGCGGCCCACGGCCCCGCCACCCGATCCGCCGGAGACGCGGTCAACGGCGACGACGCCCCCAACCCCGGAGCCGAAGGGCTCGGGATCAGAGCCGATGCGGCCGGGCCTGCGGCCTTCAGGGGCCTGGCCGACGGAGCCGGTGCCGCCGGCCCCGGAGCCACAGGGGGCGGGTCCCGCCTCGAAGGGCCCGGTTCCAGGGCCGATAGGGCCGGGCCCACGGCCGACGGAGGCTTCGTCGACAGGGGCGGTTCCACCAGCGCCGGAGCCGCAGGGGGCACGGCCGACGGGGTTGGGAGCGGCGGGGTTGGGGCTGGGGGAGCGGTGGTACAGGGGGTCGGGGGTGTTGGGGGTAATGGGCTGACTGGGTTGGCTGAGCGGATCGCTGCCGCCGGCGGACGTCTGGAGGCCGGGCCGCTGCCCGGCGGCGGCTACCGGCTGCACGCCCGAGTGCCCTTGGAGGTGCCGTGATCCGCGTCCTCATCGCCGACGACCAGGACCTCGTCCGCGGCGGACTGGCCGCGCTGCTCGCCCTGGAGGACGGCATCGAGGTGGTGGCCGAGGTCGGCCGGGGCGACCTGGTCGAGCCCGCGGTGGCCGAGCACCGCCCCGACGTGGTCCTGCTCGACATCGAGATGCCCGGCATGTCCGGCCTGGAGGTCGCCGAACGCCTGCGCGGCCACCGGGTGGTCATCGTCACCACGTTCGGCCGCCCCGGCTACCTCAGCCGTGCCCTCGACGCGGGCGTGTCCGGGTTCGTGGTGAAGGACGCGCCGGTGGCCGAGCTGACCGCGGCCGTGCGGCGGGTGATGGCCGGTGAGACGGTGATCGATCCCAAGCTGGCGGTGTCCGCCCTGACCGTCGGGCCGAGCCCGCTCACCCAGCGCGAGGCCGAGGTGCTGCGGACCGCCTCCGGCGGCGCGACCGTCGCCGACATCGCCCGCACCCTGTTCCTGACCGAGGGCACCGTACGCAACTACCTGTCCTCGGCGATCACCAAGACCGGGGCGCGCAACCGCGCCGAGGCCGTCCGCGTCGCCGAGTCCCGCGGCTGGCTCTGACCCCCCGGCCACCCCGCAACCCTGCAAGCCCGCAACCCGGGAACCCCGCAAGCCGGCAACCCGTAACCCCGCAAGCCCGTAACCCCGCAACCTCTCAAGAGGAGCTTCGCCATGCCCTCCGACGACTTCCGCCCGCCCGGACCGGAGTTGTTCGACTACCCCGCCCTGTGGGACGGCGCGCCGCTCTGGCTCACCAAGCCGGTGCTGCTGGCCGCCGCCGGCGTGCTCGTGGTGTGCGCGCTGGCCTGGGGCGCCTTCTCCCGGCCCAGGCTGGTGCCGCGCGGCCTGCAGAACGCGGGCGAGTACGCCTACCTGTTCGTCCGCGACCAGATCGCCCGCCCGTCGCTCGGCGCCGACGCCGACCGCTGGATGCCGCTGCTGCTCACGCTCTTCCTGCTGATCCTGCTCTGGAACGTGATGGGCGTGATCCCGCTGCTCCAGTTCCCGGTCACCGCCCACGTCGCCTTCCCCTGGGTGCTGGCCGGAGTGGTCTACCTGCTCAAGCTCTACCTCGGCTTCAGGCACCAGGGCCTGGCCGGCTACCTCAGGAACGCGATGTTCCCCGAGGGCCTGCCCAAGGCCCTGGCGATCACCTTGTACGCGCCGCTCGAACTGTTCTACATCTTCGTCACCGCGCCGTTCACCCATGCCGTGCGGCTGTTCGCGAACATGTTCGCCGGGCACACGCTGCTGGCCTTCTTCAGCGCGGTCGGCTACTGGTTCCTGGTGGAGCGGCCGACCGTGGGCGGCGTGGCGGTGGGCGTGCTGGGCGTGTTCATGACGTGCCTGCTGACCGCGTTCGAGATCTTCGTCATGTTCCTGCAGGCGTACCTGTTCACCATGCTCACCGCCATGTACCTCGGCCAGTCCCTGCACCCGGAGCACTGACCGGTCAGGACGCCGGCGGCGCCAGGACCCGCCAGGCGGACGGCCGCACGATCCAGGTACGCCGCTCCGCCACCTGCTCCAGCTCACCGTCCACGCTGGCCGGGACGGGCCCGCCCGCCACGGTGATCCGCCTGCCCCGGAAGGTCTGCACGTCGGGGCGGGCGGGGTGCCGGCCGCGGCGCAGCCCGGCGGCGAAGGCCAGCCGCGCCAGCGGTCCCGTGGCGTAGGAGACCACCACCTCGGCCAGCCCGTCGTCGGGCCGGGCAGCCGGGGTCAGCGGCGTGCCGCCGCCGATCGTGGCGCCGTTCCCGACGCCGGCCATGAGCACGCGGCGGCGGCCGGTGCACACCTGGGCGCCGTCCACCCTGATCCGCAGCCGCCATCCGCCCGTCCCCGCGCCCGCCAGCACCGCGCCCACCGCGTACGCGGCCCGGCTGAGCAGCGGCTTCAGCGGCGCGGCCCGCTCGGCGGCGTGCGCGCCCACGCCGAGGTGCGCGGCGTTGACCACGATGCCGCCGTCGTCGTCGATCAGCAGGTCCATGGGCCGTTCGTGTCCCGCCAGCACGACGCGGGCCGCCTCGGCCGGGTCGAGCGGGATGCCCAGCGTGCGGGCCAGGTCGTTGCCGGTGCCCATGGGGATCAGCCCGACCGGGCCGGCGTCCAGGCGGCCGTGCTCCAGCAGCGCGGCGACCAGCGCGTGCACGCTTCCGTCGCCGCCCATCACCACCGGGACCCGGTCGTCGTGCGACCGCGCGGCCTCCCGCGCGTCGCCGTCGCAGACCCGCACGTCGGCCTCCGCCCGCAGCAGCCGCAGCACCTCCCGCGTGCTGTCGTCGCCGACGCCGCCGGCCTGCCGGTTGCAGATCACCAGAAGTCTCACGGGTCCTCGCCTTCCCTTCCGCTGGGCGGATCGGTCTCTTCCCCGGGCGCCTGGCACAATGCCCCGCCGCCCGAACCCGTTCGCGGGGCGGAGGTCCGGCGCGCGGGACGCGACGGCGCGCTTCCATGGCGTTCCTGAATGTTCCCGACGGCTTCTATGGCGTTCCTAAGGTTCCCCGACGGTGGGGTGAAGGTGGCCGCGGTTGAGTTGCCGCAGCGGGCCGGGCCACCGGGGACCGGCCGCCAGAAGGGCAACCGACATGAACCAACGAAAGACCGCGATGAACCCACGAAAGACCGCGCTGGCCCTCGGGACGGCGGCGGCCCTGACGCTGGCCGCCTCCGGGGCGGTGCCGGCCGCGGCGGCCGGCCCGTGTGCCCAGGTCTCGTCGACGTGCTCGCCCGCCGACGTGGCCAAGGACCACGCGGGCGAGAAGACCGCCGACGTGAAGGCCGGCGTGAAGGTCGGCGTACGGACCGACGTGCGGAAGGACCCCGGCGGCGGGAAGCCGCGCGACGGCAGGCCCGGCTGCGGCCCCGAGCAGACGGACCACCCAGGAAAGCCCGGCAAACCAGACAACAAGGACCACGGCATCTCCCAGGAGGCGTTCGCCAAGGCGCTCGCGGCCGAGCTGGGCGTCGGGTACGACCGCGCCCTGCGCGCCGTCAAGGAGCTGGACGCCCTGACGAAGAAGGGCCGCGTGGACCCGGACTCGGCCGGGTTCGGCGCGGTGGCCGAGCACCTCGGCGTCACCCCGGACCGGCTGGAGCAGGCCCTGCGGAACGTCAAACGCGCGCTGGCCGGTGCCGAGCCCGCATAGAGACCGGCACCGATCTTCCTCAGCCGGGGCTCCGGAGGGGAGAGTGGCACCATGCACGTCCTTGTTGCCGACGACGACGAGGCGGTCCGCCGCTCCCTGACCCACGCGCTCACCCGCGAGGGCTACGACGTCAGCGTCGCCGCCGACGGCCTGCGCGCCCTGGAGGCGGCCGGCGGCGGACGTCAGGACGCGGTGGTGCTGGACATCATGATGCCCGGCCTGGACGGCCTGGAGGTGTGCCGCCGCCTGCGGGCCGCGGGCGACCGCACCCCGATCCTGATGCTCACCGCCCGCGACCTGGTCGGCGACCGGGTCGCGGGCCTGGACGCGGGCGCCGACGACTACCTGGTCAAGCCGTTCGCGCTGGAGGAGCTGCGGGCCAGGCTGCGCGCGCTGCTGCGCCGCAGCGCGCCCGCGCAGGGGCTGCTCCGCCACGCCGACCTGGAGCTGGACCCGGCCGCCTGCCGGGCCAGCCGCGGCGGCCGGCCGCTCGACCTGACCAGGACCGAGTACACCCTGCTGAAGGTGTTCCTGCGCAACCCGGGCCGGGTGCTCAGCCGCGAGGTGATCTTCGACTCGGTCTGGGGGTACGACTTCGGGCCGTCCTCGAACGCGTTGTGGGTCTACATCAGCTATCTGCGGGCCAAGCTGGAGGCCGGGGGAGAGCCGCGGCTGATCCAGACCGTCCGCGGCCTGGGGTACGTGCTGCGGGAGGAGCCGTGAGGCTGCGCACCAGGGTCGCGCTGACGGTCGCCGCCGTGGTGGCCGCCGCGCTGCTGGCGGTCTCGCTGGTGGTCTACCCGGCGGCCGCGGCGGGGCTGGCCGGCCAGCACGACGGGGAGCTGGTGCTGGCCGCCGGGCAGGCGCCGCGGCTGCTGGAGTCGCTGAAGGCCGCCGACTCGCCGCTGCCGGCCAGGCCCCTCCCGGTGGGCAACACGCTGCTGCAGTTCTGCCCCGACCCGCTGCTGACCGGTCCGACCGCCGGGTTCGTGCCGCTGGCCGAGCAGGACCAGGCGGTCGCGTTCGGCAAGCTGCCCCCCTACTTCCGGGACGTCACCCACGACGGCGTGCGCTACCGGCTCTACACCGCCCCGCTCAACCTGGGCAAGGGCGTCCTGGTGCGCACGGCCTTCCCGCTGGACCGCGACGAAGAGACGCTGAACGCGCTCAAGCTGCTGCTGGCCGCGCTGACCCTCGGCGGCGCGCTGGTCGCGGCGGCGGGCGCGCGTCTGCTCGCCGGCCGGGCGCTGCGGCCCGTCGCCCGGCTGACGGCCGTGGTGGAGCGGGTCACCGCCACCGGCACCCTCACCGCCGACGGGCTGGAGGGCATGGGCGCCGGACGGGACGAGGTGGCCCGCCTGGCCGGCTCGTTCACCACGATGACGCACGCGCTGCGCGAGTCCGTGCTGGCCCAGCGGCGCCTGGTCGCCGACGCCTCCCACGAGCTGCGCACGCCGCTGACCAGCCTCACCACGAACCTGGAGCTGCTGGAGGAAGGGCGCGGCACGGCCGACCCGCAGGCCCCGGCCCTGGTGCACGAGGCCCGCGTCCAGGCCGAGGAGCTGCGGGTGCTGGTCAACGACCTGGTCGAGCTGGCCAGGCACGGCGACGTCGAGCTGCACCTGGAGGACGTGCGGCTCGACCTGGTGGCCGGACGCGTGCTGGCCAGGGCCGCGGCCCGCGCCCCGCACGTACGGCTGCGCGGCGAGCTGGCCGAGTGCCTGGTGACGGCCGATGCCGACGCGATCGAACGGGCTGTCTCCAACCTGGTGGACAACGCGATCAAGTGGAGCCCGCCCGGCGGCGTGGTCCTGGTACGAGTGGACCCCGCGGGCTCGTTGTCGGTGGCCGACCAGGGCCCCGGCATCGCGGCCCACGACCTGCCGTTCGTGTTCGACAGGTTCTACCGCGCCGAGTCGGCCCGTTCCCTGCCGGGTTCGGGGCTCGGCCTGGCCATCGTCCGCCAGATCGCCGAGGCGCACGCCGGATCGGTGCGCGCCGAGCCGCTGCGGCCCGGCGTACGGCTGGTCCTCGCGCTGCCCCCGAGCGCGTGACCTGACACTGAGGGCGTGACCTGACACTGAGCGCGTGACCTGACACTGAGGGCGCGACCGCGGGCGCGGACCCCCGCACCCGCGGCCGCGCCGGTCCAGGGGCCGGTGGCCGGTCCGGCGTTCAGTGAGCCTCGGCGACGGGCACCGCGGGCGTGGCGGGCGCGGCGGGCCGGGGCATCGGGCGCGGCGGCAGCGCCATCAGCGCCAGGCCGAGCACCGCCCACAGCCCGAGCACCGTCAGCGGGACGGCCAGGGCGGCGCCGTCGAAGTAGACCACGCTGCGCACCAGTTCGAGCGCCGACCGGGTGGGCAGCACGTAGCCGAGCGCCGCGTACCAGGGCTCGATGAACGCGGCGCCGAACGGGCCGCCGCTGGCCGGCAGGCCGATCGGGATGAACAGCACGGCCGCCGCGATCACGCCGCGCGGCCCGAAGCGGCGCATCAGCCCGTTCACCGCCACCGAGACCAGGAAGATCACCGCGCCGGAGACGGCCAGGAGCCCGAGCGGGGCGCCGGTGAGCGCGCCGAGCAGGCCGTCGACGACCCAGGTGAGCGCCAGGCCGCCGGTCACCGCGCCGAGCGCGAGCACCGCGAGGCGCAGCCCTCGGTGCATCATCGGCTGCATGCGCATGGTGAGCACGGTCGTCGCCAGCGCGGTCAGCAGCAGGCCCAGCACGTAGAACATGCCCGACACGCCGGAGGAGTCGCCCTCGGCCAGCGGCCGCACGTCCTCGACCGCGAGCTGCCGTCCGGCGGCGCGCTGCATCAGGGCGGTGAAGTGCGGGGCCGCCGTGTCGCCGCCCGCGCTGGCGACCAGCAGCCGGCCCTCGCCCGCCAGGTAGGCGGCCTCGACCTCGCGCCGGAGCACCGCCGTCCGCGCGCCGGCCGCGTCGGCGTACGGGCGCGCGTCCACGGCCCCGCCCGCGGCCTGCTCCAGCCGGGCGGCGTCGGGGCCCACCACGGCGAGCGGCACCCCGTGCGGAACCGGGTGGTGCAGCGCTCCGACGAACGAGCCGATGATCACGGCGCCGACGACCGCGGACACCAGATAGGCGACCGCGACTCGAACAGCGGGATTCTTCATGACGCTCCTCAGTTGTCCACCCGGCTCAGGTCCTGGTGGCGGCCCGCACGACGGGCGCCGCCGCCCTCACCCTGCCGGTTAGAGCGCGCGCTAAGTCAAGGCGTCGGACTCGGATCTGGCCCGCGAATGTTCCAGGAAGTTGAACGTCATCACCACGAGCACCAGGGCGGCCACGGACAGCAGCGCCGGCGCCTGCAACGCGATCGGGATGATCGCCAGGCTGGCCACCGGCATGGCGAGCTGCGGCCCGGACCACTTGCCGAAGATGTGCCAGCGGGCGTAGCAGAACGTCGCGAAGTACAGGGCGCAACCGCCGAACAGCAGCGCGGTCACGGGTGGGGCGAAGACCTGGCCCGGATGGGAGACGACCTCGGCCATGCCCACCGCCATCGCCATGATCGACCCGATGAAGGCCAGGTGGCCGTAGGAGAAGACGCGCCGGATCAGGTCGGTGCGGATCACGGCGTCGTCCAGGGCCTTGGGCAGCGACTCGGCGGCGAAGATGAAGTACACCCACCACAGCGCGCAGGCCAGCACGAACGTCGCGGCGACCGCGCCGATCGAGCCCACGGCCAGCGGGCGCGCCGCCGACGCCTGCGCGCCGATGGCCAGGATCGGCTCGCCCATCGCGATGATCAGCAACAGGCCGAACCGCTCGGGTAAGTGATGGGGGTGGAAGTTGACCCGCACCAGGTGGCTGCGGGTCAGCACCGGCGCGGCCAGGTCGATGGCGGCGGCCGCGGCCCAGACCCACACCCGGGCGCCGCTGTCCAGCAGGCCCCCGGCCAGCAGCAGCGGCCCGGTCACGCAGACCGAGAGCGTGAAGGGGTTGACCAGCTCGAACGGCCGGCCGCGGAAGTACAGGGCGGCCAGCAGCGAGCGCTGGGCGAAGTAGGCGGCGCCGAACATCAGGCCGCGCTCCTCGTAGGCCAGGGGGGTGGCCAGCGCCATGAACAGGCCGCACAGGCTGAGCGCCAGGATGCCCAGCCGGTCGGGGGTGTTGTTGACGTCGCGGGTGTTGGCGTGCACCGCCATGCCCACCCAGGCCCAGTACGTCGGCACCAGCACGACGACGGCCTGCCCCACGCTGCCCCAGCCGTGGCCGCGGTGGAGCAGGTCGGACAGCTGGGTGACGGCGAACACGAAGACCAGGTCGAAGAAGAGCTCGACCCAGGTGACTTGCTTGTCTGCTTTCGGCTTCATCGAGCGGTGTGACTCCTCGTACGTCGTGCGGGTGCTCACGCGGGCAGCAGCGCGGGCTCGGCGCCCGCGGCCAGCCGCCAGCGCACGTCGAAGGCGTAGGCGGCCGAGGCCAGCGTGACGTGGTGGTGCCAGCCGTGGAAGGAACGGCCCTCGTAGTCGAACAGCCCGAAGCCCCCGGCCAGCTCGCCGATGGCGTGGGCGGCCCGCCAGCGGGACTTGGCCAGCGCGACCAGCTCCTGCGCCGGCACGGACATGTTCGTCAGCCAGAACGCCCGCGGCCGCGGCCGGCCGAGCGGCCACTCCACCAGCAGCCTGCGCGAGCGCGCGTGGTCGTCGGAGACCGGCAGGAGGACGAACTGCGAACGCAGCGACCGCCCCCGCGGCCCCTCCCACCAGGCCACCGTGCGCCGCTCCGCCCCGGCCGCGGCCTGCGCCGCCTCGGCCAGCGCGACGCGGGCCCGCGGGCCGCCCCCGCGCACCACGCTCATCGAGGCCCGGACCCGGTGGCGGGCGTCGACCTCGACGACGTAGTCGAGGCCGCGGTCCTCCAGGCCGCGCAGCAGGTCGGCGACGCCCCGGACGTGGGTGAGGTCGGCCACCAGCGGCGCGACGGGCGTGCCCCAGTCGAGCGTCAGGTCGTCGACCAGGTCGATCACGTGCTCGCCGAAGGGCCGGTGCCGCTCCTGGTCGGGCACGTGCGCCCGGGCCCGCCGGTCGTGGTCGGCCTCCCACGACTGCGGCAGGCACAGCCGCCAGTTGACCGGCACGGCCGCCTCGCCGGAGCTCATCAGCACGGCCGCGCCCACCTGGCAGTTGACCGTGCGGCCGAGGCCGCGCACGTACTGGCGCTCGACGCCCGCCGACCAGCGGCCGTGCTTGGCGAAGGCCACCTCCTCCACCAGCCAGGCGGCCGGGGGCGCGCCGGCCGCCAGCACGTCGGCGACGGTGCGGCGGACGGGGCGCGGGTCCCAGCGGCTCTGGTTGACGAACTGCTGGAGCGACTGGCCGTTGTGCGGGCCGCCCACCTCGTCGGCGATGCGCTGGATGGACTTGCGCCCGCCCGCGTGCAGCAGCCCCAGCACGTACGACTCGGCCGCGCTACGCTGGTCGGAGCGCGGCAGTGAACCGAATATCGTACCGAAGAATTCTGCGAACTCTTCACGCTCGTTCACCGCGAGTTCTCTCATGACCGCCCCTCACCTGCATTAGAGAAGATCCGTAATGGCGAACGCGGTCAGGATCGCAGTTAAGTTTTGGTTCGCACAAGAGAGTAACACCAAGGTGGCAGCGGAGCTGTCCGGGAGTATTAAAGGGAGTACTCCCGGAGGCATCTGCCTGGTGCTCATCGATAACCCGGTATTACATCACACGCGGCCTCAGTCAGGATGTGCGGGTAAAGGACTTGCCGCCCGATGAGTCTGGAGTGCACTCTTGCATCCGCCGGAATCATGTGATCATATGATGCGGGGATCTGCGCCGGTGACTGAGTAAGGCGACACACACTACGGGGGATGACCAGTGCAGTGCAACATCCAGCCCACGGTTGTGATAGCCGAACGGATCGAGGCCCATAAGGCTGCGATCTTGGCACAGCTGTGCGGCGAAATTGAAGAATCAACTTCCGGGGCCGCTCCCGGCGAGTGCGCGGAGTTGGCGGAAGAGCTCCTCGACCTGATGGTGGCCCGGCTCAAGGCCAGTACGGACCGCTCTCCCGGGGCTCTGGCCGGGGCAACGGACGGCGGTCGCGGCGACGCCCGGGAATGGCGGCGGATTTCCCGCGACCTGCACGATCGGGTGGGCCACGAGATCAGCGTGGCGAGCCGGCAGCTGGAGCTCGCCGAAATCGGTCACGCACGTGGTACGGACGGTTTCCCGGTGCATGTGAAGGAGGCGAAGGCCGCGCTGCTGAGAGCCCACCAGGAAATCCGCGACGTCATATCCGACCTGCGCGTTCACGCCCATTGGCCGGGAATGGAGCAAGCGCTTGTGCGGCTGATGACGACCATTGTGGACCCGCGGCTGGAGCATCGAATCACCCTTATCGGCGATGTCGAGGGCCTGCCTCCGCGCATTCGGGACGAGTTATTCCTGATATTACGCGAAGCCATTACCAACAGCATCTCCCACGCGGGCGCCGACCTGCTCGAAGTGTGCGTCAAGATTGCGCACGACCGGATCACAGCAATTGTGCGGGACAACGGCCGGGGTTTCTCGGGCTGGCGCGCGAAACAGGGGAACGGCCTGACCTCCATGCGCGAGCGCGGGGTCGCTCTGGGCGGCCTGGTGACCATAGAGAGCACCCCCGGGAAGGGCACCGAGGTCGTCTTCCGTGCCCCTGTCCGGCCTGTCCGGGACGAGCGGCCGAAGGAAACATCGGATGCAAAGAGAAGGCAGCATTGACGTCCTCATCGCCGACGACCACACGATCCTGCGGGAGACGCTCAAGCAGACGCTGGAGCTCGAACCCGACCTTCGTGTCGTCGCCACCGCGGGGGACGCGCGCGCGGCGGTGAAGTCGGCCGAGGCGCTGCGGCCGGACGTCGTGGTGCTCGACGTGGAGATGCCCGGCGACGGCGTCGTGCGCACCACCACCCACATCCACCGGGTCTCGCCCCGGTCCCGCGTCATCGTGCTGAGCATGTACGACGACCCGGTGCTGGTGCAGGAGCTCATCGCCCACGGCGTGCGCGGCTACCTGCTCAAGAGCGTCGGCCGGGAGGAGCTGGTGCAGGCCATCCGCGGCGTCTGCGCGGACGCCGAGCGCGTCGTCCTGTCGGTGTCGCGGGAGAGCCTGATGATGTCCGGCCGGCCGCGCGCCGGGAAGCTGTCCGAGCGGGAGCTGAGCGTGCTGTCCCTGGCCGCCCAGGGCCTCAGCAACGCCCAGATCGCCACCCGGCTGATGATCGCCGAAGGCACGGTCAAGCGTCACCTGCGCAACATCTTCACCAAGCTCGACGCCACCTCCCGCCTCGACGCGGTGAACAAGGCCATGGCCGCCTCACTGCTGACGCTCTGACGCCTCCTCCGCCATGGCCGCCTCACCGCTGACGCTCTGACGCCTCCTCTCCGGGGACCAGCCAGAGCGTCGCCAGCGGCGGCAGCAGCACCTCGGCGACCGCACCCCCCTCCGAGCAGGTGACCGAGCCCAGGTTGCCGAGGTTCCCGCCGCCGTAACAGGCGGCGTCGGTGTTGAGCGCCTCCTGCCAGCGCCCGCCGGAGGGGAGCGCCAGCCGGTGCCCGTGCCGCGGCACCGGCGACAGGTTGCTCACGCACACCAGCGGCGCCCCCCACCGGTCCCAGCGCACGAAGGAGTAGACGCTGGAACCGGCGTCGTCGGCGTCGATCCAGGTGAAGCCGCCGGGGGAGCAGTCCAGCCGCCACAGCGCGGGGGTGGCGGCGTAGCGCCGGTTCAGGTCCCTGACCAGGTCGCGCACGCCCTTGTGCCGCGGGTCGCGCAGCAGCGCCCAGTCCAGCTCGCGGTCATGGGACCACTCGCTGCGCTGCGCGAACTCCTGGCCCATGAACAGCAGCTTCTTGCCCGGATGCGCCCACATGAAGGCCAGGTACGCGCGCAGGTTGGCCAGCCGCTGCCACTCGTCGCCCGGCATCTTCCCGGCCAGCGAGCCCTTGCCGTGCACCAGCTCGTCATGGCTGAGCGGCAGCACGAAGTCCTCCGCGTACGCGTACGTCAGCCCGAACGTCAGCGCGTGATGGTGGTACGGCCGGTGCACCGGGTCGCGCCGCATGTAGCCGAGCGTGTCGTGCATCCAGCCCATGTTCCACTTGAAGTCGAACCCCAGCCCGCCGGCGGACGTCGGCCGGGTCACCCCCTCCCACGCCGTGGACTCCTCGGCGATCGTCAGCACCCCGGGACAGCGCCGGTGGACGGTGTCGTTCAGCTCCCGCAGGAACGCGATCGCCTCCAGGTGCTCCCTGCCGCCGTGCGCGTTGGGCCGCCAGGCGCCGTCCGGGCGGGAGTAGTCCAGGTACAACATCGAGGCGACGGCGTCCACGCGCAGCGCGTCGACGTGGAACTCCTCGCACCAGTACAGGGCGTTGGCGATGAGGAAGTTGCGCACCTGCGGGCGGCCCAGGTCGAAGGTGAGCGTGCCCCAGTCCGGCTGCTCGCCGCGCAGCGGGTCGGGGTGCTCGTACAGGGGGCCGCCGTCGAAGCGGGCCAGCGCCCAGTCGTCGCGCGGGAAGTGCGCGGGCACCCAGTCGAGTATCACCCCGATCCCGGCCAGGTGCAGCGCCTCGACCAGGGCGCGGAAGTCGTCCGGGGTGCCGTAGCGGGAGCTCGGCGCGTAGTAGGAGGAGATCTGGTAGCCCCACGAGCCGCCGAAGGGATGCTCGGCCACCGGCATGAGCTCCACGTGGGTGAAGCCCATGCCGCGCAGGTACCCGGGAAGCTGCTCGGCCAGGTCGCGGTAGGTCAGGCCGCGCCGCCAGGAGCCCAGGTGCAGCTCGTACACGCTCATGGGCGCCTCGCGGGCCGGGCCGTCGCCGCGGGCGGCCAGCCACGCGCCGTCGCGCCAGCGGTGCCGCGAGGTGAACACCACCGAGGCGGTGCGCGGCGGGTGCTCGGCCGCCAGGGCCAGCGGGTCGGCCTTGCGCCGGGTACGGCCGTCCGCGCCGGTGATGTCGTACATGTACCGGCAGCCGTCGCCGGCCCCGGGCACGAACAGCTCCCACAGGCCGCCGCCGGGCGCCCGGCGCAGCGCGTGCCCGGCGCCGTCCCAGCCGTTCAGGTCGCCCACCAGCCGCACGTCGCGCGCGCCCGGCGCCCACACGGCGAACGAGACGCCCGCCACGCCGCCCACCGTCCGGGTGCGCCCGCCCAGCGCCCGCCACAGCTCCTCGTGCCTGCCCTCGCCGATGAGGTGCAGGTCCAGCTCGCCCAGCACGGACGGCCCCCCGCCGGTCAGGACGTCCATCACCGCTCCACCGTCAGGATGTGCGCCGGCTGCCTGGACGGGTCCAGCCGCACGAAGTTGCGCGCCCCCCACTGGTAGACCTCGCCGGTCAGCTCGTCGCGCACCCGGAAGGACGGCCCGAGGTCGGGCAGGTCCAGCGTCACCGTGGCCTGCCGCACGCGGTGCGGATCGAGGTTGAGCACGACGATCACGGTGTCCTCGCCCGCCTGCTTGGCGAAGCAGAGCACGGCATCGTCGTCGGCGTGCTGGAAACGCAAATTGCGCAGCAGGCGCAGGGCCGGATGGCGGCGGCGGACCCGGTTCAGCGCCGCCAGGAAGGGCGCCAGCGTGCCGCCCGCCGACCAGTCGCGCGGCCGGTACTGGTACTTCTCCGAGTCCTTGTACTCCTCGCTGCCCGGCGCGGCCGGCTCCCGCTCGCACAGCTCGAACCCGGCGTACACGCCCCAGGTGGGGGAGGCCGTCGCGGCCAGCGCGGCCCGCACCCGGAACGCGGCCGGCCCGCCCTCCTGCAGGTAGGCGTGCAGGATGTCCGGCGTGTTGACGAACAGGTTCGGCCGCATGTACGCCGCCGCCTCCCCGGCCAGCTCGCCCAGGTAGCTCTCCAGCTCCGGCTTGGCGTTGCGCCAGGTGAAGTAGGTGTAGGACTGCTGGAAGCCGACCGCGGCCAGCGTGTGCATGATCGCCGGTCGGGTGAACGCCTCGGCCAGGAAGACGACGTCCGGGTCGGTGCGGTTGATCTCGGCGATCAGGCGTTCCCAGAAGAACACCGGCTTGGTGTGCGGGTTGTCCACCCGGAAGATCCGCACCCCGTGGCCCATCCAGTGGCGCAGCACCCGCAGCGACTCGGCCAGGATGCCGCCGGGGTCGGCGTCGAAGGAGATCGGGTAGATGTCCTGGTACTTCTTGGGCGGGTTCTCGGCGTAGGCGATGCTGCCGTCGGGACGGTGCTCGAACCACCGCGGGTGCTCCCGTACCCACGGGTGGTCGGGCGAGCACTGCAACGCGAAGTCCAGCGCCACCTCCAGGCCCAGCTCGGCGGCCCTGGCCACGAAGAAGTCGAAGTCGTCGATCGTCCCCAGGTCGGGGTGGACGGCGTCGTGCCCGCCCGCCGCCGAGCCGATCGCCCACGGCGAGCCGGGGTCGTGCGGCCCGGCGATGGGCGAGTTGCCCGGCCCCTTGCGATTGGTCCGGCCGATCGGGTGGATCGGCGGCAGGTAGACCACGTCGAAGCCCATCGCCGCGACGGCGGGCAGCCGTTCGGCCGCGGTCCGGAAGGTGCCCGAGCGCGGCGGGTGACATCCCGTGGGGTCCACCACGGCGCCCTCGGAGCGGGGGAAGAACTCGTACCAGGCCCCGTACAGCGCCCGTTCGCGCTCCACCAGCAGCGGCAGGTCCTCACCGGCCGTCACGTGGTCGCGCAGCGGCCGGCGGGCCAGCGTCCGCAGCACCGGCTCGGCCAGCGCGATCGCCAGCCGCGCCTCGGGGTCCAGCTCGCCGTCGCGCAGCGTCGCGGCGGCCACGCGCAGCAGCCGGGCGTCGGCGGGCGGCACCTCGGGCTGGGCGGCGGCCCTGGTCAGCAGCCGGGCGCCGGCCTCCATCGTGACGGCCACGTCGATCGCGGCGGGGATCTTCACCTCGGCCACGTGCAGCCAGGTCGCCACCGGGTCGCTCCACGCCTCCACCCGGAACGTCCACTCGCCCTCCCGGTGGGCGGCCACCTCGGCCGCGTACCGGTCGGAGCCCTGGGAGACGGCCGCCATCGGGATCCAGGCGGCCTGCTTGCCGTCGGGGTCGGTGAGCACGACGTTCGCGCCCACCACGCCGTGCCCCTCCTGGAACAGCGTCGCCGACACCTCGAACGGCTCGCCCGGCACCGCGCGCGCGGGCCGGCAGCCGCCCGCCACGACGGGCCGGACGCCCACGACGGGCACGCGGCCCGCGGCGATCTCGGAGATCTCGGTCAACACCAGCGTCTCAGTCATGTCTCACGCGTCCTGCAGGTCGGCGATGGTCTCGAACGAGGTGCCGGCGGCGGCCTCGCAGTGCGCCGGCACGGTCAGCCCCGGGTACACCGTCACCCCGGACAGCCGCACGCCGGCCTGAACCGTCACTCCGTTGCCCAGCGCGCTGTAGCCGCTCAGCACGGTCACGCAGTCCACGAACGATTCGACGGTGACCATCGTCCCCACGTGGGTGTCGGTGAGCCGCGCCCAGGGGCCGATGATCGCGCCGTCCAGGCAGGCCACCCGCTGCAGACGGCACCCGGTGTGCAGGTCGACGCCGTCGCCGATCGCGGAGTCGGAGACGACCACGCCGGGGCCGATCTCGACGTCCCGGCCGATGTGCACGTTCGGCCCGATCCTGACCAGGCCCGCGCTGATCTTCTCGGCCAGCGTCATGCCCGACGTCGCGTCCCGCTGGCGCAGCGAGGACTCGTGGATGCGCACGTTGCCCGGGTAGGCCCGCAGCATGCCCTTGAGCACGTGGGGGTAGCCGCCGCTCAGCGCGTCGGTCAGCGTGTCGAGATAGTCGCGCAGGTTGCCCAGGTCGCCCAGCTTGGCGATGGGCGCGATGCCGACCCGGTGCCCGGCCTCCACCAGCCACGGGAGCAGGTCGTGCCCCCAGTCGAGCCGGTGGCGGGCCAGCTCGGCCAGCGCCGGCTCCCCGGCCAGCTTCCGCAGCCGCCCGCAGTCGACCAGGTAGAGCCCGGCGTTGACGGGCACCCGGGCCGGGTCGGCGGCCAGGGCGTGCACCTCGGCCAGCGGTGGTTTCTCCACGAAACGCCGGATCTGCCCGGACGCGTCCGTGACCATCGTGCCGTACTTGCCCGCCACCTCCTCGGCCGGCCGCTCGACCACGGCCACGGTGACCACCGCGTCGCTGTCGCGGTGGCGGCGGACCAGCTCGTCCAGGTCGAACTCGAACAGCGAGTCGGTCGGGAAGACCAGCGCCAGGCCGTCGAGCTCCCAGTAGTCCAGGCTGCTCAGCGTCGCCTCGCCGGAACCGGTGTTGGTCCAGTCCATCCGGGGCCGCGAGTAGCGCACGCGCACGCCCAGCCCCTCGCCGTGGCCGAGCACGTCCTTGGCCTGGTAGCGGTTCTCCCGGCCGTTGGCGATCAGGTAGAAGTCGCTGACCCCCTGGTCGCGCAGGGCCATGATCTGCCATTCGATGACCGGCCGTCCGGCGAAGCAGACCGTGGCCTTGCTCCGCAGGTGGCCGGGGGCCTCCAGGGTGAGCGGCCGGGCCCTGAGACCCTGTCCGCCCGCCAATGCGATTCCGGCGATCTCGTTCATTGTCCGTACTTCCCCGTGGGTGTCCTACGTAGAGCGATCATGGTGATGTCGTCGAACTGCTCGGCGGACCCGATGTGCGCGCTGATCTCCCGTTCGAGCCTGTCCAGCAGGTCGTCCGCGCCGGTGGCGGGCTGCGAGACGAGGGTCAGCATGAGCTCCTCGCTGAAGAAGCGGCCGGACTCGTCCCTGGCCTCGGGCACGCCGTCGGTGTAGGCGAACAGCAGGTCCCCCTGGTCCAGGTGGGCCCTGCCGACCTCGAAGACGGAGTCGGGCACCAGCCCCAGCGCCGGCCCGGTGGGACGCAGCAGGGTGTGGCCGCCGCCCGCGTGGCGGATGATGGGCGGGTTGTGCCCGCAGTTGATGTAGACCAGCGCGCCGGTGACCGGGTCGAGCACGCCGAAGAACAGCGTGGCGAAGTAGCCCTGGCGCAGGTGGTTGGCGGTCAGGTAGTCGTTGGTCGCGATCACCGCGCGCAGCAGCGGCGTGGCGTCGTCCTGGACGGTGTCGGCCTCGCCGGTCCCCACGTGCGCGGCGGTGTGCCGCAGCAGGGTCCTGATCAGGGCCATGAACAGGGCGGCGCCGACGCCCTTGTCGCACACGTCGGCCACCACCAGCCCGATCCGCGACCCGCCCAGCAGCTCCAGGGCGTCGTAGAAGTCCCCCGCGACCTCCCTGGCCGGCTGGAAGCGGACGGTGAGCTGCCAGCCGGCGCGGGCCGGCAGCGCGTCGGGCAGGAAGCCCGCCTGGATCTCCCGCCCGATCTGCAGCTCGCGCTCGTACTTCAGCAGCGCCTCCCCCTCGGCGCCCGGATAGCGGCCGAACACCTGGCCCGCCCGCAGCCTGCGGTGCAGCAGCTCCGGCACGAAGGGCGGGACGACGTAGTCCAGCCCGGCCAGCACGTGCGGTTCGAGCTGACGCAGGTCGCCGTCGGTGAACGCGACCACGACGGGCGGCCGCGCGCCGGCCTGGACGACCCGCGTCACCTCGCGCACGACCTCCACGTCGAGGCTCGCGTTCACCAGCAGCAGACCGGTGGGCGGAGGCGCCTCGGCCAGCAGCTGCTCGGGGGTGCGCCTGGCCACGGGAGCGCCGTCGGCGGCCAGCAGCAGGCACAGCTCTTCCGCTGCTGGTGATGGGCCACTGACGACGAGGGTCACCTCCGCATCCATCGGTACCTCCTAGACGCGGTTCATGATGATGGTCGTCTGGTTACGACCCGAGCTGTACTCGTAGCGGACCTGGTCGGCGACCGTACGGGCCAGGTAGACGCCCAGCCCGCCCGGCCGGCGCTCGCCCAGCGGCCGGTCCAGGTCGGGAACGGCCTCGTAGGCGGTCGGGTCGAACGGAGGCGCCGAGTCGGTCAGGCGCAGCCACACCCGGCCCGGCTCCACCCCGCCGGTCAGCTCCAGCTCGCCCGGCCGGTCCCGGTGGCCGTGGGTGATGATGTTGACGATCAGCTCCTCGGCGGCCAGCCGCAGCCAGTGGGCGCGCGTGCGGGTCAGCCCGCCGAGCGCGCTCAGCGTCTGCACGTAGGCCATCAGCTCGTCCAGCGACTCGGGCTCGGCGGGAAGCCTGAGCCGCTCCATCGCCTGCCTACTCGGGGATCGCATCGCTGAAGTCCACGCTGTGGTGGAAGCCGACCAGCCGGATGGTCTGCTCGATGGCGTCGTTGGCGCCGACCAGCACGATGCGCACGTCGTCGGCCAGCTTCTGCCGGGCGAACACCAGCCCGCGCAGCCCCGCCGAGGACATGTAGCTGAGCTGCGACATCTCCAGCACCAGCAGCTCGGCCGCGGCCTCGGCCGCGCGCTCCACCTCCCTCCTGAAGGTCTCGGCGGTCAGGGCGTCCAGCTCGCCCTCCAGTGTGATCAGTGCGGTGCTGCCGTCGTGGGTCAGGATCGCGTTGAACGACATGGGATCTCCTTCGGGGATTTCAGTGAGGGGCGCGGCCGACCAGCGCGACCGCGGCCCGCGGGCCGACGACGATCCGCCGCTGGTCGGCCAGCGGCGGCTCCTGGCCCGGTGAGTGCACGTCGCCGGGGGCGGCGGCCGCGGTGTCGGCGAACAGGTGCCACACCGCGCCGTCCGGCAGGGTGGGCAGCTCCAGCTCCCGCGCCTGCCAGTGGGTGTTGGCGGCCAGGTACAGGTGCTCCGCGCCGCCGCCGGCCGCCGGGCCGCTGCGCAGCATCGCCACCAGCGTGCTGTCCGGCGACCAGTCGGGCTCGCCGGCCCGCTCGCCGTGCCAGGACACCTGCGGCAGCCCGCCGGCGCCCTCGTCGCCGCACGGGTGGCGGCGGTCGCGCACCATCGGGTGCGCGGCGCGGAAGGCGACGCACTCGCGCACGAACCGCAGCAGCTCGCCGTTGCGCTCGGTCAGGCCCCAGTCGAACCACGACAGCGGGCCGTCGTGGCAGTAGGCGTTGTTGTTGCCCTGCTGGGTGCGGCCGACCTCGTCGCCCGCCAGGATCATCGGGATGCCCTGGCTGAGCAGGAGCAGCAGCATCGCGTTCCTGGCCTGCCGCCCGCGCAGCGCCAGCACCTCGGCGTCCTGGGTCGGGCCCTCGGCGCCGCAGTTCCAGCTCTGGTTGTCGTCGTTGCCGTCGCGGTTGTCCTCGCCGTTGGCCTCGTTGTGCTTGCCGTCGTAGGCGAACAGGTCGGCCAGCGTGAACCCGTCGTGGCAGGTGACGAAGTTGACCGAGGCCAGCGTGCCGCGGGAGGCGTACAGGTCCGGCGAGCCGACCAGCCGGGTGGCCAGCTCGCCGGCCGAGCCGGGGGCGGCCTTCAGGAAGCGGCGCAGCGCGTCGCGGTAGCGGCCGTTCCACTCCGACCAGCGCTGATAGCCCGGGAAGGAGCCCACCTGGTACAGGCCGCCCGCGTCCCACGCCTCGGCGATCAGCAGGCAGTCGCGCAGCAGCGGGTCGTGGGCCAGCGTCTCGATCAGCGGCGGGTTGGCCAGCGGCGCGCCGTCCTGGCCGCGGTCCAGGATCGCGGCCAGGTCGAAGCGGAAGCCGTCGATGTGGTACTCGCCGGCCCAGTAGCGCAGGCAGTCGAGCACGTAGTCGCGCACCACCGGGTGGTTGCAGTTGAAGGTGTTCCCGGTGCCGCTGAAGTTGTAGTAGTAACCCTCCGGCGTGAGCATGTAGTAGGTGGCGTTGTCCAGGCCGCGGAAGTGGATGGTCGGGCCGTTCTCGTTGCCCTCGGCCGTGTGGTTGAAGACCACGTCCAGCACCACCGCGATCCCGGCCCGGTGCAGCTCCTTGACCAGGTTCTTGAACTCGTCGGACTGCATGCCGTACCGGCCGGTGGCCGCGTAGCCGGCCTTGGGCGCGAAGAAGCCCAGCGTCGAGTAGCCCCAGTAGTTGTACAGGCGCTCGCCGGTGACCGGGTTGACCCGGCTCATGTCGAACTCGTCGAACTCGAAGACCGGCATCAGCTCCACGCAGTTGACGCCGAGCGCCTTCAGGTAGGGGATCTTCTCGATCAGCCCGGCGTACGTGCCCGGCGCCGACACCCCCGAGGACGGGTCCGCCGTGAAGCCGCGCACGTGCAGCTCGTAGACGACCAGGTCCTCCGGCGCGACGCGCAGCGGCCGGTCCTCCTCCCAGTCGAAGTCGTCGGAGACCAGCACCGACCGGTAGGGGTAGGGATCGTCCCAGTCCACCTCGGCGCCCCACACGTCCCGGCCCGACATGACCCTGGCGTACGGGTCGGCCAGGATCCTGGCCGGGTCGAACCGGTCGCCGGGGGCCGGCGTCTGCGGGCCGGTGACGCGGTAGCCGTACTCGACGCCCTCGTGGTCCAGGCCGAACACGGTCATGGCCCACACGCCGCCGATCCGGTACTCGCCGGGGAAGGGCAGCTCGGCGAACGGCTCCCGCTCGCCGCGCCGGAACAGCACCAGCGACACGGCGCTCGCGCCGCTGGAGTAGACCGAGAAGTTCACCCCGCCGGGCACCAGCGTGGCGCCGAACGGCATCGGATGGCCCGCCCGCACCCCGAACCCGGCCAGCTCGGCCGTCGGGAAGGAGTCGATCCGGCCCGGCACGCCCTGCGTCTCCACACTCATGTGGCCTCCTCCCGAGGCTCGGCGGCCCGGACGATCTCCAGCGCGTCCGCCACGCAGTCGGCGACGACGAAGAAGCGCAGGAACCCGGTCGCCGCCATCACCCCGCGCAGCTCGTCCGACAGGCCCACCAGGGCGATGAAGCTGTCCAGGGTCCGCGCCTGCCGGTAGACCAGCAGCATCGTGCGCAGGCCCGCGCTGGACAGGTAGCTGACGCCGGTCAGGTCGAGCAGCACCGGGCGGCTGTCCGGCAGCAGCGCCAGGATGCGCTCCTGCGCCGCCGGGGCCGACCTGCTGTCGAGCTGGCCGGTGAGCCCGATCACGGTGACCGGGCCGATCGTGTCCGTCGTGATCTCCATGGCCGGCACGCTCACTCCTGCACCGGGGTCAGCGTCACCTTGACGCGCAGCGCCTCGGTGGACTCCGGCAGCTCCACGGTCATCGCCACCGGGTCCAGCACCTCGTACGGCTTGCCGTCCACCTCGGCCTCGGTGAGCAGCACCCGCCCGGCCGGCAGCAGGTCGGGCGCGACGCGCAGGATGCGCTCGGCGTCCGGGCCCGGCTTGAAGTGCAGGGTGAGCGGCTGCCGCGTGACCAGCAGCCGCGTGTAGACGGTCGCCAGATAGCACAGCTCGGAGGAGTGGTACATGCTCATCGAGTGGCTGCCCTTGAACCGCTCGGTCCCGAGCAGGTACGGCAGGCCGTTGGCCAGCACGTTGAAGTAGACCGCGCCCTCGTCGTGGTCGAGGAAGAAGGCGTTGTAGAAGGCCGCCGCCTGGCGCGCCTGCTCCAGGTGGTCGTCACCGCCCAGCTCGCCGGCCACGATCAGGTACGCCAGGATCGCCTGCTCCTGCTGCCACCACGCCTTGCGGTCGTGCCAGGCGAAGCGGTGCCACCGCTGGCCCTCGGCCCGGTGCCGCTCGACGACGTCGTACCAGCCGCCTCGCTGCTGGTCGCTGCCGACCGCCGGCATGGTGCGGGCCAGGTGCTCGGCCAGGTCCCGGTAGGCGTCCTTGGGGCGGGCGCCGTGCATGCGCATGAGGTTCCAGGCGATCTTCAGGTTGTGCCCGACGACCGCGCGGTCCTGCTGCCAGCTGTGCGTCAGGTCGTGGCTCCAGTCGTCGTGGAAGCGCTCGTTGACGAACGGGCTCGACGGCTCGGGGAAGTGCTCGACGATCGTGTCGAAGGTGCGCTCCAGCATCTCCAGGTGGCGCTCGTCGCCGGTGGCCAGGTAGTAGTTGATCAGGTAGGCCGGGGCGTGGTCGCCGATGGAGTTCCAGTTCTTGCGCGACTGGTTCGGCCCGAGCGACTCGTGGTGCGGGCTGAGCAGGATCGGGTCGACGTGCGAGTAGTAGCCGCCGCGCCGGTGGTCGCGGAAGAACTTCTCGAACAGCCGCAGCGTGGCGTTGACGTCGGAGGCGATGCGCTTGTCGCCGGTGACCCGGTAGGTCTGCGTCGGGCCGGCCAGGGCGTAGATCTGCTCGTACATCGGGATGGCGTCGTAGTCGTCGCCGAACTCCGAGGTGAACAGCTTCTTCTCGTGCTCGCCGTCCACCTTGATGCCGTGGTACCAGTACACGACGTCGTTCTCGGGGTCCACGAAGCGCATGTGCTCGCGCAGGTAGCGGGTGCCGCGCTCGGCGACCTCCAGGTAGGCGTCGTCGCCGGTCAGCAGGTACGCCGAGGCCATGCCGTACACCAGCCGCGAGATCGTGTCGGTCTCCTGCACGTGGCTGGCGGTCTTGTCGCCGCCCAGGCGCAGGATCGTCCGGTAGTCGCGGAAGTCGACCGGGCCCTGCCCGAACTGGGCGCGGCGGTAGAACGCGGCGATCTCGTCGAGCTGGTTGATCCACCAGTCGGGCTGCTCGAACCGGTACTCGCCGGAGCCGCGGCCCAGGAAGATCAGCCGCTTGGCCGAGAAGACCGGCTCCTCGCCCTCGGGGTAGAAGATCCCGTAGACGAACAGGTGGCGGCCCGGCGTCAGCATGTCGCGCACGTGGTCGCCCGCGTCCACGTACGGCTCGCCCAGGTTGCGCAGCACCTCGGCCGAGACCTCGCCGTCCAGGCGCACCTCGACCGTACGGCCGTCGATGGTCGCCAGCCGGAAGGAGCCGGAGCCGGCGTCGAACCGTTCGACCCGCCCGGCCACGGTGTCCATGAAGGTGAAGTTCATCGTTGCTCCTACAGCGTCTCGGCGAGCTGGCCGATGATGGTGTGGGCGAACAGATGGCAGTGGTACACGCTGCGCCCGGTGATCAGGTTGCCGTCGATGACCACGTCCTGGTCCACGTACTCGGCGCCCATGTTCCGCACGTCGCCCACGAGGTTGTTGTGCGCGACGACCTTGCGCCCGCGCATCGTCTCGGGGGCGGCGGCCATCAGCCACAGGCCGTGGCAGATCACCCCCGTGATGATCGACGGCTCCTCCAGCGCCCGCCGCACGAACGCGGTGGCCGGCGCCAGCCGGTTGACGTCGTCGGTGAAGCGCAGCCGGTCCGAGACGATCCCCGAGGGCACGATCACCGCGGCGTAGGAGCGCAGCTCACGGTCGCTGATGCCCTCGAACCCGCGGTCCACGGTGAACGGCACCCGCCACTCGTGGCCGGTGAAGGTGATCGACGGCTGCCCCCACAGGCGGGTCATGAAGTGCACCTCGGCGCCGGCCTCGGCGAAGCGCCGCTCGTAGTAGAAGATCTCCGGCTCGACGTAGTCGCTCTCCATCAGGACAGCGATCTTGCGGCCGTTCAGCGCCGCGCCGGCCCGTGGCTCGATGCCGCTCACAATGGCCTCCCCGGTTCGGTGACGAGGTCGATGAGGAAGGGGCCGTCGTGGCCGAGCAGCCGCTCGACGGCCTCCTCGATCTGGTCGGCCTTCTCCACCCGCAGCCCGTCCACGCCGCAGCCTCTGGCCAGGTCGGTGAACTGGAGGTCGGGATGGGAGAGGTCGAAGGAGCGAGGAAAGCGGTGACCGGGGATGCCCCGGCCGCGCCAGTACTCCTCGATGTTGTTGTCCAGCAGCCGGTAGCTGTGGTTGTTGCAGATCACGAACTTGGCGGCGATGTCGTACCGGACGGCGGTGGCCAGCGCCTGGAAGGTGTACATGCTGCCGCCGTCGCCGGTGAAGCCGATCACCGTGCGGTCCGGATGGGCGAGCTTGGCGCCGATCGCCCCCGGGATGCCCACGCCGAGCGAGCCGCCGCGGGTCAGGAACCAGCTCCCCGGGCCGCGCGGCGGGAAGTAGGAGCCGATCACGCCGGAGGCGGTCAGCCCCTCGTCGAAGACGATCACGTCCTCGGGGGCCCGCGCCGCCAGCTCGCGCATGAACGCGTTGAGTATCGAGTCCTCGGCCGGCGCCGGGCGCGGCGCCGCCGTCCGGCGGGCCAGCCGGGCCGCCGCCGCCTGCCGGTCGGCCTTGCTGAGCGTGCCCTCCAGCTCCGCCGACAGCGCCGCCAGCGTGAGCCGGGGGTCGGCCACCAGGCCCAGCGTGACCGGGTGGTTCTTGGCGATCTCGTACGAGTCCAGGTCGATGTGCACGATCCGCGCGTCCTTGCCGAACGGGCTGCTCAGCGACGGGAACACCTCGGGGAACAGGTACGTGCCCACCACCAGCACGGCGTCGGCGTCCTTGACGGCGTCCGCGCTGACCTGGCCGAACATGTGGCCGAGCTGGCCGCGGAAGAGCGGGTGCCGGCCGTCCATGTTCGCCTCGGAGAACTCCACGCCCCACACGTCCGCGCCGAGCTGCTCGGCCACCCGGGTCAGCTCCGCCTGCGCGCCGGAGACCGACACGCCGTCGCCGGCCAGGATGATCGGGGACCGGGCGCCGGACAGCAGCCCGGCGGCCCGGCGGACCAGCTCGGGGGCGGGCAGCGCGGCCGAGTGCGGCACCACCGACGGCTGGACCGGCTCGTGGTTGGGCTGGTCCAGCACGTCGAGCGGGAGCGCCACGAACACCGGGCCGCGCGGCGGCGTCATCGCCATCTTGACCGCCCGGCGCAGCACCCGCAGCACCGAGCCGGGGTCGATCACGCGCATGGCGTGCTTGGTGACGGGCCGGGCCATGGCCACGAGATCGGCGGCCATCTGGGCGTCCATCGCGTCGTAGCCGACCCCGGCCTCACCGGCGACCACCACCAGCGGGGAGTGCCCCCGCTTGGCCTGGTACAGCATGCCGATCGCGTTGCCCAGCCCCACACCGCTGTGGAGCTGCAGCAGCGCGGGGCCGCCCGTGGCGCGGGCGTACCCGTCGGCGATGCCGGCCGCCACCGTCTCCTGCAGGGTGAGGATGTAGTGGAAGTCCTCGAAGCCCTCCAGCGCGTCGAGGAAGCCCTGCTCGACCGTCCCCGGGTTGCCGAACATGTACGTGATGCCGTCGCTGAGGAACTGCTCGATGATCGCGGTGTTGCCGTCCCTGGCCATGGCCCGCCATCACCAGCCGAAGCGGCGCAGGCCGCCCTCGAGCACTTCGACGATCTTCTGCCCGGTCAGGAACGAGTCGGGCGTGGAGCGTCCGGTGACGAACGGGAAGTCCACGATGACCGAGGTCTCCCTGCCGAAGTTGCCGATGTAGCGGCCCTGCGGCCCGGTGGCGTCCCGCAGGATGTACTCCAGCGGGTACGGCGGCGGCCCCATGTTGAAGTCGGGCACGCCGAGGAACCCGGTGCCGTCCTTGTAGTCGTACTCCTTGCAGTGGCCGGTGACGCGCTTGCCCCAGATGATGCTCTTGCGGTCCTCCCAGTCGCGGGCGAAGGCCAGGCAGGCCACGCCGTAGCACTCGGCGGCCACCGGCTTGCCCGCCCGCACGAACGCGAGCACGATCTCGTGCACCCGCTCGTTGTTGGCCAGGTCCACGATCGGCCCGCTGCCGCCCACGATCAGCACCGCGTCGTAGGGCACCAGCTCGGCCTCCAGCTTGGCCACCGCCCGGTGGTAGGACTCCAGCCGGCGCAGGTAGTCGGGGCTGCTGGTGTAGGGACGCTCGGGCGCCCAGGCCGACAGGTTGAGCGGGTTGGCCAGGCGGCCCGACTCGTCCAGGTCGCGGGTCAGCTTGGCCACCTCGGGCGTGGTGACCGAGCGGCCGAGCGGCGGGTCGACGTAGTCGGGGTCCATGCTGGGCGGCAGGGCGTGCGGCTGCTTGCCGGTCGGCGTGGCGAACACGACGTCGTAGCCGCGCTCGTCGAAGGCCGACAGCGGGCCGACGAGCTCCTCCCCCCAGTAGCCGAACTCCGAGAGGATCACGAGAACGCGCTTGGTCATGCCGACTCCCCGGGGATGATCCAGTTTTCCTTGCAGGTCATGGAGAACACGTGGGCCGGGTCGGCGATCGCCTCCAGCTCCGGCTTGACCCGGCGGGCGTGGTGGGCCGAGGCCAGCGCGGCGCGCAGCGCGTCCACGTCGTCGAACCAGAGCTGGTCCACGGCGTCGAAGCCGGCCTCGCCGAAGGTGTACGCGCCGTCCACGGTGTGGCAGTGCAGGTGCCTGCGCAGGCCCGGCAGCCCGGCCACCGCGGCGGCGTAGGACTCCAGGGACTGCTTGCGGTAGGTGTCCAGCGGCAGACCGGGCCGCCGCTTGATCAGCGTGGTGACCTTCACCCAGCTGTCCGGCCGCGGCCTGGGGCCGGGCACCAGCTCGTGGGCGACGGTGTCCACCACGATCGTCGACCAGAACGCCGCCCAGTTGGGCTCGTCCAGCCGGGCGCCCTGGAGGAACTCCTCGCTCTGCAGCGAGGCGAGCTGCTCCTCGGCGCTGGCCAGCCAGATCTCGGCGATGCCCTGGTGCGGCAGCGCCGGCCGGCCCACGTCGCCGTCGAAGGGGATGCGGGTGTCGACCAGGTACTGCCTGATCTGCTTGATCTTGCTGGCGAACTTCACCGCGTGCACGTTGACCCAGTAGTCCTGGAACTGCTGGGCGGTGAAGCCGGGCTTGGGGGCGCCGAAGATGAACTGGTGGATCATCGCGTGGCCTCCTGTCGGGCCGGGAGGAAGTCCGCCGCGACGAACTCGGCCGCGCGCTCGCCGATCATCACGGTGGTGGTGTGGGGGTTGGCCGAGACGATCGTCGGCATGATCGAGGCGTCGGCGACGCGCAGCCCCTCGACGCCGCGCACCCGCAGCCGGGTGTCCACCACGGCGAGGCTGTCGGAGCCCATCTTGCAGGAGCCGGCGAAGTGGTAGTACGAGCCGACGTTCTCCACCACCCAGGCGCTGAGCTGCTCCCGGGTGCGCACGTCCGGGCCGGGCGCGACCTCGGTCAGCCCCCAGTCGCGCCGGAAGGCGGAGCTGGCGTAGATGTCGCGGGCGATCTGCACCATCGTCACCGTGCGCTCCAGGTCCGAGCGCTCGGCGAAGTAGTTCGCGCTGACCCGCGGGTAGGCCGTCGGGTCGGTGCCGGCCAGCCGTACGCTGCCCCGTGACAGCGGGCGGACCAGCCCCGGCAGGGTGAGCACGATCTTCGGGTCGACCAGCTCGCGCACCGGCGTGAGCGGCTGCCCGGTCTCCACCCGCTTGATGACGTTGGCGAAGAACTGGTCGCCGAACGGCGCCCGGTGCACCAGGCAGATCTCCATGTCGGGCACCGGCAGCCCCGGCTCCGACCCCCAGAACAGGCCGACCTCGGTGACCTGCCCGCGCGGGTCGGGCGCGGCCTCCTCCATGTACCCGATCGGGCCGATGACCAGCGGGTGGTCGTGGAAGTTGGCGCCCACGCCGGGCAGGTCGGCGACCACCGGGATGCCGAGCGCGGCCAGCGCCCCGGCCTCGCCGATGCCGGACAGCTGCAGCAGCTTGGGCGACTGGATCGCGCCCGCGCTGACGATCACCTCGTGCTCGGCCCTGACGGTCCGCAGCTCGCCGTCCTTGAGGTACTCCACGCCCACGCAGCGCTCGCCCTCGAACAGCAGCCGGGTGGCCAGCGCGCCCACCTCGACGGTCAGCCGCGCCAGCGCCGGCTCCAGGTAGGAGGCGCGCACCCCGCAGCGGGTGCCCTTGTCGACGTCGATGTCGACGTGGTGCCAGCTCACGCCGAAGCTGTCGGCGTTGAAGTCCTCGACCTGCGGGTAACCGAGCTCCACGCAGGCGTCCACGAACGTCTGGGAGACCGGGTTGCCCATGTCCCGGGCGTTGACGATCTTGATGGGGCCGTCGTGGCCCGCCGTGGGGTTGGTCGTGTCCCGCTGGCCCTCCAGGCGCTGGAAGTAGGGCAGGACGTCGGCGTAGGACCAGCCGGGGCAGCCGTCGTAGGCCCAGGCGTCGAAGTCCGCCGGACGGCCGCGCGTGTGGATCATGTGATAGACGTTCGAGGTCCCGCCCAGGCCGCGGCCCGCCGCCGAGTAGACCTGGCGTCCGCCGAGCCCCGGCTGCGGCTCGCTCATGTACGCCCAGTCCAGCTCGGTCAGCAGCACCTCGTTCCACCGGCTCGGGTCCTCGACCGCGTCCGTGATCTTCGTGTCGCCCGCCTCCAGGACCAGCACGCTGGCCCCGGGCAGCTCGCTCAGCCGGGCGGCGATGACCGATCCGGCCGTGCCGCCGCCGACGACGACGAAGTCGAAGCTCTGTGTCATCTCAGCTCACCTCCGCGCCGATGCGGCGACCAGGTCGGCGGCCTTCTCGGCGATCATGATCGTGGCCGCGTTGGTGTTGCCCCGGGTGATGACCGGCATGACCGAGGCGTCGGCCACGCGCAGCCCGTCCACGCCGCGGACCCGCAGGTCGGGCCCGACGACCGCCTCGTCGTCGCGGCCCATCCGGCAGGTGCCGGCCGGGTGCCACACGGTCGAGGCGCTGGCCCGCACGTACTCGGCCAGGGCGGCCGGGCTCGTCACGCCGGGCCCGGGGGCCAGCTCCCGCCCGCGCAGGGAGTCGAAGGCCGCGTCCGAGACCAGCTCCCTGGCCAGGACGACGGCCTCGGTCAGCAGCCGCAGATCCGCGGCGGCCTCCAGGTAGTGCGGGTCGACGAGGGGACGCAGCGGGTCGCCGGGACGCAGCCGCACCTCGCCCCTGCTCTCCGGCTGCAGCAGGATCGGCGCGAAGGTGAACCCCGGGCCGTCCGTCCTGTACCGGTCGTCGATGAACTGCACCGGGCCGAAGAAGAACTGCAGGTCCGGCCCGTCGCCGCCCAGGACGTTGGTGAACAGCCCCGCCTCGGCCAGCAGCTCGGGGAAGGGCAGCTCGCGCAGGCTCTCGTAGCCGATGCCGAACAGCACGTGGTCCTGCAGGTTGCGGCCCACGCCCGGCAGGTCGGCGACCACCTCGACGCCGTGCTCGCGCAGGTGCGCGGCCGGGCCGAGGCCCGAGCGCAGCAGCAGCGCCGGCGAGCCCAGCGCGCCGCAGGCCACGACGACCTCCTGCGCGGCCGTGGCCCGGTGCGTACGGCCGTCCTTGACGTACTGCACGCCGGCGGCCCGGCCGCCCTCGACGGTGAGGCGGGTGACCACGGCGCCGGTCTCCAGCGTGAGGTTCGGCTCGCCGAGCACCGGCCGCAGGAACGCCTCCGACGTGCTGGAGCGGCGGCCGTCCTTGTCCCGGGTGGACTGGTAGAAGAAGGCCAGGCCCTCCTGCCGGGGGCCGTTGTAGTCGCCCGTGCCGTCGGCGCGGCCGCGGGCGATCGCCGCCCGGACGAAGGCGCGCGAGGCGTCCGACGGCGAGCCGTAGTCCACGACCTTCAGCGGGCCGCCGCCGCCCCGGTACTCCGGCGAGCCGCCCGGGTAGTCCTCCGAGCGCCTGAAGTAGGGCAGCACGTCGTCGTAGGACCAGCCGTCGTTGCCCAGCGCGGCCCAGCCGTCGAAGTCGCGGCGGTTGCCCCGCACGTACATCATGGCGTTGACCGAGCTGCCGCCGCCCGTCACGCGGCCCTGCGGGATGGGCACGACCCGGCCGCCCAGCTCCCGCTGCGGGGTGCTGGCGTAGTCCCACACGAACTCCGGCGAGCCCCACATCGACGTCATCGACGGGACGTCGGTCCGGTGCACGCACTCGGCGTCGTCCGGGCCGCCGGCCTCCAGCAGCAGCACCCGGCAGCCCAGCGCGTCCAGCAGCCGCCTGGCCAGGACGCAGCCGGCGCTGCCCGCGCCCACCACGATGTAGTCGTAGGCGCTCACGACGGCTCCAGCAGCCGGGCCCGCTCCAGCGCGGGCAGCAGGTCGCCGACCAGGAACTCCAGGTAGTGCTGACCCCACATCGTCCGCCAGAGCGGGAAGGTGGCGTCGAAGGCGTCGCCGCGCAGGTCGGCCAGGCGCTCCTCCAGCTCCCACACCACGCCGTTGAAGTCGGCCTCGGAGAACGGCAGCCCGTGCTCGGCCGCGGCGGCGACGACCTCCGCCTTGCTCTTGGCCTTCAGCGACTCCAGCACGTCGGCGCGCGAGCCCGCCAGGCGCAGGAACGCGATCAGATTCGTCCCGCTCATGCCACCGGCCGCCTCTCGTCGGCCGCGAACCCGCGCAGCTCCTGCTCGCCGAACCTGGCCACCACGTGATCGAGCAGGTAGTCCAGGTAACGCCTGCCCCACATGTGCCGCCAGAGCGTGCTGCCGCCGTCGACGGACTCGCCGTCCTTGGCGACGATGACCTCGATCTCCAGGGCCCCGACCACCGACACCAGCTCCTCGGCGGTGAACCGGAAGCCCTCGTCGGAGGCGTGGAACAACAATTGACTGAGATTTCTCGCGCTATACTCAGCGCGTCTTTGCGGATTCTCCCGGAGGTCGCCGAGGAATCTCACGAATTCGCTCTTCGCCATTGGCACCACCATTTCGTCCGGCGCTACGGATGAATCATGTTCGGCCGCCGGAAAACGCGTCAACGCGCCGCCCTGCGGTGACCGGGCGGTATGGAGGTAGCCGGTCCCATTCCGTCAAGTCCGAACCCGCATTCACCGGAATTCCGGCGAATGCACTTGACTTGGATCGCGCTCGAAGGGCGACAATGATCGGTATGAGTCAGAGCCTGACGATCGCGGAAGTCGCAGCCGAGACCGGCCTCAGCGCCCACGCGCTGCGCTATTACGAGAAAGCCGGCCTGATGCGGGAGACGCCGCCGCGCGGCGGTAACGGGCACCGCCGCTACACCGAACGTGATCTGGCCTGGATCCGCTTCCTGACCAGGCTGCGCGGCACCGGGATGTCCATCGCCGACGTCCGCCGCTACGCCGAGCTGGTCCGCGCCGGCGAGAGCACCACCGCCGAGCGCAAGCAGATCCTGCTCACCCACCGCGAGGAGGTGGCCAAGCGCATCGACCAGCTCAAGGACGACCTGGCCGCCATCGACTACAAGATCGACATCTACGAGAAGCTAGAGGAGAAGTACCAGCTGTGACCGCGCCGCCGCGGCCGGACAGCGAGCCCGGCCAGGCCGCCTTCGGCCCCCGCTTCGTCACGGCGGTCTCGGTCGGCTCGCTGCTCAACCCGATCAACTCCTCGATCATCGCCATCGCGCTCGTGCCCATCGCCCACCACTTCGGCGTGGGCGCCGACGCCACCTCCTGGCTGGTGTCGGCCCTGTACCTGGCCACCGCCATCGGTCAGCCGGTGCTGGGCCGGCTGGCCGACCGGCTCGGCCCGCGCCGCGTCTACCTGGCCGGGCTGGTCACGGTCGCGGCCGGCGGGCTGCTCGGCTACTGGGCGCCGACCCTCGGCCTGCTCGTGGCCGCCCGCGTGGTGATCGGCCTCGGCACCTCGGCCGCCTACCCGGCCGCCATGAGCATGGTCCGCCGCAGGTCGCAGCGGTCCGGCGGCGCCGCGCCCGCCTCGGTGATGGGCGCGCTGGCCATGGCCGGGCAGGTCAGCATGGTGCTCGGGCCGCCGCTCGGCGGGCTGCTCGACGCGCTCGGCGGCTGGCGCTGGATCTTCCTGGTCAACCTGCCGATGGCCGTGGCCGGGGTGGTCTCGGCGCTGCTGTGGCTGCCGCGCGACGAGCCGTACGAGCGTTCCGGCGCGGGCGGCGGCGGCAGCCTGCGCGACCTGGCCGGCAACCGGCCGCTGCTGGTCACCTACCTGCGCAACGCGGTGACCTTCATGGCCACCTACGGCTTCCTGTACGGCTGGACGCAGTGGCTGGAGCAGGGCAGGGGGCTGACGGCGGCGGTCGCCGGGCTGCTGCTGATGCCCACCTCGGCCGTGGGCGCGGTGGTCTCGGGGCTGGCCGCGCGGGCCGACGGCGCGTCGGGCCGGGCGCGCTGGATGTTGCCGACCGGCGCCGCGGCCCTGCTGGCGGGCTGCGCCTGGCTGCCGGCGCTCGACGGCGGCGCGTCCATCCTGTCGTTGTGCCTGCTCAGCATGGTCTTCGGGGTGCAGAACGGGCTCAACATCGTCGGCAACCAGGCCGCCATGTACGCCCAGGCGCCGCCCGCCCTGATCGGCATGGCCGCCGGCCTGCTGCGCACCTCGCAGTACGCCGGGGCCATCTGCTCGGCGCTGCTCCTCAGCGTGACCTACGGCGAGCGCGCCACCGACGAGGGGCTGCACCGGCTGGGCGTGGTCCTGACGGTCACCTCGGCGCTGCTGCTGGCCGGCACGCTCCTCGCGGCGATCCGCGCCGGCGGCGCGGCCCGCGGGCGCGCGTGAGCGGGGAGGGGCCTGCCGCCCCTCCCCGCTCACGGGGTCCGCGCCGCCCGCTCAGCGGGGGCTGATCAGCTCACTGATCGCGAACCCGGTCAGGTTGGTCACGTTGGCGCCGCCCACCGACAGGATCGTGGACGTGCCGGGCACGCGGTCCACCGCGTACGCGCCGGCGTACCCGGCCGACGGGCGGGCCGGGCCGCTGACCCGGGTCCAGGAGGCGCCGTCGAAGTACAGGTAGGCGGGTGCGGTGGTGCCGCCGCCGGTCGGGATGACCAGGTGGCCCTGGCCGTCGCCGCTGATGCTCGCCGAGCCGTTGCCCGGGGCGCCGGGCAGCGCCGAGACGGTCCAGCGGGCGCCGTCGTAGCGGGCGATCGCCGGGGTGGCGGGCTGGTTGGGACGGGGCTGGTAGCCGCTGATCCAGATCCGGCCGGGGCCCTCGACGTACACGCCCCGGGGGCTGACGCCCGGCCTGCCCAGCGAGCGCATGGCCGTGCCGTCCCACAGGACGACGCCGTTCTCGGCGGCGAAGACGATCTGGTCGCCGCCGTCCACGGCGCGCAGCAGGCCCAGGTTCTCGGTGCGCGGGTAGACCGTCCAGGAGCCCTGGCGCAGGCGCAGGATGTCGGTGCCGCCGGTGTTCTTGAACCTGATCGACCAGAGCGAGCCGTCCTTGGTGGCGGCGATCGGGCCGGTCCACTCGTCGCCGGGCAGCGGGGGCGTCCAGCCGGGCGGGGGCGGGATCTCCGACCAGGCCGAGCCGTTCCAGTACGCCGAGCGCGGCCAGGAGACGTCGGCGATGCTCTTGCTGCCGGTCACGTAGATCTGGTCCGGCGCGACGGCCGCGACGCAGCACGGGCTCGGCACGTCGTACCCGGCGGTGAGCGGCAGCCTGCTCCAGGACGAGCCGTCCCAGCGCAGCACGGAGGTGTCCGGCGAGCCGTCGTAGCCGCGCCAGCCGACGGCGTAGGCATGGGAGGCGTCCAGCACGTCGACGTTCCAGAGGGCGGTGGGGTCGCCGGGCGGGTCCACGGCCCGGAAGGACGGGGCCAGGAGCGCCTGGGCCGGCGTCGCCGCCGCCAGCGCGGCGGTGACGGCCAGGGCGGCGGCGGAGGCGCGGAGGACGCCACGCAAACGGGTCATGTCTTCTCCTGTGGGCGCGTTCCTGCGGGAAAAAGGGGCACGAAGGAGGGCCGGGACGGGCCGCGGGCACGAGAAAGCGGGCCGGTACCGACCGGCCCGCCGGGGATCGCCCGCTCAGTCGTCGGATCTGCGCCCGTCGGGGCCGATCGGACCGAAGAACGAGCTGAAGTTGGCGGTCCCGTCGCCGAAGATGCCGCCGCGGCCCTCCACGATGCGGCCGTTCTCCCACCGCATCAGGTCCACCCCCTCCATCTGCAGGTGCTCGTAGAAGGAGGTGCCGTCCGAGCCGGTGCGCCTGCGCACGGCGGTGCACCGGTTGACGTCGATGGTGTAGCCGTCCACCGGGTTGACCAGGCAGGCGATCTGCTCCATGCGCAGGGTGCCGCCGGCCAGCCGCTGCCAGGTCTTGATGAAGCCCATGAAGGCGTCCAGGCCGTCGTGCCAGCCGGCGTACGGGTGGTTGCCGGGGGACTGGAACCGCACGTCGGGGTGCCAGTACTCCAGCGCGCGCTCGCGGTCGCCGGACCGCAGCGCCTGATGTGCCGCCGCCAGTCGCTCAGCCGTCAGATCCGACATCGCTCTCCTCTCACTGCCTCGGGTGCTACTGCATCGGGTGCTTGGCGAGGAAGGCCGAGACGCCTTCGCCGACCGCTCTCGGGTTCATGATCTGCAGGCCGTGGGTGGCGCCGACGATGCCGCAGCGCTCGGCCTGGGGCAGCCAGTTCATGAGGAAGTGCTGCGCCTCGCGGAAGCCGGGCATGGCCGCCTCGCTGTCCAGGCCCATCACGGCCAGCACCGGCATCCGCGGCTTGTCCGGCACCAGCTGGTCGGCCTTGGACATGCGGAAGCCCCAGCCGCCCAGCGCCGGGAAGTCGACCTTGAACGTGACGTCCGCGCACTCCTCGACCCGCTCCCACACGTCGAGGGGGCAGGTCATGTCCACGGAGCCGAGGTAGCTCGGGCCGCAGACGGCGGCCATGAAGTCGCAGGCGGCGGTGAGCTTGTCGCCCTTCTGCACCAGCTCGATGGCCGTCATCACGGCGTCGTTGTTGGCCTTCTCGGCCTCGGCGCCCTCACGCGGCAGGTACGGCTCCAGCAGCACCGCCGAGTGCGTGCGCTCGGGGTAGGAGAGCATGAACTGGAAGCCGATCACCCCGCCGAAGGAGTACGACATGACGTGCGCCTTGTCGATGCCGAGGTGGTCGAGGAGCTGCTTGGCGTGCTCGGCGCCCTCCTCGATGCTGAGGCTGTCCTTCTCCAGCGTGCTGCCGTTGTAACCGGCGCGGTAATAGCTGATGAACTGGTACTTGTCCAGCAGCTCCGGGTTGTACTTCAGGAGCGGCGTGATGAGACCGTCCGAAATGGAGGTGCAGTGGATGCACAGGACGGGCTCGCCGCGCCCCACGACGGTGTAACGAAGTTCCGCGTTGCTGACCTTGACTCGCTTGTCGTGGTCGAGTTTCCAGTCTCGACCGGCGTACAAAGCATTCGCGCTCATGCCATTCCTCTCACGCGATCACTCGACCGTTTCTCGTGCCCGCTTGGCCATACTCAAGAATGGTTGCCATGGGCCATGGAGACGGTCAACGAAAGAGCCCGCGCCGGGGTATTCACCGCGAAATACGCCGGGGAACTCTGTCAAGTCGGCACGCGTGGGAAGGCGGCTGCGGTCAGAGGAAGGACAGCTCGTACTCGACCTGCTCGACGGGGTTGCCGTCGCCGTAGTCGTGGGTGCGGGCCGCGCCGGACTCGGTGAAGCCGCTCTTGGCGTAGAACCGGCGGGCCTGCGGCGTGTCGCGCAGCGTCCACAGGTGCACCCGGGTGAAGCCCTCGTCGCGGATGCGGCGCAGGGTGTCGGTCATCAGGGCGGCGGCCACGCCCGTGCCCCAGCCGTCGGGATGGCCGTAGAAGCCGAGGAGCTCCGCCGCGCCCGCCCGGGACGGCGAGGGCCCGAAGTGGGCGAAGGCCAGCCGGCGGCCGTCGAGCGCGGCCAGCACCAGGCCCGCCGGGGTCTCGGCGAGCACGTCGTGCCATTTGCCGCGCCGGTGACGCACGGCCTGGTCGAAGAAGTCGGGGGAGAAGAAGCCGGCGTAGGCGGCCTTCCAGGATTCGGCGTGGATCTCTCCCAGCGTCTCACCGTCGCCCGGCGAGGCTGGGAACACTGTGAAAATTCCGGTCACAAGATCACACTAGTCGAGAGGTCCCGCGGGTGTCCGGCGGCGGAGCGCGGGCACGTACGGGTATGCACGCACGCGGGGCGGCGCTCGGCGCGTCCGCCGCCGCGCGAGGCGTTCGAGGCGTTCGAGGAGGTGCGGGCGGAGAAGCTGCGCGAGACGGCCGTCCGGGCGTGGCGGCCGGGTCGGTCGATCACGCGATCCCGGCCGCCGTGCCGCGGCCGGAGGTCATCCGTAGCGCGGGAGCGCGGAATGGAGGCTCGATGAGGTGGCTGGCTCGCGGGGAGGGGCAACTCCCGGCGGGGGAGGACCGGACGGGCGACGGGCGGCCCGCCGAGCACCCGCTCGCCCGCTGGACCGTCAGTCAGGCCCTGCACCTGGTCTGCCCAGGCCCCGCCGGCGACCCCGACGTGCGGCGCCGCCCCGACGGCGCGGCGCAGGCGTGGCGGGACGGCCGCCCGCTGCCGGTGGGCATCTCGATCACCAGCCGCGCCGGATGGGCGGTGTGCCTGCTCGGCCTGGAGCCGGGGGCCGTCGGCTGCGACCTGCAACTGGTCGAGCCGCGCGGCCCGGGGTTCGTCGCCGACCGGTTCACCCGCCAGGAGCAGCGGATCGCCGGCGACGACCCGCTGCTGGGCAGCCTGCTGTGGTCGGCCAAGGAGAGCGCGGCGCAGGTGCTGCGCCGCGCCGAGCACCGGGCGCTTGAGGTGTCGCTGGGCTGCGGGCGGCCCCGCGACGGGTGGAGCGGGCTGACCGTGCGCGCGGGCGGGCGCGGGGTGGCGCACGGGTGGTGGCGCCGGTTCGGGCCGCTCGTGCTGACCGTGGCGGCCGACCGTCCCACGCCGCCGCCGCGCGGGCTGGAGGAGCCCTCTGCGCTGGCCTCGGCCCAGTCGTCTGTCTCGTCGCCGGTCGGGTCGTACGCCGGGTGCGCCTCGGGGGCCGGCTGACCCGCCGCGGCGCTCAGGCCGTCTGCGACCGGTAGGAGTGGCCGAGCTCCGGCCCGAGGCCGAAGTAGTGGCGGAAGTTGTACAGCAGCGGGCTCCACGCGGACGGGTCCACGTGCTGGGTGCCGGGGATCACGATCCGCGGGTCGGCGTGCACCCTGCGCACGACGGCCTCGACGATGACGAAGTCCTCGGACTCGTTCGGCATGATCCGCGTCGCGGCCGCCTCCAGCTGGAGGGGGCACTCGGCCACGCGCGGCGGCCGTACGGTCTCGGAGGGCTCGGGGCGCAGGCCCGCCGCGCCGAACTTGTCGGGCTCGAAGCGGCAGCCGGCCGCCTTGGTGTCGGGCACGGGGTCGCGGCCGGTGAGCGGCGCGAGCCGTTCCACCTGCGGCCACAGGTGCGGGGCCGGCAGGTTGACGACCAGTTCGGGCCGCTCGGCCAGGTTGCGCGCGCTCTGCCCGTCGGCGCCGAGGCCGAGCACGACGGTCCGGCCGAGCGCCCAGGCCGACGACATCGGGGCCAGGTTGGCCGAGCCGTCGGGGTTCTCCGTGCTCAGCAGCACGACCGGGGTGCCGAAGTAGAGGATGCTGGGTTCGATGGCGACGTGGCCGAGGGTTGCCGTGTTCATGGCAGGAGCCTAGGAACGCGACGTTCAACCACGGGCCGAAATGTCCCCGTCGCGCTGATCTACATCGTAAAGGCGCCCGGCTGGGCCGCGTACGCCACGCCCTTGCCGGACAGGCTCGCGCCCGCGACGGCCGGGACGAACGCCGACTCGCCCGGCCGCAGCGTCAGCTCGCCGAGACGGGCCTCGCCCTCCAGGCACAACACGATCCGGGGGAGCCCGGCAGGCAGCTCGAAGGAGGCGGCCTCGCCGAGGTCGTAACGCGTGAGGGCGAACTCGGGGGCGGGCGGGACGTAGCGCCGCTCCCCGTCGGCCGGGCGCTCGGGCTCGACCAGGTGCGGCTCGGCGGGCGTGAAGTCGACCACCCGCATCAGCTCGGGCGCGTCGACGTGCTTGGTGGTCAGCCCGCAGCGCAGGACGTTGTCGGAGCTGGCCATGATCTCCACGCCGACGCCGCCCAGGTAGGCGTGCGGCACGCCGGCGCCGAGGTAGAGGGCCTGGCCGGGCCGCAGGTCGACGTGGTAGAGCAGCAGGGCGGCCACGACTCCGGGGTCGCCGGGGCAGGCCGCGGCGATGTCGGCGTACGGGGCCAGGTCCGGGTCGGAGTTGCCGGCGAGGGCGTCCTCGACCTGGGCGCGCAGCGGCGCGGAGGCCTCGTCCAGCATCTGCGCGAAGACCGTGCGCAGGGCCTGCCCGGCGGGCCGGACGGCGAGCGCGTCGATCCAGGGTTGCAGGCCCGGCACGCCGAGCCGGGCGAGCAGCCCGGCGGTGACGACGGGGGAGCGGAAGCCGCACAGCCCGTGGAAGGGCGTGACCGCGCAGACCATCTCCGGCTTGTGCGAGCGGTCCTTGTAGGTGCGGGCCGGGTCGCCGATCGGCACGCCGCGCGCCTCCTCGGCGGCGAACCCGGCCTCGGCCTGCGCGATCGTGGGGTGGACCTGGAGCGACAGCGGCCGCGCGACCGCGAGCACCTTCAGCAGGTACGGCAGCGCGGGCCCGAACCTCGCGACCGCCGGCGCGCCGAGGGCGGCGACGGGGTCGCCCGCGATGAGCCGGTCGAGGGGCACGCCGCCGGCGATCGACGGGTCGGCGGGATGGGCGCCCATCCAGAGCTCGGCCTGCGGGCGGCCGGTCGGCTCGGTGCCGAACAGCTCGGGCATGGCGGTGACGGAACCCCAGTCGTAGGGCCGGATCGTGGTGTCCAGGCGCAGGGGCAGTTCGAACGTCGGCACAGGGCAGGAGCGTAGTCGCCGGCGGCCCCTCCCGCGCGCCCGGGGCCGGGCGGGGCTGTACGCCGGTATAGGATGCTTGTCCGGTGAACAGTCCGCTGTACGAATCGGTGGTGTGATGACAACCGTCCAGGACCCTGAGGACCTCACCGCGCGGGCCCGCATCCGCGACGCGGCGATCCGGCACATCGGCGAGCACGGGTTCGAGCGGGCCACGATCCGCGACATCGCCGAGTCGGCGGGGGTCTCGCTCGGCCTGGTCCGCCACCACTTCGGCTCCAAGCAGGCGCTGCGCGAGGCGTGCGACGAGCACCTGATGAAGACGGTGCGCCGGCTCAACGCCGAGGCCGCCGCCCGCCCGCCGGCCGGCTTCAACCCGGTGGCCGCGCTCGGCCCCTACCGCGCCTATCTGGCGCGGGCGCTGACCGAGGGCTGGGCCGCGCCGCTGTTCGACGAGATGACCCGGCTCGGCGAGCGCTGGCTGGCCGCCGCCGACCAGGACCGCGCCGATCCGCCGGACGTGCCGCCGCGGGCGCGGGCGGCGGTGATGGCCGCGATGGCGCTGTCGGTCACGGTCCTGTACCCGCACGTCTGCCGCGGCATGGGGGCCGACCTGTCCACGCCGGAGGGCGAGCGCCTGCTGATGCGCACGCTGATCGAGGTCTACTCCCAGCCGGTGCTCGACCCGGAGGCCGCCGCCGAGGCGCGCGCCTGGCTCGGCTGACCCGCTATCAGCGCGGCCCGGCTGCGCTCGTCCGGCCAGACCGACGCGAGGTCCACGTACGGGCGGAGCAGGCCGGTCAGCTCGGGGTCGCCGCGGCCGTTGAGCTCCTCGGAGGCGATCTTGCGCGCCACCCCGGCGACGATGTCGGCCACCTGGACGCGGGGGTCCAGGTGCGAGGCGACCAGCGTCAGGCTGGTCAGCACCAGCGGGCCGGCGGGGCCGTCCGGGCGGGCCAGCAGCAGCCGCAGCCGCTCGATGCGCTCCTCGGTCAGCGTCGTCTGCCGGTCGTGCACCACCGAGACGGGCCGGCCGCCCGCGCCCCAGTGGGCGACCGCGTGCGCGATGGCCGGGATCAGCGGGTCGAGCGCGGGGAAGACGTGCGGGTCGTCGAGCAGGCGGGTGGTGAAGGCGTCCACGAGCGGCCGGGCGGCCCACAGCTCGTCCATGATCTCGCCGGCCGGGCCGGGGGTGGTGCGCAGGTCGGCGACCAGCCCGAAGGCCGACTCGGCGGAGATCTCGGGGCCGCGGCCGTTCCTGGCGCGCAGCAGGTGGTTGAAGGCGTCGAGGAAGGCCGTCCAGCGGGCGGGGCCGAAGGCGTGGCGGCCCTCCTGGTAGAGGGTGGCCGCCAGGGCGGCCGAGCGTTCGTGCCGGTCGAGGCCGAGGCTGGAGTGGTGGCCGGCGAGCAGGTCGGTCACCTTGCTGACGGCGAAGTACGCCTTGTCGGTCAGGTGCACGCAGGCCCGTCCGAGGATGGGGCCCGACGGGCCGAGCAGCCAGATCAGGGTGGCCCGGTTCTTCTCGCGCAGCACGTGCTCGGCCTTGAACTCGGTGACCGGTGAGGGCGCCCTGAGGCGCAGCTCGCGTACGCAGTCGGCCGCGGCGGCCACGTCGAGGGAGACGCCGGCGTGGGCGAACACGTCGGTGTTGCCGCCGACGAGCTTCTCGCCCTCCGCGCCGGACTCGTCGCAGGCGATCTCGACGGGAGGGCCGTCGGGCGCGCGGCTTCGCATGACTTCCATGGTCACTGGCGAACCTACCCAAACCGTCCTTCCTCCCGCGAGACATTTTCCGCCCGCCCATCGGAGGCGGAACCGGCGGGCGGGCGGGTAAGGACCGGACGGCAGGTGCGGCAGGTCTGGAGGGAGAACATCGCGCGTGAGCATCAACGTGACCGTCTGGGGCGAGAACGTACACGAGCAGCGGGAGGAGGAGGTGCGCCGCCGCTACCCCGAGGGCATGCACGGCGCGGTCGCCGGCGGCCTGCGCGAGCACCTGGGGGAGCGGGTGCGCGTGCGCACCGCGACGTTGCAGGACCCCGAGCACGGCCTCGACGCCGCGACGCTGGCCGGCACCGACGTGCTCACCTGGTGGGGGCACGCGGCGCACGAGGAGGTGGACGACGAGGTCGTGGCGCGGGTGTGCGAGCGCGTCTGGGCCGGGATGGGCCTGCTGGTGCTGCACTCGGGCCACTACTCCAAGGTCTTCCGCGCCCTCATGGGCACCACCTGCACGGTCAACTGGCGCGACACCGCCGACCGCGAGCTGCTCTGGACGGTGGAGCCGGCCCACCCGATCGCCGCGGGCGTGCCCCAGCCGCTGGTCATCCCCGAGCAGGAGACCTACGGCGAGCCGTTCGGCGTCCCGGCGCCCGACGAACTGGTGTTCGTCAGCTCCTTCTCCGGGGGCGAGGTGTTCCGCAGCGGCTGCTGCTACCGGCGCGGCAAGGGACGCGTCTTCTACTTCAGCCCCGGCGACCAGAACTACCCGGTCTTCCACCAGCCGGGCGTGCGGCGCATCCTGGCCAACGCGGTGTTGTGGGCGGCGCCCGCCGGGGGCGCGGGCGAACCGCTGCGCAACACCCGCGTCGAGGCCGGCGACTGGTGACCTACCTCGGGCCGGGCATGACGATGACGACCTTGCCGGTCACGTGGCCCGTCCGCAGGTGGTCCATCGCGTCGGGGAAGCCGGCCAGCTCGAACGTCCGGCCGACCACGGGGGTGAGCTCGCCGGTCGCGGCGAGGCCGGCCAGGTGGCGCAGGTCCGCCGGATCGGTCCGGGTGATCGGGGCGCGCAGGGTGTGCCGGACGAACGGCGACAGCGCCGTCGCCCGGAGCTGGCGGCCGGTGCCGTGCAGCCAGCGGCCGGAGGCGTTCTCGCCGCCGACGATCACGAGCGTGCCCCGGCGGGTGAGCATCCGCCGCAGGTCCCGCAGCCGGCGGTTGCCCGCGGTGTCGAGGACGACGTCGTGGCGGCCGGTGGCCGGCTCCTCGCGGGTGTAGTCGACGACCTCGTCCGCGCCGAGTGAGCGGACGAGGTCGCCCTTGCCGGGGCCGCAGACGCCGGTGACGTGCGCGCCCCGCGCCTTGGCGAGCTGGACGGCGAACGTCCCCACCCCGCCGCCCGCGCCGATGACCAGCACGCGCTGCCCGGGGCGCAGGCGGGCGTGGTCGCGCAGCGCCTGGAGCGCGGTCAGCCCGCTGGTCGGGACGGCGGCGGCGGCCTCGGACGACAGACCGGCCGGCCTGGGGACGAGGCGGTCCGCGCGGGCGACGGCGTGCTCGGCGAGCGCCCCGTCGCAGACGCCGAAGACCTCGTCGCCGGCCGCCAGACCGGTGACTCCAGGGCCGACGGCCTCGACGGTCCCGGCGACGTCGCGGCCGAGGAGGGGCGAGCGGGGGCGGCGCAGCCCGGTGGCGAGGCGGACGGGGTAGGGCAGCCCGGCGCCGAGGTGCCAGACGCCGTGGTCGAGGCAGGCGGCGTGCACGCGCAGGAGCGCTTCGCCGGGGCCGGGGGCGGGACGGTCGAGGTCGGTGAGGGTCGGGGGGCCGTAGACGTGCCGGGTGATGGCCTTCAAGGCAGGTCTCCATGTCAAAGAAAGTAGACATGATGAACGTAAAAGAAGGCGGACATCATGTCAATGATTTTGTACATCAGTCGGCTCGGGAGGGCTGCCTGATGTGACGCGCTGGAGCTTTCCACCCGATAACCCGAAATATCGGTATCGCTACCGATAACGGTACGGATGGGAGGCGGAGTTACCCTCTGCCCACCCCCCACCACGGCGGGCCGCCTGTTCGCCGGCTCCGCCGGCCCCTGGCCGGCGCGGCCTACGCGCCCGGACCGGGCCCGGCTCCCGGCGATCGGCGGCCTGCTTCGGTCACCCCTCACGTGGAGGTGTCCCCCGCATGAGTCCTTCCCGATGGAGAGCGGCGGCCACGGCGTTGATCGCCGCGCTGGCCGTCGTCGCGCCGGCGACCCCGGCCCCCGCCCTCGCGCAGGCCCCCGCCGCCGCACCCCTGCACGCGCAGCTCGACAGCCGGGTCTCCCCGGCCGGCGAGGAGGTGCTCGCCGACCTGTCCCTGTCCTACGGCGCCGCCGGACGGAGCTGGAGCACGCGCGTCACCCGGCCCGGCTCCCGGTACGTCAAGGTGCACTTCGCCGCGCTCACCCTCGTGCCCGGCGACTACGTCACCGTCGCCTCGCCGGACGGCCGCGAGACCCACACCTACTACGGCGACCCCACCCGCGGGCGCTACCCGACCGGCTCCGGGTACACGCTGCACGGCGTCCCAGGCTTCGCCGCGCTCTCCGTGGACGGCGACACGGCGGTGGTCACCCTGCACGCGTCCGGGCCGCGCAACGCCGTCCGGCTGGCCCGGCAGGGCTTCGGCGTGCGCATCGACCGGTACTTCCGCGGCTACACCACCCAGGAGGCCGCGGCCCTGACGCCGCGGACGTTCAGCGTCTGCGGCACCGACGCGCGGCGGGACGTGGTCTGCTACAAGGACAGCAACCCCACCGAGTACGCCCGCAGCCGCGCCGTGGCCCGCCAGCTGCTCAACGGCCTCGGCTACTGCACGGCCTGGCGGGTCGGCAACACCAACCGCATGCTGACCAACCACCACTGCATGGAGAGCGCCGCCGACCTGAGCGCCAGCGAGTTCCAGTTCGACTACGACTGCGCCACCTGCGGCGGCGACAACCCGGGCGCCGGGACGAAGGTCGGCGGCGGCCAGTTCCTGAAGACCAGCGCACTCGAAGCGCTCGACTACACGCTCTTCAGCGTCGCCGACTTCGCCGCGATCCAGCAGTTCGGCACCCTGTACCTCGATCCGCGTCCCCCGGTGGCGGGCGAGCGCATCTACATCCCCGGCCACGGCGACACCCTGCCCAAGCGCCTGTCCCTGTACGAGGACACGCAGGGCGGCGCGGCCTGCAAGATCGACGTGGTGTCGTCGGGCGTCAACACCGGCTACCGCTGCGACACCTCCGGCGGCAACTCCGGCTCCCCGGTGATCGCCGCCTCCAGCCACAAGGTGATCGCGCTGCACCACCTCGGCGGCTGCCCCAACTGGGGGACGCGCATCACCGAGGTGTACAACGAGATCTCCGGCATGATCGACAACACCCCGCCGAACGGCGGCGGCGACGACTTCGCGATCTCGCTCTCGCCCACGAGCGGCGGCGTCACGCCGGGCGGGTCGACCACGAGCACCATCTCCACCGCCGTCACGCGCGGCGGGCCCCAGCAGATGCAGTTCGCCGCCGCGGGGCTGCCGGCGGGGGCCGCCGCGACGTTCGCGCCGCCCACCGTCCAGTCGGGCGGCTCGTCCGTCATGACGATCTCCACCACCGCGCAGACGCCCGGCGGCATGTACGTGATCACGGTCACCGCCATCGGCCCCGCCGCCACCCACACGGTCTCCTTCGCCCTGTCCGTGGCCGCCGCGGGCGGCTGCTCCGGCTACGAGACCACCAAGTCCGGGACGCTGGCCTCCGGGGCGGAGCAGTACCAGCCCGACGGCGGGTATCTGCAGACCACGGTCACCGGCCCGCACCAGGCGTGCCTGGACGGCCCGCCCGGCGCCGACTTCGACCTGTACCTGCAGCGCTGGAACGGGTCGACGTGGGCGACGGTCGCGCAGAGCGCCGGGTCGGGAGCCGACGAGACGCTCACCTACACCGGCGCGGCCGGTTACTACCGCTACCGGGTGCACTCCTACTCCGGCACCGGTCCGTACACCTTGGGATACAACGCTCCCTGACCCTGGACAGTCGTCCGGGCTTCCCGGCCAGGGTGAGCCACGGCCAGGGGGCCCGGCGCTGGAGTGCGTTCCGGGCGGCCATTCCGATCGACGGTGACCCATGGACAGGCGGCCGGGCGGCGCGGAGATTGGGCGGCAGGCACGGTTCGCACGGACGCGGGAGCGCGGATGAGGATCATGGAACTCGTCTCGGTGGACGGCTGCATCGCCTTCGACCTGGACTGCCCGGTCAGCGCGGGCGGCACCCGGCTGGCACCGGACGTCACCCGCGAGGAGGCGGGGCTGCTGGCGCGGGCGATGACGTACAAGCTGGCCGTGCTCGGCGAGCGGATCGGCGGGGCCAAGGCGGTGCTCCGGGCCTCGCCGGCCGACCGGGCGGGCACGGTGGCGCGCTTCTGCCGGGAGGTCGCGCCGCTGGTCGAGAAGGGCACCTTCCTCACCTCCTCGGACCTGGGCACGCGGACGCAGGACTTCGCGCCGCTGCCCGGGTACCGGGCCGACTCGATCATGCACGGGGAGGCCGGCGGCGAGCTGGTGGACACCGTCGTCACCGGGCTGGGCGTGGTCGTGGCCGCCGCGACGGCGCTCGGCGGCCTGGCCGGGCGGACGCTGGCGGTCGAGGGCTTCGGCAAGGTGGGCAGCGCCGTCGTGCGCGAGGCGGCGCGGCGCGGCGCGCGCCTGGTCGCCCTGTCCACCCTGCACGGATGCGTCAGCGACCCCGCCGGCCTGGACGTCGCGGCCCTGGAGGAACTGCGCGCCGAGCACGGCGACGCCTGCGTGACCCGGCTCAGCCTCCCCGTGCTGCCACCCGAGGCGTTGTACGAGGTGCCCGCCGACGTGCTGGTTCCCGGGGCGCGGACCGGCACCCTGTCGGCGCGGCGGGCGGCGACGGTGCGGGCCGGCCTGGTCGCGCCGGCCGCGAACGTGCCCTACACCGCCCGGGGGCTGCGGACGCTGGGGGAGCGGGGCGTGGTGACGCTGGCGGACTTCGTCTGCGGCGCGGGCGCCACGATCGGCTACCTCGCCGAACGGGCGGGAACGGTCTCCACCGCGGACGAGGTCGGCCACCTGGTCGAGAACCGCGTCGCGGAGATCACCGCCGCCGCCCTGTCCCATGCCGAGGGCCCGTACGCCGGCGCCTGCACCCTGGCCAAAGCCTTCCTGACGACCTGGCACCTCCCACCCGCCCCACCGCTGGCCCCCGACCCGGAGGACTCCTGACGCTGGGACGACTCCTGACGCTGGGACGACTCCTGAGCGGCCAGCGGCTCCTGAGCGGGCGGCCCTAAGTGGGTGGCGGATTCTGGGGGCCGCCCACGAGGCTCGGGCCAGCTCTGACCTTGGCGGCGCCGCCCAGGACTCTGGCGGCCGATCAGTTCCCGTCCGGCCCGCCACTGGCTCATCCAGCGGCTCCTGAGGCTGAGGCAGCCCTTGAGCCTCGGCCCGTCCTGAGCCTAGACGGCTCCTGAGACCAGGGGCGGCCTCCTGGGAGTGGGGAGGCGGCCTTCTGAGGCTCAGGCGGGGGCGTAGTTGGAGAGTGCGGGTTCTAGGAGGTCGAAGGCGCGGGTGGCGTCGGGGGCGATCGTGTCGGCGATGCGGTCGTTGGGCAGGCCCGCCAGGGTGAGCTCGTGGATGCGCTGGAACAGCACCCGGTGCACGGTTCCCAGCAGCCCGGCGGCGGTCTGGACGGTGATGTCGTCCGCCGTCGTGCCGGTGGCGTCGGCGAGGGCCCGGGCGAGGTGCTGTTCGCGCTGGTCGTGCAGGCCGCGCAGGCAGGACGTCAGGGTGGGGCTGTCGGCGATCATGCGGGCGAACTCCGGTCCGGAGAACCCCGCCACCGGGTCCTGAGCCGCGACGGAGGCCAGGAAGGCGCGTCGTAGAGCGGACAGGGCCGATTCGCCGGGACCGCGGGCGGCGACGGCGTCGGCCAGGGCGGACGTGAACGCCTCCTGATGGTCGAAGGCCAGGTCCTCCTTGCGCGGGAAGTAGTTGGTGACCGTCTTCTTGGCGATGCGGGCGGCGGTGGCGATCTCGGCGATGGTGGTCTGCTCGAACCCTTGGGCGATGAACAGCCTGGTGGCGTGGTCGGAGATGAGCTGCCGGGTCTCCTGCTTCTTGGATTCGCGGAGGCCGGGTGCGGGCGAGGTCTCGTGAGCCATGAAGGAATCTTACCCTCGTCGTATTTTTACGTTGACACCACTCGAACCCTCGGACTATATTTACGTCCGTCGTAAGTTTGCAACCGACGAACGAAAAGGAGAACCTGCTTGGAACTCAAGCTCTTCCCGGCTGTGGCTTTCAAGATCGACCTCGGGGCGTCGGAGGGCCGCGAACGCAAGTCACAGCACTCTTCCCTCCCGGGCGGCGGAGTCCGCAGACCGTCCGTTCTCATCTCTCATGGAGACCTTCTTGCAGATCACCACGTCCACCGTCTCGCTCACCGTTGACGACGTCGCCGCCTCCCAGGCGTTCTTCACCGAACACCTGGGCTACACCGTCCGGGTCGCCGCGGACGGGTTCGCCTCGCTCACCCGCGCCGACGCGATGGACATCGTGCTGCTCGCCCGCGGCATCGAGGTCCTGCCGCCGGAGCAGCGCGACCAGCACGCCTCCGGTCTCATCCTGGCCTTCACCCTGGACGGCGGCCTGGACGGGCAGGAGAAGCTGCTGCGTGACGCGGGCGTCGAGATCACCATGCCGCTGCGCGAGGAGCCCTGGGGTGAGCGCCTGTTCCAGGTGACCGACCCCAACGGGATCGTCATCCAGTTCGTCGAGTGGGTGGCTCCCGCCTGACCGGGGCCGCCTCAGCCGGTCTCGCGGGCCTGGCCGTCGAGGAAGTCCGCCACGAGCGCCGCGAACTCCGCCGCCTGGTGCTCCAGCGGGATCACGCCGCCCTTGACCACGGCCTGAGTGCTGTGGGGAAGGGCGGCGGCCAGGCGTTCGAGCTCGGGGAAGGCGAAGGGGTCGTCGGTGGCTCCGACGACCAGCACCGGACAGCGGACCAGCCCGACCCGCTCCTCCATCCGGTACGCGGCCACCGCCTCGTGCCCGCGCTCCACCTCCGGCAGGACCGTCAGCGCGTCGCGGACGAAACGGCTTAACAGGGGCCACGGGTAGTAGGGGGCCCGCCGGCTCCACAACTCGCCCAGATGGGAGCCGTCGGACTGCTCGCGCACGGCGTCGATGGAGGGATGGCCCGCACGACGCCGCCGCCCTTCGGGGTCGACCATCGGCGTGGACGACAGCACCAGGGCGGTGACGCGGTCGGGTGCGCGCGCCGCCGTCTCGACCGCGATGACGCCGCCCGTGTGGTGCCCGGCCACGGCGGCTCGCGGCAGGCCGAGGGCGTCCATCAGGGCTAACACGCCGGCGGCGTAGGTCTCGATCGAGTGCTCGGGCGGGCGGGCGGAGTTGCCGAAGCCGAGCGTGTCCATGGCGATGGCTCGCCGGGTGCGGCCGAGCAGGGGGAGCACCTCGCGGTATTCGTCCCATGAGCGGGGGGTCTGGTGCAGCAGGAGCACCGGCTCGCCCGTGCCGCACGAGGCGTGGTGGATCTGGCCGAACGGGGTGTCGGCATAGCCGAATCTGATCACGGCGTCTCCTCCTGCCTGCTCACCAGGGGCGGACCGGCCCCCGTCGCGCGGACGATCACCGCCAGGGTGCGCCCCCGGCCGCCCTCACGCCCTCACGATCGCAGACGGAACCCCGCCGCGCATCAGCCCCTGGTCTGACCTTGCACCCCCGCCGGTGAAGATCACCGGCGAGCGCCGGACGACCCGCTACCCGATCCGGTACCCCACGCCCGGCCGGGTGCTGATCACCGGCGGTTCGCCCAGCTTGCGGCGCAGGCGGCCGACGGTGACGGTCACGGTGTTGGTGAACGGGTCGGCGTGCTCGTCCCAGACCTGTTCGAGCAGGGCCTCGGTGCTCAGGAAGCCGGGCGACGCGCGCAGCAGCGCCTCCAGCACGGCGAACTCCTTGACCGACAGCTCCAGCGGACGGCCGTCCCGGGTGACGGTGTGCCGCAGCGGGTCGAGCTCGATCCCGGCCCCGCGCAACGTGCGCGGCCGGGCGCCGGGGCGGCGGCGCGCCAGCGCCCTCACCCGCAGCACCAGCTCCGGGAAGTGGAAGGGCTTGGCCAGGTAGTCGTCGGCGCCCAGGGTCAGCCCGCTCACCCGGTCGCCGGGCGAGCCGGCCGCGGTCAGCATCAGGACCATGGGGCGTTCGTCCTGGTCGGTGAGCATCTGGCAGAGGGTGTCGCCGTGGATGCCCGGCAGGTCGCGGTCGAGCAGCACCACGTCGTAGGGGGCGAGGTCGAGCTTGGCCGCCGCCTCCAGGCCGTCGTGGGCGACGTCGACGGCCATGCCCTGGTCGCGCAGGCCCTCGGCGAGCACGGCGGCCAGCGCCCGCGCGTCCTCCACCACCAGCACCCTCATGCCGGCAGCCGCACGGTGGCGCGCAGCCCGCCCTCGGGGCGGGCCGCGAGGTCGAGGGCGCCGCCGTGCGCCTGCGCGACGGCCGCGACGATCGACAGGCCGAGCCCCGAGCCGTCCGCCGACCCGGTGCGGTCCGCGCCGAGCCGCTGGAACGGCCGCGCCAGCCGCGCCACCTGTCCGGGGTCGAGCCGGTCCCCGCCGGACTCCACGACCAGGCGTGCCCACCGGCCGTCGGCCGCGGCCTCGACCCTGATCCAGCCGCCGTCCTGGTTGTGGACGATCGCGTTGTCGACGAGGTTGTGCACCATACGCGTGACCAGCGCGACGCTGCCCCGCGTCCGCACTCCCTCAGCGACGCCCTCGTCGTCCAGGGTGAGGCGCCGGGCCGCGAGGTCGGCGGCGCGGGCGTCCAGGGTGTGCCGCACCAGGTCGCCGAGCGTGATCGCGGCGGCGTCGGGCAGGCTGCCGTGCTGGGCGCGGGCCAGCGCGAGCAGGCCCTCCAGGAGCCGGTCGACCTGGTCGAGGTCGGTGCGCAGCCGGTCGGCCAGCGCCAGCGTCTGGGCCGGTACGGGCTCCGGCTTCGCCACGGCCACGTCCAGCCGCGCCCGCATGGTGGCCAGCGGGGTGCGCAGCTCGTGCGAGGCGTCGGCGACGAACCGGCGCTGCGCGGCGAAGGCGTCCTCCAGGCGGGCGAGCAGCCCGTCGATGGTGTCGGCCAGGTCCTTGACCTCGTCGGCCGGGCCCGGCACGGCCAGGCGTTCGTGCAGGTTGTCGGCGGAGATGCGGCGGGTGGCGGCGGTGATCGTGCGCAGCGGGCGCAGCACCCGGCCCGCGACCACCCGGCCGAGCACGATCGACACCACGGCCATGACGGCCAGCGCGAGCACCGACCCCGCCAGGAGCTGACGCGACTGCGTGGCGTGCACGTCGGCGAGCTGGGCCTGGAGCAGGGCGATGTATTCCTCGGCGGCGGCCGGGGCCGGCCGGCCGCCGGGCCGGCCCGGCACCGGCACGGTCCGCGACAGCGGCATGCCGACGAGGTTGACCAGGACCAGCAGGCCCGCGCCGGAGGCCAGGAACAGCCCGCCGTACAGGAGGGTGAAGCGCAGCCGGACCGTACGTGCGGGCAGCCTGGGACGTGGCGGCATCTGTCTCCTTCCGGGGACTCCAGGATGCCGCCACCGACCTAACACCGGCATGACGGGGTCGGCCCTCCGCCGCCCACCACTCACGCCCACGGCCGTGAGACCGGTCAGGGCCGTGGGACCGGTCAGGGCCGTGGGACCGGTCAGGCGAGCTCGACGAGCGCTTGGCTGCGCTCCCACAGGCGGCGTGCCAGGCCGAGGTCGTCCGCCAGGCGGTGGACGGCCGAAGGGCGGCGCTTCTCGTAGTGGCCGCCGGGGGCCCAGTCGGCGCCCGGCCGCGAGGTGGCCAGCCAGACCAGGGTGTCGGCGCCCTGCTCCGGCGTGAGCAGGAACCGCTTCAGCGGCGTGTGGTAGAGCAGCCGCGCCGCGCTGTCGCCGCCGCCGGAGAAGTTGGTGGCCACCACGCCGGGATGGAAGGAGGCCGCGGCCAGGCCGTCCGCGCCGTGGCGGCGCTGGAGCTCGCGGGTGAACAGGATGTTGGCCAGCTTGGAGTTGGCGTACGCCCGGCTGCCCGAGTAGCGGCGCACCGCGTCGAGGTCGTCGAGGTCGAGCCGGGCGCGGGTGTTGATCAGGCTGGACGTCGTGACGACCGTGCCGCCGGCGGCCAGCAGCCGGGGCAGCAGCAGCGTGGTCAGCAGGAACGGCGCCAGGTGGTTGATCTGGAAGGTCGCCTCGTGGCCGTCGGGCGTGGTGGTGCGCGAGCCCATGATGGCCCCGGCGTTGTTGACCAGCACGTCGATGGCCGGGTGGCGGTCGAGCAGGGTGGCCGCCAGGTCGCGTACCTCTGACAGGCGCGCGAAGTCGGCCACGTGGTGGTCGGCCGCGAGCTCCTTCGCCAGCGCCGCGGTCTTCCCGGCCGACCGGCCGACGAGGACGACCTCGTCGCCCCGCTGTCGCAGGGCGCGTGCCGCGGCACGGCCGATGCCGTCGCTGGCGCCGGTCAGGACGATGGTCTTTCCCGCCATGGGCCCGATCCTTCCGCATCCGGCCACCACCATAGATCGCGGGGCAGCGCACCCGCCACGCCGGGGCGGCCCGTGGCCGCGCGTGAGGCGAGGGGGCCCCGCAGTCAAGGGCCACGCGGCGAAGGGGCCCGTAGTCAGGGATGGGGGGCGCGGTCAGTGGTCGGTGGTGTGGAAGCGGGCGGCCGGGGCGTCGCCGAGGGCGGCGTCGAGGCGGGCGCGCATGTCGGCGCTCAGGTCCGGCAGCTCCCGCAGGGAGAACCAGCGGGCCTCGCTGTTCTCGCCGTCGGCCGGGTAGGGGTCGCCGGACCGCCAGCGGCAGCGGAACACCAGGTCGAGGTAGCGGGCCCGGTCGCCGTTGGGGTAGGTGACCTCACGCGTGACGTGCACCAGGGCCAGCCGTTCCGCGACGGCCCGCACGCCGGTTTCCTCGGCCACCTCGCGCAACGCGGCGTCGGCCGGCTGCTCGCCCGGGTCGATGATGCCGGTCACGGGCGTCCAGGCGCCGGTGTCGCTCCGGCGGACCAGCAGCACCTGGTCCTCGTGCAGCACGACCGCGGTCACCCCGGACAACCACAGCGGCTCGGTGCCGATCTTCTCGCGCAGCGCGAGGACGAACTCAGGGGTTGGCATCGGTCCAGCATATGCGTGGGACGCCGGCCACCGGAGGGGTCGCTGCGCGACCGGCGCCGCGCAAACGCGTCGGCACTTCCGGCGTGCCGGGCATGCGGCGGACGGCCATAACCCCATAAAGTCTATAGGTAATAAGGATAATCCCAAGGAGAGGTAAGCAGCCATGTCCGGCTCCACGTCCTGGCCTAGCCTCGGTTCCATGTCGATCGACGAGAACGCCCTGCTCCCCGATCCCGGCCGCGCCGTCGTGGCGGTCGAGCCGCCGGTCCCGGCGCACGGCCACTGGGCCGGGGCGCCGAGCGCCGTCGCCGCGGACGGGCTGATCTACCTCGCCTACCGCCTGCGCCGCCCGGTCGGTGAGGGCCGCGGGTACGCGGTCGTCGTCGCCCGCTCGTCCGACGGCGAGCGTTTCGAGCCGCTGACCACGATCACCCGCGAGGAGATGGACGCCGAGTCGCTGGAGCGGCCCGCCCTGGTCCGCACCCCGCAGGGACGCTGGCGGCTGTACCTGAGCTGCGCCACGCCCGGCACCAAGCACTGGCGGGTGGAGGTCGTCGAGGCCGCCGACCCCGCCGCGTTCGACCCGCGCACCCGCACGACGGTGCTGCCCGGCGACCCCAAGACCGGGGTCAAGGACACCGTGATCGTGCGGCGCGGCGACGTGTGGCACCTGTGGGCCTCCTGCCATCCGCTGGCCGACCCCGACGAGGCCGACCGGATGGTGACCGACTACGCCACCAGCGCCGACGGCCTGGACTGGACCTGGCACGGCACCGCCCTGACCGGCCGCCCCGGCCTGTGGGACGCCCGCGGCGTCCGGATCAGCGCCGTGCGCTTCGACGGCGACCGGGTCGTGGCCTTCTACGACGGCCGCGGCAGCGCGGAGGAGAACTACGAGGAGCGCACCGGCGTGGCCGTGGGCGCCGACCCCGACGCGCTGGCCGCCCTGGGCGACCGGCCCGCCGCGATGTCGCCGCACCACGGCGGCGGCCTGCGCTACCTCACCTTCGTCGACCTCCCGGACGGCGGCCTGCGCCTCTACTACGAGTACACGCGCGCCGACGGCGCCCACGACCTGCGCACGGAACTCCGCCCGCCCCACTGACCGGCCCGCTCACCGGCCCGTCCCGGGGCGACGTCGCGGTCAGGGGGCGCGGTCAGGGGGCGCGGCCGTTTCTGGCCTGGCGCTGGCCGGGCGGCCGGCTGCCGACCAGCCCGCCCGAACGTTCCCGCGGCCGCAGCCAGTCGCTGAAGTCCTCGCCGGTGACCTGCTGGAGCAGCTCGACGTCCGCCGCGAAGTAGGGGATCAGGCGCTGCCGCTGCGCCCACTCCAGCGGCCGTCGGGCCCGGCCGCGCCGCTGGAGCAGCCGCTCCAGCGGCCCGGACAGGGCCGCGGGAAGGGTGCGGCGCAGGGTGGACAGCAACGCGTGCCGCGCGCCGGGGTCCGGGTGCGCGGTCACGTTCTCCCTCGGGACGCCGGTGAGCAGCCCCTGCCGCACGCCGAGGAAGCCGCAGATGCGGTCCAGGGTCTCGGCCGGACGGTCCACGATGTCCCGGTAGCGGAAGATGAGCACCTGGTCGCGGGGGAACAGGGTGAACAGGTGGGCGAGCTGCCCGCCGTACCGGCCGAGGGCGGTGTAGTGCCAGAAGTGCGCCCAGCCGGCCGCGATGCGCTCCGGCTCGGCCTCGCAGGCGCGGACGAGGTCGCCGATCGGCTCCAGGCCGGCCGACCACAGGTGGGTCCAGTTGGAGTGGGCGCGCTCGACCGGGTCGCGCAGGCTCACGATGAGCCGGACGTGCGGGATCGTCTCCCGGATGCGGCGCTGGGCGTCCAGGTCGTACAGGTAGAAGGGGGTGGACTCGCCGGCGAGGGTCCCGGGGGGAGCGGCGGCGAACAGCGCCTCGTAGTCCGCGCGCCGCCAGACGTGTTCCCGGTAGGTCTCGGCGTCGCCCGGTCCGCCCCGTCCGGGCGGTGGCCCGTCGGTGAGGAAGAACTTCGGCTCCTTGATGGGCGACAGGAACAGGTCGGGGTGCGGGTGCAGCGCGGTGTGCAGCGCCGTCGTCCCCGCTTTGGGCACTCCCGCGATCAGGAAATCGGGCAAGGGCACCGTCAGCCTCCCAGTGACGAGAACCGGTATTGCCAGATTTTCCTACCAAAAGTGTAGGAAGCCAAGAGGCTCCCGCGACGTCACCGTCGGGCGGGCGAGACGGACGCGGCGGCCCCGTCCCCGGCCGTCCGGCCGCCGCGACGTCCGGGCAGCGCCATGGTGACGGCCGCGGCGGCCAGCGCAGCCCCGCAGCCGACCAGCATCCCGGTACGGAAGCCGGCCTCCGACGGCAGCGTGTGCGCGCCCAGCCGGATCGTCAGCTGCGACAGGATCACGCCGACGACCGCCGCCGAGACCGTCGTCCCGATCGAGCGCATCAGGGTGTTGAAGCTGTTGGCCGCGGCCGTCTCCGACCGGGGCACCGCGCCCATGATGAGGGCGGGCATCGCCCCGTAGGCCAGGCCGACCCCGAGGCTGCACACGCAGGTGACGACCAGCATGCCCCAGGCCGACCCCAGCAGGCCCATGGAGGAGCCGTAGCCGAGCGCCATGACCAGGCTCCCGGCGATCAGGGTGACCTTCGGGCCGCGGGCGGCCGACAGCCGGGCGCCGAGCGGCGAGACCACCATCATCATCAGGCCGGAGGGGGCCATCCACAGGCCGGCGGCCAGCATCGACTGGCCCAGCCCGTAGCCGGTGGCCGCGGGGAGCTGGAGGATCTGCATGACGATCAGCGCCTGGGCGTACATCGAGAAGCCGACCATGATGGAGGCGAGGTTGGTCAGCAGCACCTGCCGCCGGGCGGTCACCCGCAGGTCCACCAGCGGCTCCGCGGCGCGCAGCTCCCACAGGGCCCATGCCGGCAGGATCAGCGCGGCCGCGCCGAGCAGCCCGAGCGTGGTGCCGCTCGCCCATCCCCAGTCGGCGCCCTTGGAGACCCCCAGCAGCAGGCACACCAGCCCCGCGCCGAGGCCGAGCGCGCCCGGCACGTCCAGCCGCCCGGCCGCGCCCTCGCGGGGCAGCGGGGGAGTGGGCGGCACCAGCACCCGGATCAGCACCGCGATCAGCACGCTCAGCACGGCCGAGCCCCAGAACAGCACCCGCCAGCTCGCGTACTCGGCGACCGCGGCCGAGACCGGCAGGCCGAGGGCCCCGCCGATGCCCATGGACGAGCTCATCAGCGCGATCGAGGGGCCGAGCCGGTCGGGCGGCAGCAGGTCGCGCAGGGCGCTGATGCCGAGCGGGATCAGGCCCATGCCCATGCCCTGTAACCCGCGCCCGACGATCATGGGGGCGAGCGACCCGGCCAGCGAGCAGATCACCGACCCGGCGATCAGCGGCGCGGTGCAGACGAGCATCATGCGGCGCTTGCCGTACAGGTCGCCGAGGCGTCCGGTGACCGGCGTGGCGACCGCGCCGGCCAGCAGGGTGGCGGTGATCACCCAGGAGGCGTCGGAGGCGGTGCCGCGCAGCAGCCGCGGCAGCTCGCCGATCAGCGGCACGACCAGGGTCTGCATGAGCGAGGCGACGATGCCGGCCACCGCCATCACGCTGACGATGCCGCCGGGGCGGGCGGTGGATGTGGAGCCCCCCACGTTGTTCTCCCGTCGTCGAAGGATGTGCACGCTACACATCATGTGTTACGTACACAATTCATGTAAGGTGCACATATCTCGCGAAAGGGGGGATTGGGATGGAAAAGCCCACACATCTCATCGAGTTCGAGACGATGTTGCTCGGCCGGCACCGGCACTACGACCGTAGTGCCCACCTCCTGCTGCGGCGGCTGCACGGCTCGGGCCCGATGTCCATCGGGCAGCTCAGCGACGCCTTCGGCCTGGACGTCTCCACCCTCAACCGGCACACCTCGGCCCTCCTGCGCGCCGGCCTGGTCGAACGCATCCCCGACCCCGAGGGCGGCATCGCCCGTAAGTTCCGCCTCACCGCGGAGGGCGAGCGCAGCCTCACCGAGGAGCGCGAGCGGAACGTGCGCGGCCTGGAGAAGGTGATGGCCGACTGGTCGCCGGAGGACGTCGCCGCCTTCGCCGCCTACCTCAGGCGCTTCAACACCGACATCGAACGCCTGGCCGGCCGCCCCTGGCCGCGTGCCTGAGCCGGGCCGCCCGGTCCTGGACGCGCGCGAGGGCCCCCCGCCGGGACGGGCGGGGGGCCCTCAACGCGTGGGCACCGGTGTGCGTGTCGCCTCTCGGCGAGGTGCACAACGCGGCTCCAGCCGAACGGTAGTCCGCGAAGGCGATAGGTGAGGCCCGGGGACACTGGGCACACCGGCCACGAGGGATGTAACGGCGGCCGCCGCCGGGATGTTCCCGGCAGATCAGGCGAAGTGCATGACGATGGCCAGGCCGACGAGGTGCGTGACCACCACCACGACCAGCAGCGTGACGAACACGAACTTGGCCGGGCCGTGCTCGAAGTGCTTGCCCTCCTTCAGCGGAGGCAGCTTGGCCTGACGCTCGGCGATGCGCTCCTCCAGCGGCTTGCGGTGAAACATGAGGTGTCCCTCTTTCGGCGGCCCGGCCACGGGTACGATTTGTGTGGCATCGATTTGCAGGCTATTAGTTTGTACACAAAGTAAGTTACCAGACGGCATCGGAGGCGTACACGCATGGAGCCTGTGACAGAGGCGACAGACCTGCTGGCGCTCGACCGGCAGGTGTGCTTCGCCCTCAGCATCGCCTCGCGCAGCGTGATCGGCCTCTACCGGCCGCTCCTGCAACCCTTCGGGCTGACCCACCCCCAGTACCTGGTGATGCTGGCCCTCTGGCAGCACGAGCCGCTGTCGGTCAAGGAGCTGGGCGAGCTCCTGCAGCTCGACCCCGGCACGTTGTCCCCGCTGCTCAAGCGGCTGGAGGCGCTGGGCTACGTCCACCGCGAGCGCAACAGCAAGGACGAGCGCGCCCTGGCCGTCACCCTGACGCCCGCCGGACGGCAGCTCAGGGCCGAGGCGGAGAAGATCCCGCCGGCCATCGTCGCCCGGCTCGGCATGGACCTCGACGAGCTCCAGGACCTGCACGCCGCGCTGATGCGCCTGATCGCCTCGGCCCGCCGCGACGCCTGACCCCGCCGGCCGCCCGCCGCACAGCGCAAGCCGCCGATAAGCAACCGCAGTTGACTACGTCCAGAATAGTCAACTACGGTTGCTCGCGTTCGCGGATCCGTTTCGTGTCGCTGGAGGCAGCATGTCCATGATTCACGCCGACCGTCCGAGGTTGCGGCAGGTGCTCGACCGGCTGGTGGCCGGCGACCGCGGGCCCGGCGTCGTGGCCGAGGTCCGGGACGGCGACGACCCGCCGTGGTTCGGCGCCGCGGGCGTGGCCGACCTGGAGACCGGCCGCCCCCGCGGCCCCGGGGAGCACTTCCGCATCGGCAGCTTCACCAAGGCGTTCGTCGGGACCGTCGTGCTGGGCCTGGCGGCCGACGGCGACCTGGCCCTGGACGCTCCCATGACCACCTGGCTGCCGGGTGTCGTCGAGGAGTACTTCCCCGACGCCGACGCCGCCCGCATCACCCTGCGGCTGCTGCTCAACCACACCAGCGGCCTGCCGGACGCGATCCCCGGCCAGGAGACCCCGCCCGCCGGGAAGCCGGGCGAGCGGTTCGTCTACTCCAAGGTCAACTACAACCTGGCCGGGATGATCGTCGAGGCGGCGTCCGGCTCGACGCTCGCCGAGCAGATCGACCGGCGCGTCGCGGCCCCGCTGGGGCTGACCGGGACGTACCTGCCCGCGGCCGGCGAAGGGCTGCGCGACCCGCACGCCCGCCACTACTCCGGCCAGGACGAGACCGGCCAGGAGACGGTCCGCCACGACGTGACCGACGCCGACCTGTCATGGGCCTGGGCCGCCGGCGGCATGGTCTCGACCACGGCCGACCTCCACCGCTTCCTGGCCGCCCTGCTGGGCGGGCGGCTGCTCCCGCCCGCCCAGCAGGAGGAGATGTTCACCACCGTGCCCACCGAGGGCGCCGGCTGGGTGCCCGGCGCCCGGTACGGGCTCGGCGTCTACTCCCAGCGGTTCCCGTCCGGCGTCACGCTCTGGGGCGGGGGCGGCTACATCCAGGGGTCGATGACGTACGCGATGGGCGACCGGCAGGGCGGCCACGCCCTGGTCGCCAACGTGAACGGCGACTGGGGCGACTTCCTGGGGACCTGCGCCGACCTGTTCCAGGCCGAGTTCGGCTGACGGCGCGGGCCCCCGCCCCACCGGCTCAGACGAGCCCGGGGACGGCCACGTCGGCCGTCCTGACCTCGCCCGTCCGGCCGGCGAACATCTCCGCCATCCGCTCGACGCCCGGGAACACCGCGACGGTCATGAACAACGTCCGGCCGTCCGGGCCGCCGAGCGCGGCGGCGAAACAGGCCCGGTCGAGCTCGATCCGGTCGGTCACCTCGCCGCCCTCGCGCACCCGTACGCAGGCGGACCCCTGTTCGTCGTCCACCTGGGTCCAGATCGCGCCCTCGGCGTCCATGCAGATGCCGTCGCCGCCGATGGGCGCCCACACCCGGCGGCCGGACAGCCCGCCGTCCGCGTCGATGTCGAACGCCGTCAGCCGCCGCGTCCAGGACTCGGCGACGATCAGCGTGGAGCCGTCCGGGGTCACCACCATCCCGTTGGGGAAGTACAGGTCCTCGGCGACCACCCGGGCCTCGCCGCCGGGGCCGACCAGGGCGATCACGCCGGGCGCGAAGTCGGCCCGGCCGAAGTCGAAGCCGACGCAGTTCACGTAGATCCGGCCGCGGCCGTCCACGACGACCTCGTTCGGCCCGGCCGGCAGCTCGCCCAGGTCGGCGTGGACGGACGTCGTGCCGTCCGGCTCCACGCGCAGCAGCTCGTGCTCGCCGGTCACCAGCAGGCGGCCGTCGGGCAGCCGGCCGAGGCAGAACCCGGCGGGTTTCGGGCCGCGGGCGACCACTTCGCGCTCGCCGTCCGGGGTGACGGCGACGATCTCCTGCACCCCCCAGTGGGCGAACCACAGCCTGCCCTCGTGCCAGCGCGGCGACTCGCCCACGCACAGCCCGGTCACCAATGTCTTCGTCTCGGTCATGTCGTCATGCCTCCTTCTGCCCTCTACACGAAGGACGGGGGCCCGGATCGACATCGCCGGGAAGAAAAATCGCCGGGAAAAAAGATCCGCGCCTGGTCTACAGGGCGGCGCGGGCGCGCTCGGCCAGCGCGGCGCGGTCGATCCCCGCCAGGGCCAGCGCCCGCGGGACCGTGCCCACCTCGGCCTGCAGGACGCCGAGCAGCACGTGGACCGGCCGCAGGTCCTTCTTGCGATGGGTGGCGGCCAGCCGCTCGATCGCCAGCCTGACCGACGCCCCGAGCTGCGGCCGCCGCTCGGGGTCGGGCGTCGAACGCAGGTCGAAGGCCGCGGCCGACACCCCGGCCGCGGCGAGGCTGTGCTCGAACTCCCGCCGCAACGCCGCCCGCACCCCCGCCTGGTCGAGCCCGGCCTCGGCCAGGATCGCCCGCGCCGCGGTGTCCTGCGGCGCCGCCATGGCCAGCAGCACGTGGTGGGCCTCGATGGTGGGGGAGCTCTCCGCGCGCGCCTCGGCCTCCCCCCGGATCAGCACGTCGTGCAGGTAGCGGTCGAAAGCGCCGCTCATGCCCGCCTCCTCAGCTCGACCCCGGCCGCGATGAGCCGCTTGGCGTGCTTCTTGTGGACCGCCTGGCGGGTGACGCCGAGCGCCTCGGCCACCTGCGGCCAGCTCCAGCCCGCCCGCATCGCCTGCTCCACGGCGGCGTCCTCCAGCTGGTCGGCCAGGCGGCGCAGCGCGACCACGGCGGCCAGCGCGTCCGCGGGCTCCTTGACTGACATTCCAGCCACCCTAGGCGTCCGCCCCCGGGACAGGCAATTCAGGTTGCTTAAACGGGGCCGATGCGTCACACCGGGAGCCACCGGGTAGGGCCAGGGATGCCATGAGCACGATCGAGAACGCCGGGGCCGCCGCCTACCGCATCCCCACCGACCAGCCGGAAGGCGACGGCACGCTGGCCTGGCGGTCCACCACCATGGTCGTCGTCACCCTGACCGCCGCGGGCGTCACCGGCACCGGCTGGACCTACGCCCCGGCCGCCGCCGCCTCGGTCGTCACCGAGCTGCTGGCCGGCGTCCTGACAGGCGCGGACGCCGCCGACATCCCCGCCCTGCACGCCGCGATGGTCCGGCAGGTGCGCAACGCGGGCCGTCCCGGCGTCGCCGGCTACGCCGTCTCGGCCGCCGACGTGGCGCTGTGGGACCTCAAGGCGCGCCTGCTCGGCCTGCCGCTGACCCGCCTGTTCGGCGCCGCCCGGCCCGAGGTCCCGCTGTACGGCTCGGGCGGCTTCACCACCTACGACGACGAGGCCACTGCCGCCCAGCTCGCCCACTGGGTCCACGAGCGGGGCATCGGCCGCGTCAAGATCAAGATCGGCGAGTCGTCCGGCGCCCGCCCCGACCGCGACCTGCACCGCGTGGCCCTGGCCCGCCGCGTCATCGGCGACCGGGCCGAGCTGTACGTCGACGCCAACGGCGGCTACACCGCCAAACAGGCCGTCCGCCTGGCCGCGCGCATGCGCGAGCACGACGTGACCTGGTTCGAGGAGCCCGTCTCCTCCGACGACCTGCCGGGCCTGCGGCTCGTCCGCGAGCGGGCCGCCCCCGACGTCACCGCCGGCGAGTACGGCTGCGACCCCGCCTACTTCACCCGCATGTGCCAGGCCCAGGCCGTCGACTGCCTCCAGGCCGACGCCACCCGCTGCGGCGGCTACACCGGCTGGTTCGCCGCCGCCGCGATCGCCGCGGGCCACAACCTGCAGGTGTCCGCCCACTGCGCGCCCAACCTGCACCTCCCGGCCGCCGCGAGCACCGCCAACCTGCGCCACGTCGAATGGTTCCACGACCACCAGCGCATCGAGGCCGAGCTGTTCGACGGCGCCGCCGACCCCTCCGGCGGCCTGGCCCGCCCCCGGCCCGACGCCCCCGGCCACGGGCTGGAGCTGCGCGCCGCCGCCGCCGAACCCCACCGCGTGGCCTGACGGAAGGAGCGGGCGCCGATGCGGATCGAGGACTACGCCCTGATCGGCGACATGCACACCGCCGCGCTCGTCGGCCGCGACGGCTCGATCGACTGGTTGTGCCTGCCCCGCTTCGACTCGCCCGCCTGCTTCGCCGCGCTGCTCGACGGCCCGTCCGCCGGACGCTGGCTGCTGGCCCCCGCCGGCGGCGGCCGGGCCACCTCCCGCGGCTACCGCGAGGGCACCCTCATCCTGGAGACCACCTGGGACGGCCCCGGCGGCAGCGTCCGGGTGGTGGACTTCATGCCGCCCCGCGGCGAGGCCCCCGACGTGGTGCGGATCGTCGAGGGCGTGCGCGGCCGGGTCGAGATGACCATGGAACTGGTGCTGCGCTTCGACTACGGCCACGACGTCCCCTGGCTGCGCTACGAGCCCGGCGTGCTGGCCGCGGTCGCCGGCGGCGACGCCACCTGGCTGCGCACCCCCGTCGAGCTGTGCCCGGACGCCGACCGGCACCGCACCACCGCCTCCTTCACGGTGGGGGAGGGGCAGCGGGTGCCGTTCGCGCTGACCTGGCAGCAGTCGTGGCTGCCGCGCCCGGAACCGGTCGACCCGCCCGAGGCCCTGGCCGACACCGAACGGCTGTGGCGCGAGTGGGCCCGCCGGTGCGGCTACCAGGGGGACTACGACGAGGCCGTCCGCACGAGCCTGCTCACCCTCAAGGCCCTCACCTACGCCCCCACCGGCGGGCTCGTCGCCGCCGCCACCACCTCGCTGCCCGAGCAACTGGGCGGCCCGCGCAACTGGGACTACCGCTACTGCTGGCTGCGCGACGCCAGCTTCACCCTCCAGGCCATGATGACCGCCGGCTACGACGCCGAGGCGCGCGCCTGGCGCGAATGGCTGCTGCGGGCCGTCGCCGGGCACCCCGCCGACCTGCAGATCATGTACACCGTCGAGGGCGGCCGGCGCATCGCCGAATGGACCGCCGACTGGCTGTCGGGCTACGAGGGGTCCCAGCCGGTACGCGTCGGCAACGCCGCCTCCGGCCAGTTCCAGCTCGACGTCTACGGCGAGACCCTCGACTGCCTGCACCTGGCCCGCCGGTCCGGCCTGGCCGTCGACGACGAGGCCTGGGACGTCCAGAACGCCCTGATGAACTACCTCGAAGGCATCTGGGACCGGCCCGACAACGGGCTGTGGGAGACCCGGGGGCCGCGCCGTCAGTTCGTGCACTCCAAGGTGCTGGCCTGGGTCGCGGCCGACCGCATGATCCAGGCCGTCGAGGCGTTCGGCCGCGACGGCCCGGTCGGCCGCTGGCGCGCCCTGCGCGAACGCATCCACCAGGACGTCTGCGCCCACGGCTACGACGCCGAACGCAACACCTTCACCCAGTACTACGGCTCGACCGGCCTGGACGCGGCCCTGCTGCTCATCCCGCGCCTCGGCTTCCTGCCGCCCGGCGACCCGCGCGTCGTCGGCACCGTGGACGCGATCGCCCGCGACCTCGTCCACGACGGTCTCGTCCTGCGCTACCGGGCCGAGGACGAGGAGATCGACGGCCTGCCCGGCGGCGAGGGCACCTTCCTGGCCTGCTCCTTCTGGCTGGCCGACGCCCTGGCCGCGACCGGCCGCCGGCGCCGGGCCACCGAGCTGTTCGAACGGCTGCTCGGCCTGCGCAACGACGTCGGCCTGCTGTCGGAGGAGTACGACACCGTGCACCACCGGCAGGTCGGCAACTTCCCGCAGGCCTACAGCCACGTCTCGGTGATCAACAGCGCCACCGTGCTGTCGGGCAGGTTCAGGCCTGGGCGCCCTCGGCATCAAGCCGGGTGAAGGTGGCCCCGCGCAGCACGGCGCGGGCGCCGAGCACGTGCCCGTCGCACATCCTGGTCACCGTCCCGGCCTGGTCGGTCACCTTCCACCGGACCAGCTCCTGGCAGGGCCGGCCGGCCCGGTCCTGCGGCCAGGTGCGGTGGCAGACCCGGCACTCGGTGACGTCGGCCCGGTAGGACAGGGTGTTGCCGTGCTCGGGGCAGACGCCCCACGGCATGCCGCAGACCTGCTCGCGCTGCGCCCGCAGCCGGGCCAGGTCGCCGGCCGCCCGTTGCAGGTCCTCGCCGCCCCGGTCCAGCCAGTCGGCGGCGTGCCGCGCGGCCCTGAGCTGGTCGCCCTCGGGGGATCCGGCGGGCTCGGTGTCGCACAGCGAGCGCACCTCGGCGGCGAGGTCCTGAGCGCGGCGCGCGAGGTCGCGCAGCTGGGCGGGGGTGACAGTCATGAGGGCTCTCATCTCGTCAGGGCCGGGCGGCAACGGTGGGCGACGGTCACGCGACGGGACGGCCGGCCGGCCGCTCCCGCCCTCCAGTCTCCTCAGCGCGGCGCGCTCGTGGCGCGCTCGCGGCCCGCGAGTTCGCCAGCCTGACGGCGGGGGGCGTCAGGACGTGGGGACGCCGCTGTAGGCGGGCCCGAAGAACACCAGCGTCACCAGGTCCTCGGTGACGTCGTGGAAGCGGTGCTCCTCGCGGGCCGGGACGAACAGGCTGCTGCCGGGGCCGACCTCGATGGTGACGCCGCCCGAGGTGAAGGAGGCGCGCCCGCTGGTGACGACGTAGATCTCGTCCTCGGCGTGCGGCGACTGGCCGTCGACGGCGCCGGCCGGGATGGAGTACGTGCCGAAGCTGAGCGCGGGCACGCTCAGGTGCTCGGCGAAGTTGGCGGAACCGTCCGGGGCGGGCTCGAACCGGCCGCTGTCGATGATCTCCATGGCCCGTGATCCTCTCATGCCGGCGCGGGCGGGCTCTCCGGCGTGGAGATGCTTGCGGCTTGCCCTAAATGTGAGTAAATGTCACGTCATGTGGCGTGGCTGGAGTGGCCGGTTGTCCGCGGCCGTCAGGCGTGAGCTGTCGTACGTGCGCGGGCAGGCCGCCGGGCTGGCCAAGCCGGGGTCGTACCAGCGGTTGCAGGCGTTGCAGATCGCCAAGGCGACGCTGGCGGCGGTGCTGGCCTGGCTGACGGCCAGCCGGCTGCTGGCGCTCGGCGCCACCTGGATCGCCCCCGCCACCGCGGTGATCATGGTGCACGCCACCGTGTACCGCACGCTCACCAACGGCCTGCGCCGGGTCGCCGCGGTCGGCGCCGGGGTCATCCTGGCCGGCAGCATCGGGCACCTGCTCGGCCTGGGCGTGCTCAGCCTGGTCCTGGTCGTGCCGCCCGCGCTGGTCGCCGCCCGCTGGCACCGCATGGGCAACCACGGCTCCGACGTCGCCACCACCGCCGTGCTGCTGCTCTCCTTCGCCGCCGCCTCCCAGGAGCGCTACCTGCTGGCGTACGTGCTGGCCACGGCCATCGGCGCGCTGAGCGGGGCGCTGGTCAACAGCGTGCTGTGGCCGCCGCTGTACCGCGACCGGCCCGACGCGGCCGTGCGCCGCCTGGCCCGCGAGCCGCGCAGGACCACGAGCAGCTGCTGCGCCGGCTGACCACGCTGGCCGCGCACGTGCACACGATCGTGCACGCCCTGGCCCACCTGGAACACCACGACGGGCCCTCGACCGACGTCAGCCCCGACTACGCCCGCGACTACGCCGACCTCCTGGACGTCCTGGGCGACGCCCTGACCGCCACCGTACGCCGCGACCCGGACCTCGGGAGGGCCCGCACCCTGCTCGGCCGGGCGGAGGCGCAGGCGAGCCGCATCCACGACCAGATGACGACGGAGATCCAGAAGGGCGAGGTCGCCCACCCGGCCGGCTGGGCGCTGAGCGGCAGCCTGCTCACCGACGCCGAACGCATCCTGACGGTCCTGACCGACATCCTGGCGGCCACGCCCGGCGGCCAGGACGACGACAACCGCCCCTCGCCCGCCACCCACCCCTGACCCGTCCGACCGGCCCCCGTTTGCCCGGAGAGCCGTCGCACGGCACACTCGGGAACCATGCCCATCAGGTCGTTCCCCGAGCCGGACGTGCCCGCGCACCTGCTGGCCCAGGTGCGCGACCTGCAACGGGAGGCCTGGCCCGGCCACGACTTCCCCGCGCCCGACGGCGGCGGCCCCGCGCACGACCCCGCCCTTGCCCCCCGCACCATGCTCCTCCTCGACGAGCGCGACGGGCGGGACGAGGGCGACCGGCGCGACGAGGGGACGGTCCTGGCCGCCCTGGACATCCTGTCCAAGACCCTCACCCATGCCGGCCACCGGTTCCGCGCCGCGGGCCTGAGCACCGTGGTGACCAGGAAGGCCGCCCGCGGCCGGGGGCACGGCCGCCGCCTGGTGGGCGCCGCGCGCGCGGCCATCGCCGAAGCGGGCTTCGACGTCGCCCTGTTCACCTGCGACCGGCCGCTCCAGGGCTTCTACGAGAGCGCCGGCTGGTCGGCGATCCCCGGCGCGGTGCTGGTCGGCGGCACCCCGCAGGCGCCCTTCCCCAGCGACCTGCCCGGGTTCGACAAGGTCACGATGGGCGACTTCCCCTCACCCCACGGCCGGGCGCACCGGCTGTCGTTCCACCACGCGCGCATCGCGCTCCATCCCGGGGAGATCGACCGGCTCTGGTGAGCCCGCCTCAGGCGTCCCGACCTCGCCGGACCAGCGGCAGGAAGACCTCGTCCACGATCTCCACGAGGACGTCGTCAGGCGCGCTGGGCGCCCCTCGCACCACGAACTCGTTGCGCAGCAGCACGATGGCCACCGTGGCGACCCTCGGGCGCAGCGACTCGGGTGCGGCCTCGCCGCGGGCCACCGCCCGTTCGAGGACGGCCAGCCAGGGCGCGGCCACCGCGTCGTGCGACTGCTCCTGGAGCTGGGCCAGCAGCTCGGCGGCGCCGCCCGCGGCGGCGATCAGGTCGCGCAGGATCGCGCCGAGCGGCGAGCTCCAGTAGCGGTTGGCCCGGCGCAGCAGCTCCAGGGCGTCGCCGCGCAGCTCGCCGGTGTCGGGCGGCGAGACCGTCGTGGCCAGCCGTTTGTAGGCGGCGACGCCGAGGGCCAGGCGGCCCGGCCAGCGGCGGTAGATGGCGTTCTTGTTGGTGCCGGCGCGGGCGGCGACCTTGTCCATGGTCAGCCCGGCGAAGCCCGACTCGGTGAGCTCGTCGGCCGCCGCGCTCAGGATCGCCTCCTCCAGCGCCACCCCGCGCCGCCGTGTCCGCCCGCCTGCCTCGGCCATCGCCACCCTCCTCGATCTGAGGGTACCGACCGTACCTCATATAGGCTAAGGTACGGTCAGTACCGTAAATGAGAAGGGAACGCCCATGCGTGCCAAAGGCATCAGCTACGACACCGGGTTCGTCGTCAACGGGACGATCGGCCACCCGGGGTTCGACCCCGACGTGGTGGCGCGCGAGATGCGCGTCATCCGGGACGACCTGCACTGCACGGCCGTCCGCGTCATGGGCGGCGACCCCGACCGCCTGGAGATCGCCGCCGGTCATGCCGCCGACCTCGGGCTGGAGGTCTGGTTCTCGCCCTATCCGCTGGAGCTGACCGAGGAGGAGATGCTGGCGCTGTTCGCCGACTGCGCCGAGCGCGCCGAACGGCTCAGGCGGCGCGGCGCCGAGGTGGTCTTCGTCACCGGCGCCGAGCTGTGCCTGATGAGCAAGGGCTTCCTGCCCGGGGACGACATCGACGAGCGGGTCGCCCTGCTGAGCCGTCCGGAACGGGTGCGCGAGCTGGTCGGCGGCGTGCGCACGCGGGTCAACGACTTCCTCGGGCGGGCGGTGGCCGTCGTGCGCGAGCGGTTCGGCGGCCGGGTGACGTACGCCTCCGTGCCGCTCGAAGGCGTCGACTGGACGCCGTTCGACCTCGTCTCCGTGGACCTCTACCGGTCGGCCGAGATCGTGGACGTGTTCGAGCAGGGCGTGCGCGGCCTCGTCGCGGAGGGCAGGCCGGTCGCGATCACCGAGTTCGGCTCGGCGACCTACCGCGGCGCGGGCGACCGGGGCGCGCTCGGCCTGGAGATCGTCGAGTACGCACCGGGCACCCGCGAGCCCCTCCGGCTGACCGGCGAGCACGTCCGCGACGAGGAGGGCCAGGCCGCGTACGTGCGCGAGCTGCTGGAGCTCTTCGAGGCCGCCGGCGTGGACAGCACCTTCGTGTTCACCTTCGCGCTGCGCGACCACCCGCATCGCCCCGACGGCGACCCCCGCGACGACCTGGACCTGGCCAGCTACGGCGTCGTCAAGGTCTACGAGGACCGCTCCGGCGCCGCCTACCCCGGCCTGCCCTGGGACCCCAAGGCCGCCTTCGCCGCCGTCGCCGGCCACTACGCCAAGCACTGACATGACGCTCCCTGCCACCACACTGGGCCGCACCGGCCTGCGCGTGAGCCGCCTCGGCTACGGCGCCATGGAGCTGCGCGGCCCTCGCGCCTGGGGCCCGCCGGTGTCCGACGACGCGGCCCGCGCCGTGCTGAACGAGGCCCTCGACGCCGGCGTGAACCTCATCGACACCGCGCCCGACTACGGCGACGCCGAGGAGCACATCGGCCGCTGGATCGCGCACCGCCGCGACGAGTTCGTCCTGGCGGGCAAGTGCGGCTGTTCCCTCACGGACGGCGACCCCGCGCACGACTACACGAGGGCGAACGTGCGCGCGGGCGTCGAGCGGAGCCTGCGCCGGATGCGCACCGGCCATCTCGACGTCCTGATGGTGCACCTCAGCCCGAGCGTCTCGGTGATGGCGGCCGAGGACACCGTCGCCGGGATGCGGGAACTCCAGGACGAGGGCCTGATCCGCTTCACCGGCATGTCGGGGGAGCTGCCGCACCTCCCCGAGCACATCGCGACGGGCGCGTTCGACGTGTTCCTGCTGCCCTACTCGGCGCTCGACCGCTCCCACGAAGGGCTCGTCGGGGCCGCCGCGGCGAGCGGGGCGGGCACGATCGCCCGCGGGGCGGTGGCCCGCTCGCTCGCGCCGCCGCCCGAGGCCGTGCCCGAGCCGGTGCGCCGGCCGCTGGCGCAGCGCCACGCCCGGCTCGCCGCCGCCCGCCTGGAGGAGCTGGCGGACGGCGCGCCGGTGACCGAACTGCTGCTCCGGTTCATCCTCGGCCATCCGGAGCTGCACTCGGTGATCGTCGGCTCGGCCCGGCCGGAACACCTGCGGGCCAACGTCGCCGCCGCCCGCAAGGGCCCCCTGCCGCCCGACGTGGAGGCGGCCGTCCGCGCCCGCCTGGGCCCGGCGTAGGGGAGGCGGGTCACTGGTCGTCGAGGAAGGTGAGCACGGCCATGACCCGGCGGTGGCCGCCGTCGGAGACGGCCAGGCCGAGCTTGGCGAAGATGCTGCCGATGTGCTTGTGCACCGCGTTGTCGGTGATCGTCAGCCGTTCGCCGATCTCGGTGTTGCTCAGGCCCTGGGCCATCCAGGACAACACCTCCCGCTCCCGGCCGGTGAGGCTGTCCAGGCCGTGGCCCCGCCCGACCATGAGCTGGGCGATGACCTCGGGGTCCATGACCGTGCCGCCCGCGGCCACCCGGCGGACGTCCTCGACGAACTGGCTCACCCGGCTGACCCGGTCCTTCAGCAGGTAGCCGACGCCGCCGGAGCCGTGCGCCAGCAGTTCGCGGGCGTAGATGCGCTCGACGTACTGGGACAGGACCAGGATGGGCAGGGCGGGGTCGGCGCGCCGGAGGGCGACGGCGGCCCTGATGCCCTCGTCGCGGAACGACGGCGGCAGCCGCACGTCGGCGATCACCAGGTCGGGCCGGTGCTCGGTGACGGCGTCCAGCAGGGCGCCGGCGTCCGGCACGACCGCGGCCACCTCGATGTCCTTGCTGGTCAGGAGCAGTTCCAGCCCCGTGGACAGCAGGACGTTGTCCTCAGCGATCACGACGCGCACGGCAGCTCCACGACGAGACGGGTGGGCCCTCCTGGAGGGCTGTCGATGGACAAGGTACCGTCGAGCGCGGCGGCCCTCCTGCGGATGCCGGTGACGCCGGTGCCGCGGCTCTCGTCCACGCCGCCCCTGCCGTCGTCGCAGACCTCGATGCGCAGCACGCGTCCGGACGCCAGCCGTACGGTGACGTGGCCGGCGCCGCTGTGCTTGGTGGCGTTCGTGACCGCCTCGGCCACGATGAAGTAGGCCGCCGTCTCGACCGCGGCGGGCACGGCGCCGAGGCCGCTCACGTCCGTCTCGACGGGCAGGCCGGCCTTGGCCGTCACGGCGGCCACCGCGCCGGCCAGCCCCCTGTCGGCCAGGACGGGCGGGTACATCGTGCGGATCACCTGCCGCAACTCGGTCATCGCCTCCTCGGTGCCCTCGTGCGCGTCCTTCAGCAGCCGGCCGACGGGCCCGCCGTCGTCGTCGAGCGCCTCGCGGGCCATGGCCAGCCGCATCGCGATGGCGACCAGCCGGGCCTGGGTGCCGTCGTGCAGGTCGCGCTCGATGCGGCGCAGCTCGGCGGCGTGCGCGTCGAGGACGTTCGACCTGCTCTCGGTCAGCTCGCCGACCCGCTCGGCCAGCCGGTCGGCCTCCGAGGGGGCGAGCGCGGCCAGGCAGGCGCGGGCGTGCAGCCGGGCCAGCCGCGGCAGCGCCCACCAGGCCAGCGGCGCGGCCAGCACGATTTGCGCGACGCCCATGCCGATCGCCTGCTCCCATCCGGTGACCGGCAGGGCCACCAGCAGCCGCAGCGGGTCGTCCGCGGGGAACAACCACCACAGCGGGGCCTCCAGCACGGGGTTCACCAGCAGCCCGGCCACTCCGAGCGCGGCCAGCGCGGCGGGCAGGCCCACGACGACGTGCAGCGCCGTCCAGCGCAGGTCACGCCTGGCCCGCGTGCCCATCAGGAGCTGCCGCCACTGGTCGCGCACTCCGGTCACGGCGGGCGGCGCCGGACGCGCCGGCACGGCGACCCCCAGCACCGCGCCGGCCTGCACGCGCTGCCACTCGGTCCACCGGTGGAGCACCGCCATCATGCGCGGCACCAGGACCAGCCCCGCCCCGCCCACCGGGACGAGCGCGATGCCCACGGCCAGCAGCGCCAGCGAGACCATCGCCGCCAGGGCCGACGCGAACACGATCAAGTGATACCGAACGAACCGCCACAGAGCTTTCACGTCACGTCATGATCTTCCGGGCGGGTAGCTCCATGGCGAGGGACACAATCGTCATCACTGCCAGGATAGAGGCCGGGACCAGCCACAACGGCCCGGCAGGCAGCGGGCGGGCCAGGAAGCCCACGCTCAGCAGCACCAGCGGCACCGCCGACAGCACCAGCCCCGACAGCGACGCCCCGGCGCCCACGAGCAGCGCCTCCCAGCGCACCACGCGCCGGAGCTGACGCGGGGTCAGGCCGATCGCGCGCAGCCCGGCGAACTCCTCCCGGCGCGCGGTCGTCGTCGCCACCAGCCGGTTGGCGACCGCCACCAGCACGTAGCCCAGCAGCACGGCCAGCACGGCCACGTTCACCAGCGTCTGGGCCGAGGCCATGGCGGCCTGCGGTCCGGCGGCGTGGTCGTCGAAGTGCAGCCCGGGGCGGCTCGCGAGGTCGCCGAAGTCGGCAGGACGGGCCAGCACCGCGCTGTCCAGGCCGGTCGTCGTGTGCGCGGCGGCCAGGTCGCGGGAGACCACGATCGGGCCGAACCCGAGGCCGCGCCGGTAGGTGGCGGCCACCCGAGCCCGCACCCGCGCGCCGTCGCCCATGATCATGTTGATGCTTCCGCCGACCCGGCCCAGGCCCTCCTCCACCGCGACGGCCGCGCCCTTGAGGCCGGACAGGCCGCCGTCGGCGAGGTCCAGGTCGACCAGGCCCTCGGCGTCCGGGCCGAGCGCCATGGCGGGCGTGGCCATCAGAGCGGGGCTGTCGCCGGTCAGCATCGGCTCGGTCACCACGGTCGTCATCGCCATGCCCGCCGCCTTCGTCCGCGAGCGTACGTCGGCCAGCAGGCCGCGCGGGACGCCGCCGAGCTCAGGAGCGGTGATCGTGACGAGACCGCGCAGGCCCGAAGCGACCTCGTCGGCGCGCGCCTTGGCCATCGTGGTCTGGGAGAGCACCACGCTGAGGCCGAGCGTGAGGACCATGCCGAGCGCGGCCACGGCCCCGGCGGTGCGCAGCGCGTACCCGTGGGAGTTGTGCACCGCCATCCACAGCGAGCCGGGCAGCCGCGTCATGAGCCGCGAACCGGCCACCGCCCCGGCCGCCCCCTGAACCAGCCGCGGACCGGCCAGCGCCAGGCCGATCACCGCGACGATCGACGCGATGCCCGGACCGATCATGCCCGCCTCGCCCCGCATGAACAGCGGCGTCACGGACAGCGCCAGCGCGCCGAGCATGAGCACCAGCCCCGCCCGGGTCCGCCCCGGCGACGGCATGCGCGGCTCGGGCAGCCCGGAGACCACCGGCATGCGCGAGACCCGCAACGACCCCGCCCAGGCGGCCACCCGCGTGACGCCGAGCAGCAGCAGCGTCGCGGCCACGGCCGGCAGCGGCCCGTACACCAGCGGCTGGTCCGCGCGCACCAGCCCGATCCCGGCCAGCAGCTCACCGAAGCGGGCGGCCAGGAAGTAGCCGAGCGCGGCCCCGAACGGCACAGCGGGCAGCGCCGCCGCCGCGGCCTGGATGGTCACCAGCCTGCGCACCTGACGCGGCGTCGCGCCGGCCGCGCGCAGCAGGGCGAGGTCGCGGCGCTGCCGGTTGACCGACAGCGCCAGGCCGCCGCCCACCACGAACCCGACCACCAGCAGGCTGACCCCGCCGATCGAGGAGGGCAGGACCAGCAGCAGCCCGCGGCCGGCCGCCGCGCCCGGCGACTCCGCGTCGGCCCGGTCCAGGCCCGTGGCGTACGCGTAGCCGTCGCCCAGGCGGGCCTTCAACCGGGCGGCCAGCGTCTCGGGGGAGACGCCGGGCTCCGCGCGGACCGCGACGAGGTCCACCGTCCGCGCCCGGCCCGCCGTCCTGGCGGCCAGGGCGGTGGCGACGGCGTCGGTGAAGTACACGCCGGGGGCGTCCACCACGGCGCTCACCCGGTAGGTGCCCGGCGTGCCGGCCGCCGTCAGGCGCAGCCGGTCGCCGACCCGCGCGCCGCTCACCGCGATCTCGTCGGCGGCGCGCGGCGCCCGTCCGGCGGTGATGCGGCCGCTCAGCGCCAGGGACGACCAGCCGTGCCCGGCGGTGGCCGGGTCGGCGGTCCGCCCGGCCGTCCCGGACCCGACGGCGGCGGGAAAGGCGACGTCACCGGCCACGGCCGCGACGCCGGGCACCCCGGACGCCGAGGCGACCAGCGAGCCGGGGATCCTGGCGCGTTCGGGGAGCGCGATGTCCGGCTCCTCCTTCAGCGGGATCGTCTGCGGGGCCGAGACCAGCACGTCCGCGCCCGACAGCCGCAGGGGCGGCTGCGCGCGGAAGGCCGAGTCCACCAGCACGCCGGTCCCGGTCACCAGCGCCATCCCGCCCAGCACCGCCGCGAACACCACGACCAGCCCGCCCGCCTTGGCGAGCGCAAGTGCGAGCCTGATCATGCGACCCGCTCCGCGCTCAGCCGCGCCAGCCGTACGGCCAGGTCCTCGGCGGTCGGGGCGGGCAGGATGTCAAGGACCCGCCCGTCGGCCATGAGCACGGTGTCGTGCGCGCGGGCCGCGGCGGCCGGGTCGTGGGTGACCATGACGACGGTCTGGCCCAGGTCGTCGACCAGCTCGCGCAGCAGGTCCAGCACGTGGGCGGCGCTGCGCAGGTCGAGGGCGCCGGTGGGCTCGTCGGCGAACACCACGTCCGGGCGCGCGGCCAGGGCCCGGACGATCGCCGCCCGCTGCTGCTGGCCGCCCGACAACTCCGTGGGCAGGTGCCGCATCCGGTCGCGCAGGCCCATCCGGTCGACCAGCTCGCCGAGCCAGGCCCGGTCCGGGCGCACCCCGGCCATCCGCAGCGGCAGCGTGACGTTGTCCTCGACGGTCACGGTGGGCAGCAGGTTGTAGGACTGGAACACGTAGCCCAGGTGCTTCCTGCGCCACTCCGTGCGCCGGGTCTCCGACATGCGGGTGACCTCGACGCCGCAGATGGTGATCTCGCCGGAGGTCGGCGGCTCCAGGGCCGCGGCGGCCTGCAGGAGGGTGCTCTTCCCCGAGCCCGACGGCCCCATCACGGCCACGAACCGGCCGCGCGGGAAGGCCAGCGAGACGTCGTCGAGGGCGACCACGTCACCGTAGGTCTTGCTCACGCGCTCCAGCGTGACGACGGCCTCCATGACGGGCCTCGCGACCGCGCTCATGACCGGCCCCCGGCGAAGCGCAGGATCAGCAGCCCGGCGATGCCCGCCACGCCCACCACGCCCGACGCCAGCCCGACGGCGGTCAGATCGCCCCGCATGACGATGTTGGCCGCCACGTTCACCGACGCGCCGCACACCGCCATGATCCACAGCAGGGGGCGCGACGCCGATCGCCGCGGCCGGGTCCGCGGGCTGTGCGCCGCCCGCTCATATGTGTCAATTCTGTACGGATCGCTCATGAGGACAACGCTATGGACGCAGGTCTCCGCGCTGAATCCCGCCAGCAACCGAAGTAACGGTACAGACTGCTGTAGTACGGACGACCACGGATCGGGAGGAAGACTTGGTGCAGCGGATCGGGGTCATCGGGGTGGGCGAGATCGGCCGGGCCATCGTGACGGGCCTGTGCGAGGGGCCCGGCGAGCGTCCCGAGGTGTTCCTCTCCCCGCGGGGCGCCCGCGCGGCGGCGGAGTTGTCGCAGCGCTACGCCGACGTGCACGTGTGCGCCTCCAACCAGGAGGTGGCGGACCGCGCCGAGCTGGTCGTCATCGCCGTGCGCCCGCCGGACCGGCACGACGCGCTGGCCGGCCTGCGGGTGGCCGACGACACGATCGTGGTCAACGTGATGGCCGGCGTCGCCGTCGAGGAGCTGCGCAAGCTCCTGGACACCCGGGCCGCCCTGGTGCGGGCCATCCCGCTGCCCGCCGTCCGCGACCGCGACTCCGTCACGGTGACCTGGCCGTCCCACCCGGTGACCGACGCCCTGTTCGAACGGCTGGGCGGCGTGCTCGCGGCCGAGGACGAGGCGGCCTTCAACGTCTTCTCCGCGCTGACCGCCACGCTCACCACCCACCTGTCCTACCTGGCCACGCTCAGCACGTGGGCCGCCGGGCACGGCGTGCCGCCCGAGGTGGCGGAGGGCTACGTCCGCGGCCTGTTCCAGGGGCTCGGGCGGGCCCTGGGCGACGAGAGCCGTTCGCTGGCGCGGCTCGCGGCCGACCACGAGACCCCGAACGGCAGCAACGAACGCGTCCGCACCACCTGGTTCACCCCGGCCAGCTCGCAGGCCCTCGCCGGGACGCTCGACGACCTGCTCGACCGCCTCAGCTGACCGCGGGCTCCCGGCCGGGCGGTCACCGGCAGTCCTTGCTCGCGGGCGCGCAGAACCGCACCTCCGGGTAGCGCGCCGACGGCCCGTCCAGCAACGGTTGCGGCCTGCCGCGCAGGTGCAGGTCGAGGAAGGCCAGGACGTACGCGCGGACGATCTGCGTGGGCCGGGGCGCGTCCGGGGAGCCCGGCGCGCCCAGGCCGAGCGCCCGGGCCAGCAGCGGCACGTCGGTGAAGGACTGGTGGTCCGCGCCGGGCAGCGTCAGCCACCGCTTCCAGCCGGACAGCAGCTTCCAGTCGCGGTCCCAGGAGGTGTCGCGCCCGCCCGGCGGGTGGCCCGCCGACCCCAGGAACAGGAACGGCCGCGACAGCCCGCCCCTGGGGATCCGGGCGTACGTGGTGCCGTCCATGTCGAGGCCGGCGCGGATCCGGCGGTCCTTCAGCATGGCCTCCACCGCCGCGGCCCCGCCGATCGAGTGGCCCGCCATCGCGATCCTCCTCCGGTCGATCAGCCGCGCGCCCGGCCACGCCGGGTCCGGGCCGGTCAGCCGGTCGAGCACGAAGGAGACGTCGGCCGCCCGCGCCGCGGTCACCCTCGGCCCGAACCCGGGGTCGGTGTCGCTGTCGCACGCCACGCACGTCGCGATCCGCCCGTCCGGGAAGGTCGTGGCGTAGTTCTCGTAGGCGTGGTCGACGCCGGCCACGACGTACCCGTGCGAGGCCAGGTCCTCGGCGAGGGCGGTCAGCGTGCCGCGCGGCAGGGTGAAGCCGGGGGAGAGCACCACCAGGGGCAGGCCGCCCGCCCGTCCGGCGGGCTCGGCGCCGGTGCGGGCGTTGGTCCGCACCTTGCTGAGCACGTCGGAGGGCGCACTGGTCACCCGCTTGCCCTTCAGCGTCAACTCGGACTCCTCGGCCGACATGTAGGGCGCGGGGGTGCCCGTCCGCGTCCGTGCCGGGTACCACAGGGTGACCATCAGCTCCCTGGCCTTCGCCTCGGGGGCCCACGGGTCGGCGCGGGAGGCGTCCTTCAGGTACAGGACGGTGGCGCCGACCGGCCGGCCGCCGGTCGGCGGGGGCAGCGCCGGGGGAGCGGCGGGCGCGGCGGTCGTGGCGGACGGGCGGGCGGCGGCCCTCGGCGGCGCGGGCGCGGCGCACGCCGACAGCAGGCACGACGCGGTCAGGAGGGTCGACACGGCGCGGGTGATCGGCTTCGGTACGACGGCATGGCTCATGAGATGGTCCGTCCTCGTCGGCACGGGAATCGTCAGGGGTGCAGCAGGTTCAGCGCCGCGGCCAGGGCCGGGTCGCGCCCGGCGGCGGCGTCGCGCGGGGTCAGCGGCACGTGCACGTCGGGCGGCACGCCGACCCGGTCGATCACCTCGCGTCCCGGCGCCAGGTGATGCCTGGACGGGAACGCGAGAACGGTGTTGTCGCCCAGCGCGTACGGCTGCGCCGGCCCCGACACCGCCCCGGCCGTCCGCGTCCCGACCAGCCGGCCGAGCCGCAGGTCCTTGACGGCGGCGCTGAAGTGCTCGCACGCCGAGGCGCACCCCCGGTCGGTCAGCACCACCAGCGGCAGCCCGACCAGCGGGACGGTGTCGTCGGTCCGCATGGTCTCGCACGAGCCGTCCGCGGCGCACTGGTAGGCGGTCACCGCGCCGTGCGCGAAGCCGCCCAGCAGGCGGTTCACCTCCTCGGGGCTGCCGCCGCCGTTGCCGCGCAGGTCCAGCACGATCCCGGCGAGCGTCCTGCCGGTCCGCAGCCTGGCGATCGCCCGCAGCACCCGGTCGGCGGAGTCGGGCGCGAAGCCGCTCATCCGCACGCGGGCGACGTCCCCGGCGAGCAGGCCGGCCGCCACGACCGGCAGGGTGTCCGGATCGGGCTGGAACAGGCGGGGCTTCAGCGTCACGGTGCGGCGGCGGCCGGTGTCGGGACGCAGCAGCCGCAGCCGGACCGGGGCGGCCTGCGGGTAGCGCGGGTGGAGCGCGGCGACGACGGCCGGGGTGACCTGCGTGCCGACGAAGGGCGCCGAGCCGTCGACCGACTCGACGACATCGCCGGGGCGCACTCCGGCGGCCCGCGCCGGTCCGCCGGGCACGGCGGTCACGAACAGCGGCGGCAGCGCCGTCCCGGGGGCGTCGGCCGGGCGGGCGCTGGCCGTGAGGCCCAGGCCGTACTGGTCGCCGTCGTAGGCTTCGGGCGGGCGTGGCCTGCCGTGCTCCCAGCGGGCGTGGTCGTCGCCGAGCGCGGCCACGATCGCCTCCAGCGCGGCGGCGGCCAGCCGGGCGCGCAGGGCGTCGTCGCGCGGCAGCCGGTCGGCGACCCGCCGGTAGGCCGCCTCGAACGCGGCCCAGTCGGCCGTCCTGTCGCCGGTCAGCGCCGGCATCGTGGCCTCGGGCAGGTCGCGGCCGGCCCGGTTGAGTTCCGTGACGAAGGCGGCGAACCCGGCGGTGAGCAGCGTCCGGTGGTCCAGGGTGGCGGCGCCGTAGTAGCGGGCGAGGACACACCGGTACGCCTGCCCCACCACGTCGATCGTGGTCGGCCGTTCCGCGCCGGGGGGAGCGCCGCCCTTCGGCGGCGCGCACACGGCCGGGGCGGCCGCCGCCGCCCCGCCGGGCCGGGCGCGCGGCGGCGTCTGCCCGGCGCAGGCCGTCGCCAGGACCAGGACGAGCCCCGCCGCCAGCGTCCCGCCCCTCATGACAGCCTCCTTCTGAGCCGGTCGAAGCAGAACGCCGTCAGGCCCAGGGCGAGCAGGGCGTAGAGCCCGGTCTCGATCCACTGGAACGGCCAGAAGCGCTCGAAGGGCTGGTACACCGCCCGCTGCCGGTACCCCAGCCGGTTGACCTCGGCCAGGCACGTGCTCATGGCGCCCTCGCCCTGTTCCCGCATCGCGGACGGCCCGCAGGGCCCCGAGGTCAGGGACACCGGGATGAGGACCCCGTCGCCCTGGTCGCCGAGCACGCGCCCGGAGCCGTCCACGAGCCGGCCGGACAGCACCCATGCCCCCGGACGGCCGGGGATCGCCGGGGCCAGCGTCACGTGCGCACCGGCGCCGCCGACGTCGCCGCCGGGCACCAGGAAGTCGTCGACGTTGTCGTGGCCGAGCTCGAACGACGCGCTGACCGGCGGCAGCAGGTGGGGCCTGACCAGCAGCGGCACGGCGATCTGCAGCGCGGCGAAGACGGCCAGCGTGATCGCCATCGCCGGCAGCGTACGGCGGACCAGCAGACCGACGGTCACGCCCAGGACGAACGCGAAGGCCGCGTACCCCATCGGGACGATCCCGCGCGCCCCGAACACCAGCGGGTCCATCAGCCCGAACCCCGGCGCGGCGGACCTGTCCAGCGGGCCGGACCACCAGGTCACCACGAGGCTGCACAGCCCGGCGGCGGCCACCGCGGCCAGCCCGAGGAGCCCGAGCTTGACGGCCAGCCACCGGCCGCGGGTGATGCTCTGGTTCCACACCAGCAGGTGGGTGCCGCTCTCCAGCTCGCGGGTGATCAGCGGCGCCCCCCAGAAGAGCCCGACCAGGGCCGGCAGGACCAGCACGACGGCCGTGGCGGCCAGGAAGGGGCCCTGGTGCTCGTCGAAGAACCGGTCGAAGAAGCGCGCGCAGTCGCCGTCGGCGGCGCAGTCGGCGACGCCGGCGGAGTAGTCGCCGGCCAGCTCCGGCCCGGTCACGGCCAGGACGGCGGCGAGCACGGCGAGCGTCCCGGCCGTCATCGCGGCGGCGGCGCGGAACTGGCGCCAGGTCAGCCAGATCATCGCTGCACCTCCAGGGCGAGCGGACGGACGGCGGCCGGCCGTTCCATGTAGGCCAGCACCAGGTCCTCCAGGCTGAGTGGGGTGACCGTCCAGGCGGGGTCGTGGATCGGCGCGTCCGTGCGGACGATCAGGGTGCTCTGCCGGTCGGTGTGGCGCGCGGAGATCACCTGCTGCTCGCCGGGGAGCCGGCCGGGGTCGCGGCGCGGCCCGGTGAGCCGGTGGTGGGTGGCCAGCAGCTCCTCGACCTCGCCGGCGACCCGCACCAGCGAGTCGGCCAGCACGACCACGTAGTCGCAGGTGCGTTCGAGGTCGGCGACCAGGTGGGAGGAGAGCACCACGCTCAGCTCCTGCTCGGCGACGGCCTCCATCAGGCCCTGGAGGAACTCGCGGCGGGCCAGCGGGTCGAGCGCGGCGACCGGCTCGTCCAGGAGCAGCAGCTCGGGCCGCTTGGCCAGGCCCATGGTGAGCGCGAGCTGGGCGCGCTGGCCGCCCGACAACCTGCCCGCCCGCTGCCCGGGGTCGAGCCCCAGCCGCCGGACGCGGTCATCGGCGAGCGCGGCGTCCCAGCCGGGGTTGAGCCGCGCGCCCAGGCGCAGGTGCTCGGCCACGCTCAGCCCGGCGTAGACGGGGGCGTCCTGGGCGACGAACCCGATCCTGGCCTGCTGTCCCGGCGCGTCCGGCGGGTTCCCGCCGAGCACCGTGATGCTGCCCTCGGACGGCCTCAGCTGACCGCCGGCCAGCTTCAGCAGCGTGGTCTTGCCGACCCCGTTGGGGCCGACCAGCCCGACGACGTGACCGGCCGGCACGTCGAGCGCGCAGTCGCGCAGGGCCCAGCGCCTGCCGTACCTCCTGCCGAGCCCCTGGGCGGTCAGGACGCCGCTCATGCCGTGCCCCGCCGCGCCGCGGCCCGGAAGGTGCTCATGAACAGCGCCTCGATGCTCTCGTCGTCGAGCCCGGCCAGGCGGGCCTTGGCCAGCCAGCGGCGCAGGTCCTGGCGGAGCGGCCCGTGCGCGGCCAGGGAGGCGTCGGCCAGCGTCCTGGTGACGAACGTGCCGACCCCCGGCCGGGCCGCCGCCAGCCCCTCGTGCTCCAGCTCGCGGTAGGCCTTCAGCACGGTGTTGGGATTGATCGCCAGCGCGGCGACGACCTCCTTGACCGTGGGCAGCCGGTCGCCCTCACGCAGCAGGCCCAGGCGCAGCGCGTGCCGCACCTGCTGGACCAGCTGCAGGTACGGCGACACGCCGGACCGGGCGTCCAGATAGAAGTCGATCAACCCTTCCTCCATTTATCTAGGCTCCTAGTACTATGAACCTTTGGAGATCAAGGGCGTGTAAGGAAACTCAGCCGGGCCGGTGCGCGACGGTCAGCCCGGCCTCGGCGAACTCGGCGGCCACCTCGTCCGGGTGGTGGAAGTAGGCGGTGAATCCGCGCCTGGGGGAGAGCATGACGCCGTCCGCCGCGGCGGCATGGGCCGCCTCCCGCTGCCGTTCCTCCAGGTAGGTGCCGAGGTTGACGGTGTCGAGCACGGCCGCGTACCGGTCGGCCAGGTGGTAGAGCGGGCCCAGCAGCAGGACGGCGTCCGCGCCGCCGTCGGGCACGGGCAGCCGCCGCGCGTCGCCGACCCGGGCGCGCAGCCCCGGCACCCTCGCCGCCCGCTCCACGTGCAGCGGCACGGGGTCCAGCAGGTCCACCTCGTAGCCGTCGGCCAGCAGCCATTCGGCGTGCACGCCGGTGCCGCCGCCCACGTCGAGGACCCGGGCGGGGGGCGGCGGCAGCGTGCGGCGCAGCACGTCCCGGGTGCGCCAGAACTCCAGCCGGCCGCGCCCCTCGCGCAGCCGGTCGTGCTCCAGATCCTGTGCGTAGTAGGCGAGCACCTCGCGGGTCACGTCATGATCGATCGTGGCCGCCCCGCCCGGCCGGCGGCAACGAGTTTTCCCCGGCGGATCCCCGCGCAGTTTTTTATCCGGGCGTGTAAATTTATCCTCATGGATAACAATCAGGTCTGGCGGCTCGTCCGGATCCTCTTCGCCGCCGTGCTGCTCCTGTCGATCGCCACGCTCGGCGTGGCCGCCGTCGTCGGCGGCAACTGGGTGGTGTGGCTGCGCGCCGCCGCCGTCGCCGCCGCCTCCGCCTGGCTCGTCTCCCTCGCCGGGCAGGCCGCCCGCGGCAGGCGGGCCGCCTACGTGCGCATCCGGTTCGTCTCCGTCGCCGCGCCCATCGGCGTGGTGCTCATCCTCCTCGCGCCGGACAGCGGCTACCCGCTGTGGATGAAGGCCGAGCAGGCCGTGGTCGGCGTCCTGGTCGCCGCCGTCGCGGTCGTCGTCAACCGCCGTGCCGTGCGTGCGGCGTTCCCGAAGCGTGGCAAGCTGGGCTGACATGGAGAGCTCCGGAACCCGTCAGGCGGCCACCGAGGCCCGCAAGGCCCAGATCGCCTCGGCCGCGATCGCCGTGCTCGCCGAGCGGGGTTACCCGGAGACCACGTTCGAGGCCATCTGCCACCATGCCGGGCTCAGCAGCAAGAGGCTGATCTCCTACCACTTCTCCACCAAGGAGCAGCTCTTCGAGGCCGTCGTCCGGCAGGTCGTCTCCGACGCGGCCGCCTTCATGCGGCCGGCGATCGAGGCCGCGTCCGGAGCCCGCGCCCAGCTGGAGGCGTTCATCAGGGCGAACATCGCCTTCATCGCCGCCCATCCGGCCCACGTGCGCGCGGTCCAGCAGATCGCGTTCAACCGCGCGCCCGTGGGGGGCGGCGAGCGGGACGCCGCCATCGCCAGGCTGGTCGCCCTGTTCGACGACGGACAGCGCAGCGGCGCGTTCCGGACGTTCGACAGCGTCCTGATGGCCACGTCCCTGCGCGCCGGCATCGACGCGGTGGCCGACCGGGTCGCCGGCGGCCTCGACCCCGACCACTGCGCCGACGAGCTCGCCGAACTCTTCGACCGCGCCACCGCGAGGACACCCCGCCCGTCCTGACCGGCCGTCGGGCATCATGGTCGGCATGCCGGTCCTCGTCGATCCCACGCCCGGGTTGCGGGCGTCGTTCCTGGAGGCGGTGGCCGAGTTCCGGGCCGACCGTGACTTCCCGCTCCCGTGGTTCGTCCAGGACGTCGATCCCGCGGCGCTGACCGATCCGGCGGCCTTCGCGGCCTACGTCCGGCGGCTGCTGGGCGAGCGCACCCCGGCGGGCGTGCGCGCGGGGTTCGTGCCGATGACCACGCTGTGGTGGGCCGACGGCGACCGGTTCCTCGGCAGGCTGGCCGTCCGCCACCGGCTCACCCCGGAGCTGGAGCGGCTCGGCGGCCACATCGGCTACGACGTGCGCCCGGGCGCCCGCCGTCTGGGCCACGCGACGGCGATGCTGGCCGCGGCGCTGCCGATCGCCCGGCGGCTGGGCGTCGACCCCGCCCTGGTCATGTGCGACCGGACGAACACCGCCTCCCGGCGGGTCATCGAGGCCAACGGCGGCCGGCTCCTCGACCTCACCGAGCGCAAACGCCGCTACCTGGTGCCCACCGGGCCCGGACAGCGGCCCGAGGTCACGGGCGTTCGCCGCGCTGCGCGGCCCGCAGGTCCAGCCAGCCGATCAGCTTGACGTCCTCGGCGTCCAGGACCTCCCGGACGTCGGGGTCGGTGAACAGGGCCAGCTCCCAGCCGCGCTTGGCGGCGCCCGGCATGATGGCGCGCAGCTCGTCGGTGTCCTCGAAGGGATGGATGTAGATCTCCGTCACGCCCGGCCGCAGCGAGCGCAGCAGCCCGATCATGTCCTTCTTGAGCGAGTCGTAGTCCTCGCCGTCGGACTGCTGGAAGGGCAGCGACCACAGGCGGTCGAGGATGACCACGCCGGCCTCGTCGGCCATCGCGGCCAGGGCCCGCGCCACGGGCTCCAGCTCCTCCGGCGCGCCGGTCCCCTCCAGCGAGCGGGGCAGGCGGAAGGGCAGGCCGAACTCGGCGCACACCGGCAGGACGACGTCCAGGAAGTGGCGGCCGGTGGCCAGGCCGTACAGGCTGCCCATGTGGTTGTCGGCGTGCGAGGGGTCCAGGCCGAGCGCGACGGCCTTGCGGATCTGGTTGACGATCTCGACGCGGACCTCTTCGGGGTCGGCGGACCGTTCGAAGGAGGCGCAGTCGCGGAAGAAGCAGCCGGTCTCGTCCACCAGCGTGGGGACGGGCCGGTCGCGGGTGACCGGGCCCCAGCGGTACCCCTCCCACTCGCTGGTCAGCGTCAGGTGCACCCCGACGTCGAAACCGGCGGCCTCGGCGGCGGCCTGCGGCGCCCACGGGCAGGGCGTCATCACCGTGGCCGAGCTGATCGCCCCGGCCCGCAGGAGGGAGGTGATGCCGAGGTTGGCCGACCGGCTCATGCCGTAGTCGTCGGCGTTGACGATGAGCAGCCGGTCGTCGGGGGCGTGGCCGAGCCGGGAGGCGAGCGTCATCAGCGAACCCTTCGTCGGTGGCGGCCGGTGGACGACCCCGCGCGACCGATCGTGCAGCACCGCGGCGACCTTCGTCAATCACCGTCCGGCGATCGGCGCTCCAGGGGCGTGAGGTCGAGGACGGCCAGCCGGTCGGGGTCGGCCAGGATGTCGATCGCGGCGATCCGGCCGTCGCTGACGGTGAAGCTCATGACCGAGTACAGCCTGCCCTCGACGGTGTTGACCAGGCCCGCCAGACCGTTGACGAGCGCCGGACGGGCCACCGCGCCGATGGGCGAGCGGCGGAAGGCGACCGCCTGACCGGCCACGTCCGCGGCGCCGCGGACGACCTTCATGCCGCCGGTGAGCAGGCCGCGGTCGGCGCGCAGCACCACGTCCGGATCGAGGACGGCCAGCAGCGCGCCGAAGTCGCCCTCGCGGGCCGCGGCCAGGAACGCCTCCACCACCCGCCGCTGACCGGCGAGGTCGGGATCGGGGGTCGGGGCCGCGCCGCGCACCCGCTGACGCGCCCGGCTGGCCAGCTTCTTGGCCGCCACCGGCGTGCGCTCCACGATGGGCGCGATCTGCTCGAACGGCAGGCCGAACATGTCGTGCAGCACGAACGCCAGTCGCTCGGCCGGTGCCAACGACTCCAGCACGACCAGCAGCGCCAGGCCCACCGAGTCGGCCAGCAGCGCCTCCTGCTCGGGGCCCGCGGCCGGGTCGGCGGTCTCCGCTCGTCCGACCACCGGGTCCGGCAGCCGCGCCTCCAGCGGCTCCTCTCGCAGGGCCTTGCGGGCGCGCAGGACGTCCAGGCAGACCCGGCTCACCACGGTGGTCAGCCAGGCGCCCAGGTTGTCGATGTCGCCCGAGTCCGAGCGCGCCAGCCGCAGCCACGCCTCCTGGACCGCGTCCTCGGCCTCGGTCAGCGAGCCGAGCATGCGGTAGGCGACCGCCTTCAGACGAGGACGATGCCCCTCGAACCGGTCAGCCAGCAGGTCATGGGGAGTCATGGCGATATTTCCTCTCAAAGTGGCGTGCTCATTCTGCTGACGCGGCGAACCGGAGAAAGGTGACCGCGGCCGGTCCGGGACACTTGCCGGGCGGGCGCGTCCGCGAGACGGTGGCCGGATGCGTGACATCCCCGGCCCTCCTCCCGCGGCGGACGGCGGGCTGAGCGCCGTCGCGGCCGCCGGCGGCCTGCACACCTACCAGCTGCGGCTGCACGAGCGGTACGGCCCGCTGGTGCGCTTCCAGCTCCCCGGCGCACCGGCCGCGATCTCGGTGGCCGACCCCGTGCTGCTGGAGGCCACGGCCGCGATCGACGCACGCCCCGACGAGCTCTTCGCGTTCCTGGCGCCCCTGTGCGAGGCCGGCAACCTGCAGACGCTCCCCGCCGACGAGCACGGCCCCTTCCGCCGGGTCCTGCTCTCGGTGCTCGCCGGCCGCCGCTCGCACGAGGCGCACTTCGCCGGCTTCGTCGCCCTGGCCACCGAGCTGGCCGACCGCTGGGAGCGCCGCGCCGCCGACGGCCCGGTGGCGCTCCAGCAGGACCTGAGCGAGCTGTCCCTGCGCATGATCGCCCAGTACGCCCTGGGCGGCGGCCTCGCCGACCCGGCGCGGGTGGTGAGCGCGTTCGAGACCGTGCTGACCGTCCACCTGGGCCGCCGCTACGAGCGCGACGACGACCTCGCGCGCGGCGACCGGGCGCTGGCGTACCTGCGCGAGGTCGTGGACGGGGTGCTGGCCCGCGGCGGCAGCGAGCTGGTCGCCGCCCTGGCGCGGGCCGACATGTCGCCCGCCCGGATCAGGGACACCGTACTCATGATCATGCTCGCCGCCCACCACACCACCGGCGTGGCCGTCTCCTGGACCCTGCACCTGCTCGCGCGCAACCCCGGCCCGGCCGCGCGGGTGGCCGCCGAGCTGGCCGACGTGCTGGGCGACCGCGCCGCCCCCGAGTACGCCGACCTGCGGCGCCTGCCGTACCTGGAGATGGCGCTCAAGGAGTCGATGCGGCTCTACCCGCCCGGCCCGTACGGCGCCCGCGAGACCACCGAGGACCTCACCCTGGACGGCCACCACGTCCCGGCCGGCACCACGATCTTCTACCCCTTCTGGGCCGTGCACCTCGACCCCCGCCACTGGCCGGACCCGCACGCCTTCCGGCCCGACCGCTTCACCCCCGAGGAGCAGGCCGCCCGCCACCGCTACGCCTACCTCCCCTTCGGCCTCGGGCCGCGCGGCTGCGAGGGCGCGAGCCTGGCCATGGTCGAGGCCGAGCTGGTGCTCGCCGTGCTGCTCAGCAGGTTCGCCTTCAAGCCGGTCGAGGACCATCCCGTGACGCCCGTCGAACGTTTCGTGCTGTGGGCCGAGCACGACATCCGCATGCGCCTGACCCGCCGCCTCCCCCGCTGACGTCCCGGACGGGTGTGGCGGGGCTTGCCTGGGCGTGCCCGCTGGCATATGAGTGATGCACGCTCGTTCGGACGCCGCCGGCACACCTATGCACGGGGAGAGTCGATGAACATCCGCGGGAAGGCGACGGCCACTGTGGCGGCCGGCGTCCTGGTCACGATCACCACCCTCGCCGCGGGCGGCCCGCCTGCCTCGGCCCGGACCACGGCCCGGACCACGGCCGGGACCACGGCCGGGACCACGGCCCCGGGGGTGACGCACGAGGAGAACCCCCGCGTCCCCGCGGGCGCCGCGTGGTCGGAGGCGTACTTCCCCTCAGCCGACGGCAGCGGCGTCGAGCTGCACGCCGACGTGCTGCGCCCGGCGCACCTGCCGGCCGGCGCGCGGACGCCGGTGATCGTCTCGGTCGGCCCCTACTTCGCCCACGCCGGGCAGACCGGCCCGGAGGGATGGGACCAGGTCGGGCCGTCGGCGCGGTTCCGCGACTTCGTGGACGGCGCCGGGCTGATGGCCCGCGGCTACACCTTCGTGATGGTCGACCTGCGCGGCTTCGGCGGCAGCACCGGCTGCCTCGACTGGGTCGGGCCGGGCGAGCAGGCCGACGTGCGGGCCGCCGTCGAGTGGTCGGCGGCCCAGCCCTGGTCGACCGGCAAGGTCGGCATGTACGGCAAGTCGTACGACGCGGTCACCGGCCTGGTCGGCAACAACCTCAGGCTGCCGAGCCTGAAGGCGGTCGTCGCCCAGGAGCCGGTCTGGAACATGTACAACTACCTGTTCAGCAACAAGGTCCCGCGGCCCAACGTCACGGGCACGCCGGAGGCGTACAACTCGATCGCGACGATGGCGCCGATGGCCGGCGACAGCGACCGGTACAAGGCGAACGCCCAGTACGAGACCGCCCACCCCGCCTGCCTGTCCGACAACATCACCAACAACAACGATCCCGACCTGCGCTCGGCGTACTGGCGGGCGCGCGATCTGGCCGACCGGGCGGCCGGCACCAGCACGCCGCTGCTGGTCACCCAGGGCTTCATCGAGCCCAACACCAAGCCCGAGGACATGGAGGTCTACCTGGACAACCACCGCGGGCGCGAACGCGGCTGGCTCGGCCAGTGGGAGCACGTGCGCGGCAACGACACCGACGCCCAGGGCCGGCTGCTGCAGGGACGGGCCGGCTGGTTCGACGAGGTGATGCGGTTCTACGACCAGTACCTGCGCGGCGTGCGACCCTCGGCGGTCGACCCGGCGTACGCGATCGAGGACAGTCTCGGCGGGTGGCGCGCCCAGCCGACCTGGCCGGTGGTCACGACGTCGTACGAGGCCCGGCTGTCGGCCGGCGCGTACCTGGACGACGGCGGCGGCGCCGCGGCGACGGCGACCACCGCCCCCTCCGGCCGCTGGGACATGGAGCACGCGCCGCCGCTCGAACCGCTCTCCACCGCCGAGAAGAGCTCGGCCAGGCAGAGCGCGGCCGCCTCGGGCAGCTTCTGGACCTGGTCCACGCCCGCCGCCGAGCGGCTCAGGCTCACCGGCACGCCGCGGATCAGGCTCGACGCGAGCACGAACGGCAACGTCATGGTCCGCCTGTGGGACGTCGCCCCCGACGGCAGGGCGACGATGTTCGACGAGAACGTGGCGCTGCTGGAGCGCCGCGGCCCGGTCGCGTTCGACCTGAAGTCGGCCGACTGGACCTTCGAGCCGGGCCACCGGCTGGGCGTGCAGATCGGCACCATCGAGTCCAACGGCTGGCTGGACGTGCCCTCGGGCAACACGATCAAGGTCTCCGGGGCGCGGCTGAGCCTGGACCTGCTGGCCACGCGGCACGACGTGCCCACCCAGGGTGACCGCTCGCCGTACCTGGACCGGTACCTCGCGGCCTACACCGCCACGCTCGGCGGCGTCGGGCCCGGCACCTTCCCGCTGCGGCTGTCCCGCCGCTGACCCGCTCGTCCCCGGCCCGTCCCCGGCCCGTCGCACGCCCGATCCGCCGGGCCGGGAGACGGGCCGGGGAACGTCAGAGCGCCTCGCCGCGGGCGCGCAGGAACCCGGCCATCGCCTCGACGCCGAGGGCGATCGCCCGCTCGTCCGGCACGAAGTCCGGGTCGTGCGGCACGCCCTGCTCGCCCACGCCGAAGAAGAACATCGCCCCCGGCGCCCGCTCCAGGAACAGCCCGAAATCCTCCCCGTTGAACGGATAGGACGCGTGCAGCAGCAGGGCGTCCAGGTGCCGCGCGCCGGCCCTGGCGTGCTCCGGAGAGTTGACCGACGACGGGTGATGGTCGAGGAACCGCAGGCGGGACCCGGCCTCGGCGCGCAGCAACGCGCGGATGTCGTCGTACCGGCTGTCCGGCCAGGCCCGGACCCACCCCTGCACGGCGTCGTGCTCGCGGTGGACCTGGGCGTACACGAAGGTCGCCAGGGGGCCGTCCGGGGTCTGCAGGTCGGCCTCCAGCTGTGCCATCTCCTCCGGGGTGGCCGGCGGCGTCACCGTCGACAGGTCCGCGACCAGCGCCTCGAACCGCCGGGCCGCCGCCGGCGACAGGCCCTCGATGCGGAAGACGTCCTGGCCGGGGTGCCCGAAGCCCGGGGCCACCGCGAACGTTCCGGTGGGCAGGGGCGCGCAGTGCAGGGCGTACACCTCGCGCGGCGGGACCGGATCCATGGCCCCGTCGGCGATCATGGCGCGGGCGCCCTCGCAGGTCTCCTCGGCGGGCTGGAAGAAGAAGACCGCCCGGCCCGGGGGCCGCTCGCGGGCCAGGGCCCGCGCGACGCCCACGCCTATCGCGGTGTGCACGTCGTGCCCGCACAGGTGGTCGGCGCCGCCGGGCACGGCGACCGCGTCCAGGTCGGCCCGGTAGCCGATCGCGGGGCCGTCGCCGGCGTCCAGGATCGCGACCACGCCGTGGCCGCCGACGCCGGTCCGCACCTCCAGGCCCGCCTCCCGCAGCGCCGCCGCCACCAGGGCCGCGGTGCGCCGCTCCTGGCCGGCCGGTTCGGGGTGGCGGTGGATCTCGCGCCGTAACTCGATCAGATCGTCGTCGCTCATGGCCGAATGCTGGCACATCGTCCCGCACTCGAACTGATGGAATGGGTGGGTTTGGGGTGACGCCGGTGTCAAGGTTGCATACTTCCCCGCATGATTTTCACGCAGGCAGAGCTCGACTACCTGGCCGGACAGCACCTCGGCCGGCTGGCCACCGTCTCCCCCTCCGGAGACGTGCAGAACAACCCCGTCGGCTTCTTCGTGGACGCCGCCACGGGCACGATCACCATCGGCGGGCACGCGATGGGCGCCTCCAAGAAGTTCCGGAACGTCCAGCAAGGCAGCACCGTCGCCCTCGTCGTGGACGACCTGGCCTCGGTCGACCCGTGGGTGGTGCGCGGCATCGAGATCCGGGGCACGGCGGTGGCCCTGGCCGACCGCGAGCCGCCGGTGCCGTACTTCTCGCGGGAGGTCATCGTGATCACGCCCGTCAGGATCGTGTCGTGGGGGATCGACGGCGGGCGGTCGTCCCGGACCGTCTGAGGGCGCGGGCCGGCGCCGGTCGCTAGCGCGGCGGGCGCCAGCCGTGCGCGAGGAGGTCGAAGACCTGCTCGACGGCCCCGCGCAGGTCCTGCCGCCCCCGCGTGAGCGCCGGGATGTCCAGGACGAACCGGGCGAGCGCGTGGCAGGCGACGTCGTCGGGGGCCACGCCCGCGTCCTCGGCGATGGCCGTGCCGAGGGCGGCGGCGTGCCTGGTCCACATCCGTTCGTAGTACTCCAGCAGCGCCGGCGTGGACTCCACCAGCTCGGTGAACCCGGCCCGCAGCGGATGGGCCGCGACCTGCGGCCAGGACGCCAGCACGTGCCGGCGCAGCGCCTCGACGACGCTCTGCCCCTCCGGACGCCCGCGCACCGCCGCGACCAGCTCCGCCTCCCGGTCGGCCTCCTCGTCGAAGACCAGCGCCTCCTTGCCGGGGAAGTGCTTGAACAGCGTGGTGGTGGACACGTCGGCCGCCTCGGCGACGTCCCTGACGCTCACCCGGTCGTAGCCGCGCTCCAGGAACAGGCGCAGGGCGGCGTCGGCGATGGCTCGGCGGGTGGCGGCCTTCTTGCGTTCGCGGCGGCCGGCGACGGGTGGCGTGTCCATGCCGCCCACCCTACCAAAAGGTGGCATGAGTGAATTAGTTGACCAGTTGCACTTTTATACTCGTTCTGCTTCTCTGGAACGGCGGCGCTCGCCGTACCCACCCCTGATCACGAACGAGAGGTCCCGTCATGCGCTCACCCGCACCCGCCACCGCGCGCATCCACGTCGTCGGAGCGGGCCCCGGCGGGCTCACCTGCGCCCGCGTCCTGCAACGGCACGGCATCCCCGTGACCGTCCACGACCGCGACGCCCACCCGCGGGCCCGCGACCAGGGCGGCACCCTCGACCTGCACGCCGACGACGGCCAGGTCGCCCTGCGCGAGGCCGGCCTGCTCGACGACTTCCTCCGGCTGGCCCGCCCGGAAGGGCAGGAGATGCGGCTGCTCGACCCGTCCGGACGGCTGCTCGACCACCACGTCCCGGCCGCGGGCGAGCTCTTCAAGCCCGAGATCGACCGCGGTGTGCTGCGCGACCTGCTGCTCGGCTCGCTGGAGCCCGGGACCGTGCGGTGGGGCGCCGCCGTCGAGCAGGTCACCGGCCCGCCCGGCGGCCCGCGCCGGGTGCACTTCCGCGACGGCACGTCCGTCGAGGCGGACCTGGTCATCGGGGCCGACGGCGCGTTCTCCCGGGTGCGCCCGGCGGTCTCGGCCGCGACGCCGCGCTACACCGGGGTCACCTTCCTGGAGGCGTGGTTCCACGACGTCGAGAACGCCCACCCTGCCCTCGCCGCGCTCGTCGGACAGGGCGGCGCCACCGCGGCCGACGGCGACCGCGCCCTGTTCGCCCAGCGCAACGGCGGCGACCACATCCGCGTTTACGTCATCCAGCGCCTGCCCGCCGGGTGGATCGCCGCGAGCGGCCTGAGCGCCGGCGACACCGCCGGGATCCGCGCCCGGCTGCTCGACGCGTTCTCCGGCTGGTCGCCGGACCTGCTCGGGATGATCACCCGCAACGACGGGCCGTACGTCGATCGCCCGCTGTTCGCGCTGCCCGTGCCGCACGTGTGGGCGCGGTCGTCCAGCGTGACCCTGCTCGGCGACGCCGCCCACCTCATGCCGCCGCTCGGCGTGGGCGCCAACCTGGCCATGCTCGACGCCTGCGAGCTCGCCCTCGCGCTGGCCGGCTCCGCCACGGTGGCCGAGGCCGTGGCCGCGTACGAGAGCACGATGCTCCCGCGCGCGGCGGACGCGGCCCGCGCCCTTGAGCACGGCGCCGAGGCCCTGCTCGAACGGCACGAGAGCGGCGAGCTCGCCGCCTTCGCCCCGCCCCGCCGCTGACCCGGCCCCGGCCCCGGCCCTGACCCGGCTCTGCCCCTTGGGGCCTACCGCGTGGCCGCGGTCACGAACAGCGGCAGGGCGAGGAACAGCCGCCCGGCCCGCGCCCGTTCCCGCTGCTCGGCGAGCCAGCCCTCGGCCTCCGCCGCACTGACCGCCCCGGCCGAGCGCGCCTTCCCCGCCAGGTCGGCCAGCACGGCCACCAGCGTCGCGTCGGTGACGACGCTGGTGTGCACCTCGACGGTGACGTCGGTGAAGCCGGCGTCCAGCAGCAGGTTGCGGGTGCCGCGGACGACGCGGGGCGATGTGACGAGGTCGGCGCGGGCGTGCACGATCCGGCGGGTGAGCGCGGCGTCGCCGGAGTCGATGACGATGGTGTCCCAGTCCTGCCCGAGCAGCACGATCCGCCCGCCGGGCGCGAGCACCCGCCGCGCCTCGGCCACGGCGCGGGCCGGGTCGTCCAGGACGTGGTACACCTTCTCGGCGCGATAGCCGCGCAACTCGCCGTCGGCGAACGGCAGCGCGTACGCCTCCGCCACCCGGAACTCGGCGGCGGGCCACCGCCCGGCCGCCACGCCGATCATCCGCTCGTCGGGGTCGACGCCGATCGCCCGCGCGCCCAGCCCGGCCAGCTCCGCCGCCGCGCGGCCGGAGCCGCAGCCGACGTCGGCCACCGCCGCCCGCGGCGCGAGGCCGAGCAACTCGTAGGAACGCGCCCGCAGCTCGGCCGCCCCGGGCAGGTGGTCCGCGAGGTCGAGCAGGGCGATGAGCGCGTCGGTCTCCTCGCCGGTACGGCCTGTCGTCTGGTTCTTGGTCATGTGCGGGATCCTGCGGCTTCAAGTGCGCTTGAAGTCAAGCCGCTTCCTGGGATCGGCGGTCCTGGGAAGAGCGGTCCGTTCCGGCGCCGGCGCGGGAGCGGCAGGGTGGGCTGCGGCCGCGCGAAGGGCCGGTCCGGACGAGGAGGGTGATCACGCGATGAAGGCTGTGCGGTTCCACGAGTACGGCGGGATCGACGTCCTGCGGGTGGAGGAGGTCGAGCGTCCGGCGCCGGGGCCCGGTCAGGTGCTGGTCGAGGTGCGGGCGGCCGGGATCCAGCCCGGCGAGACGATGATCCGCCAGGGGGCGCGGCACGGGCGCTGGCCGGCGACGTTCCCGTCCGGGCAGGGCAGCGATCTGGCCGGCGTGGTGGTGGCGGCCGGTCCGGAGGTGCGCGGGTTCGCGGTGGGCGACGAGGTGCTCGGCTTCACCCATCGCAGGGCGAGCCACGCGGAGTTCGTCGTGGCCGACGACGTGGCGCTGACCCTGCGGCCCGCGGGGCTGCCCTGGGAGGTGGCCGGGTCGTTGTACGTGGCCGGCACGACGGCGTACGCCACGGTGTTCGCGGTCGATCCGGGGCCGGGGGAGACGGTGGTGGTGTCCGGGGCGGCGGGCGGGGTCGGGTCCATCGCCGTGCAGCTCGCGCGGCGGCGGGGGGCGACGGTGGTCGGGCTGGCGAGCGAGGCCAACCACGCCTGGCTGCGGGGGCGCGGCGTGGTGCCGGTCGCGTACGGGGAGGGCGTGGCAGAGCGGATCCGGTCGGCCACCGGCGGGAAGGTGGACGCGTTCATCGACACCTACGGGGACGGGTACGTCGATCTGGCGGTCGAGCTGGGCGTGCGGCCCGACCGGATCGACACGATCTGCGACTGGGCGGGCGCGGCCAGGGTCGGCGCGCGGACGTACGGGGAAGGGGCGGCCGCCTGCGCGGTCGTGGTCGGGGAGCTGGCCCGGCTCGCCGCGCGGGGCGAGCTGGAGGTGCCGATCGCCCGCGTGTACCCGCTGGAGCAGGTCCGGGACGCCTTCGGCGAGCTGGAACGTCGGCACACCCACGGCAAGATCGTGCTCACGCCGTAACGACGGCCTACGGACGGGTCGGGGTTGCCCCCGACGTGGAGCAGGGCGCGCGGCTACGGACGAGTCGCTCTCACGTGGAACAGCGCGTGCGGCTACGGACGGGTGGCGCGGATGTGGAACAGCGCGTGCGGCAGGTCGCCTTCGGCCTCCACCCGGAACCCGGCGCCCGGGATCAGCGTGCCGAGCAGGGCGCGCAGGTCGTGGCGCATCGCGGGACCGGCCAGCGCGCCGACGACGCGGCGGGCCAGCGGGCCGGTCGGCGGCCGGAACTCGGCCACGAGCAGCCGCCCGCCCGGACGCAGCACGCGGAACATCTGGCGCAGCGCCTCCGGCCTGGCCGCCACGGGCATGTGGTGCACCGCGAAGCTGGAGACGACCAGGTCGAACGAGCCGTCCGGGAACGGCAGGTCCTGGCCCTCGCCGACCACGTAGTCGCAGTTGGCGGGGGCGCGCCGGGCGGCGTACCCGATCATCTCGGGGGACGGGTCGAGGCCGGTCACCCGGCCGCTCGGGGTGACCACGGGGGCGATGATCCGGGTGAGGTAGCCGGTGCCGCAGCCGACGTCGAGCACGCGGTCGCCGGCGCGCGGCCCGGCGGCGGCGGCCAGGCGGGTGAACGCGGCCCGGCGCCCGCCGAGGAACGCGACCGCGCTCAGCAGCTCGTACCGGCGCGGGTAGTCGATGGTGCCGCCGGACTCGGCGTGCTCTTCGTGGTGGTGCAGAAGCCTTCCCAGCATGACGGTTCCTCCGGTCAGTTGCCGAACAACCTGTTCGGTAATGAATGATGTGTTCATACGGGACGCGGGTCAACGAGCAGATCGGCCGTGGCGTCCGATAGCGCACAGGGAGGGGGAAGGTGTCCGGAGACCGGCGGGTGCGGCGCACGCGGCGACAGGTCCGGGAGGCGCTGGTGTCGCTGATCCTGGAGAAGGGCTACGAGGCGGTGACCGTCACCGACATCATCGAGCGGGCCGACGTCGGCCGCTCCACCTTCTACGCCCACTTCTCCGGCAAGCAGGAGGTGCTGCTCAGCAACCTGGCCGAGCTGGCGTTCCTGCGGCGTCCGCCGGGCGGCGGCGCGCCGGGGGAGTTGTTCGCGTTCAGCCTGCCGATGTTCGAGCACGTCCGCGAGCAGGAGCGGCTGGTGCGCGCGCTGCTCGGACGGCGCGGCGGCGGGCCGGTGTACGCCCGGGGCGAGCAGGTGGTCGCCGACCTGGTCAGGGCCGACCTGCTGGCGGCGGGCGCGCGGGAGCAGGCCGGGCTCGACCTGCTGGTGGTGTGCGTGGTGGGGGCGTTCATGGGGCTGATGCGGGCCTGGCTGGACGGCGTGACCGCCGCCTCGCCCGCCGAGCTCGACGCCGCCTTCCGCGCGGCGGTGACCCCGGGCGTCCGGGCCGCCCTGGGCCCGTCCGCGGGGTGCGGCACGTAGGCTACGGTGGGAACGTTTGTGATCTACGGCCAGGAGACCGGACATGGCAGGTGACGACGACATCTCCGGGTGACACCGGAGGGTGATCGGCCCCGGCGTGCGCGCGTGAGCGCCGCCGACATGGGCCTTTTCGTCGTTCCCCGAAACCCTGTCCCCTTCACCGGGCGGCTTCGGCGCGCCCGCGCCCTCCTCCGAGGTTCACATGCTCTCCAACCCCTGCCCGCCGGCCGGCGACGTCCTGCTGGCCCACGATCTCGTCCGGACGCTGGGCACGCGGCGCGTGCTCGACGGCCTCTCGCTCACCGCCGCCCCCGGCCGCCGGATCGGGCTCATCGGCGAGAACGGCGCGGGCAAGTCCACGCTGCTGCGCCTGCTGGCCGGCGTGGACGAGCCCGACTCCGGGACCGTCGTCCGCCCCGCCGACCTGGGCTTCCTGCACCAGGAGCTGCCGTTCGCGGCTGGCGACACGCTCGCCGACGTGCTCGACGACGCCCTGCGCGAGGCGCGCACGGACCTGGCCGAACTCGACCGGCTCACCCGCGAGCTGGCCGGGTCGCCGGAGGACGCCGCGCTGCTCGAAGCGTACGGGGCCCGGCTCGACCAGGCGCAGCAGCACGAGTCCTGGGACGCCGACCGGCGGGCGGAGATCGTCCTCGACCGGCTGGGCCTGGGCGGCGTGCCGGGGACGCGGGCGCTCGGGTCGTTGTCCGGCGGGCAGCGCGGCCGGCTCGCCCTGGCGGCGCTGCTGATCAGGCGGCCCGCCGCGCTCCTGCTCGACGAGCCCACCAACCACCTCGACGACGACGCCGCCGTCTTCGTGGAGGAGGAATTGCGCGGCATGACCGGCGTGGTCGTCGTGGCCAGCCACGACCGGGCCTTCCTCGACGCGGTCTGCACGGACCTGCTCGACCTCGACCCCGCCGTGGACGGCCCCGTCCGGTACGGCGGCGGCTACAGCGCGTACCTGACCGGGAAACGCGCCGAGCGCGAACGCTGGGAGCGGCGACACGCGGCCGAGCAGGAGGAACTGGACGAGCTGCGCCGCGCCGTCGCGGTGACCGCGCGGCGGGTGGCGCAGGACGGATTGCGCCGCGACAACGAGAAGATGGGCTACGGACACCGCGCCGGGCGGGTGCAGCAGCAGATCTCCCGGCGGGTGCGCGAGGCCGCGCGCCGGCTCGCCGAGCTGGAACGCGACCAGGTCCCCGCCCCGCCGCCCCCACTGCGCCTGCGCCCCCGCCTCACCGCCCCCCTCCCTCCCTCCGAAGGCCCGGAGGGGGACCGGGGCGGCGCGGCGGGCCGGGGTGGCGGGTCGTTGGTGTCGGCGCGGGACGTCCGGGTGGCGGGGCGGCTCGCGCTCGACCGGCTCGACCTGCGGGAAGGGGACCGCCTGCTGGTCACCGGCCCGAACGGCGCGGGCAAGTCCACCCTCCTCGCGGTCCTGTCCGGCGACCTGGAGCCGGCCGGGCAGGTACGGCGGCGACCGGGGCTGACCGTCGGCCTGCTGCCCCAGGACATGGCGTTCGAGCACCCCGGCCGCACGGTGCGGGAGACCTACGAGCAGGCCCTCGGGCCGGAGCGCGCCGAGGCCGTGCCGCTGCGCTCGCTCGGCCTGATCCGCGCCCGCGACGCGAACCTGCGCGTGGGTGAGCTGTCCGTCGGCCAGCGCCGCCGCCTCGCGCTGGCGCTGCTGATCGCCGACCCTCCCGACGTGCTGCTGCTCGACGAGCCCACCAACCACCTGTCGCCGGGCCTGGCCGACGAGCTGGAGGCCGCCCTGGCCGCGGACGGCCCCGGCGCGGTCGTGGTGGCCGGCCACGACCGCTGGCTGCGCGCCCGCTGGCGGGGCCGCCGTCTGCACCTGCCCGGTGAGGGCGTGACGCACGGCCCGCAGGACCTGGGGGAGGGGTGACGTACGTCCCGTAGTACCTGGGAGCTACGCGGGAAGTGAGCTCCGCAGCGGGAGGCGCGCGGCCGGGGGCGATCCGTAGCGTCGGGGGAACCGTCCCCGTCGGAAGGATTCCCATGGGCAACCGCGGCCGCCGCCTCCTGCTCGCCACGCTCGTCGCCGCCTCGGTGGCTGGCCCGGCGGCGTGCGTGTCGGGGGAGGTGCCGGCGCCCGTCCCCGGCGTCGCGCCGCCGCCGTCCGGGCTCGCCGGGCGGTACGCCGCCGGGCGCGCGGCGATCCTGGCGGCCGGGCGCGACGCCGTCCGGCACGGCCACCGGCGCCGGGCCGCCGCGCTGCGCGAGATGGCCGACCCCGCCCGCCGGTTCCTGTCCTTCGACGGCCGCGACGCCGGCCGGGTCGTCGAGGTGTTCGGCGACCTGGCCACCGCCGCCCGGATCGCCGTGCTGGTCCCGGGCGCGGGCATCACCCTCGACAAGTACGGCCTGCTGCGCGGCGGCTCGATGCGCCTGAGCGCCGCGCTGGGCGACCGGTCGGCCGTGATCGCCTGGCTCGGGTACGCCACCCCGAGCAGCGTGAGCCTCCAGGCGCTGACCCTCGACCGCGCCGACCGGGCCGCCCCCGCCCTGCGCGCCTTCCTGGACGAGCTGCGCGCCCTCCGCCCCGGCGCGCGCGTCTCGCTGCTGTGCCACTCCTACGGCTCGACGGTGTGCGGCCGGGCCGCGCCGGGGCTGGATGTGGCCGCCCTCGTCCTGTTCGGCAGCCCCGGGGCGGGCGTGGCCGACGCCGCGGCGCTGCGCACCCGGACGCCGGTGTGGGCCGCGCGCACGGCCGGGGACTGGGTCGGCCGGCTGCCGCACGCGTCCGTCGAGCTGCCGTCCGGCACCCTGGGGCTGGGCGCGGACCCGGTCGCGCCCGGATTCGGGGCGCGGGTGTTCGACGCGGGCGGCGGCGGCCACAGCGACTACCTGGCGGCCGGATCGACGGCGCTGACGAACCTCGCGCGGATCGTGACCGGCTCACCCGTAAGCTGGACCAAGGGTGCAAGCCAGGACAGAACGAACGTGGGCGAGGGCGGATGAGCAGGCTGCGCAAGGCCCTCGCCACGCTGGGCGCGGACCTGGGGACCATGGCCCCCGACCCCCTGCCGCGGATGGGCGGCCCGCGCGCCCTGTCCCGGCTCCCGCACGTCGCCGTCGCCCTGTACGCGCTGGCCATGGGCCTGTACCCGGGCGGGGAGGGCATCGACCCGACCGTCCCGCTGCTGGCCATGGCCATGGCGGCGGCCATGGTGCTGGCGATGTGGCGCCCGCTGGCCGCCTGGTGGGCGACGATCGTCCTCATGGTCGCCGGGGCGCGGTCGGGCATGGTGTACGTGTCGGAGCACCTGAGCCTGCCCTGGACGGTGCATCCCGAGACGTTCGAGCGGCGGCCCTTCCCGCACGCCGACCCGACCGCCTTCCCGTGGACGGGCTCGGGCGTCGCCCTGCAGGCCGGCGTGCTGTTCCTGCTGGCGCTGCGGGTACGCCCCGGCGTCGCCGTCAAGGCGCTGGCGATCACCACGCTGACCGTGGTGGCGATCGTGGTGCTCATGCCGGAGGCCAACGGGGGCGGGCTGGGCGCCACCGCCCTGCTGGCCGACGCGGTCGCGGTCGCCGTCGGGGCCGGGGTGCGCCAGCTGAGAACGACCCGTACCCGGCTGGAGGCCCAGGAGGAGCTGACGGCCGAGGAACGGGCCCGCCGCACGCTGCTGGAGGAGCGCAGCAGGATCGCCCGCGAGCTGCACGACGTCGTCGCCCACCACATGTCGGTGATCTCCATCCAGGCCCAGGTCGCGCCGCACCTGGTGGACGACCCGCCGCAGGAGCTGAGGGAGAACCTGGCCGGCATCCGGGAGAACGCCGTCGAGGCGCTGACCGAGCTGCGCCGGGTCCTGGGCGTGCTGCGCGCGCAGGACCAGCCGGCCGACGCGCCGCAGCCCACGCTCGACCGGCTGGAGGAGCTGCTGGCCAACGTGCGCGGCGCGGGCGTCACGCTCACCGCCGAGATCGCCGGGCAGGCGCGCCCGCTGTCGCCGGGGGTGGAGCTGTCGGCGTACCGGATCGTGCAGGAGGCGCTCAGCAACGCCATGCGGCACGCCCCCGGCGCGGCGGTGGCGGTCCGGCTGACGTACCGGCCCGGCGCCCTGGCGATCCGGGTCGTCAACGAGCCGCCCGCCAGGCCGGCGCGGCCCTCGCCGGGCGCCGGGCACGGGCTGCTCGGCATGCGCGAGCGCGCCGCCATGCTGGGCGGCGACCTCGTCGCCGGGCCCACGCCGGACGGCGGCTACGAGGTCAGCGTGTTCCTGCCGGTCGACTCGCAGAAAGGCGTTCAGGCCACCTCATGACGAGCATCCGCGTGCTCATCGCCGACGACCAGGTCATGGTCCGCCAGGGCTTCACCGTGCTGCTCAACGCCGAGCCCGGCATCGAGGTCGTGGGCCAGGCGGTCAACGGGCTCGACGCCGTCGCCAAGGTCGCCGAGCTGGACCCCGACGTGGTCCTCATGGACGTGCGCATGCCCGAGCTCGGCGGCATCGAGGCCACCCGCCGGATCGCCGCCCGTCCGGACGCGTCGGCGAAGGTGCTCGTGCTGACCACGTTCGACCTCGACGACTACGTCTACGAGGCGCTGCGCGCCGGGGCGTCCGGCTTCCTGCTCAAGGACGCCTCGGCGGCCGAGCTGGCCCACGCGGTGCGGGTGGTGGCGACCGGCGACGCGCTGCTGGCCCCGAACGTCACCAAGCGCCTGATCGCCGAGTTCGCCCGGGTGAGCCGCGCGCCGCGGGCGCCGCTCAAGGAGCGCGTGGGCGACCTGACCGAGCGCGAGACCGAGGTGCTGGCGCTGATCGCGCAGGGCCTGTCGAACGCCGAGATCGCCGAGCGCCTGGTGATCGCCGAGCAGACGGTCAAGACCCACGTGAGCCGGATCCTGGTCAAGCTCGGGCTGCGCGACCGCACCCAGGCGGCGGTCTTCGCGTACGAGACGGGGCTGGTCCGTCCCTCGGGCTACTGACCTCAGGCGGCGGCCAGCCGGACGATCTCGCGCGGCCGGGCCTCGCGCTCGTCGAAGGCCACGTCGACGTCGGCGGCGCCGAGCGCGGCCAGCGACGCGGCGAACGCCTCGTCCGACTCCCAGCGCACGATGGACACCACCGCCTCCGCCGACAGCCAGCACTCCGCCGACAGGCAGCCGGGCATGCTCCGGAACGCCTCGGCCACTCTGCGCACCCGCTCGACGAACTCCTCCCGGTGCGCGGCGTGCGGGTAGTGCGTGGCGATCATGGCGACGTGCACGGGGCTCTCCTCTGTGTTGGTCAACATAGAATACGATTGATAGCACAGAGGAGGTGGCGTGACAACGCGACGGGAACAGACCAGCAACGAGAGCCGCGAGCTCATCCTCAACGCGGCGGCCGAGCTGTTCGCCGAGAAGGGCTACCGGCAGACCACGTTCCACGACGTGGCCGCCCGGTCGGGCATCAGCCGCGGGTCCATCCCGTGGCACTTCGGCGGCAAGGAGGGCCTGCTGCTGGCCGTGCTCGAACGGTCGGTGGCCAGGGTGCGCGACGGCCTCGCCGACGCCCCCGAGGGCGAGCCGGACTTCGGGCCGTTCGACCAGGGCGTCGGCGCGATGTTCGCCCTGCCGACCACCAAGCTGTTCGTCACCCTGCTGGTCGAGGCGCTGGAGCCCGGCTCGCCCATCCGCGACCGCTACGTCGAGATCCACGACACGCTGCGCGACCACTGCAGGCGCTGGCTCGAACGCCTGCCGCTGCCGCCGGGCCTGCCGGCGGAGCCGCTGGCCGTCGCGCTCATCGGCGCCGGCATCGGCATCCACCAGCAGTGGCTGGTCGCCCCCGAGCGCGTCGACGCCGGCGCGGCCCTGGCCGCCCTGCGCGCCCTCGTCGCCGGGGTGCTGCCGCCCGCGCACGACTGACCGCGGGCGCGGGCCGCCCTCCTCGCCGCCCCGGCCGTACGGACATGACAGGACATCGCCGGGTAATGGAGGCGTCACGACGGGTGCCGCCGGGCCGCCGGCTGGACATGACATCAGCCGGCGACCGGACGGCACACGAGGTGCCCCGGGCGATGAGGGAGGTCGTCATGAAGGTTGTCGTGGTCGGCGGGACCGGCCTGATCGGGTCGAAGCTCGTGCGCAGGCTGGCCGGAGAGGGGCACGAGGCGGTCGCCGCGTCCCCGAGCACCGGCGTCGACACCCTCACGGGGGAGGGGCTGGCCGAGGCCCTGGAGGGCGCGCGGGTCGTGGTGGACGTCTCCAACTCGCCGTCGTTCGAGCGGAGCGCGGTGCTGGAGTTCTTCGAGACCTCCACCCGCAACCTGCTGGCCGCCGGGGCGGCGGCGGGCGTCGGCCACCACGTCGCGCTGTCGGTCGTGGGCACCGAGCGCATGCCCGACAACGGCTACTTCGCCGCGAAGATCGCCCAGGAGCGGCTGATCGAGAAGTCGGGCCTGCCGTACTCGCTGGTGCACGCGACGCAGTTCTTCGAGTTCGTGCGGGGCATCGCCGACGAGTCGGCCGCCGACGGCGTGGTGCGCATCGCACCGGTGCTGTTCCGGCCCGTCGCGGGCGACGACGTCGCGGCGGCGCTCGCCCGGGTCGCGCTCGGGACGCCCCTGAACGGCCGGACCGAGGTCGCCGGCCCCGAGCAGTACCGGATGGACGAGTTCTTCCGCGACGCGCTGGCCGGCCTCGGCGACCCGCGCGAGGTGGTCACCGACGAGCACGCCCGCTACTTCGGCAGCGAGCTGACCGAGCGCTCGCTGGTGCCCGGCGACGACGCCGCGCTGGGCCGGACCACGTACCAGGACTGGGCGGCCGGCGAGTAGGGCGCGCTCAGAACCAGGCGGTCAGAACCAGGCGGCCAGCGCCTCCTCCAGCGCGGCGTCCGGCGCGTCGCCGGCCCAGGCGACGACGCCGTCCGGCCGGACCAGCAGGCCGCCGAAGTCGCGGACGTCCGCCGGCTTGGCCGCCAGCACCGGCACCCGCGGGTCGGCCGCCAGACCGGCCCCGAGGTCCAGCAGCAGCCCGCGCCCCTCGTGCAGGTGGTCGCCGACCCGGGTGCCGTCGGCCAGCTCCAGGTCGGGGACGCTCCGGCCGACCAGCGGGTGGCCGCCGGGCAGCTCGTAGCGGTGCCAGACGCCGGAGAGCCGCTTGACGAAGTACGTGGTGCCCGCGGTGGTGTCGATCAGGTCGGACACGACGGCCCGCAGCGCCCGGGAGCGGGCCTCGGGCCGCATGAGCTCCACCTGGGCGCGGGTCCAGTCGAGCACCCACGCGCCGATGGGGTGGCGCTCGGCGGTGTAGGTGTCCAGCAGCGCCTCGGGCGAGCGGCCCCGGACGACGGCGGCCAGCTTCCAGCCGAGGTTGACGGCGTCGCCGATGCCCAGGTTGAGCCCCTGACCGCCGAAGGGCGAGTGGACGTGCGCCGCGTCGCCGGCCAGCAGGACCCGGCCGAGCCGGTAGGTGGTGGCCTGGCGGGCGTTGTCGGTGAAGCGGGTGGCCGTCCTGACGCCGGTGACGGTGACGTCCACGCCGGAGACGGCCCGCAGGCTGGCCTGCAGCTCCTCGGCGGTGACCGGCGCGGTGCGGTCCTCCGGCGGCCCGTCGAACTCCACGGTCAGGATGCGGCCGGGGGTCGGCCCGTTGGCGTAGGTGCCGGTGTCGGTGTGCGTCCAGCCGGTGCCGAGCCCTTCGGCGCCCTCCATCGTCACGACAGCCTGGTGGCCGGTGATCTGCGGGGGCGTGCCGGGGAAGTCGAAGCCGGCCAGGCGGCGCACGGTGCTGCGGCCGCCGTCGCAGCCCACCAGCCACCCGCAGCGGAACTCCCGCTCGCCGGCCCGCACGACCACTCCGTCGGCGGAGGGCTCGAAGCCGGTCAGCTCCACGCCGCGCAGCACGTCCGCGCCGAGCTCGGCGGCCCGTTCGCCGAGCACCCGCTCGATGTCCTGCTGCCGGATGCCGCTCAGGCGGGCGGCCGGCCCGCGGTCGGCGAAGTCGGGGTCGCTCTCGTCCACCCGGTCGGTCAGCAGCCACAGCCCGGCGAAATGCCCGGCGAAGGCCGACATCTTGGGCTGCCCGGCCGCCGCCGCGCCGCCCCGCTGGGCCATGAACGCCTGGACCGCCTTCATGGTCTCGGCCTGGGCCTCCTCCAGCACCGGGAGCAGCCCGCGCCGGTAGAAGGCCTCGGCGGTGGGCGTGTTGATCGAGCCGGCCTTGACCGTCTGGTCGATGTCGGTCAGCCGCTCCAGCACCGCCACGCGCACGTCGTGCAGCCGCAGCTCGCAGGCGAGCATCAGGCCGACGGGGCCGCCACCGGAAATGATCACGTCGTAGTCCATGGCGAAAACTATACCCGACTAAATTTTAAGTGCGATACACTTTTTTCGTGAAAGAGACTCCATCGCTCCGCGAACGCAAGAAGGCCGAGACCCGCAGGCGCATCTCCGACCACGGCTCGATGTTGTTCTACGAACGCGGCTTCGACGAGGTGACCATCGGCGAGATCGCCGAGGCGGCGGACGTCTCCAAGGTGACGGTGTTCAACTACTTCCCCCGCAAGGAGGACATCTTCTTCGACCGCGTCCCCGAGCTGGTCGACCTGGTCACCGGCACCGTCCGGGGCCGCCGGGCGGGCGAGCCGGTGCTGTCCGCGCTGCGGGACATGCTCGTCCGGCACGCGCGCGAGGGCCACCCGCTCGGCGGGGTCGACGACCGGTTCGTGCACTTCTTCCGGGTGGTGGCCGGCTCCGCGGCGCTGCGGGCGCGCGCCAGGGAGATCGCCGACGAGCTGGAGGCCGTGCTCGCGGCCCTGATCGACGAGTCCGGCGAGGGGCTGCCCGGCCGGTTGACCGCGGCGCTGCTCGTCGGCGCCTTCCGCTCGGCCTTCCTGGCCACCGCGGCCCGCCAACTGGCCGGGGAACGGGCCGCCGACGTGCTTCCCGACCACGTCGCGGCGCTCGACCTGGCGTTCGACGTGCTGGCGCGGGGGCTGGCGCCCACCCGGTCAGGATCGGAGAAGCATCCACCCCGCGACCGGCATTAACGTGAGGCCGTACCCGCGTGGCCGGCCGGATTCGGCCCGGCGACGCCTACGGGGGCCCGCGCGAGAGATGGAGAGACGATGAGCACGCACACGCCGCCCGAGCGGCAGATCGCCGACAGCCACGATCTGATCCGCGTCCACGGCGCGCGCGAGAACAACCTCAAGGACATCAGCGTCGAGCTCCCCAAGCGCCGGCTGACGGTGTTCACCGGCGTGTCCGGGTCGGGCAAGAGCTCGCTGGTGTTCGCCACCATCGCCGCCGAGTCGCAGCGGCTGATCAACGAGACCTACAGCACGTTCGTCCAGGGGTTCATGCCGACGCTGGCGCGGCCCGAGGTCGACGTCCTGGAGGGGCTGACCACCGCGATCATCGTCGACCAGCAGCGGATGGGCGCCGACCCCCGCTCCACCGTCGGCACCGCCACCGACGCCAACGCCATGCTGCGCATCCTGTTCAGCCGGCTCGGCCGGCCGCACATCGGCTCGCCCAACGCCTACTCCTTCAACGTGCCCTCGGTCCGCGCCAGCGGCGCGATCACCGTCGAGCGCGGCTCCAGCAAGACGGTCCGGCAGAGCTTCACCCGCCTGGGCGGCATGTGCCCCAAGTGCGAGGGCCGCGGCACGGTCTCCGACATCGACCTCACCCAGCTCTACGACGACTCCAAGTCGCTGGCCGACGGCGCCTTCACCATCCCCGGCTGGAAGTCCGACAGCTTCTGGACCGTGCGCGTCTACGCCGAGTCGGGGCTGCTCGACCCCCACAAGCCGATCCGCGACTTCACCGAGCAGGAGATGCGGGACTTCCTCCACCGGGAGCCGACCAAGGTCAAGGTCGAGGGCGTCAACCTCACCTACGAGGGCCTGATCCCGAAGATCCAGAAGACCTTCCTGTCGAAGGACAAGGAGGGCATGCAGCCGCACATCCGCGCCTTCGTCGAGCGGGCGGTCACCTTCACCACCTGCCCCGAGTGCGACGGCACCCGGCTCAGCCCGGAGGCCCGGTCCTCGAAGATCGACGGCGTCAGCATCGCCGACGCGTGCCGGATGCAGATCACCGACCTGGCCGAGTGGATCCGCGCCCTCGACCAGCCGTCCGTGGCCCCGCTGCTGACCACGCTGGGCCGTACGCTCGACTCCTTCGTCGAGATCGGGCTGGGCTACCTGTCGCTCGACCGGCCGGCCGGCACGCTGTCGGGCGGCGAGGCGCAGCGCGTCAAGATGATCCGCCACCTCGGCTCCTCCCTCACCGACACCACCTACGTCTTCGACGAGCCCACCATCGGCCTGCACCCCCACGACATCCAGCGGATGAACGGCCTGCTGGTCAGGCTGCGCGACAAGGGCAACACCGTGCTCGTCGTCGAGCACAAGCCGGAGGCCATCGCCATCGCCGACCACGTCGTGGATCTCGGCCCCGGCGCCGGCACGGAGGGCGGCACGGTCTGCTTCGAGGGCACCGTCGAGGGGCTGCGGGCCAGCGGCACCGTCACCGGCCGCCACCTCGACGACCGGGCCCGCCTGAAGGACGACGTGCGCAAGCCCACCGGCGCCCTGGAGATCCGCGGGGCGAACAAGCACAATCTTCGTGACGTGGACGTCGACATCCCGCTCGGGGTGCTGGTCGTCGTCACCGGCGTGGCCGGCTCCGGCAAGAGCTCGCTGGTGCACGGGTCCATACCGGCCGGCGCGGGCGTGGTGTCGATCGACCAGAGCCCGATCCGCGGCTCGCGGCGGAGCAACCCGGCGACCTACACCGGCCTGCTCGACCCCATCCGCAAGGCGTTCGCCAAGGCCAACGGCGTCAAGCCGGCCCTGTTCAGCGCCAACTCCGAGGGCGCCTGCCCCAACTGCAACGGCGCCGGCGTCCTCTACACCGACCTGGGCGTGATGGCCGGCGTCGCCACCGTCTGCGACGAGTGCGAGGGCAGGCGCTTCCAGGCCGAGGTGCTGGAGTACCGCCTGGGCGGCCGGAACATCAGCGAGGTGCTGGCGATGCCGGTGACCGAGGCCGAGGAGTTCTTCGGCGCGGGCGAGGCGCGCACCCCGGCCGCGCACGCCATCCTCGGCCGGCTCGCCGACGTCGGGCTCGGCTACCTCAGCCTCGGCCAGCCGCTCACCACGCTGTCCGGCGGCGAGCGGCAGCGGCTCAAGCTGGCCACCCAGATGGCCGAGAAGAGCGGCGACGTCTACGTGCTCGACGAGCCCACCACCGGCCTGCACCTCGCCGACGTCGAGCAGCTGCTCGGCCTGCTGGACCGACTGGTCGACGGCGGCAAGTCGGTGATCGTCATCGAGCACCACCAGGCGGTCATGGCACACGCCGACTGGATCGTCGACCTCGGCCCCGGAGCCGGTCACGACGGCGGCCGGGTCGTCTTCGAGGGCACCCCCGCCGACCTCGTCGCCGCCCGCTCCACCCTGACCGGCCAGCACCTGGCGGCCTACGTCGGCGGCACGTCCGCATGAGGCTGCTCGTGGTCGGCGGCAGCGGCTTCCTGGGCGCCGAGCTCGTCCGGCAGGGCGTGGCGGCCGGGCACGAGGTGACCGCGACCTGCCACACCCGCCCGGGGGAGGCGGCCGGCGTCACCTGGGCGCCGCTCGACGTGCGCCGGCGCGCCGAGGTCGAGGCGCTGGTCGCCGCGGTCCGGCCAGCGGCGGTGGTCAACGCCGCCTTCCGGCAGCACGACTGGGCGACCACGGCCACCGGCGCCGCGAACGTCGCCCTGGCCGCCGCCGCGGCGGGCAGCCGCCTGGTGCACGTCTCCAGCGACACGGTCTTCTCCGGCGCGGCGGTCCGTTACGACGAGACGTGCCTCCCCGACCCGATCACCCCGTACGGCGCGGCCAAGGCGGCCGCCGAGACCGTCGTGGCCGCGGTCGCGCCGGACGCGGTGATCGCCAGGACGTCGCTGATCATCGGCGACGGCGGCTCGTCGCACGAGGCGCTGGTGCACGCCCTGGCCACCGGCACGAGGCAGGGCGTGCTGTTCACCGACGACGTGCGATGCCCGGTGCACGTCGCCGACCTCGCCGCGGCCCTGCTGGAGCTGGCCGCCGAAGGGCCGCCCGGCGTCCGCCACGTCGCCGGGGCCGACGCGGTGAGCCGGTACGAGCTGGGCCTGCTCGTCGCCCGCCGCGACGGGCTCGACCCGGCCCGGCTCCCGGCGGGCCGGCGCGCGGACTCGGGCGTGCCCGGCCCGCTCGACGTGCGCCTCGACTGCGCCGCCACCCAGCGGCTGCTGCGCACCAGGCTGCGCGGCGCGCGCCGGTTCCTCGACCCGGCCCGCTCCTGACCTTGCCCGGCTCAGGGTCGCTGGTTGATGCGGATCAGGTTGCCCGCCGGGTCCCGCACGGCGCAGTCGCGCACCCCGTACGGCTGCTCGGCCGGCTCCTGGACGATCTCCGCGCCGTTCGCCGCCAGCCGGTCGAAGACGGCGTCGAGGTCGTCGGTCGACAGGTTGATGCCGGCGAAGGTGCCCTTGGCCATCATCTCGACGATGGTGCGGCGCTCGTCCTCGGTGATGCCGCAGCCGTCGGGGACCGGCGGCTGGAGCACGATCGACGTGCCGGGCTGGCCCGCGGGGCCGACCGTGATCCAGCGTTTCCCGTCGTAGCCGACGTCGCCGCGCACCTCGAAGCCGAGGGCGTCGCGGTAGAAGGCGAGGGAGGCGTCCGGGTCGTCGTGGGGGAGGTAGCTGGAGTGGATGGTGATGTCCATGCCGGTCACGCTAGTTCCGCCGGTCCGGACGACGCTTCTCGATTCCTGACCGCCGTCCGTCCGCGCTTCCGGTGGCCTCAGCTGTGGCCCGGGACGGGGGTGCCGGCGCCCCGCTCCAGCGGCAGCACCGGGATGCGCAGGGTGGTCGTGCCGGTGGTCAGGCGGAAGGTGACGTCGATCGGCGTGGCCCCGAGCGGGCGGTCGATGTCGAGGATCTCCAGGTGCGGACGGCTCTGCCCCTCCTGCAGCGAGACGGTCGAGCGGGCCGGGACGGTCACGTTGACCTCCTCCTGCGCCGCACCCGGCCCCGCCCGGTAGACGACCTTCCTGGCGTGCACGGTGCTGACGCCGTCGAGCTTCTGGGGCTGGTCGCTCTCGTTGACCAGCGTCAGGTAGAGGCCGAGGTCGTCGCCCGGCTTCTGCTGTTCCACGGACGGGGCCAGGATGTGGACGTGCAACAGCCGCATCGCCCCCACCTGCCCGTCGACCAGCCCCTCCCGGGCCGTGCCCTGCGGAAGGGGCGACTCCCGCTGCCCCGGGTTGCAGGCCGGCAGCAGCGCCAGCACGCACAGGGCCGACAGGAAGGGCAGCAGCATCGCGCGCGGGCCCCGTGGTGATGTCCTCATGTTCGTGCCTTCGTGTGGTGTGAGGCCGGTGACGAGGCCACAGCGCGGGCCCGCTCGCACGAGCGCCGCCTGCGGGGGGTTGACCGCAACCACGATGTACCCCCTTGACCGGCCCCCATGCCGGACCCGCCTACCCGCCGGAGTCGCGGTAGAAGCTCAGACCGGCGTGCTCGGGATCGGTGTAGACCTTCACCGTCCCGTCCGGGTACGCGGCGAACGGCAGGACGACGCCGTCGGGGCACGGGTGCAGGAACATCAACGTCGGGCCCACGACGACGAACGAGCGGGCCTGCGGCGTGGCGTGCTCGGCGCCGTGCTCGGCCCGCCACCGGGCCACCCGGTCGGCCGCGCCCGGCTGCCTGGCGACGTCCTCCACCTTCCCGATCAGGTCCTCGATGGCGACCTGGTCGAGGATCTCGACCTGCACCTGCTGCGGTTCCCCCATGCCGTTCTTCCTTGGCTCGTGTCCTGCCCGGCCCCCGCGACGGGGGCACCGGCCGGCCGGTGAGCCCGCCGCCCCCGGGATGTGCGGCCTACCCCCTGCCAGGTACGGCGAAACGGCGCAGGTCAGCGCCCTGATCGCCGGGCGCGCGCAGCCCGGCGGCCGCGTCCGGGACACGAGGGGCGGCGGCGACGATAGACCTCGCCGCGGCCGGGCAGAGAAGGGGGTTTCTCAGGTTCAGGAGCCCCCATGTCTGGTGATCAGTTCACTTCCGCCGCCCCGCCGGGCGAACCCGGCGCGGCGTCCGCGGCCGCCCGCGACGGCCACGCCTCCGGCCCCCGCCCGGAGACGACGGGGCTGCCCTTCGGCAGGCCCGGACGCCCGTTCGGCAGCACGCCCTTCGTCTTCGGGTTCACCGCCGCGCTCGGCGTGCTGACCGCCTGGCTGCTGGTCCAGGCGCTCACCGCCAGCGCCTCGATGCTCCTGCTGATCATCGTGTCGTTGTTCCTGGCCGTCGGCCTGGATCCCGCCGTGCGATGGCTGGAGGAGCACGGCCTGCCGCGCTGGGCGGCGATCACCGCGGTGTTCACGGCGGTGATCGTGCTGTTCGCCGGGTTCGCCATGGCGATCATCCCGGCGCTGTCGGAGCAGGCGGGACAGTTCGCCGAGCAGCTGCCCACCTACATCCAGCAGTTGCAGAACAACCCGCAGATCCGCGACCTGGACCAGCGCTACCAGCTCCTGGAACGCCTGCAGACGTACCTGACCAGCGGCGACCTCGGCCGGCAGGTGTTCGGCGGGCTGCTCGGCATCGCCTCGATCGTGGTCAGCGCCGTGTTCTCCACGCTGACCGTGCTCATCCTCACCCTGTACTTCCTGGGCGCGCTGCGCTCCATCACGCGCACCGGCTACCGGCTGATCCCGAGGAGCCGCAGGGACCGGGCCCGGCTGCTCGGCGACGAGATTCTCAACCGGGTCGGCGGCTACGTGGCCGGCAACCTGATCATCTCGCTGATCGCGGGCGTGACCACGTTCGTCTTCCTGTCGATCGCGGGCGTGCCGTACGCGCTGGCCCTGGCGATCATCGTGGCCCTCACCGACCTCATCCCGCTCATCGGCGCGTTCATCGGCGCGGGCATCGCCACGCTGGTCGCGCTGTTCGCCTCGCTCCCGGTGGCCATCGCCACCCTGATCTTCTTCGTCGTCTACCAGCAGATCGAGAACTACCTGATCGCGCCCAAGGTGATGAAGTCGTCCGTGGACGTGCCGGCCGCCGCCACGATCGTGGCCGCCCTCATCGGCGGCGCCCTGCTCGGCGTGGTGGGCGCCCTGCTGGCCATCCCGGTCGCCGCCGCCGTCCAGGTGATCGTCAACCACGTGGTGCTGCCCCGTCAGGAACGTCACTGAACGCGCCGGGTGTGAGCGCCTGACCTCGGGGTACCTGGGGCGGACCCGACGCCCGGCATCCCTCGTCCCGCCGGGCGTCCCGACCCCAGGGAGGCCGTCCATGGACGCGATCGTGCTGCTCAAAGAGGACCACAAGACCGTGGAGAAGCTGTTCAAGGAGTTCGAGAAGGCGGGCCAGGACGCCCACAAGACCAAGCAGAAGATCGTCGCGCAGGTCATCGAGGAGCTGACCGCGCACACCTACATCGAGGAGAAGATCTTCTACCCGGCCGCCCGCTCGGGCACCCCCGACACCACCGACCACATCCTGGAGAGCGTCGAGGAGCACCACGTCGTCGTGTGGATGTTGTCGGAGCTGAAGGACCTCGACCCGGCCGACGAGCGCTACGACGCCAAGATGACGGTGCTCATGGAGAACGTCCGCCACCACGTCGAGGAGGAGGAGAAGGAGTGGTTCCCGCAGGTGCGCGAGTCCATGGGGCGCAACCGGCTGCAGGAGCTGGGCGAGGAGATGGCCAAGGCCAAGGCCGAGGCCCCGCGTGACCCCCTGAAGATCCCCAGCGCCTCCTCCTAGCCACGGCGCGGGATGGAACGGCCTGGAACGCCCCAACGGGTGCAGGCCCACCCGTCCCGACCCAGGGGGAGATCATGACGTACCTGAGAAGAAAGCTGCCGGCGGTGCTGTGCGCGGCGGTCCTGGCCGGTTCCGGGGCCGCCGTCCTGGCGGGCGCCGCCACGCCCGCCACCGCCGCCACGGGCACGCTGTTCGACGGCTTCGGCCGTGACCTCGCCGAGAACGTCGCGCTCGCCGGCGCCGAGTCCGACGCCCGCCGCGACGCGCTGAGCCACGGGTTCACGGACTGCGAGGTGTTCGAGTCGGTGGTCTCCCAGGACGCCCGCACCCACGTGTTCTTCGCCCTGGTCACGGTGAGTTGCGAGGACGCCGCGCGGTAGGGCGGAGCGGCAGGGCGGCGCGCCGGACAGCAGGGACATGTCCGGCGCGTTTTACCGTCGTCCGACGTGGGGTTGATCTGGCACTAAGGTGTGCCGCATGAATATAACTACGGAGAGTAGCATCATGCGTACTCTCAGACACGATGTGCCGGCATCGCTGGTGGTGTTCCTCGTCGCGGTGCCACTCTCACTCGGCGTCGCCCTGGCCGCGGGCGCGCCGCTGGCCGCCGGGCTCGTCGCCGCCGCGGTCGGCGGCATCGTCGCCGGCCGCCTGGGCGGCTCGGTGGTGCAGGTCAGCGGCCCGACCGCAAGCCTGACGGTGGTGATCGCCGGTCTCGTGCAGACCTACGGCTGGCGCGCCACCTGCCTGATCACGATCATGGCCGGCGGCCTGCAGGTGCTGCTCGGCGCGTTCAAGGCGGCGCGGGCCGCGCTCGCGGTCTCGCCCGCGGTCGTCCACGGCATGCTGGCCGGCGTCGGCATCATCATCGCGCTCGCCCAGCTGCACGTCGTCCTCGGCGGCAGCCCCGAGCAGTCGCCGTGGGCCAACCTGGCCGAGCTGCCCAGCCAGATCATGGACCTGCACGGCCACAAGGTCATGGTCGGCATCCTCACCATCACGGTCCTGCTGGCCTGGAGCCGGATGCCCAAGCACGTCCGGATGATCCCCGCGCCGCTGGCCGCGCTGCTCGCCGCCGCCGTCACCGCCGCGGTGTTCGGCTGGAACGTCACCCGCATCGACCTGTCCGGCGCGATCACCGCGTGGGCGCCGCCGGTGCTGCCGGCCGGCGACTGGCAGCACATCGCCATGGGCGTGCTGCTGGTGGCGCTGGTGGCCGGGGCGGAGTCGCTGCTGTGCTGCGTGGCCACCGACAGCATGCACACCGGCCCGCGCTCCGACCTCGACCGCGAGCTGACCGGCCAGGGCGTGGCCAACATGGTGAGCGGCGTGCTCGGCGGGCTCCCGGTCGCCGGCGTGATCGTGCGCAGCACCACCAACATCCAGGCGGGCGCCCGCACCCGCTGGTCGGCGATCCTGCACGGCGTCTGGGTGCTGCTGTTCGCCCTCTGCCTGGGCTGGACGATCAAGCTGATCCCGATGGAGGCGCTGGCCGCGCTGCTGGTCTTCATCGGCATCAAGACCATCAGCCTCGGTCACCTCAGGAAGGTCCACGGCCACAACGAGGTGCCCGTCTACGTCATGACCATGTCCGGCGTGATCCTGGTCGGGCTGGCCGAGGGCGTCCTGGCCGGGCTGGCGCTGGCCGCGCTGCTGGCGCTGCGGCGGCTGACCCGGGTGACCGTGGACAAGCGGCAGGAACCCGGCGGGGCCATGCACGCGACGGTCTCCGGCTCGCTCACCTTCCTGGGCGTGCCCCGGCTGACCCAGGAGCTGCGCGCCATCCCGCCAGGCGTCGCCGTCGACCTCGACCTGAACATCGACTTCATGGACAACGCCGCCTTCGACGCGATCCACTCCTGGCGGCTGGACCACGAGCGCCTGGGCGGCACCGTCACGATCGACGAGCTGCACGACGAGTGGTACACGATGGCGGCCAGCGGCGGACGCATGTTCCCGGCCAAGAGCCCGCCCAAGGCGCCCGGCCGCTGGTGGCTGCCGTGGACCCACCGCGGCCGTCCGCTGTCGGCCACGGCGGCGATCGAGTGCCGCCTGGCCCAGGGCGCGGACGAGTTCCACAAGCGCACGGCCCCGCTGCTGCGGCCCATCTTCACCCAGCTCGCCACCCAGCAGCGCCCCTCGCACCTGTTCATCACCTGCGCCGACTCGCGGGTCGTGCCCAGCCTGATCACCTCCAGCGGGCCCGGCGACCTGTTCACGGTCCGCAACATCGGCAACCTCGTGCCGTGCGCCGGCTCCGAGCCGCACGACGACTCGGTGGCCGCCGCCATCGAGTACGCCACCGGCGTGCTGAGCGTGCACACCATCACCGTCTGCGGCCACTCCGGCTGCGGCGCGATGGCGGCGCTGCTGAAGGGCCCGGCGACCACCGAGGGCCTGCCGCAGCTGAGCCGCTGGCTCCGGCACGGCCATCCCAGCCTCGACCGGCTCGGCGAGGGCGGCCACGACGCCTCCGCCGAGGACGCCGCCCTCGACGCGCTGTGCCGGCTCAACATCCAGCAGCAGCTGGAGAACCTGCGGACCTACCGCAAGGTCGACGAGCAGGTCAGGGCCGGGCAGCTGACGCTGGTGGGGCTGTACTTCGAGATCGGCTCGGCGCGGGTGCACCATGTGCCGCCGCGCGCGTCCGCCGCTCCCGAGCCGGACGGCCCGCTGCCGACCGAGCCCAGCCCCACGTAGGCGCGTCCCCCGCCGCGCCGGCTCGCCCGGCGCGGCGGGGTCACACCACGTGGTTGCGCAGGCCCAGCTCCTCCGGGTAGGGGGAGAAGTACGTCTGGTCCTGGACGTAGGTGGCCGCCTCGCCGCGGGCGTGGTGGCGCAGCAACGTCAGCGGCACGCTCAGCGCCACCCGGTGCGCCGCGTACGAGCCGATGACCTCGACCAGGTCGGCGCGGCGCACCGGGTCGAGCTCGTCGCCGAGCATGCCGAGGCAGTGCTGCAGCACGTTGACGTTGCGCCCGATCGACGCCTTGACCGCCATCGCCCGCCGGAACGCCGTGCCGTACTCCTCGGCCAGCTCCTCGCGCGGCCGGACGCCTGCGGCGGCGACCAGGCGGCCGGTCTCGCGGTAGCCCTCGGTGGAGTGGGCCAGCAGCTGCATCTTGTGCCTGGCCTGGAAGGCGACCAGGTCGCGCGGCCGCCAGTCGCCCTCCAGCAGCTCGCGCAGCCGCGCGTGGGCGAAGATGCGCTCGACGAACGCCTCCCGCAGGACGGCGTCGTTGAGCCGCCCCTCGTCCTCGACGGGCAGCAGCGGGTGGCCCTCGATCACCGCGTCGGCGAACAGGCCCCGGTTGTCGCGGGTCACCGCGTGGTCACCGGCGTACAGCGGGATGCCGTGGATGCCGCAGCTCGGGCTCTTGGCCTTGAACACGTAACCGTCGGCCGCCAGGGCCGGGGAACGTTCGGCGGCCAGCTCGTCCATCGCGGAGGTGAGGTCGCGGCGGCTCTGCCGGGTCATCAGGCGCGGGCCGGCGGGCGAACGCTCCAGGCGCAGCGTCTCGCGGGGCGCGCCGAGGCCGATCTCCATCTCGGGGCAGATCGGCACCCAGTCCACGAACGGCGCCAGCTCCTGCGTCAGGAAACGGGCCCGGCTGTGCCCGCCGTTGTGCCGTACCGGCTCGCCGAGCAGACAGCTCGACACCGCCACCCGCGGCCTGCCCCAATCCTGCGCCTGCGCCATGTCCTGACAGATGCCCAGCTCGCGCCTCCGCACGCCACGAAGATTTGTCGCAACCAGGGCGTAGCGTTCAGGCATGACGAATGCGCACATTCCGCTTGATGGCGAGCAGTGGCAGCCTGGGGACCTCGTCGTCGACGCCGACGGCGGCCTGTTCACGCGCGCGAGTGCGCAGGACGAGGCCGACGGCCTGCCCTGGGGGCGTCCCCGGCACGCGGCGCGGCACGCCGACGGGAGCGCCCACGTGCCGGCGGGCGAGGCGGGGGAGCAGGTGCCCGCCCGTCCGCTGACGTTGCTGCTGCGCGACGGGCGGCCGGCGCTGCCCGCCGTGCCGGCCGACGCGGCGACGGTGCTCGGCACGCAGGCCCGCCAGACCGCGGCGCTGGCCGGCGTCGGCGGCCTGTTCCTGGCCGCCACCGCCTTCGACCCGGACGGCGCCGGCGACCCGAGGGCGGCCCGGCTGCGCGCGGACCTGCTGGACCACGTGGTGGTGGTCGACGACGCGGAGGAACTGGCCGCGATGTTCGGCGGCGCGGCCGACGGGCTGCTGGTCGAGCTGGCCGAATGGCACCGGCGCAGCGTGGGCGAGAGCGCCTGACCGGGGCGGCCGGTCGCCCGTCCGGCCCGCTGTCGGGTCAGGGGCCGGTGGGGCGGACGCGGGCCATGCGGAGGCGGACCTGGGAGGAGGCGCCGGTCTGGGTGATGACGAACTCGTCGCACAGGCGGCGCATCACCCACAGGCCGTAACCGCCCGGCCCGATCTGGGGACGGGCGTCGGGGCAGGCGTCGGGCCCTAGGCGGCCCGCGTGGTCGCCGACGTCGACGGTGAGGAAGTCGTCGTCGGCCCAGATGTGCACCCAGCCGGCCCCGCCCGCGTGGTCGAGGACGTTGGTGACCGCCTCGTTGGCGGCGAGCGCGAGGTCGTCACCGCGCTGGGAGGCGAGCCCGGCCTGGAGCGCGTGACGGCGGACGAGCTCCCGCAGCGCCGCGAGGTCCCGGCTGATCGGCCAGCTTGCGGCAGCGCCGGGGGAAGGCTCGGACATCGATCCCTCCTACCCGAAATCACACACCGTGTGCCCATGATGACATCGACCCGGTCGTGCGCGCAGGCCAAGCGGAGACAGAAAAGGGCTGGTCCATCTTGCCCGAGTCGCGGCTTGCGCGCCATGCCCGACCAGGGGACCGTCCGGAGACTGGCCGTCTGACCGCAATGACGTATCGAGGGGCCGAAAATAGCATCGTTCCAAATGGGGGATTTATCCGGAAGTCCTGGCCGGGGACTCGATCTTGCTCCATCGTTGGCGATGCAACGCGGCTCCGCTGCTGCGGAGGCGTACCGAAAGCCAAGGGAGTTCCATGCTCAACCGATATCGGGCCCTGCCGGTCGCGGTGGCGATGCTCACCGCGCTGGCGGGTGCGGCCGCGCCCGCCGGCGCGGCGGCGCCCGCGCAGGCGTCCGCCGTCGCACCCCTCACCGCACCCCTCACCGCACCCCTCGCCGCACCCCTCACCGTGACGTTCGCCGCCACGGACGACGTGTTCATCAGCCAGGCCGAGCCGGCCAAGAGCTTCGGGACCGCGACCTGGATGAGCGTCTGCGGAGCCGCGTGCGGCAGCGCCGCCGCGGGCCGGCGGGTCGGCCTGACCCGCTTCAAAGTCACCGGGATCCCGGCGGACGCCGAGGACGTCAAGGTCACCCTGGACGTCGTCCCGGCCAGGACGACGGACACCACCGTGTCGGTCCGTCCCGTGACGGGTTCCTGGACCGAGGCGGCCACGACCTGGAACACCCGCCCCGAGCTCGGGGCCGCGCCCGTCGCCTCGCACACCGGTTTCACCGCCGGGACGACGGTCAAGCTGGACGTGTCCGCCGCCGTCGAGGGCGACGGCACGTACGCCTTCGCCCTCACCGGCGACGACGACGCCGCCACCGTGCTGATGTCCTCGCGCGAGACCGGGAACCGCGGCCCGAAGCTCACGGTCACCTACACCGAGGGCGGCGGCCAGACCGACGGGCCGCTGCCGTTCGTGCTGCCGGGGAAGGCGGCCCTGCGCGGGTCGGCCAAGAAGGTGTTCGCGCACTACTTCACGCCGTACCCGGTGTCGCTGGACAACCAGGCCCCGGCCGGCGACTACTACGCCAGGAACTACCTCAAGCCGGACGGCGAGAGCGGCAAGCACGCCGCCTACGGCGGCCTGCTGCGCGACCGGCCGGTCGGACGCGACCCGATCAGCGGCGACTACGCGCTGGCCGACTTCAAGACCGAGGTCAGGCAGGCCATCGCGGCCGGCCTGGACGGTTTCACCGTCGACATCCTGTCGATCACCAGCGCCCACTGGACGCGGGTGCAGAACCTGATCAAGGCCGCCGAGGCCGTGGACCCCGGGTTCAAGATCGTGCTGATGCCGGACACGAACGGCCTGGCCTCGGTGGACAGCGCCGCGTTCGCCGCCGCGATGGCGAAGCTGGCCGCCTCGACGTCGGTCTACCGGCTCGCCGACGACCGTCTGGTGGTGGCGCCGTTCAAGGCCGAGGGGCGCACCGCCGCCTGGTGGGCGGCCTGGATGAAGACGATGGAGACCGAGCACGGCGTCAAGGTGGCGCTGGTGCCCTGCTTCCTCGACTTCAACAAGTACCGGGACGCCTTCGCCTCGATCAGCTACGGCTTCTCCAACTGGGGCAACCGCAACCCCGCCGCCAACGCCGCCCTGGGCGGCAACATCGACCGCGCGCACGGCATGGGCAAGATCTGGATGCAGCCGGTGTCGATCCAGGACGAACGCCCCAACCAGGGCGTCTTCGACGAGGCGGGCAACACCGAGAACCTGCGGGCGACGTGGAAGGGCGCCATCGACGGCAAGGCCGACTGGGTCCAGCTCACCACCTGGAACGACTACTCCGAGAACACCCAGTTCGCGCCGTCCAGGAACGCCGGCTGGACGTACCTGGACATCAACGCCTACTACCTGACCTGCCACAAGCTCGGCTGCCCGAAGATCACGAACGACGCGGCGTACCTGACCCACCGGGTCCAGCCGGTCGCGGCCCAGCCGTCCTTCGCGCAGACCAAGCTCATGAAGCTGCGCGGCGGCAGCACGGCCGCGCGTGACACCGTCGAGGTGCTCACCATGCTGACGGCGGCGGCCAAGGTGTCGGTGACCGTCGGCGGCGCGACGCAGAGCTACGACGCGCCCGCCGGCGTGTCGGCCAGGACGTTCCCGCTGAAGGCGGGGGCCGCGTCGGCGACCGTCACCAGGGGGTCGGCGACGGCGGCCAAGGTGGTCTCGCCGTACCCGATCACCGCGACGCCGTACGTGCAGGACCTGCACTACCGCGCGGCCTCCAGCGAACGCTGACCGCCCGGACCCGGGCCCGCGCCACCGCGCGGGCCCGGCACGACCTTCGGGGCCGGCAGGGCGGCGACGGGCGTTTGGAGTTGACGAGCGCGCCCTGTTGTGAAAAGCTGAAGGCGGCACCGAGGTTGACACTTATAGTAAGTGTGGACATTCGTTTCTCAGTTGAGTTATGCTGCTGCCTCGCGCCGCCCTTCGACGCCCCGGATTTCGGTCCGGGCGTTTGGCGTGCGCGCAGTTCGATTCCGTCCGTGCCCTCCGGAAGGACAACTGTTGGCAGCCTCGCTCAACGCCTCCGCCGTGCCCGCTGGTCCCCGTCGCGTCTCTTTCGCGCGCATCCAGGAGCCCCTCGAAGTTCCTGATCTTCTCGCTCTGCAGACCGAGTCGTTCGACTGGTT